>CAJUMF010000008.1 GCA_910586965.1 uncultured Dorea sp. | reverse complement strand
TAAATACGATTATCGGCAGCATGAATGAGGGCATGATTCTCTTAAATCAAAAAGGGAAAATTATCAGTATAAACCCTGCGGCAAGAAAACTGTTGGACGCTGACACAGACTGTATCGGTTCTGATATGCTGTCCTTATGCCGTAATCTTGAATTGCAGGAAATCCTTACGAAAGCCTTGCACGGAGAACGGGGCGAAAACATTATCCGGCTACATGGAGAAAGCTATCAAATTGACGCTAACCCGATCACTTCTGAAAACATTGTGAAAGGAGCCGCGCTTTTCTTTTTCAATGTGACAGAAAAAGAAAAAGCGGAACAGATACGGCGCGAATTTACCGCTAATGTGTCCCATGAATTAAAAACCCCGCTTCACTCCATTTCCGGGTATGCGGAGCTTTTGAAAAACGATATGGTAAAGGAGAATGATAAAATACCCTTTGCCGGAAAGATTTATGATGAAGCCGGACGAATGATACGGCTTGTAGAGGACATTATCAGTCTTTCGCACCTTGACGAAGGTGCGGACGATATGCAGAGGGAAAATATCGACTTATACACATTGGCAGAAAAGGCGGTACAGAGCTTAGAGCCACAGGCAGATACCGTATGTGTTGCATTGGAGCTTTCCGGCGTTCCGGCTCCCCTTAACGGCATACCCCAGCTTTTATACAGTGTGATTTATAATCTTTGTGACAATGCGATTAAGTATAACCATGAAAATGGAAAAGTAATGGTGAACATACAGAATGAAAACGGCATGGTAGTTTTATCAGTGGAGGACACAGGGATAGGAATTGCACCCGAACATCAAGAGCGGATTTTTGAGCGTTTCTATCGTGTTGATAAGAGCCATTCTAAGGCAGTAGGGGGAACCGGGCTTGGGCTTTCTATTGTGAAACACGCCGCTAAAATCCATAATGCTAAAGTTGATGTAAAAAGTCATGTCGGAAAAGGCACGACGGTTATTGTAACATTTCCCAAATAAAAATATGAACGGTTTTATTACCTCTTGTCATAAGTGTTAATTTAGAAAAAGCTGAACCGATAACATATATAATTAGCAGTTATCGGTTCAGTTAATTTGTTTCAATTTGTTCATTAAAAAGCTACACTATGCAAATATTGATATAGTAATTATAAAAATTACCACAATTCCAATGAATCTTCCGCATCCACCCACATCTGCATATTTCCATCAAGATAGAGCCTTGCGTATTCAAGCGGTTCGTCTATTGCCAGAGCATTTAAGGCACATTCAGAGCAAGGGGTAGTTTTTAATCCTTCTTCCGCTTTATTGCAGTCTATCCGTAAAAAGTAGCCTGCATAAGTGTATACGTCAATGCTGTTATGGTGGATATTGTATGTTGCGTAAATCATATTCATTTTATCTGTCCTCTTTTCATTGATTTTTTGAAAGCATTTCAATCAGTTTACCAATTCCCGTATATTTTGTGTTATAATGTTTTATGTGATTTTGTTTCCCTCATTTTTTCCCTTATCAGGGTTCGTAATGCCCTGTGGGAAGATATAACACAAGGGAAACGATAAGGGAAAGCTCACCTGCGATAAACTTAGTGTTTTCAAGGGTTAGCGGAGATTTTAATAACAAAATATAACAGCTAATATTTCCCTTAAAAATCATCAAATCACAATCGGAATTTGGTGGTGAGATATAAAAATATGCAACAAGCGATATTAGAATGTAAAAATGGGTCTGTATATTATTGGTATACCAATATTGATTTTGCCAGGAGGACAGTTTTTCTTTTACATGGATTAACTGCAAATCATGCAATGTTTGATAAGCAAATTGAATTTTTAAGTGACAAATATAATGTGATAGCATGGGATGCACCTGCACATGGAAAATCAAGACCATATTCAAATTTTTCGTATGAGGATGCAGTTGTCGTGATGTTACAAATATTGAATAAATTGCAAATAAAAGAAGTTGTATTGATTGGACAATCAATAGGTGGTTTTATTGCACAGTCTTTTATTTCAAGGTATCCTGAAATGGTAATAGGATTTGTGTCAATCGATTCAACGCCATTCGGTAATTATTATTCCAAATCAGACATTTGGTGGTTAAAACAGATTGAATGGATATGCAAACCATTTTCAGAAAAAATGCTTAAAGCATCAATGGCAAGACAAAATGCTGTTACAAAAGCAGGACGAGATAATATGCTTGAAATGGTTAGTGATTATGAAAAAGCAGAACTCTGTCATTTGATGGGAATTGGCTATGCGGGATTTTTAGAAGATAACAGGGAATTACAAATACCTTGTCCGTTGTTAATATTAGTAGGAGAAAAGGATAATACAGGAAAAGTAAAACAATATAATAAAGAATGGTCAAAAAGAACGGACATAAAGATTACCTGGATTCCCAATGCAGCACATAATTCTAATGTTGATAATCCTAATTTTGTGAATTACTGCATAGGAGAGTTTTTGGCGAATCTATAATTAGGCAGGAGAACCTCAAATTCAAATATATCGGGAAGTTGCAGAGAGTGTAAAACCTGGATTTGCAGGGAGGACTAAGATGGCTGAAAATGTATATGAATTCAAATCTATCATTCATGTTACACCAGAAAATGGCGGGGCATATATTGAATTTCCATATGACATCCGCAAAGAATTTGGCAGAGGCAGAGTGAAAGTTCATGTGACATTCGATGGGATTCCGTATGATGGAAGTGTTGTCAATATGGGTGTGAAAAATCCTGATGGAAGTATTTGCTATATCATTGGGATATTGAAATCTATTCGCAATCAGCTTAAAAAGTCTGACGGCGATGAAGTCAGCGTTACCGTTGGTGAAAGATAAGAAGATGAAAAATCGGAATTAGGGGAGGTAATGGATTGAACGAATCGGAACTTTATAAAGAACTTGGAAAATTGACAGATGACAGGAGTAAATGGAAAGAGAGCATTCCGTATGTTTCATCTCTTCTTACCCATGAATCGGTGAAAATACAGGCAAAGGCGCTCTGGCTGCTTGGTGAGATTGGTCTTGCCTACCCTCTGTCAGTGCAGGACGCGGTTCCGGTAATCGTTTCTTTCTGTGACAGCCCGATACCGCTTTTGCGGGAGCGTTCGGTCAACGCCTTCGGCAGAATCGGACGCGGCAGCTATCATATAATTGAACCGTATTGGACAGGCCTGTTTTGCTTTGCATCTGATGAGGAGGCGAAGGTCAGGCTGAGTTTTATCTGGGCATCAGAAAACATCGCCACGAACACTCCCGGCATTTATGAGAATTATATGCCGATATTTGAAAAACTGCTGTATGATGCGGATGACAAGGTAAGGATGGAGGCGCCGGAAATCTTCCGTGTTCTCGGTAAGCGCAGACCGGAGTTCGTCAGGCCTTATTTGCAGCAACTGCAAAAAATATCAGAAACGGACAATAACCGTGTTGTACGAATCCACAGTCTGGGTGCGATTAAGGCAACCGTATCGAAGTAGATAAGTCTCAGTTTGTCACACTGGAAAATCGAGAGTTGAGGAGGGTAAAGAATGAAACGGGAATTAGGAATCGCAAGGTGTGGGCTTGCCTGCTGCTTGTGTTCGGAAAATGAAAAATGCAATGGCTGTAATTCGGAGAACTGTCCTGACTACACTCAATGCGAAAACAGAAGATGCTCCATGGAAAAGGAACTCCCCGGCTGTTATGCTTGTGAAATGAATTGTAAAAGCGGATTACTGAACAAAATCAAGCCATATGGTTTTACGCTGTTTATAAAAAGATATGGGATAGAAAGTCTTCTTGACTGCCTTGAAGAAAATGAAAAGAGAGGAATCCTGTATCATCGGGAGGGAATTGTTGGCGATTATGATGATTTTGACGATGTGGAAAGGCTGATAGAATTTATTAAGACAGGGAAACGATAAATGTGAATTTGCAAAAGCGTACACTACATGAAGAAAAATGGCAAAAGGGAATGAATGTATAGAAATCAGTTTAAGCTTATACATAGCGAGTTAATTCAACAAGTTCAATGTGTAGAATATAATTTGAAGATAATATATGCAGCGATGTGCGAAGGAAATTTTAACAATAATTTAAAGTTTGTTGAGAAGATGAATTTGGGTAAGATAGCAAGAGAACTTGAAGAACTCGACAATAGTGATGAATTGCATTATGATGAATACAGGACATATGACTTGTTTAGAAAAACGGAGGAATTGCTTGTTGAAATGTTTATCAGGAAGTCTCCAAAGCTGTTCTAAGGCGCTATTTCAGCTTTGGAACAACTTTGGCAATGCTTTAAGTAAATAGATTGAGGAGAAAAATGGAGAGGAATATAAAAGCATATACAAGTATAGCTCTAGGTATTCTTTTTTGCGGAAGTGTTCTGATCGGATACATACCTATTCCAGAATATGCAATTGAATTAACCTGTATTTCTAACTCATTTATCGGTATTTTATTACTTCTCACAGGAATAAACGTGTTGAGGAAAATGAAAAAAATTCCGGGCATTATTTATCATATGTGGCTTGTGACGATACTGCTTGTTTGTATTGTATCATGTGTTGGACACTTTAATTTTCATGGTGCTTTCTTCTTTTTGCATTTAGTAAATCCATTGGTATTTTTGGTTTATTATATGGTTTTTATTGATGATGTCAATAATGTTAAGAAAATGCTGCTCACACCAATACCTGTAATGATATATCTCTTTTTTGATTATATCGTTGGAATATGCAGAGGAACATTTGTATATGGCATATTCGAGGTCGATGAGACAGGTTTTACCGCCATATTTTTGATTATGTGCGGAGTTTATATTTCTTTGCTGATGATTGCCGCTGTCACACAATACATAAATCAAAAAATCAGGAAGATAATTTTTGTTCGGCATTAGGATGAATCTGGATTTGACATACTGGAAAATCGGAATTGACAGAAAGGGGCTGGAACTTATGAAAATGCCAAAAGAAAATATTGATATAAGTATGTTTGCTCCTTGCGGTATGAATTGCAAAGTTTGCTATAAGCATTGTTACCACAGAAAACCTTGTGCCGGTTGTTTGAATAGTGATAAAGGAAAGCCTGAGCATTGCCGCGAATGTAAAATCAAAGACTGTATCAAAGAAAAAGCTTTAAGCTATTGCTTTGAATGTTCTGAATATCCATTCAAGTTGATTAGAAATCTTGAAAAAAGCTATAACAAGCGGTATCAGGCAAGCCTAATAGAAAATAGTTGTTTTGTTCAAAAATATGGTTTGGATTGTTTCATGGAACAACAGAAAGAAAAATATACTTGTCCTAAATGCAGTGGTATTATTTCCATTCACGATAGAGAATGTAGTGAGTGTCAGGAAAAAATGAAATAGAAAAATTCAAATATATCAGGAAGTTGTAGAGAGTACAAAATCAGTCAGACGATACCATACTATTCAGAATTTTATCGCCAGACATTAGACGTGATAGAGCAATGTGATTTTGATGAAATATATTGGCTGGACTTAGGGTGCGGGACAGGTACTTTACAGGAACAGGCATTTCAGAAATTTCCGGCGGTTCATTTTGTGCTTGTTGACCCTTCGGAGAAAATGCTTGAACAGGCAAAACTTAAATTGGAAAATCGCCCGGTAAAATATATCTGCACAACTTCCGATTCTGTTCAATATGAAAATTGTTTTGATGTCGTTACAGCAATTCAATCTCACCATTATATGCGGGAGCGTGTCTGTGTTGGAATATACAAGCTGCACAATGCCCCCGGTAAACACCTGAATTTCGCAATTACCTAAAGAAAATTAAGTGTGAAAGGAAGTGATACAGTGATTTTAAGTGTCAGCCGCAGGACAGATATCCCAAATTATTATTCGGAATGGTTTTTGAATCGGATAAAGGAAGGATATGCATATGTCCGCAATCCGATGAATGCACATCAGATCAGTAAAATCATTTTGTCGCCGGAAGTTATAGACTGTATCGTTTTCTGGACAAAAAATCCTGAACCGATGTTTTCAAGGTTAGATGAGCTGGATAATTATAAATATTACTTTCAATTTACACTTACGAGTTATGGAAATGACATCGAACGCAACGTTCCGCATAAGAAGAAATCAATGATACCAATATTTCAAATATTGTCGCATAAAATCGGGAAAGAAAAGGTGATATGGAGATACGACCCGATTATCTTTACCGATAAATATGATGTGGAATACCACTTAAAAGCATTTGAACAAATCGCAAAGGAACTGCATGGATATACATCCAAATGTGTTATAAGTTTCGTGGATATCTATGTTAAAAACAAAAGAAACATGAAGGCATTAAATCCTTTTTTCCTGACAGGAGATGAGTTGGTTTCGTTTGGGAAAGAAATTGCATTAATTGCAAGAAACCATAATATCAAAGTTGCGTCATGTGCAGAAACTGTTGATTTGTCATCCTGCGGAATAGAACATAATTGCTGTATTGACAAAGAATTAATTGAAAAGATTATTGATTGTAAAATTCAGGCGGATAAAGATAAGAATCAAAGGAAAGAGTGCGGCTGTATGGAAAGTGTTGAAATAGGTACATACAATACATGCAGAAATGGATGTAGGTATTGTTATGCAAACGATAGCCGGGAAAGTGTTTCCCAAAACTGTAAATTATATGATGTTAATTCTCCGCTTTTATGCGGGAAAATTTCAGAAAATGATAAAATTACAGAAAGAAAAATAAAATCGCTGAAAGAAAAGCAGCTGACTATCTGGGATAGAGCGGTAATGGACTGAACGAACCGGAACTTTATAAGGAACTTGGAAAAATCAGATTTGCGGAGGTATATTCTGTGCTAAAAGCAATCATTTTCGATTTTGATTATACATTAGGAGATTCTACAAATGGTATTGCATTAACATCAAATGATAATCTATATGAGGCAGAGCAATTTATTGCACTGTTTAAGGAAAAAGCCGATAGTGTTATGGTTTCTAATACCGAACTTTATGCCGGAGGTGATGATGTAAAAACAGAGAAACCTGATCCCGAGGGATTACTTTCGGTTATTGAGGATTTAGGAGCAATGAATGAAGAGGTGCTTTATGTCGGAGATAGTCTGGTTGATGCCAGGACGGCGGAAAACGCAAAGGTTAAATTTGCTGCTGTACTAACTGGAACAACGACAAAGGATGACTTTAAAAGTTATAATAGTATGTATATAGGCAAAAACATTTCAGATGTCTATAAATACATTTTGACTTTGGAGTAGAGATTACAGTTTGACATACTGGAAAATCGCAATTTGAAATTGCATGATTTATCCCAGCAAAAGTATCAGTGTTATAATCATAAATATTTTTCAATACATGCAACCAAACACAGGGTAATTCAGTCTAATAGGTGTAAAACAAAAACGAAATGAAAAAGGGGAGGTGAAGTTCATGGAGCTGTTACTGGTGAAAAAAGCACAAAAGGGCGATACGGATGCATTTGTGGAGTTGATGGAGATGCACAAGACGGCGCTTTACAAGGTGGCGAAGAGTTACTTAAAGAGCGAGGAAGATATCGCGGATGTGATGCAGGACACGATACTGTCAGCTTATGAACACATTGGAAACTTAAAAAAATCAGCTTACTTTAAGACATGGATTACCCGTATTCTGATGAATCATTGTAACGACCTGTTAAGGCAGCAGAGGCATTTTGTGAAAGCCGGCTGGGAGGAGGAGCGGGAAGGTTATACTCCGTCTGACGACCGGGAGTTTTACGAGCTGCTCTCAGAGCTTTCCGAGGACGTGCGGCCGATTTTCCTTCTGCACTACGGGGAAGGCTTTAGCACGAAGGAAGTGGCGCAGATTCTCGATATGAATGAGAATACGGTGAAAAGCAAGCTCATGAGAGGCAGAAAGAAGTTAAAACAGGCACTTTGCTGTTAAAGGAGGCGTATATTTATGAAGAAAACAGAAAAAGAGATGAAAGATATTTTAAATAAAGATATCCAGATTTCGGATGTGGTGGAGACGAGGATCCAGGAGACGTACAAGCAGCTTGAAAAGAGGAATGTCCGCCGGAGGAAGGCGGGGAGCGCGCGGAGAATCGCGGCGGCTGTCGCGGCGGTGTGCCTTTTCGTCCCGGGCGTGGTGTACGCATCCTCAAAGACAGAATTTTTCCAGGCAATGTTCGGCAATGAGACGAGGGAGTCTAACGGCGTCTTAAAGCGCGAGGTCGACACAGGAAAAGAGGGGAAGGACGCCAAGGTTACGGTGACGCTGCCTTCCAGGGAGTATGTTCCGGTGGACGAGGAGATGGCGGAAGAGACAATCGGCGCTTATGTGTCGGAGGAGCCTGTCGTGAAGAAAATCGGCAGCCACACCCTTACGGTAAACAGTTTTGTCTATGACAGGAACGGCGCGATGATGTATTTTACCCTGGAGAGGGAAGGCGGGGTCACAGCCCTTGCGGGGGATGCGGAGACGAACCTTACGAAGGGCGCGAATTTTACGGATGATTCGGATTTTTACTTTAACTGCGAGACGAAAAACGGAGCGTTCGCCGGGGAGAATACTTATATAGATATGAAGAAGAGTACGGATGACAAGCTTTACTGCTATTCCTACATGCTGTGGAGCGAGCCTTTAAAGGACGGGGATGTGCCGGAGCTTTTGCTTGAGACGTACCCCTGCACCAGGAAGGAGCTGACGGAGGAGACGAAGACAAAGACAGAGCGCATCAGGCTGACTTCGAAAAAACCGGTTCCGGTACGAAAGATTGATATGGGCGATAAGGGATATCTGGAGTATTCACCCATTGCGCTGAGCGTTGACATGTCGAAGGGAATGGGGCTTTCCAAGGAAGAGGCGCAGGATCCGTACTATCTGGATTCTATCGCGGTGGAGTATAAGAATCAGGAGAGTTATGTTGTCTGCGACAAGGAGAAAAATGTGGAGAACAGCAGCTATCAGCTTGGGGCGGGAACGTACTATAAGACCGTGTTCAACCGGCTGGTGGATGTGGATGATATCGCGAAGATAACGGTGAACGGGGTTGAGTTTGCGGTGAAGTAGGAATAAGAGGTTTGCATTTCAGCTCCTTACCTGTGAGAATTGCGGTTCTTGCAGGTGAGGAGCTTTTCTGTGTGATTCTTGCGGGCAGCGGGCCGGCGTACATGCACATTTGCTTAAGCGTAATGGTACCGCTCACGTTTCCGGACAAAAAATGTCATCGTCACAAGGAGAGTCATCCCTTCCGCCGCCGTAACTGCCAGCCACACCCCGTCAATCCCAAGGAGCATCGGCAGCAGCAGTACGACAGCTAATTGGAATACCAGCGTCCGCAGGAAGGAAATCGCCGCCGACACCGCGCCGTCGCTCAATGCGGTGAAGAAGGAGGAGGCGTAGATATTAAATCCGCAGATTAGGAATGACAGCCCGTAAAGCCGGAACCCGTGGCTGGTCATGGCAAACAGCTCTCTGTCATACCCCACGAATACATTGGCAAGGGGCGAAGCCAAAAGCTGCGCGGCGAGGGCAAGGCCCATCCCCCAGAGAGTGACAAGGGTGAGGCTCTTTTTAAAGAGATTTTTTAGCTCCCCGTGATTGCCCGCGCCGTAGTGATATCCGGTAATGGGCGCGCTGCCGATGGAGTACCCTAAAAATATGGCGATAAAGATGAAGTTCACATACATGATCGTACCGTAGGCCGCCACCCCGTCTGCCCCGGCGAACCGGATGAGCTGGAAGTTGTACAGCGCGTTTACTACGGACATGGAAAGGTTGGTCATCAGCTCTGAGGAGCCGTTGGTGCAGGTTTTTAAAAGGATTCTCCCGTCAAAGCGGGTTTTCCCAAGCCGCAACAGGCTCCTGTTTTTTCGGGAGAAATAAAGGACGGGCAAAAGCCCTCCCATGTACTCGCTGGCGGCAGTGGCAATGGCGGCTCCGGCAATCCCCCACCGAAAAACGGCGATAAAAAGGAAATCCAGCACGATGTTGGTGCAGCCGGCGGCAATGGTCACATATAGACCGAGCTTGGGCTTTTCCGCCGTCACGAAAAAGCTCTGGAACACGTTCTGCAGCATAAAGGGCGTCAGTGACAGAAACAGGATTCTTCCATATAATACGCAGTTGTCTGCGAGGGTTCCTTCGGCGCCTAAGAATTCACTGACCGGGCGTATCAGGATGCATCCGGCAATGGAAATCAGGATTCCCCCGATGGCAGTTACGCAGACGAGCATGGAGAAATATTCGTTTGCCCTGGTTTTCTTTCCCTCGCCCAGCGTCTTTGCCACAATGGCGCTGCCCCCGGTGCCGATCATAAAGCCGAGGGCGCTGAGCCCCATAAGGAAGGGCATGATAAGATTGATGGCCGCAAATGCCGTCTTCCCCACGAAATTCGACACGAACAGACCGTCCACCACGCCGTAGATGGAAGTGAAGATCATCATAATGATGGAGGGCAGCACGAACCGGATAAGTTTTTTATAAGTAAAGTGATCGGATAACTGTATTTTCATTGTAAAAGCTCCTTTGCATTCTTTTCAAGTATTTCGATGTATTTCCGGCTGAGCCTTAAAAGCTCCCGGGATTCTTCCTCTGCCATGGAGTCAAAAACTTTATTCTCAATTTCAATGACCGGGAAAATCCGCTCCTTTACCAGCTCTATCCCTGTATCTGTCAGGAAAATATGCATCTGGCGCCCTTTTCCGTGTTTCAGCGTGATATAGCCGTCCTGCGCCAGTTTCCGGATGGAAGAGTTGATGGTCTGCTTGCTGGTGGCGGACAGGCTGCATATATCCCGCTGGAGGCAGCCGTCGCCAAGCTGGCAGATGGCGTACAGGATATCAAAGGCGCTGTCGGACAGCCTGAGGCTCAGTGCGATGTCATGGTAGATGCCGTTTGTCTCTTTGTAGATGCGGTTGTATTCTTTTAAGGCATGTTTGATTGGAAAATTTATGGACATATTCCTGGTTCTCCTTTATTGTCTGTTTCTTGTTTTTTTTTCAAATTGACGGCAAGTAAGTCCGAATTCATACTTGAATATTATAGTCCGAAATCGTACTTGTGTCAAGACTTTTTTAGTGTTTCATTTTTACTTTACCTGTGTTATAATTTATTTAAGTATGTGACGTACTACGACAATAGAAATGAGGAGCGGGAATGCTTATGAAAAGGGTACTATTAAAGCTTAGCGGGGAAGCGTTGGCCGGGGAGAAGAAGACCGGCTTTGATGAGGCGACTTGTATTGGGGTCGCGAAGCAGGTAAAATCGCTTGTGGATGACGGTATTCAGGTTGCCATTGTAACCGGCGGCGGCAATTTCTGGAGAGGACGGACCAGCGAGACGATCGACCGAGTGAAAGCGGACCAGATCGGGATGCTGGCGACAGTGATGAACTGCATCTACGTGTCGGATATTTTCCGGTATGTGGGAATGGAGACAGAAGTATTTACGCCATTTGTATGCGGTGCATTTACAACTCTTTTTTCTAAAGATGCGGCTGTTAAGGCCCTGGAAGACGGAAAGGTAATCTTTTTTGCCGGTGGGACGGGTCACCCGTATTTTTCCACGGATACCGGTGCGGTGCTTCATGCTATCGAGATAGAAGCAGATGCCATGCTTCTTGCCAAGGCTATAGACGGAATCTATGACAGTGACCCGAAGATGAACCCGGAAGCGAAGAAGTATGATGAGATATCCATCCAGGAGATTATCGATAAGAAGCTTATGGCTGTGGATCTTACAGCTTCGATCATGTGTCTGGAGAATAAGATGCCGATGCTGGTGTTCGGGCTGAATGAAGAGAACAGTATTGTAAATACTATGTCAGGGACATTTACGGGAACGAAAGTGACTGTATCATAAGGAGGAAAGAAAGATGAATGAGAAACTGAAGGTTTACGAAGAGAAAATGACAAAGACAATGGCGAACCTTGACGGAGAATTTGGGGCAATCCGCGCGGGACGTGCGAATCCGAATGTGCTCAACCGTATCATGGTGGATTATTATGGGACACCGACGCCAATCCAGCAGGTTGCCAACGTATCTGTCCCTGAAGCACGTATGATCCAGATCCAGCCATGGGATAAGACCATGATCAAGGCAATCACAAAGGCGATCCAGACCTCTGATCTGGGAATCAATCCGAACAATGACGGTTCAGTGATCCGTCTGGTGTTCCCGGAGCTTACCGAGGAGCGCAGAAAAGAACTGGTGAAAGATGTGAAAAAGAAGGGTGAAGCTGCCAAGGTTGCTATCCGCAATATCCGGCGTGACGGGAATGACTCGATAAAGAAGCTTAAAGGTACAGAAGTGTCCGAGGATGAGATCAAAGATATGGAAGATGAGCTTCAGAAGATAACGGATAAGTTTATTAAAGAGGTTGACAAAGCGGTAGAGGTTAAGTCTAAGGAAGTTATGACGGTTTAGTATCATGAGTTTTGCGCGGTGTGGCGCGTGAGTGGGGACAGACGCTTGAGGAAAGGGTCTGTCCTTCTATGTAGAAATACGTAGGATTATAAGGGCTGGCGGCGGGTGTTCCTAAGATGCCGCCGGGATAAAAGGAGATTGGTTATGAATGTTCCGCAGCATGTTGCGATTATCTTAGATGGAAATGGGCGGTGGGCGAAGTCCAAGGGGATGCCCCGTAATTACGGTCATGCCCAGGGGAGTAAGAATGTGGAGAGAATCTGCGAGGAAGCGTGGCGCATGGGGATCAAATACCTGACAGTCTATGCATTCTCGACGGAGAACTGGAATCGCCCCCAGGATGAAGTGGATGCGCTGATGAAGCTTTTGCGCAATTATATGAAGACATGTCTCAAGACAGCAAAGAAAAATGATATGAAGATTCGAGTGATCGGGGACATTACAAGGCTTGATGAGGATATAAGGAACAGGATTGTAGAGCTTGAGGAGGCGACAAAAGGAAATGGTGGTCTGAATTTTCAGATAGCCATCAATTACGGCAGCCGGGATGAGATCGTGCGTTCCGTAAAAAAGCTTGCGGCGGACTGCGCAGAGGGGAAGGTGGACGCAGGCAGTATCGATGAGAGACTGTTTGGACAGTATCTTGATACGTCGGGCATACCGGACCCAGATCTTTTGATCCGTACGAGCGGTGAACTTCGCCTGTCGAATTTCCTGCTGTGGCAGCTTGCTTATACGGAATTTTATTTTACCGATGTCTATTGGCCGGACTTTACGAAGGAGGAGCTGATAAAGGCAGTGGATTACTACAACAGCAGAGACAGGCGTTACGGCGGTGTGAAGGAGGGACATACAGATGTTTAGAACAAGGCTTCTCAGTGGGATCGTGCTTGTCGTCGTGCTTGTCGCTACAGTAGGCCTTGGCGGCAATGTACTGTTCGCGGTCCTTGGAATTATCAGTTTAATCGGGCTGTCTGAATTATATAAAGTGGTGGGCGTGCATAATAAAGTATTAGGGCTTGCGGGTTATCTGGCGGTGGTGGCTTACTATGGGCTGCTATTTGCGGGACATATGGAGTACATGACGATGCTGTCCATCCTGTATCTTGTGCTTTTGATGGCGGTCTATGTATTTACATTCCCGGCGTTCAAGGCGGAGCAGGTGATGACGGTTTTCTTCGGACTGTTCTATGTGGCGGTGATGTTGTCTTATGTCTACCAGACGAGGGAGCTTACAGACGGCGGGACGGTTGTGTGGCTGATCTTCCTTAGTTCCTGGGGATGTGATACTTGTGCCTATTGTGTAGGGGTACTCATCGGGAAACATAAGATGGCACCGAAGCTCAGCCCGAAAAAATCGGTGGAGGGAGGCATCGGAGGAGTCGCCGGGGCGGCGCTTCTTGGAATTATATTTGCCCTTGCGATGAATCAGTGGGGCGGCGCATCAGCGAGCCCGACCCATTATGGGGTGATCTGCGGCGTAGGCGGTATGATTTCCCAGGTTGGTGATCTGGCGGCGTCTGCGGTCAAGAGAAATCATGAAATCAAGGATTATGGCAAGCTGATTCCGGGGCATGGCGGGATTCTCGACCGATTTGACAGTGTAATCTTTACGGCGCCGGTAATCTATTATTTGGCAACATTACTGGCAGGGAATATCTGATTGATGAAGTACAGTTGTTTCTTTGCTGTACCAGGAAATAACAGGAAAACAGGAGAGATAGTATATGAAAAAAATAGCCATCTTGGGCTCTACGGGTTCCATAGGGACGCAGACTTTAGAAGTTGTGCGCTCGAATGCGGACTTTGAAGTTCTGGGAATCGCTGCAGGAAGCAATATTGCTCTGCTGGAAGAGCAGATCCGTGAATTTCATCCAAGGAAAGCGGCAGTCTGGTCTGAGGAGAAGGCAAAGGAGCTGCGTCTTAGCGTTGCGGATATGGATACGGAAGTTTTATCTGGTATGGAGGGACTTATCGAGATTGCAGCGATGGAAGAAACACAAATATTAGTAACTGCTATTGTAGGTATGATTGGGATACGTCCGACGATAGAAGCGATAAAAGCAGGGAAGGATATTGCCCTTGCCAATAAAGAGACACTGGTAACGGCGGGGCATCTGATCATGCCGCTGGCGGCAGAAAAAGGTATTCATATCCTTCCGGTGGATAGTGAGCACAGCGCCATCTTCCAGTCATTGCAGGGAAATGACCGAAAGACGGTCAAAAAGATCTTACTGACGGCTTCCGGCGGACCGTTTCGGGGGAAGAAGCAGGAGGAGCTTTTAGAAATACGGGTAGAAGATGCGCTAAAGCACCCCAACTGGACGATGGGTGCTAAGATTACGATAGATTCTTCCACGATGGTCAATAAAGGTCTTGAGGTGATTGAGGCAAAGTGGCTGTTTGACGTGGAAGTGGACGATGTGCAGGTGGTCGTGCAGCCTCAGAGTATTATCCATTCTATGGTGGAGTATGTAGACGGTGCCATTATCGCGCAGCTTGGCACGCCGGATATGAAGCTTCCTATCCAGTATGCCCTCTGTTATCCAGAGAGAAGGCATCTTCCAGGAGAGAGGATTGATTTCTGGAAGATTGGGAAGTTGGATTTTGAAAAGCCGGATATGGATACATTCTATGGATTGAAGCTGGCCTATGAGGCAGGAAGGGCAGGCGGTACTCTTCCGACAGTTTTTAATGCAGCCAATGAGCTGGCAGTCAGCATGTTCTTAAAGCGGGAGGCGAAGTATCTTGAGATCGCGGAGATCATCGAGGACTGTATGTCTGCCCACAAAATGATCAAGGAGCCGACGCTTGAGGAAATCCTTGAGACTGAAGCGGCGACTTATGAACGGATTAACAGCAGGAGGTAATGATTGATTTGGGTATTATATTTGCAATTTTAATTTTTAGTTTTATTGTGTTCTTCCATGAGCTGGGACATTTTTCCCTGGCGAAGAAAAATGGAATCGATGTGGAAGAATTTGCAATCGGGATGGGACCGAACCTGTTTTCGAAAGAGTATAAGGGGACGCGTTACTGCATCAAACTTTTTCCCATTGGAGGTTTGTGTATGATGGGGGAGGATGAGGAAGCTACCGATTCTCCGTCGAATTTTAATAATAAATCTGTGTGGGCGAGAATTGCAGTTATTGCGGCGGGGCCTGTGTTCAACTTCATCCTTGCTTTTGTGTTCGCAGTGATACTCGTAGCAATGGTGGGCTATGACAAGCCGGTCATCAGCTCGGTAGAAGAAGGCTATCCGGCTTATGAGGCAGGTATTGAAGAGGGAGACAGGATCATAAAGATGAACGGGAAGAAGATCAATGTTTTCCGGGAAATCAACGCTTACAATCAATTCCACCAGGGAGAGGAGACAGAGATTGTCTATCTTCATAACGGCGAGAAAAAAAGCGTTACTCTTACGCCGAAGATGGATGAGGAACGAAATTACTACAGGTTCGGAATCGGAGGAGGAGCTTACACAAAGGCCAATGTGCTTACCGCATTTCAGTACGGTGTGTATGAGGTGAAATTCTGGATCAGTACCACTCTTGATAGTTTGCGGATGTTAGTTACGGGAAAGATAGGAGTAGATCAATTGTCCGGTCCGGTAGGGATTGTGAGTGTGGTGGATGATACGTATCAGCAGAGTAAGTCTTATGGTGTGTATATGGTTGTCGTGCAGCTTCTCAATATAGCAATCCTGCTGTCAGCAAACTTAGGTGTGATGAATCTTTTGCCGCTTCCGGCGCTTGACGGAGGAAGACTGGTATTTTTGGCAGTGGAGGCAGTCCGCAGGAAGAGGATACCGTCGGAGAAGGAAGGGTATGTACATCTGGTGGGTATCACCCTTTTGATGGCATTGATGGTGTTTGTGATGTATAATGATATTAAGAGGATCTTCTTTTAAAGACAATGTATGCCCTTTCTAACCATAAATTGTCCGTCTATAGAGTTGTTAAAATGACTGTTGCCGGAATCAGAATCAGATATAGCTTCATAAAGTGACGGCATCCAAAAGAGGGTGCCGTCATCCTGTCATAAAGAAAAAACCTCCCGCAGAGAAGAGGGCTTATAAACGTTTTATTTTGCTATGCCGCAGACGGAGCATCTGTAAGTTGTTGTGTTTTGCGTGGTGTAGTAGCTTGTGGAGTTATGATATACTTTATTTTTTAAAACCCATGTATCATAATAGTTACTTTTACAATTGCCAGCGTGAGCTGTTAATTCATCGTCGTTCATTTCTGTTAAGTCAGTTCCACATTTAACGCAAAGTGTTCTTTCATCATATATTTCTTCAAACCAACCAGGTGAATTAACTTTTCTAAGGTGAGTTTCAAGACTTGGGTTATCAGATGCATAAAGATTGTTAGCCATACATGAGCTGCACATGCAACGATACTTACGTGAATACCCGTCGTCGCCCCTGCCGTTAGGCCCGGTAGCCTGGCTGAACGGAACCATGCTATAGACGAGAACCCGCTTGCTGGTCGTCGTGCCTTTCCACTGATGGCTGTGTTTCTTCACAGTCTTTACAGTCCTGACCTTGCTCCACTTGCCGTAAACGGTCTTTTTACCGGACTTCCCATAAGCCCTGACGCGCACATAATACTTTGTTCCGGCAGAAAGCTTTGTGGCGGCTTTTGAAGTGCCGGTCAGCTTGTAGGATTTCCTGCCCTTGCTGAACTTTTTATTCTTAGCCACCATGAGCTGGTATCCTTTCGCGTTTTTTACCTTTTTCCACTTGACATTGATCTGGTTCATGCCCGCAGCTTTTGCGGAAGAAAGGGTAGCTTTCCCTACTTTTTTGGATGTAGCCTCGGCATCCAGTGCAGGAAGAGCTGCCGTGAGGAAGAGCGCCGCGATAAGCGTCATCAATAATGCCTTTGTTCTCTTCATGTTGAAAGTCCTCCCATCCAGCGTATATAGAAATATCTTGAAGATATTTTCTTATACATTGTATAATAAACAGAGGCATTTTGGAACAAGTATTTTGGTAATCGGCAGTCTTTTATTACGGTCTTTTTTGAACATTCTACTTTCAGAGCTAAATAAAGCTGGTTCAGCGTTTATCAGCATAAGAACGGCAGCCATATGAAGGAATATTATTTTTGAGAGCATGGAAGCGCTGAAAGAAAATTATAAGCTGAAATATGTTGGCAGCCTAGGAGCAGAGACGACATTAGAGGACATTTTTATGGAATTCTATGTCAATCATCTGGACGGTTTTATGTGTCATTTTATTAAATAAAATCACGTCCTCTGCTTTCAGTGAGCACAGTTCCGAAATCCGTATGCCAGTGGCAAAGAGAAGCTCGACGGCGGCGATATCGCGGATGGCAACATGGGAGAAACAAAAATTTTCCTTTGTAGACTATTTAAGAGCCAATGCAGAGCATTTATACTTTGAGATAGTAGGGGGTGTTAAAAGGCTGCAAGAAAATCACAAAACGGGATCTAAATTATTGTTTTGGGTGAGTACCACCCGAAAAGAACAACAAATAGAACAATTGAACTCAATTCTAGCATCATAGAAAAATAGTTCTCAAGAGTTCTGGGGAAAAACGAACGATTTTGAGAGATAAAAAAGCGGGAAACCCCGATAAATACGGGAGTTTCCCACATTATAAAAAGACGGAGACGGAGGGATTCGAACCCTCGTACCGGCGCAAAACCGGTAAACTGATTTCGAGTCAGCCCCGTTACGGCCACTTCGGTACGTCTCCACACTTGCTTAGTATAACACATTATCAACAAAATGGAATACCCAATTTTTATTTTTTGATATTTGTTATTTTTTAACGTTATTTTAATTGGCGGTGCTGTCGCGGTATTCTTTGGGTGTGCATTTCATATACCGTTTGAAAATCTGCCCATAGTAAGCCGGGCTTGAAAAGCCTACGAGCCCGGCGGTCTTTGTGATGCTTTCCCCTTCCTTCAGAAATGCAAGGCTGTTTTGCACCCGCAGGAAGAGGAGGTATTCAAAGATTGTCATGTTCATATGTTTCTTGAAGAACCGGCAGCATTCGCTTTTGCAGATGTTTATGTGGGTCGCGATATCGTCGAGAGTGATGTCCTGGCTGTAATTATCCTGGATAAAGGAGATGATGTCCTTAAGCCTTTGCAGATGTTTCTGGGGGCGCTGCTCTTTTTCGGGGAGGCTGGAAAAGTAATGGTACAGTTTCCCGAAGATCTGCATGAGTATGATATGGACCGTAAGCTCGTAGTCTGCCGTTTTTTCTGCCGACAGATGGTAAAGGGTTTTTATCTGGCCGAGGATTTCCTGGTGCCATCCCACATGCTTTTGGAGTTTCAGGGAAGGCCAGTTGTCATTTGAAGTGATAAAGTCAATGTATTTCGTCTGGAGGATGCTGTTCTCGTAGCCATAGAGGAACCTTGGGTGGAAAGTGATGGAGAGGTAGGTGCATTCCTGGCCGTCTTTCATGTAGCCGGAATGGAGGGTGTTGCTGTTGCCGAACAGGCCCTCTCCCTCGGTCAGGATATAGCTTTGGTTGTTGACATGGTACTCGATGGCGCCGGACATGATCCAGGTAAGCTCAATTTCCGGGTGCCAGTGCCACAGAAAAGAGCCCTGTTCGTAGGACTGGATAGTCTCGATGCTGACCTCCACGGGAAAGCTGTAGTTTCCGTGTTTCTTGATCTCCTTTTGGTTTTCTTCAATGTTAATCTGCGTTTTTTCCATAAACTGTAATTCCTTTTCCATATATGTTTTCAAAATTCCTCAATATCCTTATAAAAATGTTCAATATTCTTATTGCATAAAAGAGATATTCTCATTATCATTATAATCATAAAGCAAGGAAGAGTTTCTTGCAAGGTAAATTTAGCAGTTCGGCTGTAAAACGAAAAGGAGAACGATAAAATGGTAGAAAAGCTGATCAAAACATTTTATGAAACTTTCGGAGAGGGCGGCGATGTCCGCACCTATTTTGCGCCGGGGCGTGTGAACCTCATCGGTGAGCACACGGATTACAACGGCGGACATGTCTTTCCCTGCGCCCTCACCCTGGGAACCTACGGTATCGTGAGAGACCGGGAGGACCGGACGCTCAGGCTTTATTCGGTCAATATCGATTCTGTGGGAGTTGTGGAGGTAAGCCTTGATGAAATTGCGGCGACAAAAGAGGCGTCCTGGACCAATTACCCGAAGGGAGTTGTGTGGGCGTTTGAAAAGCGCGGCTTTAAGCTTACCCACGGGATGGACATCTTAATCTACGGCGATATCCCGAACGGTTCCGGGCTTTCTTCTTCCGCGTCTTTGGAGGTTCTGACCGGCGTGATCTTAAAGGATACCTTTGGATTTGACGTTTCCATGGTGGATATCGCGCTTATCGGACAGGATGCGGAGAACAACTTTAACGGGTGCAATTGCGGCATCATGGATCAGTTTGCCAGCGCTATGGGCAAGAAGGACAACGCAATCTTCCTGGATACGAATACTCTGAACTACACTTACGCGCCGGTGAATCTGCCGGATGCGAAGATTGTCATCACCAACAGCAAGGTGAAACACAGCCTGGTGAGCTCCGCGTACAACGACCGGAGAAATGAGAGCGAGACGGCGCTTAAAGAGCTTAAGGCGGTCGTGGATATCAAGACATTGGGCGACCTTACCGAGGAGCAGTTCGAGGAGCACAAAGGAGCGATCAAGGACGATATCTGCCGGAAACGCGCGAAACATGCAGTATATGAGAACCAGCGCGCCATCCATGCGGTGGAGGCTCTTAAAGCCAATGATATCGGGACGTTCGGAAAACTTATGAATGCCTCCCACGAATCCCTCCGCTATGATTATGAGGTATCCTGCGAGGAGATTGACGTGCTGGTCGACCTTGCACAGGCGATGCCGGGAGTGATTGGCTCACGTATCACTGGCGGCGGTTTCGGCGGATGTACGGTGAGCATTGTGAAAAATGACACGGTTGACACATTTATTGAGGAGATTGGAAAAGCATATCTTGAAAAGACAGGCCACGAGGCGGAGTTCTATGTAGTGGATATCGGCGACGGCGCGGGAAAGCTTGGTTAAGGAGGTCTTGGCATGTTATCGGAGAATATCAAAAAGTTAGTGGAATACGGCGTTCAGGCGGGATTAGTGCCAGAGTGCGAGCGCATCTACACGACGAATCTTCTGTTAGATATGTTCCGTGAGGACAGCTATGAGGATGCGGAGATTGACGCGGAGAATATCGAGCTTGAGGACGTACTTAAGAACCTTCTTGATGAGGCGGTTTCCCGGGGGCTCATCGAGGACAGTATCGTGTACCGGGATCTGTTCGATACGAGGCTGATGAATTGCCTGATGCCCCGCCCGGCCCAGGTGCAGAAGTGTTTTTGGGAAAAGTATGAGAAATCTCCGGAGGAGGCGACGGAGTATTTCTATAAGCTCAGCCAGGACAGCGACTATATCCGCCGCTACCGGGTAAAAAAGGACATGAAGTGGAAAGTGGATTCTCCTTACGGCGAGATTGATATCACGGTCAATCTGTCAAAGCCGGAGAAGGATCCGAAGGCGATTGCGGCGGCGAAGAATGCCAAGGCAAGCAGCTACCCGAAGTGCCTGCTCTGCATGGAAAATGAAGGGTACGCAGGGCGCGTGAACCATCCGGCACGCGAAAATCACCGGATCATACCCATCACGGTCAATGACAGCAAGTGGGGCTTTCAGTATTCGCCCTATGTGTATTACAACGAGCACTGTATCGTATTTAACGGACAGCATACGCCGATGAAGATTGAGCGGGCAGCGTTTATCAAGCTGTTTGATTTTGTAAAACTGTTTCCTCATTATTTCCTGGGATCTAATGCAGACCTTCCCATCGTGGGCGGCTCCATCTTAAGCCACGACCACTTCCAGGGAGGGCATTATACCTTTGCTATGGCGAAAGCGCCGATTGAGAGAGAAGTGACCATTCCGGGTTACGAGGATGTTGAGGCCGGCATCGTGAAATGGCCGCTGTCCGTGCTCCGCATCAGGAGCAAGGATGAAAAGAGGCTCATCGAGCTGGCGGACCATATTCTGGGCAAATGGAGAGGCTATACGGACGAGGCGGCATTTATCTTCGCGGAGACCGACGGAGAGCCCCACAACACCATCACGCCGATTGCGAGGAAGGTGGGGGAGGTCTTTGAGCTTGACCTGACGCTGAGAAATAACATCACCACCGAGGAGCATCCGCTGGGCGTTTACCATCCTCACGCAGAGCGCCATCACATCAAGAAGGAGAATATCGGCCTGATTGAGGTTATGGGGCTGGCGGTATTGCCGTCAAGGCTTAAGGAGGAGATTGAGCTTTTGGCGGAGTATATTACCGAGGGCAAGGATATCCGGAGCAATGAAAAGATTGAAAAGCATGCAGACTGGGCAGAGGCTTTTCTGGCAGGATACGACAGCGTGACGAAGGAAAATGTGACGGACATCCTGAAAAAAGAGATTGGAAATGTGTTCGTGAAGGTACTGGAGGATGCGGGCGTCTATAAATGTACGGAAGAAGGGCGCGAGGCATTTATGCGGTTTGTAAAGACTTTGTAGGAAAACTTTTGAAGGAAGAGAAGTTAGGATAAATACAGGAAAAGGCGGCAGATGGACTGGAACTGCCGCCTTGCGTTTTTTTGTTTTTATGGCATGAGCAGGGAGAGATATTTTTCGTAATTCACGCCGTCGTTACGCGTAATCTGTTCTCTCACGGAATCGGAAAGAGCCAGCTCGATGAACTTCCCGGCTTTCTGTATGACGGAAGGAATGCCGTCGCCCCTGGCGATTCCGGCGCACAGGCAGGAGGCGAAGAGGTCCCCGGTGCCGGAGTAGCTGCCGCCTACATAGGGGAAGGAGAATATTTCGCAGGTTCCTTTCGCGGCATAGAGGTTTCCCATGCGGCTTGCGCCTGTCTCGTCCGTGAACCGGATGCCGGTGACGATGACGTGTTTCAGCCGCCCTCTGCACAGAGAGCGGGCGAGGGCATGTATTTCTTCCAGCAAGTCATCCGATTGCCCGGTCTGCAAGACGTGCCCGTAATCGGTGTCGGTGAGAAGGCAGAGCTCCGTCACATTGGGGGTGATGATATCCGCCTGGAAAGCAAGTTCTTTCATCAGGGAGAGCAGAGTGTCCGAAAACATATCGTAGGGAATGCCGTCGTCTCCCATGACAGGGTCTACCAGAAGGAAACTGTTATTTTTATGGAAAGTGTCAAGGAACCGGAAAATCTGCCTGATTTGTTCTTCGCTTGCCACGAATCCGGTGTAGATGCCGTCGAACCTCGCCCCCATCTTCTCCCATTCCCTCCGGAAATGCTCCATCTTATCTGTGCAGTCGGCGCAGTAATAGCTTGGGTATCCGGTCTGGGCGCTTAAGATGGCGGTGGGCAGGGGGCAGGGGGAGACACCCATAGCGGACAGGACGGATATTGCAGCCGTCAGGGAACAGCGGCCGAATCCGGACAGGTCATGGATTACAGCGATTTTTTTGGTCATGATATAGAAACTCCTTAATTTATTCCGGTTTGCCAGTGTATTGCTATTCTAGCATGAGAATGGCTGTGATGGAAAGTCCAGATTTGAAAGAACGAGACATGCCAGTTTAAATTTTGGCTTGACTTTTTAATCCTACAGATGTAATATTTATGGAGAATGATAACATATTTTCACCTGTGAGGTTAGAAATTTGTTCGGGGGACGGCAGTCTGCAACGTTGCAGACTGCCTGTGTATCGAAGAAGGTTTTCCAGACGTACAGATAGAAATTTTTTGCGCTAAAATCTTACAAATGTAATAAAAAGGAGAAAAAGAGATGTTACAAAAAAGGGAAATACTGTTTCGGAAAGGTGTTCTTTTCGCTGTTGGAATAATACTGGCAATGAATTTGGCAGGGTGCGGGAATTTTATGGAGAAGGGCTCCCGGGATGCGGGAGAGCGAAAGGAGGAGCGCCTGGGGAATACATTTGCGGATACCCCCCAAAATGCAGATGAACCAATCATGAAACGCACCGGCTCAGAAGAGAAGGAGGCAAAAGAAATTATAGGGATTTGCTGTGAAACTTATGCAAAAGCGGCAAAAGAAGATAAACTGGACGACCTGGAAATGCTCCGCAACCTTGTAAACACACTTGGAGAAAAGGGATACACGGCAATTGACAGTGAAAATCAGATCAATATGGCGCAGCATGAAAAGCTGCTGCAGTTTTGCGAGGCGGCAGAGGCAAAGGAGAGCGAGCGGATAACCGTTGCAGAGGTTACAAGGGAGGGGGAGTGTACCATCCGGAACATGGAGACTCATGACGGGGATGTGAATATGATTCGGAGTTATTATGCGTTTGCGGACGGGGAGTTGAAATTATCCTCGGAAGATATCTATCGGGCGGAATCGTGGGAATATACAGAAGACGGATACCTGATGTTTTCCGGGTGGCTGGCTTTTGAAGGCTCGTATGAGGTTACGAGAAAACAGCTTATGGAATATACAGCGTACCGGGTGTTGCCGCTGGATGAGACATGCAGGGAATTGAACCGCAAATATTTGCTCCCGGTAAGCTATGAATGTAACAATATGTTCCTTGCAGATTGGAGCGAAGAGGACTTTGGGGAACTGGATTTCTATGATGTATTTGATATATTTTATTCGGAGAATCAGAGAGGAGACGAGGAGTTTACGTCCGAATATGCGATGGGTACAAGCGCCGTATATTTGATTCCGAAAGAGAGATTTGAACAGGTCATTATGTCCAAATTTAAGATTAGCAGTGAGATTTTGCAGTCTAAGACCGTGTATCATCCAAAGGAAGAAGTGTACGAGTACAAGCCAAGGGGATTTGAAGAAATCGAATATCCGGAATATCCATATCCGGAAGTGGTCGGATATGAAGAAAAGGTTGACGGAACATGGACTTTGAAGGTGAACGCGGTGTTTCCCTACAGGGGGATGTCAAAGGCGTATACCCATGAGGTGACGGTGCGCGACACGGAAGGTGGTGTACAGTATGTGGCAAACCGGGTGCTTGAGCCTGTGAAGGATGCGGATATAAAGTGGCACACGCCGCGTCTGACAAGGGAAGAGTGGGAAGAGAGGTATGCTGCCGGTAAAGAAGGGCAGTAGTTGTAAAGGGAGGGGAAATTATGTCATATATTTATAAATTCTGCGGAAAACTAAGTATGGTGTTTTATGTGTTTATGCTGTATCAGTTCTGGCATTTATGCCAGTACGGCGGTCTGCGAAATCATTTTCCCAAGGTGGCTGTTGGAATCTTTGGTTTTGCATTCACACTTCTCTTGCGGCTGGCTGCCGGAAGATATCGTAAAAAAGCAGATACCCCAAATGGGGCTAAGAAGAAAATATTATATGCGGAAATTGCTGTTTTTCTTGCTGCGACGATTTTCTTTGGCGGGCGTATCATCTATTCGGCAATTCCATATCATGGGGCGTTGTCCTGGAAAGTGTATGAGTGGATGCATAAAAAAGAGATTTGGTTAGAACACGGCAATATATACGAATATGGAGTGGAGGGAATCCTATCGGATTTAGATGTGTCATTAAAAATGCCGGAGGAACTTTATATATTGAATAAATTTCAGATAGCATTTGATGAAGGCGGAAAGATTCAAAGGATTGATGCGTTTTTATACGGAAAGGACGAGAAAGGCTACAAAAATACATATCTTATTGCTTATGATGCAAAAAGCAGCGATTCTATGACTGTCTGGACAGATGGGAATGTAAATGGTGAATATGAGGAAGATATGCGTCTGTCGCCTATGGTTGAAATTATGAAAAAAGCGGGCTGGGCCGCTCAGGTGAAGGAGTGGACAGAGAATCTTGATGAACCGCAGATATATGAAGTTCTTTATTTGGGGCGGAGGTCTTTTCCTTATGGGGAAGGCTTGCGATATATTCCGGGAGATGCCGACGGGGACGGCATCGAAACGGGAACAGGCAATTTAGAACAGCTTAAAAACGGCGGCGAGATTGTCGGATTTGAAGTGTCCTTACATATACCTGGATCAGAAATGGTCACACCGGTACGTTATATTATGGAGCCGGAATATATAAGTCAGGAAGAGCTGCAACAGGAAAACGCTGCACAGCAGATAGAAGAAACTAAGAATGCAGAGCGTTGGACAACGGATGAAAGCGACGGAACGATGTATTTCTTTTTGGATTCTCAGAGCGGGTGGCGTTTGGTGGTGACGGATGCGGCAGCCGGCAGCAGATACTATGTGCTGGAAAAGAGTGCGGACGGAGGAACGGCCTGGGAACGAATAAATGAAGATCCTTTCGGCGGGGAAATAGGGGTTGCAGAAGGCTTGGTATTCTTTGATGAGAAATTTGGCGTGATTGGAATTGCGGGAGCGTCGCAGTCCCATTCGTCTCTGTATATCACCAGAGACGGCGGAGCGTCTTTTGAAAAAACGGAGTTTCCGGTAAGCAGCGTTACAGAGCTGCCAGCTCAGGCAAAAGAATATGGCTTTACAGCGGCGGATTATGATTATTTCGCTATGCCGGAAAAGGACGGTGATGTACTGACGGTGACGGTTACAACGGATGCAGGTGAAAGCTCTGGAATCATATTTAAGTCAACGGACGGCGGAATTACCTGGGAGCATGAAGGCATCGTAAATTAGAGGGGGCTTACTGCTCCCAGATGTTTAAGTCCGACAGGACGGACAGGGTGATTTTTGCCGCGGCGCTGCCGCCGGCGTGTTCTTTTGCCTGGATATTGGCGGCGAAAACGTAGGTATTATCTTCTTTTTCGACGAAACCGATGAACCAGCCGTTTACGTCCTGCCCATTGATACGTCCGGTTCCGGTCTTCCCGTAGAGGCTCCCCGCGTTAGAGGAGGATATATGGAGGGAGTCTTTGACTGCCTCTGTAGTTTCCGGTGAAAATCCTAAGCTGCCTTTCTGCAGCTTGGTCAAAAGCCCGACCTGCTCCAGGGGAGAGATTTTTAAGGAGGATTCCATCCAATAGGAGGATAAGCCGCCGCTTAAATCTTCATTGCCATATCCGATTTCGTGAAGATGCTCTTTAAGGGCAGCAGTTCCCAGACGCTCATCCATGGACTGGAAATACCAGTTTACGGAGGAGCGCATGGCTGACGCAAGCGTCTGGTCTGCGTTCCACGCCTCAAAGGGATAATTGTTCCCATCCCATTCCATAAGGGAATCTTCCGGGGTGATGATGCCGTTTTTAAGCCCGAACAAAGCGTCATATATCTTGTAGGTGGAGTCTGGCGAAACCCGCAGGGTGGCGCGCTCCATATCGTGGATTTTCCAGCTATCGTTTTTTAAATCATATAACACAAAGCTGCCTTCGTATTCCCCGAAATATCCGGTAAGGTCTATATCGGAGAGGTTCTGTGAGGGAGCATTCCACTGATAGTGGTCTTCGTCTGCCGCACAGGTGGAGACGAATGGGGCAAGTCCGAAAAGAAGGACGGATGTCAATAGAAAGACGGCGGTGCTTTTCAGTTTTTTTAAGAACGTCGGTCTTTCATAGGAGGCAATATTCAGGATTCTTCGTTGTATCTGTTTTTTGTTGCCGCTTATGCCGGAGGCAAAGGGGAGAGGAGCGAGAGATATTTTTTCGGCAAAGCTGATCAGTGTGTTTCCATAGGCGATATAGTCGTCTGGCTCCAGCATGTTTAAGACCGAAGTATCACAGGCGATTTCCCGGTCGTTACGCATTTCTCTCAGTGCATGACGGACAAGGGGATTGAACCAGTAAAGAACTCCGGCAAGGTTCATCAGGCAGTTTGCAATCCCGTCTTTGTGCTTATAGTGCATAAGCTCGTGCAGCAGCATGTACCGGATATCCGTTTCATTGTTATCTGATATGAGATGGATGGGGAGATAGATACGTGGTCTTAGAATTCCTGCAATGACCGGGGATTTCAGAAAGGCAGTGCTGTACACGGGAATGTTTTTTGCAATGCCTGTTTCGCTAAGACACCGCTTATATAATCTGCGGACGCCGGGATTTTGAAGGGGCAGGGCGGATTTTTCCAGAGTATGCAGGCGCAGGGCAGACCTTGCCGCGGACAGGAGCATTGCAATGATGCCCAAGATCCAGACTGCAAGCAGCAGATAACCGATAATAGAGGGTGTTTTGACGTTTGCGGAAAGGGCGAAATCTTTTATCCAGTTTTTACCGCTTATGGGGAGTGTATCTGCCGCTCCTCCTATCGTGGCTCCCGTTTTGGAAACAGGGGAGAGGCTCATGCGCCCGAACCACGATAAAATCTGCGGGAACCAAAACAGCCGGAAGGGGAGGAACGGAACCGCTAAAAGCCCCAGCAGGAGAAACCAGAGGTTGTACTGCATCCGGCTGGATAAGCTTTTTTTTAACATGTGCTTTAAGAGCAACAGAATGCCGATTACGCCGCAGAGCAGTATGTTGCAGACGGCAAAGCGCACCATAAAACCAGCCATACTACCTGCCTCCTTTTTTGTGCTTTTGCGAGAGAAGGTCGCGTAAGGCATCCAGCTCCGATTCGGACAGCCGGTCATTTTCTATGTAGGCAGACAGCATGGCTGTGATATCCCCGCCGTAATAGCGGTTCAGGAAAGACCTGCTTTTCTGCCCGATGTATTCGCTTTCTTTTACTGCCGGAGTGTAGACAAATACCCGGCTGCGCTTTTCGTAGGTGAGAGCGCCTTTTGTCACGAGCCGCTTGATCAGTGTCTGGATGGTCTTGGGGCTCCAGAGGGTGCTCTTAAGCAGTTTTTCTGTTATTTCATTGGTGCTGATGGGCGCATGTTTCCATACGATTTTCATGACCTCAAATTCAGCCTCGGAAATTTGCGGAAGATTGCTCATTTTAACGCCTCCTTAAATCTTACACCTGTAATAAGAGTATTATAAATCGTGTTTGAGGGATTGTCAATTTGTCTTTTTCATGCAGGTGTGATAGAATCAGGTAAAAGGAGCGAGTGCTGTCATGGAAATCAGAGATATTTTAAACCGTGAGGAATACAAGTTTATAGAAACGGATGAACATCTGGGTCAACATGTGATTTTGCTTGGGCTTGCCGGGAGTTATTGTTACGGAACGAATGTTGAGAACAGTGACATTGATATCCGGGGGATTACGTTAAATCGGAAGTCCGACTTAATCGGGCTTACCCAATATGAGCAGTATGTGGATGATGCTACGGATACGGTCATCTATGCGTTTAATAAGATCATCACCCTGCTCCTCAGCTGCAATCCCAACACCATAGAGCTTTTGGGGCTTAATCCCGGACATTACCTGTACCTCACGGATATAGGCCGCAAACTGCTTGAGAATAAGGCGATGTTCTTGTCAAAACGGGCGGTAAATTCCTTTGGCGGCTATGCGGATGCCCAGCTCAGAAGGCTGCAAAATGCCCTCGCCAGGGATTCCTACCCCCAGAGTGAGAGGGAAAGGCATATTTTCAACTCGGTAAAAAACGCCATGTACGAGTTTAACTGCCAGTTTGAGAAATATAAGGGCAGCCATGTTGAGATATTTATTGACAAATCGGAGAATCCGGATTTTGACACCGAGATTTTTGTCAATGCGGATTTGAGGAGATATCCGCTGAGAGATTATGCGGGCATGTGGAATACTATGACGAATGTGGTCAAAAATTATGACAAGGTGGGAAAGCGCAATAAAAAGAAAGACGACCTCCATCTGAATAAACATGCCATGCATCTTCTGCGGCTTTTTATGATGGCTCTTGATATTCTCGAAAAAGGGGAAATCCATACCTACAGAGAGGAGGAGCATGAACTTCTCATGGACATCCGGCTTGGAAAGTTCCAGAAGAAGGACGGGGGCTTTGATGAATCTTTTTATGACCTTGTCTCAGAGTATGAAAAGAGGCTCCGGTATGCGGCGGAGAATACGAATCTGCCGGATGAGCCGGATGTCCGGAGGGTGCAGGAGTTTGTAATGCGGGTGAATGAGAGAGTGGTCAGGGATGAGATATGAGAATTTCGGCGGTTCTGTGAAAGAACTGGTTCTGATGAAAATAAAAGAGATTGAAGAGAAAGAAAATGTAAGGATTCTTCATGCGGTGGAATCCGGGAGCAGGGCGTGGGGATTTGCCTCGCCGGACAGTGATTATGATGTGCGGTTTATCTATGCGAGGAGCCAGGACGATTACCTCAGTCTCCGCGGGATGAAGGATTTCCTTGACTGGGAGCTGAATGAGACGCTTGACATAAACGGATGGGATCTGAAAAAAGCGCTGCAGCATTTCCATAAGTCCAACGCCACCCTGTTTGAATGGGCAAATTCCCCGGTGGTATACCGCACGACGGATGCGTGGAAAGAGCTGTATGAGAGTACCGCCAGGCATTATTTTTCGGTTAAATCGGCAATGTGCCACTATTACGGTACAGCCAGCAAAAATTATCATGAATATCTGACGGATGATATGGTGAAATATAAGAAATACTTCTATGTCCTGCGCCCGATTCTGGCATGTAAATGGATAGAACAAAGAGAAAGCCCGCCGCCGGTACTGTTTGACGACCTGGTTCGTGCTGTGCTGGAAGAGGATATGAAATCGGCTGTGTCGGAGCTGCTGGAGAAGAAGATGCGGATGCCGGAGTCTGAGAAAGCGCCGGCAATCACTGGATTGAATCGGTATATTGAGAGGAATCTGGAACATTTTAAGAGGGCGGCAGGGGAAATGAGAGATGACAGGAAACTTGAGTGGGAGCCATTGGAGAGGAAGTTCAGGGAGCTTTTGCGAGAGAAATAGAAAGAGAAATAGCGGTAGAAATGGCAGAAAATTTAATTTTTAGTTGACAGATGGTACAAGTTGGGATATAATTGATTTTGCTGTAGAAAGATACAGCTTTTGTGGGCGTAGCTCAGCTGGATAGAGCGTTTGGCTACGGACCAAAAGGTCGGGGGTTCGAATCCTCTCGCCCACGTTATACGCCTTAAAAAAATAAGGAAGATGATAAAGCACTCTGGGTTTCCGGAGTGTTTTTTATATTTGCCCTTGCGAAAATGCTGTTGTAAAATATGATGTTGAATTTTACATCAGATTAAAAACGGACGTAGACGCGATGCAATCATTGACATGCAGGACTATGTAAGATAATCAATATAAATATTTGTGGTTTCTTCGGCTTTCTCTCGATAATTCTCTTGCTATACGAATTTCCAGCCCATAAAAATTTTGAATACCGCTATTCCAACCTCTAAATTCAAATGAAAACTCTACTTCATGGGTAATTTCACATATCTCCAACGCAAGCTCTTCATGAAAAACTTTGATTTCCTGTTGTATTTTATTCATTTTGCACCAAAGTAAACTTAGAAGGCGATGTCAGAGAAAATATAAAAATCAGCAAACAGCAATGGGGAATCGAAGAAGAATGAGCGTATCAAAGCATACTTTATGGCTTGTTATGCCAGTTGTCTCCACTGGTGTCTATTAGAAAAGAGGGTTGGAAATCATTTCCGAACAGACTACAAATTGCCAAGTCATCTATGCGAACCATAATTAAAGAAACAAAACAGAAAAAGTCAAATGCCCTTTCAGTAGAGATGATTTTCTGTGTGAAAGGGCTTATACTTATACTGCTATGATTTGTTTGATAAGGATGTTTTGCATGGTACAAGGCAATTTATTTGAAACCAGAAATGGTTGGTCTGACTACATAACCCTTCGGATTGCCAAGTTGTATTTCATAACCCAGTGACTTTAAAGTATAGCTTTGTTTATTGCTAGCAAGTGAAACTGAGTTGGTTGATGCGTTATATGTGTATGCTTTCCCGATTCCGGGTGCAAGAACGCACTTTATGGCTTTTCCGTTTTTGACTTTTTTTACATTTCCAGATTTATATCTTGTTAATGAGACAACTCCTTGATATTTGCCATGAATTTTCGTTACATTTACAGCATGACTTGTAAATCCACTGCCAAGCATACCAAGACTTAATGCGAGTACGAAAGCAATAATTTTTTTTGTAATTTTTTTCATATGACTTCCTCCTTTTTGCAGTATAAGTATATTGTATTTTTATTATATATTATAATAAATATATTTGTCAATATATACTTAGAATAACTAAATATTGACTTTTAGAATTAATTGAATATAATATATATAAAGGAGAAAATTATTATGCATGCACAAAATAATTTTAAAAAAGGAGCTGTTGAGTTATTGCTGCTCCATATTCTTAGGGAAAAAGGGGACTGTTACGGTTATCAGTTATCTCAATTAATTAAATCGATATCTGATGGTTATTTATTATTCCCAGAAGGTTCTATGTATCCGGCGTTGTATAAGATGATTGATAAGGGGTTCATCTCTGATTATAAGAAAAAGGTCGGCAGACGTATGGTGCGGGTATACTATCATATAGAATTGTCTGGAAAAGAGCGTCTTGAGAGTTTGCGGAGAGAATACTATGAGACGAATAACAGTATTGAAAAGATTTTGAATTATGATTTTAGTAATGATGAAGTGGAGGAAGAAGGGAATGAATAAAGACTCGAAAAGGTATTTTAGCAATTTGAAACTATTTATTCCCATTCGAGGGAAAAATGAACAACATTTGCTTGAAAATATTAAATTTCGCTTGGATGAACTGAACGAATCAAATCCACATGTTAAATATGAACAGATTTGTCAAGAATTGGGTGCCCCCCAGGAGGTGTCTTCCGAGTATTTATATAATATGGATACAGAGTATCTCGTAAAAAGACTTCGAGTTTCAGGATATATCCGCAAGGCTTTTATCGCTTTTTTGATTGCACTTGTTATTACTGTTAGTGTAAGGAGTTTATATCTATACCGACTATATCAGGAATGTAAAAATGAGATTATAGTTTATGAAGAAGAATATATTGAATAAGCAGAAAGGAAGAATAATTATGAAGAGAATGATTAGCATTTTAAACGTATGTGTTGTATTATTTGTATTTTCGGCAACTGTTAGTGCTGCTGACGTAAATCCAGATGTTGAAATTGAGTATTTTGATGATGGCAGTTATTTGATTACAACTTTTGAGGAAGGCTCATCTCATTTTGGAGTTTCCGCTTTTTCAACGAATGCTAAAAATGTAACGAAGTCTAAAACTGTAAAATATTATGATTCTAATAAAGTTGCAAGATGGTATGTTAAAGTTACAGGAACGTTTTTATATGGTAAAGGAGTGGCTAAATGTACGAGTTCTTCAGTTAGTGCTGGAACATACGGTAAAATATGGAAAATTGTAAGTAAATCTGCTGGAAAAAGCGGAAATGCTGCAACGGCTAAAGCAACGGCTAAACAGTATTACAATGGTACAGTGATAAAGACAATAAATAAAACTGTTAAATTAACTTGCAGTTCAACAGGGAGTTTTTCTTGACCTTAAAGTTACTTGAAGGTGTATAAAGAGATTAAAAACAACAAAACAAGTGTGGTTTATCAACTATGAAACGGCGACGGGAGGAGGATTGCTGATGAGTAAATTTTCATGTCGGATAATCAGTTTTGTTATGGGCATATGCCTGGCAGTTTCCATGTCTGGATGTGTGGGAAAGGTAAAGCAGGATAAGGAAAAGGGCACATACATTGAAAAGGAGGTCGTATTGCCGGAGGACGTAACAGCCATCTATGATATTCAGGCAGGGAAGGACGGTGCGCTTGTAATGTTTGCGGCAATGGCGGATAGTGACTGCATTCTCTTTAAGACTACAGATAACGGTGAATCGTGGGAGGAAATGACGGCGTTGCCGAAGGAATTAAAAAAAGATATGATTTTTAGCGGGGCGGTAAAGGAGGATGGCAGCGTTATATTTGCGGCATACAAGGGGCTGCTGGAAAAAATGGATCAGGAAGTGGATCTGATTCAGGAGCCTAAGTCATACGGCGTGATTGACAAAGAGGGAAACTATAGGCCGCTTACTGCGGATGTCAGGGATAACAGCATGATAGCGGATTTTTATATTTATGAAGACAGGGTATTCTTCTGCGACATCAACGGTTATTATTATGAGCTTAAGGAGAGAGGCGCGAAAATCATGAATCCGGAGGCTGATACTTATGGAACGCCCTATGACCTTGCGGTTTCGGAGAATGTCCTTCTTGCGATGAACGGGGAAGGGATTGAACAGTATGATATTAATACGGGAAAGGCGACAGATGTTTTTCACTCGTTTGCGGATTTCTGCTTAGAAAAAATGGAAAATGAGACGACTTCTCCGATTTTGTATGTAAGCGGTGAAGGGGAAATGTTTTATCTCGGGCAGACAGGGCTATTCCGCTATAATGAGGAGGGAAAAAGCGGAGAAAAGATACTGGACGGAGAGCGATATCAGTTTGGAAAATCAGATGTGACATTGAAGAAAATCCAGGAGGCAGGCAAGGACGCTTATGCGGTATTGTCTTATGAAGGCTCCAGACCGGCAATCTATCTGTATGAGTATGATGAAAATGCAAGCGCAAAGGAGCAGAAGGAACTGACAGTATACATGCTGCAAAAGGACAGCGCCATGCAGGCGGTGATCGATGGGTTCCGGGAGAAGTACCCGGATATACTGGTGCACACAGAGACCGGAACAGATGAGTCCATGGGATTGACTTTTGAAGATGCCGTCCGTTCGCTGAATGTGTCCTTATTTGCCGACGACGGGCCGGATATACTGGTGTTGGACGGACTTCCGGCAGATTCGTATATAGGGCAGAAGAAACTGGCGGATATTACGGATGTGGTAAGCGCACAGCCTCTGGAAAGCGCGGTGGCAAAGACATATGAAAGAGAAGGAAAGATATATGCGATACCCCTTAAGTTTTCACTTTTAGATTTGCATGCATCGTCCCAGATTTTAGAAAATGGCATGGGATTAGAAGAAATTGCAGGGCAGATGAAGGAGCTTAAGAAAAAAGATATAGTCTCCGTAGATTTATGGGAAGGAGAAAGTATATTCAGCTCGCTGTTTTATTATTATTTTCCGGCTTGTATGGAGGAGGGAAAGGCAGAGCCCGGGGAACTTGGCAGAATGTTCCAGAGCATGAAAGAAATCTATGACAATTCGGAATATGACTGGACGGTAGAGCTTGAAGGAGAAACGGGATTTAGCCTTGCCGGAGCCGCTCCGGGGAATATGGAGAATGGGGATATGATGCTGCACATTAAGGAATCGCAGTTGATGGCAGGAAAGCTTGGGAGCTTGTCGGCGATACAGCTTGCGTATCTGTTAAGGGCTAAGAATCAGGATATCAAATGTGGATTTTTCGACGACATGCTGCAAAAACAGTATTTTGCCGAGACATCCCTTGGAATTTCCGCAAGCGCCAAAAGCCCTGCCGAGGCAAAGAAGTTTGTTGAATATGCGGTTTCCGAAGAGGGACAAAAGAGGATTAAGGATATGGAAGACGGGTTTCCGGTCAATGAGGTCTCTCTGGATCAGGTTTTTAAATCGGAATATGCAAAATCTTATGAGTATGCGATTGAGAACCGTGACGGGAAAGAGGTTGTAGTAAAAGCGGAAGGCAATATAAAAAAGGATGATTACCGGAAGTGGAGGAAAAAGGTAGAAGAATATAAAACGCCGGCTTTTCAGGATGCTGTGATAAGGGAGATGGTATTAAATGCGGCGGCGGATTATATGAATGGGAATCTGGAGCTTGATGCTGCCGTTAAGCAGTGCGCCCGGAGCATAGAGTTGTATCTCAATGAATAAGAGATGCTTGAATATCCTGATGGTTCTCCCAAGTATTGCAGGAGTTACGCTCTTTTGGGCAGCCCCGTTTCTGCGGCTGATCGTTTCATCCTTTTTTCAGTCGCAGACCGGAGCGTGGAATGGGTTTGGCAATTATATGGACGTGATAGGCAGCCAGTCGTTTCGGCTGGCTGCGGCCAATACGCTGAAATTCATGCTCATCAGCATACCTGTAATGCTTGTGCTCTCCCTTGCCATAGCCGTTTTTCTCAGCGAAAAAAGCATCCTGAACATGTGGTTAAAGGAGAGCGTCATCCTGCCGCTTGTCATGCCGGCAGCCGCGGTATCGGTATTTTGCGGCATCTTGTTTGACAGCAGCGGGTTTGAGGAGCTGCTTTCCATTTATATCTGGAAGTATACCGGGCTTTATATGCTTGTCTGGCTGTCCGGCATTGCCAATGTGCCTTTGGAGCTTAAGGACGCGGCATATCTTGACGGGGCGGACAAGTTCCGGTATATAAAAGACATCCTGCTCCCGAATTTAAAACAGGTAGGGTTTATATGCTTTGTATTTATGTTTATCAATTCCTTCAAAGTATTCCGGGAGATTTATCTGATGACGGGGAGCTATCCGGATGAGAACATATATATGCTGCAGCATATTTTCAACAACTGGTTTAAGGAATTTTCTGTAGATAAGATGTCAGCAGGGGCGGTTTTGAGCGCAGTTTCTATTCTGCTGTTTTTGCTCGCCGTATTTATGCTGCTGAACAAAGGGAGGAGACAGGACGGATGAAAAGAGCGGGGAAGGGAATAAAATTATTACTGATTCTTGTGCTGTTTTATCCGCTGCTGTTTTTGCTTGCCGGTTCCCTGACAGGGGAAATGGAGATTTCAGAATGGATTCTTTTTCCGCAATATCCGACGGCGGTCTCTTATGTTGAGCTTTTGTTTGATATTCCGGAATTCTATGTCCTGTTCTGGAATTCTGTATCATATGTAATTTGTATTATTGCGGGGCAGCTTGCTATAGCGGTTCCCGCAGCATGGGCATTGACGAATATAAGGCCTGCGGTCAGGAAGGTTATCATTGTGACGGATATTGTAGTGGCGGTACTGCCCTTTCAGGTGAGGATGCTGCCGGAATATCTGGTGCTTAAAGACCTTAATCTGCTTGACTGTCCGGCGGGGATTATTTTGCCGGAAGTTTTTTCAACACTGCCGGTTTTAATCATGTACTATTCCTTTTCCAACCAGCCAAAGGCGCTTAAGGAGAGCGCACGGGTAGACGGAGCCACGGAATTTCAGGTGTTTTATAAGATCAGCCTTCCGGTTGCGGTTCCGGCAATTGTGACCTGCGTCATCCTTGCGCTGCTGGAATATTGGAATATGATAGAACAGCCCCTTATGTTTATAAAAAATAAGAGTTATTGGCCTCTGGCGCTGTTTTCGCCGAGAGATGCGGAGTATGGGATGGGAGTAGTATTTGCAATGGCATTTTTCCTGTCGGTATTTGTGCTGCTGATATTTATGCTGCTCCAAAAATATTTTGAAGAAGGTCTTTCTACTATCTCGAAGGAGTAAGTTATGCAGAAAAAATTAGTGAAAATACTTGTAGTATTTACAGGTACGGTTATATTGTTGACGATTATTTCCAGAATCGGGGCAAGCTTTGCGGTCCCCACGGTCAGCGTAAGCAAGCCGAAACGTATGAAGATTGTCCACCGCATGGAGAGCGAGGGAGAAGTTGCGGCAGGCTTTCGCAGACCGGTATTTCTTGACGAAGGATTATTTGTGGAAAGAATCATGGCTTTGGAGGGGGAAAAAGTGTCTGAGGGTCAAAAGCTTTTGAAACTTGACAAGGAGAAGACGCAAAAACAGCTTAAGGAGCTGGAATATGAATATGACCAGCTTGTCCTGCAGATAAAAACGGCGAAGAGCGAGGCGCAGGCTGAGAGAAACAGGCATGGTACGACAGTGAAGAACAGCAGGAAACAGTTAAACCTTGCGCTGGACTCGACGGACAGGGAAGTAAAGCAGGCGAAAGATGATATGAAACAGGCCCGGAAAGAGTATGACAAAGCATTAAAAAGCAGTAAAGAGAAGAAGGAGCCTTCCCTGCCCAATATTAAAGAGGAAGATGATGTGAAGGATGAAAGTGAGAAAAATCCGGATGCTGGTTCGGATACGGGAGATGGGGATAAAGAAAATCCGGTGAATGGGAATGGGGATAAAGAAAATCCGGATATCGGGGAGGATAGTATAGACAGCGGCGAGAACGACTTGAAGGAGCTGGAACGTGAAAAAAAGGAGGCAGAAAGGTCTTATTATGACACTTTGGCAAAAAGGGAGGAACAGGTTCTCTCTGCACAGAGCGCGCTGGAGGATGCGTCGGTGCCTTTGGCGGTGAATACTTCCGCCGAACAGCTTGACATTCAAAAAAGCATGGCAGGCGATAAGATAGAGCAGATAAAAGAATATATAAAAAACGGATACTGCGTACATTCGCCCGTGGGCGGCATTGTGGACGAGGTGCTGCTGTCAGTGGGGGAATTGTCTCCTGCCACAGCGTCTTTTATAATAGCGGATGTCCGGGAGGATTTTAAAATCGTTGTGTATGAGGATGTGGAGAAAGGAAAGTACATTTCCCGGGGAACGGAAGTAAACATAAAGGGAAGGCTTGAAAATTCGGAGTTTAACGAGTATCAGGGAAAGGTTCATTCTGTCAGTAAGATTGAGAAAGAGGGAGAGGAATGTCTTGAGATTACAGTGTATCTGCCGCCGGATATTTTTAGCCTGTCGTCATATGTCTCTCTTTCTTTTGAGGATTATTCGGAAAACTATGATTGCTGCATACCGGTAAGCGCTTTTAATCAGGACGATAAGGGCGATTTCGTCTATGTTACGGATACAAAGCAGACGGTGCTGGGGGATGAGCTGTCCGCGCGGAAAGTATATGTTGAAATTCTGGACAGGAATAATGAATATGCCGCTGTAGCGCCGGGACCGGTTACAGACGATATGGACGTTATCATTACTTCCGGCAGGGAGATTGAGGAAGGAAACAGGGTAAGGAAAGAATAGGGCAGGGTGATCAGGATGGCGGACAGGAGGCTGTATAAAAGACTTTTTGCCGGGGGCATAGCTGTAAGTGCGGCCGCAGCTTTATCGTTAGCTGCCGCATACAGTTTCTTTGCTTTGAGGCATTTATCTGATGTTTGTGAAATGGAGCTTAAAGGCTCGGGCATCACAAGGCAGGAGGCAGAAGGGTGCATAGCAAATATGGCTGATATGATAGATGTGGTGCTGTGGAGGGAGTCTGAGGCAGAGATTTGGAATGGAGAGGAAAAAAGTATCAGGAGCCGTGTGATTACGAAAGTAGGAGACAGCAGGCTCCTTTTTCCGGATGCGGTGCTTTTAAGCGACGAAGATGATGATGGCTGTATCATCAGCAGGAAGGGCGCGCTTTCCGTCTTTGGGAGTGAAGAGGCAGCGGGTCTTAAGTTCCGTTGGGACGAGACAGAGTATACGGTCAGGGATGTTGTTGATTTTCCGGCAGAGGTTATCGTTGTGAATCTTCCTGATAGTGAGGATGAGGAGACGCCGGCGCTCACCCATCTGACTTCGGGCATAAAAGGAGGGCGTTTGGCGGAAAAGGAGAAGAAGTTTCAGAATCTTGCAGGGATTGAGGGGCAGAAGTGGGATTACTTTATGATGAACAGGATATTGGGCTGCTTTGTGGTACTGGATTTCGTTTTACTTGTTTCAGTTTTTCGGAGGAAAGTATCTGAACAGCCGGGGGAAAGCCGGGGCAAGACATTGCTTGAAATGTTTTTTACAATAATTATTGTGACAGGGTGTGTCTGCCTCGCTGTGGGCATAGCTACGGCGGAAGGCTGGCCTGCCAGATGGTCTGATTTTTCGCAGTGGAAGGAGAGGATGGAGGCATTTCGCAGCCAGACAGAATTTTTGTGGTTATCGGAAAGGCCTGCTGTGACAGCTCTAAAGCTGAAACGGTTTGGCGTGGCTTATCTTGAAAATATAATGATTGAACTGATACTTATATTAAAATTATACCGAAACTGCCGCAATCTGTGTTACAATGCTAATAACACATTTTCCGCGGGGAAAGAATAGTCAAAAGAGGTGAAAATATATGGCAAAGTATGTTATGGCATTGGACGCAGGCACGACAAGCAACCGCAGTATCCTGTTCAACGAAAAGGGCGAGATATGCAGCGTGGCGCAGAAAGAATTTACCCAGTATTTCCCCAAACCGGGCTGGGTGGAGCATGATGCTAATGAGATCTGGTCCTCCCAGCTCGGCGTGGCGGTGGAGGCCATGAATAAGATTGGGGCGGCGGCAGAGGATATTGCGGCAATCGGGATTACGAACCAGCGGGAGACGGCAATCGTGTGGGATAAATCCACGGGGGAGCCGGTCTATCACGCCATTGTGTGGCAGTGCCGCAGGACGGCGGAGTACTGCGACGAGCTGAAGGAAAAGGGTTATACGGAGATGTTCCGCAAAAAGACGGGGCTTATCATCGACGCTTATTTTGCGGGAACGAAGATTAAGTGGATTTTGGACAATGTGGAGGGCGCAAGGGAAAGAGCCGAACGGGGAGAGCTGCTTTTCGGAACGGTGGAGACGTGGCTGATCTGGAAACTGACCAAGGGCGCGGTGCATGTGACGGATTACTCCAATGCGTCCAGGACGCTGCTTTTTAATATCAATACTCTGGAGTGGGATAAAGAAATCCTGGACATCCTGGAGATTCCGGAGTCCATGCTGCCCAGAGCGCTGCCGTCGAGTTATGTGTACGGGCAGGCTGACCCGTCGTTTTTAGGCGGTGCGATTCCTATTGGCGGCGCAGCGGGAGACCAGCAGTCGGCGCTTTTCGGCCAGACCTGTTTCCGGTCGGGGGATGCGAAGAATACTTACGGAACGGGATGTTTCCTTTTGATGAACACGGGGGAGAAACCGGTGTTTTCCGAGAACGGGCTTGTTACCACTATCGCGTGGGGGCTTGACGGGAAAGTATATTATGCGCTTGAGGGTTCTATCTTTGTGGCGGGAGCCGCCATCCAATGGCTGAGGGATGAAATGCGGCTCATTGATTCTGCCATGGACTCCGAGTATATGGCAAAGAAAGTAGACGACACCAACGGCTGCTATGTGGTGCCGGCGTTTACCGGGCTTGGGGCGCCTCACTGGGATCAGTACGCCAGGGGGACCATCGTGGGTCTCACCCGGGGCGTGAATAAATACCACATCATCCGGGCTACTCTGGAGTCTCTTGCCTATCAGGTAAATGATGTGCTTGGCGCCATGGAGGCTGACTCGGAGATTTCTTTAAGTTCCCTTAAGGTGGACGGCGGGGCCAGCGCCAATGATTTCCTCATGCAGACCCAGGCGGACATCATCAATGCTCCTGTGAAACGTCCGCAATGTATTGAGACGACGGCCATGGGCGCGGCTTACCTAGCGGGCCTTGCCGTGGGCTACTGGGAGGATAAGGAGGAAGTGGTGAAGAACTGGGCGATGGACAGTGAATTTACCCCGCAGATTGAAGGAGACTTGCGCGCAAAGAAAATAAAAGGATGGGAGAAAGCCGTAAAATATGCTTACGGCTGGGCGAAGGATGAAGATTGAGAAGATTCGGTGTGAGATTTGTGACAATCACTGTGAGATAGAGGCGGAAGTTGAGGACGGGGAAGTGTTTGACGCATCCGGCAACGGGTGCATGAAGGGATTTATCTTTGCCCAGCAGGAGATACGGAGGATGGATGAGGAATAGCCGGATTATTTCATTTTTCAGTGGACAGATGGCGCAAAATATAATAGAATAGCTTTATTGAGTAATTTTAGATATTTTAGACACAGTAGAAGGAAGGTATTGGAATTATGAAACGAAATGTTATTGTTGGGCAGTCCGGAGGGCCGACAGCGGCGATAAACTCCAGTCTTGCAGGTGTTTACCGCACTGCGAAAGACCGTGGGGCGAATAAAGTATATGGTATGCTGCATGGGGTACAGGGGCTTTTGGAGGAGAAGTATATTGATCTTTCCGACCATATCAAGACAGAGCTTGACGCGGAGCTCCTTAAGAGGACGCCTGCGGCGTTCCTTGGCTCCTGCCGTTATAAACTGCCGGAGATCCATGAGGACAGAGAGGTTTATGACAGGATTTTTGCCATCCTGGATAAGCTTGATATCGAGGCGTTTATCTATATCGGCGGCAATGATTCTATGGACACGATCAAGAAACTGTCTGATTATGCAATTATTACCGGGCACCCCACAAGATTTGTAGGCTGCCCGAAGACGATTGACAATGACCTTGCGCTTACCGACCATACGCCGGGCTACGGCAGCGCGGCGAAGTATATCGGAACTTCCATGAAAGAGATTATCCGCGACAGCTTTTGCCTGGAGTATGCAAATGGGCTTGTCACGATTGTAGAGATCATGGGGCGCAATGCGGGATGGCTTACCGGCGCGGCAGCTCTTGCACAGGGCGAGGACTGCGAAGGACCGGATATGATCTATCTGCCGGAGCACTCTTTCGACCTTGTGAAGTTCCGTGATAAAGTGCAGAAGATTCTGGAGAAGAAGACTTCTGTAGTTGTCGCGATTTCGGAAGGGATTTGTACATCGGATGGAAAATATGTATGCGAGCTTGGCAACAGCGTTGATTTTGTAGATGCGTTTGGACACAAGCAACTTTCCGGTACAGCGGCTTATCTTGCGAATTATATTGCGGGCGAGCTTGGCTGCAAGACCCGTGCCATCGAGCTTAGTACGCTCCAGAGAGCGGCATCCCACGCGGCATCCCGTGTGGATATCTTAGAGGCCTACCAGGTAGGCGGTGCGGCTGTGAAGGCGGCAGACGAGGGAGACAGCGGCAAGATGGTTGTTCTGCAGCGGCTTTCTGACGATCCGTACCAGTGCGGAACGGAAGTGAAGGATGTGCATAAGATTGCCAACGATGAGAAACTTGTTCCGCCGGAGTGGGTAACGAAAGACGGAACTTATGTGACGAGTGATTTTATCTCTTATGTGAGGCCGCTGATTCAGGGGGATGTGTCTCCGGTAATGGTAGACGGGATTCCGCGGCACTTGTATACACCGAGGGAATTAAGCGAGAGACATTAGTGATCAAGCATTTATATAGCTAATAGAAAAAGACAGTCTATGCGGACTGTCTTTTCCTGATGGATAAGCAGTTATAATTTTTTTGGAAAATTTGAAAAAAGCTCTTGATTTTTTTAGAATTATCTTTTAATATATGAATCACTCAAGTTGATCTAAAGAGTCTGTTTTATTCTTTTCATTTCAAAAGTTTTCGTGTGGAGAATCCATGAAATTAGTTTATTTAAGAGAGGTGGTGTGTTTGGCAGTAAAAGAAGAGTATGATGTACTGCGTTTGATTGAACATAACCAAGCATGTTATATCAGTTCTGAGTATGTGAAGGGCAGCCCTTTGTTCCGATGGATAAAGTATCATCCTTGTGTGGAAAAGGAGGAGTTTTTGCGCATGGTCAGCGATATTGTAAGACAATTATCTCAGATTCACAGATGCCGGGGAAATCCTTGTTACCGTTACGTGAATCCTTACAGTATTATTGTATCGGAAGAAGGAAAGATAAGTTTTCTTGATGTGAATGCTCAGTCAAGCGGCGAACAGTTAAGAATTATGCAGCGGCGCACTGTGCGAGAACATTTTTTGCCGCCGGAAGAACCATATTATCAGACAGCAAATGTAGAGCTTGATATCTACGGTTTAGGGAGAACATTGCAGTATTTTCTTTCGGAGGTAGATACAGAGCCTTTACTTCGCAGAAGCGAGGAAATAAGATTTCAAAAAATCATTTCAAGATGCCTTAACAGGCATTCAAAAAAGCCATTCCAAAATGTGTCAGAAATTCAAAGAATGATTCCAAAATTCAAAAAAGCAAAGAAGATATCCATAACAGAGAAAAAAGAGGTTGTTGGAATTTTTCGATATGTATTCTTAATTATTATGATCAGCGTGGGTATTTTTGCCGGAGGAACAGTTACTATTAGCAGTATAAATTCAGTGGCAGAAAAGAAGAAGGTGTCGGATAAAGTTCGGCAATCTCAGATAGAGCAGACGAATGATAAGAGCGGGAGACATCAGAAAAACAGTATACAAAAATTGTCTGAAAGCGTGAAAGAAGAGAGGCTAAGCTTAGAGCTTGGGACAGTTTATTTCCTGGAGCTTAAAAATTATGAAAAAAGCAAGGAATATTTTGACAAAGTGAAAGAAAATGTGCTTGCAGAATATATGACTGTTATAGCAGAAAGTTTTACAGGAGACAACATGCGTACAGAAAGACTCAGGAGTGCCTTGGCAGATGCGGAGAAAGAGGTGGAAAAGCAGAAGGAAGAAAATATTGGAGAAAAACAGAGTTATTATCGATGTATTTTAAAAGGATATGCAATTCTTGATGAAGATGATGATCTCAGAAATATTTTAAGACTTGGAAAACTATGCTTACAAAATAGCGATCAGGATGGAGCCGGGGAGATATTAGGGTGTATGGCGTATGCATATGAGGGCATGGGGGAGATAGAAGAGGCAGTTGCTATGTATGAAGAACAGTTAAAATATGAGGAGGACGAGATGACAAGGGAGGAAATATTTAAAAAGGCTGCAAGTCTTCTTATTCAATCAGGAGAAAACGGTCAAGCGCAAGAGATGTTGCGTACAGGGATTAAAGAAATAGCAGATTCGGCAGAGCTTCGGACTGCCTACATTTCGGCGTTGCTTGGAGATGGGAATGTGGAACGGCAATTGTGTGATCAGACGATTAAGGAACAGCTAAAAGAAATGCCGGAATTAGAGAAAGATGAAGAATTTGAGAAATTAGTAAAACAATATGGGATAAATTTGGAAGGAGATAAGATATGGTAAGAAAATTAAGATATGTGATTGTATTGTTAGTTGTAATAGGTTTGATTTATATGCAGCATAGTACAGTGACTTATGCTGAAGAGAAAAATCAGAACAAAATATTAAGCCCGGGAGAGTCAGAGGATTTAAGGAAGAAAGTCCAGACTGTGGCGGAAGAAGGAGAATTATTGGATAAAGACCCAGAGACAGAAGGGGAAGAGAAACCGTCGGTAGAGGGAGAGGAAAAACCGCCGTCTGAAGGAGAGGAAAAACCGCCGGTAGAGGGAGAGGAAAAGCCGCCGGTAGAGGGAGAAGAAAAGCCGCCCGTGGAGGGAGAGGAAAAGCCACCTGTGGGAGGAGAGGAAAAACCACCAGTAGAAGGAGAGGAAAAACCACCGTCTGAGGGAGAGGAGAGACCGCCGGCAGAAGGAGAAGAGAAACCACCGATAGAAGATGTAAAGCCAGTTGAAGAATATGAGACTGATATACCGAAAGCTAATGGAAAGAATGGTTATTATACACAAAAGCCGAAGATTATGATCAGACATATCAGCGAGGCAGGAGTGACGAAATATTGCCTGAAGCAAGGGGATAAGAAGCTAGAAGAAAAGACATTGAAGGAAAAGGGCGAAAAGTCGCTGATCGGAGAAAAAAAGTTTCTGGAAGGGAAGAATATTCTTCATATCTGGATGGAAGATGAGGAGGGTAAGAAGATTGAAAAATACGAAATGAAAAAAGAATTTTTAATCGATACAAAAGCACCGGAAATTCAGATGAGCGTCCCTAAAGGATTTGATGCATGGTATCAAGGGCAGGTGTTCCTTTCCGTAATAGGTGAGGATACAGGAAGCGGTGTTGTAAAGATTTCATGCAGGGAAGGAAATCGAAATTTGGGAAGTATTAACAGAGGTCAGGCTGAATTTGTGATTTCGCAGCCGTCATCACAGGGGAAGGGTGTAGATGTTGCTATTACAGCAGAAGATAAAGCAGGCAATCGATGTGAGAGGATAAAAACTCTTTTCATTGATAAAACTCCACCTGAAATTAAGGTGTCCGGGGCAAAAAACTATATGATAACCGGGAAGTCAGTGAATCTTACATATGATATCGAGGAGGACAATAAACTTCAGGAATTTTATGCGCAGACGTTGTGGGAGAATGTTAATGGAAAGAAAAAACAGATTTCAACAACCGGATGGGAAGATAACGGTACAGGAAAAATGCTCAGACAAACATTGAAAAATGATGGGATTTATCATGTAAAAGTTCTGGCGAGAGATATATCCGGACATGTGAGTGAGGAAAAATTTCAGTTGATCATTGACAAGACGAATCCGGTTATTCGGTATGTAGAGGCGCTTAATGGACAACATCTTAAGAGGTTTAAATGGGATTATCCAGTCGATCAAATGATTCGGGATTTTACTACATATGCATATGAGATGCGAGTTGACGGAAAGCTCTATCATATAGGAGAGGTGATTGATTCGGAAGGCAGACATCAGATGACGGTAAAAGCGACAGACGCAGCGGGGAATAAGGCACAGGTGACAGCAGATTTTGTAGTTGATCGCACTGCGCCGGAAATAATATTCCGAAATATTGAAGGAGGAAAAGAATATGAGGAAGAGCGCACATTTAAAGTGGAACTTGCAGGAAATGAAGATGCATTCCGCCAGATACAGATTAATGGAGAGAGCCAGAAGATTGATTCCCGAAAAAAGACGTACGAGTACACACTTCATGCATGTAAGGATTATGAGGTGACAGTAAAAGCAAGTGACAGAGCGGGGAATGAATCAGTGAAAAGTATATTCTTTCAGATTGTGCCGAAAAAATCGTTAATGGAAAAAATTACAGAACCTGTAAAGCTTCGATTAAATGTGGATAAAAAGACTGATGTGGAGACAGCGGAAGCAGAGGAGCAGTATGGAGAAGAAAAGGACAGTATGTCCGGTGTACTCAAAGCTGCAAGCTTTGGGGCCTTGGGAAGTATAATAGCTTTGATTGGAATGCTGTACTATAAGAAATCTTATAAGAAAACCCCGTAAAAAGGGAGGATGCCGGGTAACCGCATCAAACGGTTCCCGGCATGTATTATGAAAAAGTTTATTCAAAATAGTGTGCTACTACGATAACGTCACTGTTTTCTTTTGATGATATTATTATACGAAGCAGCTATGAAGAAACAATGTTAAAGTAGTAAAAGAATTTTAAAAGATAAATGAACAAACTGTTAACATAATTCCTCCTGTAAAATATTGCAGAATTGTAATTACTTACGGTACGCGAATAGCGGGATGCCATTCTTGGTTGGAAGCTCAACATAGCCTTGCGTCAGCGGGCGAGCATAATCAATAAATGCATTGCTGATATCAGAACCGTCATTGATGATCCATTCTGCCGGGACCGGTTTTTCCTTGTTACAGATAATGTTAACATCTGCTGTACTATAAGACAGCTCATAAGGTACACTCTTATTCCTGATAAAGGTGATCATTTTTCCGGTCTCTCCGTCAAGTGCAGCCTGCACTGCATATATTCCTGCGTTTACAGCTTCATCAAGATCCACTCTGGAAAGGTGTGCACAGGAGCAGCGTTGGCATACGTTCAGCTCTATAGAACGTACTTTTACACCAATCTTTTCCTTTACCAGATTCTCCAAGTATTTTCCGGAGCCGGTCAGCATCTTGTGACCAAAATTGTCGACCCCTACATCGCTTGCATATTCACAGATGAAAGTTCCTTTGCCATCATTGATACCTTCTGAGATACATACTACGAGATTGGGGGTGGTTTTTAAACCTTCCTTTACCTTTTCAATAAAAGCATCCTGATTGAAAGCAACTTCAGGAAGGTAGATAAGTACCGGATTATCACCTTCGAATTTGCGGGCGAGCATACTGGCCGCAGTGAGCCAGCCGGCGTGACGCCCCATGACTTCTACGATAGTTACGGATTGCTTGTTGTCATAAACGGTAGCGTCGGTAGCAATTTCCCTGACAACGGTGGCAACATATTTTGCAGCGCTTCCGTAGCCGGGGGTATGGTCTGTTTCCACAAGGTCATTGTCAATTGTTTTTGGAACGCCGATAAACCGGATATCACTGTCTATTTTAGATGCATAACGGGAAAGCTTACTCACCGTATCCATGGAATCATTTCCTCCAATATAGAAGAAATATCCGATATTCTTTTCGTCAAATTTCTTGAATAATTCCGGGTACACGGAATCACCGAGATCTTCCGGGAGCTTGTAGCGGCAGGAACCCAGATATGCTCCTGGAGTTGTCCTTACTAGTTCCAGTTCATTTGTGGCCTCAAGAGAACCGATATCCATGTAGTGATCGTGTAAAAACCCTTCAATTCCGTTAACCATACCATAGACATGTCCGGTTTCTTCCATGTGCTTTAAGCCTTCTGATACAACGCCATACAGGCTTCCGTTGATTACTGCTGTTGGTCCGCCGGATTGTCCGACAATTATGTTTTTCTTCATATATCATTCCTCCATCTGTAATAACTATATATGATATCCGCATATTTTACAATGAATAATTGCTTTTATGAAAAATAAGTTGGAAAATACGGGGGAATGCTTTATACTGGGTAGAAGTGAATGACAGCGAGGAGGAGATTAAGATGAAATACATTTCGTTTGCAATACCATCATATAACTCGGAGGAATATATGTCCCATGCGATTGAAAGTATTCTTCCAGGCGGAGAAGATGTAGAAATAATAATTGTTAATGATGGTTCCACAGACCGGACTTTAGAGATCGCACGTGAATATAAAGAAAAGTATCCGAGTGTCATCAAAGTGGTCGATAAAGAGAATGGCGGTCATGGAGATGCTGTAAATTCAGGTCTTTCTAACGCAACGGGAAAATATTTTAAAGTGGTTGACAGTGATGACTGGGTAGATGAAGAAGCATTGCATAGTATACTTGTCTTTTTGAAGGAGTTGGAGCGAGAGGATAAGGAGATAGATATGCTGGTTTCCAATTATGTCTATGAGAAGGTGGGAGCGGCTCGTAAAAAATGCATCCATTACCGGAATGTACTGCCACAGAACGAGGTTTTTTCATGGGATGATATCGGGAGATTCCATTTGGATCAGTATATACTGATGCATTCCGTGATCTATCGGACATCCATGTTGAAACTTAGTCAGATGACTTTGCCAAAGCATACCTTTTATGTGGATAATATTTATGTTTACTATCCGCTTCCTTTTGTGCAAAAAATCTACTATATGGATGTAGATTTTTATCGGTATTTTATTGGCCGTGAGGATCAGTCGGTAAATGAGAAAATCATGATTTCCAGAGTGGATCAGCAGATTTTTGTCACAAAGACGATGATTGATATGTATCAGCTCCGTGATGTCGAAAGCAGGAAACTACGTCATTATATGGTGAATTATCTGGCGATTATGATGACGGTATCCTCGATTCTACTGATACGCTCAAAAAAGCAGGAGAATTTGGAGAAAAAGAGAAATCTCTGGCGGTATCTCAAAAAAAGAGATATAAAGACTTATTTGAGGATACGCTATGGTATTCTTGGCCAGACGATGAATATTCCAGGGAGACCGGGGCGCCGTATTTCATCACTGGCGTATTCCGTTGCAAGAAGGCTGATAGGTTTTAATTAGGTTGTAAGTCCAATATCTGATAAAAAAGTAAGCAAGATCAGAGGTGTGGAGGTGTACTATGCACCCGGGAAACGGAGGATTGAGCAGTGCAGGTATAGTTGGAATAGGCTGAAAGAGGGTACCGGATTCGGGACGGTGGATGTGACGAAACGGTTGATTGATTTCGGTATGCAGCATTATTGGCAGTCCCATCATCCGCACATTGTGCCGGAACCGTTTACGCTGGAGCCGACGGAATCATACAGTAAGGATGATCTGGATGAATATGCAGCCATTCTGACGGAAATATCCAGAGAGTGCTATGAAGAACCGGAGGTCATCCGCACAATGCTCCAATCCATTCAATTCTTACAGATGAGGTCGATGACTTTGACAAGATTGCAGTAACATGGCGTCAGTGGCAGAAACGGATTCAGGCAGGAACCATGAAGGATGTATAGAAGACCGAAAGAGGTGAGGGATGTGAAACGAATCGGTTTTCTGGTGAATCCGGAGGCATATTATGTAATCGGGCCGGGAACTATGACTATACCTGTTATGGACAGGCTGGGAACTTTCGCATACACTTCTGGGAATGGATATCAGTATTGCGGCCGGAAGGCTTACCGTGGATACCGGAGATATGGAGCTCGATGTGAAGCTGGCAGGATATGTGAGGGTTATTACTGGTTACCAGGAGAGTGTTATGTTTAAAATTGAGTCTTAAAGGAAGGAGAAAACTATGGAAAATCAAGAAAAATATGATCGGAAACTTCCAATAACAGTAAAGATGGGATTTGGTATTGCAAATCTTGGAGATACGATCATCACGGAATTTGTAGGAGCATTTCTTATATTTTTCCTGATAAATATTGCAGGAATCAGACTTGCTCTTGCAGGAACCATTGTCTTTATCGGTGTTATGTAGGATGCCATCAGTGACCCTGTGATTGGAACTATGTCAGACAGGTGTAAACTGAAGGCAGGGCGAAGAAGGCCGTTCCTGTTAGTGTCCGTCATTTCGATCATCATCTTTACAATGTTGCTGTTTACCGCAGTGAATGTGTCAGCAGGCATGAAATTTGTATATTTTACAGTTATGACTATTTTTTATTGGACATCCTATACGCTGTTTAATATTCCGTATCTGTCACTTGGGTCGGAGCCTACGACGAACTCGGCTTTCACAGTATCACCATGCAGGCCGTGCAGTTTTGTATGGCGCATTTTGGAATCATCAGCTTCCTGGTCTTAAGTTACAATCTTTTGTATGATACTTGTGAGGTATATGAGTTCCGGTGCGGCGAGATGCTGACAGGAGTTATGATCTCCTACTTCTCTTTCTTTATTAAGTTAGGAAAGGCAACTGCTCTGCAGGTAGTAGGTCTGATCCTGGAAGCCAGAGGGTATCAGGCAGAATTGGCAGTACAGCCAGACAGTGCGAAGGCAGCAGTTACAGATATGTCTTCGTGGATTCCGGGAGTATTGATGCTGTTGTGTGCATTGGTAATTTGGAGATATCCGATCACCAGGGAGAAATTCCAGGCGATGCAGGAGGCAAAGAAATTAAAGCTTGCGGGACAGAATTATTCTACGGAGAAATTTGAAGATATATTGTAGAGCAGTCATTTTATCAATAACTCCTTTTTGTCAAGAGTCAGCAGATTCCTGGCAAAAAGGAGTATTAAAATTAATCGAAAATTTTATTTAAGGTTTCAATGGGAACTTTTGGTTCTCTTTCTGCCGTCAGCAACCCATTGACCTCCTGAAAGACATCTGTAAGCTGTGTATAACAGTATCCGCAGCAGTTTGGAAGATTACGTATGGTTTCTGTCAGTGCTTTGATTCTCTCTATATATTCTTCGGAAGTTTCTGCAAATCCGTTATATCCCCAATTTTCCCCTGAAGAATCACATAAGAGGGCGATGCCGCCGTATTCACTCAGAAAAAAAGGTTGGCCGAGGTAAGAGGATGAGCACGTCAGAGCCGGTCTGTTTGGGATGCCGGTCTTTGCAAATGCTCCAATATCCTGATATCGGTCTCGGATGGTGTCTGCGTCTCCTTCATAGTCATGGATACAGAAGATATCGGTCTCATTCGGAATCTCCCAGCCGTCGTTCGTGCTGATAAGCCGCGATGGGTCGTAGGTTTTTGTAAGATAGTAGGAAGCTTTGATAAAACTTAGCTGCTGTCTGTCTGAGAAGACATTTCTGACACCCCAGGATTCGTTGAAGGGAACCCATGTGATGATGCAGGGGTGGTTGTAAGCCTCGCAGATAACCTCCTGCCATTCTGATAAAAGAGAACTTACCTCGCAGTCGTTGAACCGATAGGAGCTTGGCATCTCGCACCAGACAAGGAGTCCTAAGACGTCCGCCCAATAATAGTAATGAGGGGCTTCTAATTTCTGGTGCTTTCTTGCTCCGTTAAATCCCATCATCTTCGTTAGCTGAATATCTTTTTTAATTGCATCTTTTGAAGGTGGTGTCATCAGAGAATCTTTCCAGTATCCCTGATCTAACACAAGCCGCTGGAACAGCAGCCGGTTGTTGAGATATACATTGCTGTCACGGGTCTCAACCTTGCGCATACCAAAGTAACATTCTACAGTATCGCAGTTTGCAGTGTTATTTTCTGATAAGGAGAGGGCGAGATGGTAGAGATTGGGCGTCTCGCAGCTCCAATAATGAATCTCATCGACAAAATCTTCTTCGTTTACACGAATTGTCTCGCAGAGATAATGGGTATCTGCGAAGGAGAAAGTCACTGTCTTTTTCAAGGTGTCATGAAAGAAGATGCCGGCTTTCAAAGTACCTGAAAAACTTTCGCTTAAGAAGACCTCCAGTGTAAGGCAGCGGTTGTCTGTGTCGGGAGTCAGCTTTACGCGGCGGATATATTTTTCAGGAACAAATTCCAGCCAGACGGATTTCCAGATGCCGGAAGTGTCAGCGTACCAACATCTGTCAGGCGCATCTTTCCAGTATTGCTTTCCTCTGGGGCGGTCGCATTCCCAGTCGTCTCTGGCGCATAATAAAATGCGGTTTTTGCCAATATGGAGGTGCGAGGCTATGGGAAATTCGAATTGCGTGTGTCCTCCCTGGTGGGAACCAACGTGAGAGCCGTTTATCCATACGTCGCAGCAGTAGTCCACGGCTCCGAATTTTAACAGAACCTGGCCGGATAGGTCTTCTTTGCTGACGATGAGGTCCCGACCATAGCAAAGGCAATCCTCATGGTCTGGGCATCCGATTCCGCTTGCTTTGCATGTATAGCTGAAGGGAACCATAATATTTCCAGGGAGCGGTCTGTCCAGGCAGCCTTCCGGAAAGGGGCGGCCCAGCTGGGAGAGGAATGCAAATTCCCATTCTCCGTCAAGGGACATAAAGTTTCTGCGTACAAAATCGGGCCTTGGATAACCCGCTTTTTCTAATATTTGTTTATCTGGCATAATGTATCCTCCTTAATATGAATCTGACAGCCGGCACTTTTAATGTATAGCTCCTTGTATTGTTTTACAATGGAGATAAATGTGTTTTTGCGTTGCTGCGGTAGCGGGTAGGGGGAATGCCTACCGTCTGCCTGAATACCCTGGAAAAGTAATATTCATCTGTCATGCCTACAGAAAAGCTGATTTCTTTTATGCTGTAGTCGGTCTGCTCAAGCAGGAACTTTGATCGCTGGATGCGGACATTCAGCAGGTATTTCTGAATGGTGGTGCCTGTGCATTGGCTGAAGATCTTGGACAGATAGCTTCGTTCCAGTCCTACATGTTTTGCGATGTCAGTGACAGAGATTGGATAGATGTAATTGCACTTTATATAGGATTTTGCTTTTTTTACATGAACAAATGCGGCAGTCTGGGTATTTTTCCTGTATTTTCCCGACAGGGAATACGACTGGGCAATATTGGACATGATGGAGTAAATAATGGATTGTATGGCAAATTCATTTTGAAAGCCGGGGGAATTGATAAGCTCCACCAGATGATGGATATTTTCATCGATGGAGTATCTGGGGTGGAGCCGGCGGACAGGAGTTTCCTCGGAAAAGCCAAGGAGTGCAAGCTGTTGGCTGGATTTTTCGCAGGCAAAGGCAAACCATGAAAAGTGCAGCGGGCTTTCCGGAGCGGTCTTATAGCTTACAATCTGCTGGGGCTGTATGATAAAAAGGTCGTGCTGCCGGATGGGGTATGTGCGGCTGCCGCATATGAATTCTCCTTCTCCTTGTGTGACATAATGGATTAAATACTCGGAACGGACATGGGGAGCCATCCGAAAGTCGGAGGAACATTCCTCATACCCGCAGTATCTTAGGTTGATGTCGTATTCATTTTTGGATGCGTAATATGTTTCAGCTTTCATAAAGAAATACCTCCTTTTGGGACAATGTACCACAAGAATATACAAAAAACAACATAAATCCATCTCTAAGACACAAGAATGTATGTATTTTAAATTAGATTTTTATAAAATAATAGTATAAATAGCCGGCTGAAAATAAAAATAGTGTGATTCAAAGGAGGATATTTTATGACAAAAAAGAGAATGTTAGCATCGTTTTTGGCAGCAGGAATGATAAGTGTACTGGCGCTTACAGGATGTCAAAGTTCCGATAGCGGCGAGACAGAGGATGGAAAAAAGACGGTTCGTTTTATGGTTGGCGGTTCTGCAGGTGAGCTTGAGCAGTATCAAAAAGCAGTTGACGCATTTAACAAGCAGAGTGAGAGTACAGAGGTAAAATTGATCGGAGTTCCCGGAGATAATTACAATGAAAAGGTGCTGACACAACTAAAGTCTAAAGAAGCTCCGGACTGCTTTTACTCCGAGGAGGCCTCTTACGGGGAACTGAATAATTCAGATGTCCTGCTGGATCTGACGGAGTATCTGGAAGATGAAGGCTCAGCGCTTAAAAAGAGTGATGTTCCTGAAAATCTCCTGGAAAGCTATACATTTAACGATAAGATAACGGGTGTTCCGGTAGACTGCAATCCTATGGTTATCTACTACAACGCGGATCTGTTTAAGGAGCTGAACTTAAAATCTCCGCAGGAATATTATGACGAAGGAAAATGGAATTTTGCGGCACTTCAGGAGGCTTCTGAAAGCTTGAGGGACGCGTCGAAGATTGGATTTGTCTACAGCAATTACTGGTGTCCGCTATACTCTATGATGTATTCTTCAGACGAGGATATTTATTCTGATGATATGAAGACATCCGGCTTTCGTTCTGAGCGGGCAAAAAAGGGGCTTGAGTATTTAGAGAACAACATAAAGTCAAAAGCTTTTACATTTGCGGGAGCTTTGGCAAGCGGTGAATCAGAGGATACGCTGTTTGTATCCGGACAGGCGGGTATGCTTTATGCAGGCCGGTGGTTTGTGGCGGATTTCACGGATCTGAGTTTTAAGTATGATGTGATACCATTTCCATATTATGATGATCCGTCCCAGCAGATGTGTGCAATGCCGGCAACGCCTATGGTCATTAATAAGAATACGAAGAATGCAGATGCTGTATGGGAGTTTGTATCCTTTTACTGCGGAAAAAGCGGGCAGCAGATCCGTATGGAGGGACAGGGCAATGCAGTGCCGACCGTGGACGGCTTAAGCGACATCGTGCTTACCGGAACCCCGGAACATGCACAGTATTTCCTTGATGCTATCGACAATGCATTAGTATATCCAAAGACCGAGGCTACCCATCCGGGACTGACGGATGCAATAACAGAGGAAGCAGAAAAGATGCTGGTTGGCGAACAGACGTCAGCGGAGGCATTGGAGAATATGAATACCGCTGTCGAAGAAGCTCTTAAAGAATAGTAATCGAGAAGGGGGCGGGTAAGCATATGAAGAAAAGTAAGCTGGAAAAGTCCAGAAACCGCTGGGGGATCGTGTTTATCCTCCCCCAGCTCATAAGCCTTGTATGTCTTGGTATCGTTCCGATCATGATCGCGTTTGTGCTTAGCTTTTTTGAGTGGAATGGCTTTGGCTCACCGTCATATGTGGGATTTGCTAATTTTCAGGAAGTCTTTCTTGACCCAGATACGATGATTGCCGTTAAGAATACATTTGTCTATGCAGTCATCTACGTTCCGTGTTCCATCGTGCTGGCTCTGGGACTTGCCCTGCTGCTTAATAAGGCTTGGGGGAAGATGTTTTACCGGGCGGTGTTTTTTCTGCCGCAGATTGTTACGTCTGTTGCGATTGCAGTTGTCTGGTCATGGATCTACCAGCCGCAGTTCGGGATTCTCAACATGATTCTTAAGACTTTTGGATTTGAGGGAAAGGAGTGGCTCAGAAACCCGGCGACAGCTATGGGGGCGGTCATTGTGATGAGTATCTGGTGGGGACTGGGCTATAATGTTGTGCTGTTCCTTGCCGGGCTCCAGAATGTAGCGCAGACGTATGTAGATGCGGCAAGGATTGACGGGGCAAATGAGAAAGATGTGTTTTTTCACATTACAGTGCCGCTCATATCCTCCACTACGCTGCTGGTGACAGTAACGACGATGATCAATGCCTTTCAGGTATTCGATCAGATGTTTCTGCTTACATCAGGCGGGCCTGCGAAGAAGACGTATACGCTGGCCATCCACATCTATCAGACGGCGTTCGGGGAATATGAGCTGGGGAAAGCGTCGGCGATCGCGCTGATCATGTTTGCGATAGTTGTTGTTATATCAGTTGTTCAGTTTAAACTGTCTGACAGATGGGTTCATTATGGAGAGTAGGTGGAAGATTTGCAGAAAACAAAGAAAAAGATTTATCATGTGTTGATACAGATTATCCTGATCAGTATGGCTGCTCTGGCGATTTTTCCGTTTCTTTGGATGATATCCACTTCCCTCAAGGGGGCCGAGGAAGCGTTTGCGTATCCACCAAGCCTAATTCCAAAGACATTTCGCTGGGAGAATTATAAAAAGGCGCTTACAGACTTGCCTTTCGACAAGGCGTATTTTAACAGTTTGAAGCTGGCCGTTATCAATGTGACGGGGCAGGTCTTAACTTCTGCAATGGCGGGTTACGCGCTGGGGAAACTCAAATTCAGGGGTTCGAATGTTGTATTCGGCGGCTTTATCGCGGTGATGATGGTGCCTTACACGGTGATTTCCATTCCGTTGTTTTTGATCTTCAGTGAGCTGAATCTTATTGATACGCATCTGTCTATTATTTTGATGACGGCTGCTTATATGCCAATGGGGGTATTTTTGTGCAGGCAGTTTATTATGGCGCTGCCGGATGAGCTTATAGAGGCGGCGATTATTGACGGTGCGAATTACGGTTCTATCTTTTTCCGCATTATCATACCGCTGATCAAACCGGCGTTGGCATCCCTTGGGATATTTTCATTTATGTGGAACTGGAACAGCTTTTATACGCCGCTTATCTTTTTAAATTCCCAGGATAAGTTCACGGTTCCGTTGCTGTTAAACATGTTCAAAGGGAAATATACGGTGGACTGGTCTCTTATTATGGCGGCGTCTACCATATCTATCATACCGGTGCTGGTTGTGTATCTGTTCGCTCAGAAACATATTATCGAAGGAATTACGATAACGGGGCTGAAAGGGTAATGTGGCTACACCAGGACAAACTTTAAACGAGAGGAGATTTTTGCTATGCCGAGAATAGCTTTTATGGGCGCAGGAAGTACAATTTTTGCCAAGAGTGTGTTGGGAGACTGTATCCTGACGCCGGAAATCAAGGATCTTGAGATTTCTCTGCACGATATAGATCCGGTGCGTCTTGAGGATTCAAAGATGATGCTTGAAAATTTGTCGGCGAATGTCGGGAGAAGCATAAGGATTGATGCGAGTCTGAACAGAAAAGAGGCGCTTAGAGGTGCAAAATATGTGGTGAACGCAATCCAGGTGGGGGGATATGACCCGTGTACCATCACGGATTTTGAGATTCCGAAAAAATACGGACTCAGGCAGACGATCGCAGACACGCTAGGAATCGGGGGTATCTTTCGGGCACTTCGGACAATCCCTGTCCTGGAAGAATTTGCGGCGGACATGAAAGAGGTCTGCCCGGAGGCACTGTTCATCAATTATTCGAACCCTATGGCTATGCTTACAGGATATCTGCAGACCTTTACGGATATTCAGACGGTAGGGCTGTGTCACAGTGTACAAGTGTGTATTCCTCAGTTATTTAAGGCACTTGATATGGAGGAGCTTGTGCCGGAGACGAAGTGGGAGATTGCAGGTATCAATCATCAGGCGTGGCTTTTGAAGGTAGAGGATGGGAAAGGGAGAGACCTTTATCCGGAGATTAAGAGGAGGGCTGCAAAGTTCCTTTCAGGAGAAGCTGCTTACGATGCAGACTGGGACCGGGTGAGGTATGAGATGATGCTCCGGTTCGGCTATTACATCACGGAGTCCTCCGAGCATAACGCAGAGTATACGCCCTGGTTTATCAAGGGAAAATATCCGGAGCTGATTGAGCGCTATAACATTCCGCTGGATGAATACCCGAGGCGGTGTGTTACCCAGATTGAGGATTGGAAAAAGATGCGCGCAGAACTTGTGAATAATGAAAAGCTTACACATGAAAAGAGCCGGGAATTTGCGTCATTTATTATCAATGCTATGGAAAACGATATTCCTTACCGTATCCATGGAAATGTCAGGAACAATGGACTGATCCCAAACCTTCCGCCAAATGCATGTGTGGAGGTGCCATGTCTGGTTGACCGGGCGGGAATCCATCCCTGTTATGTAGGAAATCTTCCGGAGCAGTGTGCCGCAATAAACCGGACAAACATCAATGTGCAGCTACTTACAATCCGTGCGGCGAAGACGAAACGAAAAAAAGACCTTTATATGGCAGCTATGATGGACCCGCATACGGCAGCGGAACTTTCCATGGATGAGATACGCCGGATGTGTGACGAGATGTTAGAGGCTCACAGAGGATGGATGCCGGAGTATAAGTAGGTTAAAAATTACATAGAAAGGAATCGGAATATGGAAAAAGTATTAAAAGCGGCTGTACTTGGCATGGGAAATATGGGGAGAGGACATGCTAAAAGCCTCATGAGAATGGAGAATATAGAGCTTGCAGCGCTCTGTTCCAATCCTGTGGATGATGCCAGGCAGTTTGCCGAAGATAATCATCTGGACTGTATGGTATATGATGATTTTGACCGGATGCTTGATGAGGTGCGGATAGATGTTTTATATATCTGCCTGCCCCCCTTCGCACATGACGGACAATTTGAGAGAGCGGCAGCAAAAGGGATACATATCTTTATTGAAAAGCCAATAGCTCTCACGGCGGAGCGGGGGAAAGCCATGGCAGAAATTGCCGGGAAAAACAAGATTGTTACACAGGTGGGGTATCAGATGCGTTTCGGGAGCGCGGTAAAAAAATTCAAAGAATATATGGACAGCGGCAGGGCGGGAAGACCGACGCTTTACATGGCGGATTATGAGTGCAACAGTCTTCACGGCCCGTGGTGGAGAGACGTGAAAAAGTGCGGCGGGCAGGTGTTTGAACAAGTCATCCATCTCTATGATATGGGGCTGTATCTGATGGGCAGGGCGTCTTTTGTTAATGGTTACACAGCCAATCTGTGTCATGCGCAGGTGGAGGGATATACCGTGGAGGACACGAGCGTATGCAGCATCCGGTTTGAGAGCGGGGCGCTTGGTTCGGTCTGCGGCTCGAATTGTTCGGTAAAAAATCAGTGGAATGCGAGATTCCGTGTTATATGCGAGAATATGACGGCGGATTTTACAGACCAGAACCATGCGGTATTTACATTTACAGACGGAGATACGGCAGAAACAGTGGAAATAGCAGAAGATACGGACTGTACTTATGAGGAGGACTGTTACTTTATCGGTGCGGTTCTGAGAAAACATAAGGCAGTGGCAGATGTCCGGGAAGGATATGAGGGCCTGCGGTTTGTCAGTGCGGTAGTGGAATCTTCCGGGCAGGATGGAAAAACCGTTTTAATAAATTAGAAAAAGGAGCAGGTATATGAAGAAAACAGAGGTAGTATCAACAGAACCAAGAAAAGCAATTTTAAGGGAATATGAGGATGCGCCGCTTATGAGCGATGAGATACGGACAGAGGTAGTCTTTGCGGCGGCAAAACACGGAACGGAATTTACTCATTTCAGGGGAGAAGACCCGTTTCTGGAAAATGTATTCGACGAGGAGCTAAAACTATTCCTCCCAAGCAGGGAGGCAGCCGAAAAACCGTATTTTATGCGCCCGGGAAATATGTGGGTAGGCAATATCATTGAAATCGGTCAAGAAGTCTCCGGGTTTTCCATCGGCGACAGAATCGCCGGATACGGGCCGTTTAAGAGTACACATACATTAAAACAGAACGAGGCGCTTCGGATGTCAGAAAATATGACCTGGAAAGAGGCGGTATGCTATGACCCGGCGCAGTTTGCCCTTGGGGGGATCCGCGACGGACAGGTGAGAGTAGGAGACAATGTGGTCATATCAGGACTGGGCGCAATCGGGCTGATAGCCGCACAGCTTGCGCGCCTTGCAGGAGCGGCGAAAGTCATTGTGTGCGATCCGATTAAAAAGAGACGTGAGGTGGCACTGGAGAACGGGGCCGACTTAGCGCTGGATTCCGCAGCCGTCGATGTAGGGCTTGAGATTAAAAAGGCAACCGATAACCGGGGAGCCGATGTCATCATTGAGACAAGTGCCAATTATCATGCGCTCCAGCAGGCAATCCGGGGAATCGCATATAATGGGAATCTGGCCGTTGTAGGATGGTACCATGAATGTCTGGGCGGCTTAAACTTGGGCAGAGAAGCGCATTTTAATCAGCCTAATATACTACTGTCCAGATCATGCAGCGAGCCAAACCGGGAACATCCGAGATGGGATTTTGACCGGATCTGCGCAACATGCTGGGAGATGCTGAAACAAGGGAAAATCAAATGCGAGAATATCGTTGACCCGGTGGTGCCGCTTCAGGAGGCAGCGGATGCCTATATGGCAATTGAGCAGAACCCTTCCAGCAGTGTAAAACTGGGAGTTAGATTTTCTCAGTAGTCTCTCTTCTCAGCAATATTGGAGTTATCACCTTATGGACCGGCTCTTTTAGAGGAACCGGTCTTCTTTTTTTTCGCTCATCCATCTGCTCCACGAGCAGGCTTACTGCTTCGTAAGCAATCTTATCAATCTGCTGGCCCATGGTGCTTATGGGGAGCACGGCTTCCCTGGATATGGGCGAATTGTCAAAGCCGATGATCAGGTAATCATCCGGAAGAGAGCTGTACTTTCTTATCAGGAGATTTAAAAATACATTGGCCTGGGTATCGTTAGATAAAAAGATTCCCTTTTTCTGTCTTTTATATTTTTGCTCCAGATGGCAGATTATCGCTGAAAGATGTTCCTGCAGGGATTCGTAGCTGTTTCCCATCTCTTTCAGGATTAACTCATGAGTGAGGTCTTTTTCTGTACAGACATCTAAAAAACCTTTGATTCGCCCGTAAGCAGGGACATTTTTATCGGAGGAGGAGTTGATGTGGATGAATACATCGCAATTGTGTCTCGCAAGAAGGCTGGTGGCCTGGTAGCCGCCCATATAGTTGTCGGTGTTGACGCTGCACACGTATCTGTCCTCCCGTTCGATGGTCACGATGGGGAGGTTAAGGGCAGCAAGCTCCTTAGAAGGGGTCGTGTGGCTTAAGATGATCAGCCCCTCAATCTTGTAGGCTAGGAGTTCCTTGATGTACCTGCGTTCATTTTCCTCATCATCATTGCCGATAAAAACGAGGAATTTGTAGCCGAACTGTTCGTAGGTGGAGAGGATCTTATCTAACATCTCTGAGTAGTAATGGAGGAACAGGTTAGGGACGATGACCCCGATAAATTCAGTCTTTCCGTTGGCGAGGATGCGCGCCACTTTATTTTCTTTATAATCTAAGTCAACCAGCGCTCTGGCGATGATCTCCTGATTTTCAAGAGTAAGGGAATCAGGATTGTTAAAATATCTGGAGATGGTGGTCTTTGAAAAATTTGTATATTTTGCAATGTCATTGAAGGTTACGTTTTGTTTCTTGCCCATAGCTGCCTCTTTCTTAATGAATAGTCTAAAGTTTAAGTTGATATCAGTATAGCAAAAATCGGAAATGGGGGCAATGAGTAATCGGTTAAGTAACCGGTTTTGTGAAAGGTATACAAGTTGGAATACCAGGAATCAGACACATTTCACAAAAATGTTTTTCATAATTGACGGATGAGCGATTCAGTGCTATGATGGAATCACCATAAAGTAACCGGTTACTTTACCGGTTACAATACAAAAAGAACAGGAGGAATGATTCATGAGAAAGAAAGTCATGGCGAGGGTTGTATCATCTGTGCTTGTTACAGCGCTGACGGTGACGATGCTGACGGGCTGCAGGTTCGGCTTTGCCAGTGATCCTGACGACCCGAATGAGGAGGAAAAGAAGGTGCCCATCGACACATCTACAGATACTTTCGAGTATGATGCTTCTCTTAACGGCACGAACATCACGCTTCTCAATACGAAAGCGGAGATTCAGGTGGCACTTGAAGAGATGGGGACTGAGTACGAGAAGAAGTTGGGCGTACATGTAGAGGTTATGCCGGTGAGCGATGATTCACCCTACACGAAGATGATCAGTCTGTACAATTCAGGGAATCCGCCTACAATTGCGATTCTGGACACCACGGATGTTATCGCACTGGCTGAGGAAAAGGCTGTTGACCTTACGGATGAAAAATGGATTGCTGAAGCGGAAGGGTACACGACAGAGCTTAACGGAAAAATATACAGCTTTCCGCTGTGTATCGAAGGAAGAGGGATTATTTACAACAAGGCAGTGATTGAAAAAGCCCTTGGAGAAACATTTGACCCGGCATCTGTCACAACACTGGACGAGTTTAAGGCTCTCCTTGACCGGCTGGTGGACAAGGGCATCGAAAAGCCCGTGTCTATGGCGAAGGAAGACTGGTCTTTGGGCGCGCATCATCTTCAGTACATCTATGAGACTTACGACGGAACCTCTGCGGGAGCGCAGGAGGCAGTGGAGGAGATTAAGGCCGGGAAGCTTGACCTTGCTTCTTACAAAAGGATGTCAGAATTTTTGGATATCTTCGATGTACTTAAGGAATACAATGTGGCGAAGGGAGACCCCCTCGGAGCAGATTATGACGAGATGGCCATCGACTTGGCAGACGGAAAGACAGCATTCTGGTTCAATGGGAACTGGGCATGGCCGAATCTTTCAGAGGCAGGAGCCGAGGAGACGGACGAATATGGCTTCCTCCCCTATTTTATGAACAATGACAAAAATGATTTTGCCAACCAGATGATTCAGGGTGCGCCGTCCAAGCAGGTGATGGTTGACCGCCAGATTGCCACGGAAAAAGAGCAGGCGGCAGGAAAACAGTTCTTAAGCTGGATGGTGTACAGCGAGATTGGGCAGCAGATGATGGTAAAAACCTGCAATATCATCCCACCGTTTAAGAACAATCCTTATGAGCCAGCTGACCCTTTAAGCCGGGATCTTTATGAAAAAGTGCATGAAGGAAAGGCATTCAGCGCATCTGTGATCGTACCTAATGACCACTGGGCAGTGCTTGGCGCGGCGATGCAGAAATATCTCGCCGGAAGGAGCGACAGGGATGAGCTGATAAAGTCAATCCAGGATTACTGGGCGGAACAGGAATAAAAGGAGGAGCAGAATATGAGAAATAAAAATAATGGGAAAGATTTCTGCATGTTTGCATTACCGGGAATGTTTTGCTTCTTTGCAGTTGTCATCGTACCGTTTATCTATGGTGTGTACCTGACATTCACAGACTGGAACGGTGTGGCTCAGGTTAAGAATTTTGTAGGATTTAAAAATTTCGGAGGAGTGGTGAAAGACGGACAGTTCTGGACTTCCCTTCTTCTGACATTCAAATATGTAATCTTTGTTGTTATCATCGTAAATGTGCTGGCTTTTGCCATCGCATACTTGCTGACACGGGGGATGAAGGGAGAGAATTTCTTCCGGGCAGGATTCTTTACCCCGAACCTGATCGGCGGCATTGTGCTTGGTTATATCTGGCAGTTTGTATTTTCCAGAGTATTCGTGAGCATCGGCGAGAGTACCGGGTGGAAACTTTTTGAAGTGTCCTGGCTGTCTGATCCGACCAATGCATTTATCGCGCTGGTAGTTGTGTCCGTATGGCAGCTCTCCGGTTACATGATCTTGATTTATGTGGCAGGTTTTATGGGGCTTTCCGAGGATGTGATGGAAGCGGCAAGTATCGATGGGGCATCAGGATTTGTGAAATTAAAGAGTATCATCATGCCGCTTATGATGTCCTCCATCACCATCTGTCTGTTCCTTACGCTGTCACGGGCGTTTATGGTGTATGATGTGAACCTGTCATTAACCGCAGGTGCGCCTTACGGGACGACGGAGATGGCAGCGATGCACGTGTACGAGAAAGCATTTACTTCAAGGCAGTTTGGCGTGGGCCAGTCTGAGGCATTGATCTTATTCATCATTGTTGCATGTATCAGCGGTATTCAGGTATACCTGACAAAGAGGCAGGAGGTGGAAGCATAATGAAGAAGACGACAATCGGAGGAACAAAAAGAAAAGTAACGAATATACTTGCGATGCTGGGGCTTATTATTATTTTTATCGCATATATGTTCCCGTTTATTATGGTAGTGATCAACTCGCTGAAGCAGAAGCGGGATATCATCAAAAGCCCGTTTTCCTGGCTGTTTACCATCAAGGGGCTTTCCTTTGACAACTTTGTCAAGGCATATACCCAGATGGATTTCCTAAATGCGTTTAAGAACTCCCTGATCGTGACGGTATCTGCAACGGTGCTGGTAACTCTTCTTGCAGCGATGCTGGCGTACTATATCGTCCGCCACAACAACGGGATCTCAAAGCTTACGTTCGGGCTGATGGTGGCATCTATGATCATCCCGTTCCAGGCGATCATGATCCCACTGGTGAGCATCTACGGAGGGACGCTTAATCTCTTAAACCACAGGATTACGTTGATTTTCCTTCATACCGGGTTCTCCATGGCCATGTCGGTGTTCATGTTCCACGGATTTATCAAGGGAAATGTGCCGATGGCTCTTGAGGAGGCCGCTTACATAGATGGGTGTACGCATTCACAGACATTTTTTAAGATTGTTCTGCCGCTGTTAAAGCCGATCATCTCCACGATGGTAATCTTAAACTCGCTGGCATTCTGGAATGATTTCCTTTTGCCGTCCCTCGTACTGACGGACAAGAAGCTGTTAACACTTCCTCTTTCTACATATAGCTTCTATGGAACGTATTCTGCGGATTACGGTACGATCATGGCGGGACTTTTACTGTGCGTGGTTCCGATACTCGTTCTGTACGTTGCACTGCAGAAACAGATTATCGGCGGCGTGGTGGCAGGTGCTGTGAAATAAGAATATTTTGCGTATCGCCAAAAGAGGGTATTGAAAAATGCCCTCTTTATTACTATACTGAATGTAAAACGATATAGACAGGCAGGAGATTGGCATGGTAAAGAATACATTACATCTGAAGGCACCGGGAAACTGGATCAATGACCCTAATGGATTTATCTATTATAAAGGAAAGTATCATCTGTTTTACCAGTATTTTCCCTATGCGCCGGTGTGGGGGACGATGCACTGGGGACATGCAGTCAGTGAGGATCTGGTGCACTGGGAGCATATGGGAGTGGCACTGTTCCCGACAAGATACGAAGACCAGAACGGCTGTTTTTCCGGCAGTGCCCTAGAGCAGGACGGGAGAATGAACCTTTACTATACGGGGATCCATTATAAAAACATAGATGCACAAAATATACATGTCAATGAAGGAGATTTTGAGGCTGCGCAGCTTATGCTGTCATCGGAAGATGGATGTTCTTTCGATAATTTCGGAGGCAAAAAGGTTGCTGTGCCGATGATCGAGGACGTTGAAACCGGAGACCATAAAGATACAAGAGACCCTAAGGTGTGGAAGGAAGGCAATAGTTACTATATGGTTCTTGGAAGTACATACCGGGGGGAGATTGGACGGGCGGTCTTTTACCGAAGCGTCGATGGAGTAAATTGGCAGTATGTGTCCCAGTATCGGAGTGAGAGATTCGGGAAGATTCTGGAATGCCCGGATATTTTCCGGCTGGGGGAGGGTTATGTGTTTATCGGTTCGCCCATGTATATCGCCAGGGATGCAGGAGGCTATGAGCACCATGCGATCTGTATGCCGGCAGACTTTAAGCCGGAGACCTGCGAGCTTACCCTCCATGGGAATTACCAGTACATTGATTACGGTCTTGATCTCTACGCGCCCCAGACAAATGTGGATGCCGAAGGGCGGCGCATCATGATCGCCTGGATGCGGATGCCGAAGGCGGTAGAAAAGCCGGGGCATACGCCGTGGAACGGGATGATGTGTCTTCCAAGAGTTGTCGAGCTTAAAGAGGGGCATGTGTATTTTCAGGTGCATCCTTATGTTGAGCGGTATTTTGAAAAGGCAGTGCTTATGGAAGAGAAGGTGTTTGGCAGCGAACCGGGTGTTCTGCCGGATGAACCTTGCCGGATCCAGGTGACGCTTAAGGAGAATGAAAGCCTTGATATCGGAGGGTTCAAAATCCGGGTAGAGAGGGATTTCATCCGGACAGACAGGAGCAGCGTATTTGCCGGTATCGAAGGGCACCGGATGATGAGCAGCACGCCGAAGCTTTACGGCAAGTATAAGCTGGACATCTTTGTAGAGCCGAATCTGATCGAAGTGTTTGTCAATGACGGGGAATATGTCATCAGCAATGTTGTCTATGAGCTTGGAAGATTTATCTGCGGGCGCGTGGAGAGGATACTTGCCGGGAAGGATACAAATCCACAGGGAACGGCAGGGCCTTGCAGGAGATGACACAGCGCATGAATGCTTATGGGCAGAAAATATGAATATCATATGAATAATCTGACAGCCATGGCACATACTACCATCAAAAAAGAAGGAGTGTGTAACATGGCTGTTGAATTTAAGGAGAGTAAGACAAGAGAAAATCTGATGCGGGCGTTTGCCGGGGAGAGTCAGGCGAGGAACCGCTATACCATCGCTGCGGAGGCGGCGAAAAAGCAGGGGATGTATGCCGTAAACCAGGTATTCCTTTTTACTGCCGACCAGGAACGGGCGCACGCGGAGAGATTCTACGGGCTGTTAAAGAGCCTGTCGGGAACTACGATCCATATAGACGGAGGGTATCCGGTGGATCATTTTGACGATGTGGTGGAGCTTTTGAAATCCGCCCATCACAATGAGATGGAAGAGTTCGGTGATGTGTATCCTGCATTTGCCAGGACGGCGGAAGAGGAAGGCTTTAAAGAGGCTGCATATGTATTCCGGGAGATTGCAAAGATTGAGGAAATCCATGGAAAGCGGTTCGGAAAGCTGGCGGAGCTTATCGAGAATGGCAAGATTTATGAGAGCAGCGAGGGGCGAGACTGGATGTGCTTAAACTGCGGGCATATTTACCGCGGGACGAGCGTTCCGGCGCAGTGTCCGGTGTGCCTGCATGAGAAAGGATATTTTATACCGGCGGGGCTGGCTCCTTATCTGGCGGAGTGCTGCATGAACTGATGGAGAAATGCGTTTCCCAGGGCAACGTCCTGCGGCAGCCAATGTGCCGGCAGATATTGGGTTTTCATTAGACAGGCGTATTCCGGCATATATTATAGAAAGAATACGAAAAGCGGAGCAATATTTTGACCGGACAGAAATTAGAGAATCTTTTGAACCTGGCGCTTGACGCCACGGAGGATGAGCGGGAGAAGTCGCTGCAGTTGGATACGGGATACAACCCTATTGAGCGGACATGGGAGCTTATCGTGAAGTACTCGGGGAATCTTGATGCAGCCAGGGAGCTCTCTGAGCGGGTGACGGAGCTGATGAATGAATATGCGGTGATAACCATCCGGGAATCCCGCATAAATGAGCTGGCGACGCTGCCTCAGATAGAATATGTAGAAAAGCCGAAAAGATTATATTTTCAGACAGCAGAGGGAAGACGGGTGTCCTGCATTGATTCGGTGCAGGATGGCCGTCTTTCTCTGTATGGACAGGGTGTGCTGGTGGCGGTGATCGATTCGGGCATCGATTATACACTGGCGGATTTCCGGAATGCAGACGGAACAACGAGGATTCGCGGTCTCTGGGATCAATCGCTTACCCCAAGGGATGGGGAAACTGCGCCGGAAGGGTACGGCATCGGGGTGGAGTACACGAAAGAGCGGCTTGATGCGGCGCTTGAGAGAAAGACTCCGGCTGAGCGGGCGGAGCTTGTGGCGGCAAGAGATACGTCCGGCCATGGAACGGCGGTGGCAGGAATTGCCGCGGGAAACGGAAGGGGCGCGGGGCAGGATTACCGCCGCTATGCGGGAGTGGCGCCGGAGAGCGAGCTGTTGGTGGTAAAGCTTGGGAATCCGTCAGGAGACGGATTCCCCCGGACGACGGAGCTTATGATGGGGATTGACTATGTAATCCGGAAAGCGCTGGAGTACCGGATGCCGGTGGCGGTGAACATAAGCTTTGGGAACACTTACGGCTCCCATGACGGCACGTCGCTTTTGGAGCGGTTTATCGACGATATCTCAAATGTGTGGAAGAGCTGTATCTGCATCGGAACGGGAAATGAGGCGGCCAGCGCGGGGCATGTGTCCGGGCGGCTTGACAGTGAGGGGGAGCGGGTCATAGAGCTTGCCGTCCAGGATGGGCAGCCGTCGCTGAACATACAGATTTGGAAGGAATATGTGGATCTTATGGACATATCCATTATCTCGCCGTCGGGAATCCGGATCGGGCCGGTGCAGGAAGTCCTGGGGTCTCAGCGGTATGTGGCGGGGCAGACGGAAATCCTCCTTTACTACGGGGAGCCAAGCCCCTACAGTGTGGCGCAGGAAATCTATATCGATATGATTCCCAGGGAGAGCTATATAAACGGCGGAGTCTGGCGAATCGTGCTGATCCCGCGGGATATCGTGTCCGGGGAGTTTCAGATGTGGCTGCCCAGCGAAGGGGTGCTGAACCGGGGAACAGGTTTTCTTTACCCGACGGATAATATGACCCTCACGATACCGTCAACGGCGGGGCGTGTCATATCCGTGGGGGCGTATAACGGGCTGACCTTTGCTTACGCTGACTTTTCCGGGAGAGGCTCCCTTTCCCGGTGGGGGGAGAATATCGTAAAGCCGGATATCGTGGCGCCGGGGGTGGACGTTACTACTGTGTCGGCGGGCGGCGGGTATGCGGCGGTGAGCGGAACGTCCTTTGCAACGCCGTTTGCGGCGGGCGGGGCGGCGCTTATGATGGAGTGGGGGATTGTCAAAAATAATGACCCGTATTTGTATGGGGAGAAGGTGAAGGCTTATTTAAGGCGAGGAGCAAAGCCGTTGCCGGGGTTTACAGAGTATCCGAATCCGTTGGTGGGGTATGGGGCGCTTTGCGTGAGGGATAGTCTGCCGGTTTGAAATTATTTTATTGAAATTAAGAAAATGAAAAACATAATCTTCTAAGTTCAGAAGAATAATGGTATACTGGACTTATTACGAAAGAAGCGGTGTAGACAGATGTTAGGGCAGACAACATTAGTTGAATTTCTTATTAGTGTATGTATAACGTAGTAGGAAGGAGAACCATATGAAACGTGAAGAATATATTCCTGATGAGGCAGTTGTGAAACGTGCAAATGCGGCGGTAAAAATTGAGTTGGAAAAGAAGAAAGCATTAGATATTCCTATAGTTGTTTATGACAGACAGACACAAACGATATATCATGAGAGTAACGATGGAACGAGAGTAGAGATCGGAACAAGAATGAGAAAGGGGCGTTACAGTGAACGTATTGCAAAAAAAGCCTGAAGTAGTTTTATTTGCCGGACCTAATGGCTCAGGAAAAAGTACGTTTACAGAGTTGTTAAAACCTCCGATGGATTATATTAATGCCGATGAAATAAAGAAGAATCTAAAGTGTTCAGATTTGGAAGCGGCGCAATTAGCAGAAAAACAACGGGAAGAACATATTGAGCAGATGAATGAGTTTTGTTTTGAAACGGTGTTGTCTACAGAGCGTAACTTAAGGTTATTGGAGAGAGCGAAAGAAAAAGGATACTTTATTCGTTGTTACTATATCCTCACCGCAGATCCTGCAATTAATATTTGGCGTGTGAAATCAAGGGTTGAATCGGGAGGTCATGATGTTCCAGAAGAAAAAATAATTTCAAGATATGATAGAGCGTTGGGCTTAGTGAAAGATGTAGTAAGAGTCTGTGATGTATGTCATATATATGATAATTCTGGAAAGCGTCCATTTCGCATATTTAAGAAGAGAAAAGATAAACATTTTTATGATGAATGCAGCGATTGGTATTTTGAAGATATTCAGGCGTTGACAAGTATAGAGGATATAGAGAAAATAAATTTGAACTGAAATGGATGCGGTGGTTTCACTAATGAAAGAATATAAAGTGATAAGTAAGATGGTGGGATAAATGAATGTAGAAGCATACAATTTAGATTCACTTCGGAAGTTAGTGCGAAATCTCCAGGACGAAAACAGAAGATTAAAAGAATTATTGGATAAAGCAGATATTGTTTATGAACCAAAGAATGTGTTCGGAGAAAATATAGAAACAAATGAGGAGTACGATCCCGACCAGGGAGGACGCATCCAAAGAAAATATATTACTGAAGAACTGGCGAATAAATATTTTGCAATGTTTTGGAGAAGAACGGATGTCTATGCTAAAAGAGGCACGAAAGGGGGATATTTTCCACAGTGCGATCACAGATGGAATAACCGGATATGCCCGAAACAGCGAGGTGAAAAAGTTAACTGCGAAGCCTGTGAGCATAAGAGATGGACGGAACTTAAGCCTGAAAAAATTATAGAGCACCTTCTTGGATATCGGGAAGACGGTGCGGACGTATTAGGTGTGTATCCGCTGTTATCGGATGGAACATGTCGGTTTATTGTCTTTGATTTTGACAATCATGAAAAGGGCGCTGAAAAAACGGATTTTGCCAATACGAACGATGAATGGCATGAAGAGGTTGATGCGTTGAGGCTTATCTGCGAAAGAAACGGAATAACGCCGTTAGTAGAAAGGTCAAGGTCAGGCAGGGGGGCGCATGTATGGATATTTTTCAAAAAACCGATATCAGCATCTCTTGCAAGGAATTTTGGATTCCTGCTGTTGGATAAGGGCTCGTCTTTGATTAATCTGAAATCGTTTCATTATTATGACCGGATGTATCCGTCCCAGGATGTTGCAAGCAGTATAGGGAATCTGATTGCTTTGCCCTTGCAAGGGCAGGCGCTGAAAAATGGAAATAGTGCTTTTGTTGATAAAAACTGGAATGCATATCCGGATCAGTGGGATATTTTGCTCAATCATACGGAAAAGCTCTCAAAGGAAGACATAGAAAAGTATATGGCAAAATGGCAGGGAGAACTTGCGAAAGAAAAAGGAATGCTGGTTCCTTCTATTTCACAGAATCGCCCAAAGCCCTGGAAGAAAAAAGAAGGTTTTATTAAATCCGATGTTGTTGGGAAAATACATATTGTTCTTGGAGATGGCGTATATGTTGATACGTTAAATCTGATGCCGCGTCTCCAGAATCAGATTCGGAGCATGGCGGCTTTTGATAACCCGGTGTTTTACAAAAATAAAAGACTTGGATATTCCAATTATTATAATTTTAGCGCTGTATACATGGGAAAAGATGTGGATGGTTATATCTGTATTCCAAGGGGGCTTCGCGAGAACCTGCTTACTTTATGTAGGGAAGCAGATATTGAGTATGAGCTTGTTGACCACAGGGAAAAAGGAAGACCCATCAGGGTTTCTTTAAATGGGAGTTTGAAAATGCGGCAGGAACTAGCAGCCCGGCATTTGCTTGCATTTGATCATGGAATTCTCAGTGCAGCCACAGCGTTTGGAAAAACGGTTGTCTGCAGCTATCTCATTTCAGAAAGAAAAGTAAATACACTTATTCTGCTTCAAAGTAAAGATTTGCTGGAACAATGGGTAGATGAACTAAATAAATTTTTAATCATAGATGAGGAGCCGCCGTTTTATAAAACGAAAAGCGGAAGGGAAAAGCGCAGAAAAAGCGTCATTGGTATTTTACATGGCAGTAAAAATACTCTGACTGGCATAGTTGATGTCGCCATGGTCGGTTCCATGTATGGCAGAGGAAAATTCAATGATTTGATTAATTCCTATGGTATGGTGCTGATGGATGAATGTCATCATTGCGGTTCTAATACATCGATTGAAGTCATGCAGAAGGTAAATGCCAGATACGTTTATGGCGTGACGGCAACACCAAAAAGAGGGGATAATCTGGAGAAAATTATTCATATGCTTCTAGGACCGATCAGGCACAGCTATACGGCAAAAGAGCGGGCAATAGAACAGGGAATTGCTCACTATATATATCCACGATATACAAGGGTAATTGATACAAATGAAAGCAAAAATGATATTAATGGGTCATATTCTCTGATTAGTACAAATGTTGTCAGAAATGATATGATTCTTGAAGACACAAGAGCTTGCGTGAAAGAAGGAAGAACACCCGTAATTCTGACAAGGTATAAAGAACAGGCAAAGTATTTGTATGAACATTTGCAGAAAGATGCCGATTATGTATTTGTTTTATATGGTGATAACAGTGACAAAGAAAATTCAGAGGTGAGGCGAAGATTAAAGGAAGTTGCAGGAAATCAGAGCCTGATTTTAGTGGCAACGGGGCAGAAGATAGGGGAAGGTTTTGATTATCCGAGGCTGGCGGCTCCGGTTTCTTTTTCAGGCAGGCTTGAGCAATATATTGGAAGATTGAATCGTGATTATGAAGGTAAAACGGAAGTTATCGTATATGACTATATAGATTCTCATATCCGCGTCTTTGATAATATGTATGCAAAAAGGCTGCGCACATATAAACGGACAGGCTTTCAGTTGATAACAAATCGTATTCTTTCAAAACAGACAGCAAATGCTATTTATGATTCTGGAAACTATATGGATGTATTTGAGCAGGATATTGTTGAGGCGGAAAAGAAAATTATCGTATCCAGTCCGGAACTTACGCAGGATAAGACAGGACGCTTTATCTATCTTGTAAAATCAAGGCAGGAAGCCGGAATAACAGTGACGGTCATAACAACGGAGCCGCAGAATGTATCTTATGGAAGCCCGGAGTTTTGTCAGAGATTAATACAAAGCATGCGGCAAAGTGGTATTTATGTAATTATAAAAGAGGATGTAATAGAGCACTTTGCAATCATAGACGATGAACTTGTCTGGCATGGAGGAATGAATTTGTTGGGAAAAGAGGATGCATGGGATAATCTGATGCGAATTAAATCTGCCCAGATTGCGGCAGAACTGCTGGAGATTGCACTGGAAGAATAAAATATTGGGGATTTTGAAGACGGATGAGTTAATATAAAATAAATTGGTAGTGATTTGACTTGCGTTAATTTGCATAGTTTTTGTTATGAATTTCAATTGATAATTGCGGTTTGATATGACTTATAAAGAAAAAATAATGAAACCCCAAAGAAGTATAAAAAATTATTTACAGGTTAATAATTGCTTTGTTAATCGCAAATATGATTAATAAAGTGATTATTATGTGTGGAAATAAAACGATGGAAAAGGAACATTATATTTTGGCGTAAGAAGTGATGGTGAAATTGTGTGACAACAGATTGGAGACCGTACCATGCGGGATATAGCTCAAAACATTGCCAATGCAATTAAACCACAAGTTATTCCGACGATTATTATAGAACTGTGTGATGATAAAAATATCATCAAAGTTGCTGTCGAAGGTGATGAAAAAACCTATTCGGCATACGGGAAATATTATATGAGATCGGCAGATGAAGACAGAGAAATATCACCACAGCAACTGCGTCATCTAATGCTTAGTATATCAGATTCCATTGTAAATATTGAGGAGAATAATCAGGAATTAACTCTTGAACAATTAAAAGTATTGTATGCCGGAAAGAATCTGACGCTTAGAGAGAATATTTTTATTCATAATTTAATTTTTTTGACGCGAAATGGAACGTATAATTTGATGGCAGGTATTTTAGCAGATGAGAATAGCTATTCTATTAAAGTGGCAGTGTTCCGTGGGACAAATAAGACGGACTTGATTAAGCGGAATGAATATGGTTATAAGTGTATACTCGTAGCCGTAAAGCAGGTGCTGGATTATATGCAAGCGTTGAATGATACTGCAGTAGATATGAAAGAAAGTCTTAGAAAAGAAAGAAGGCTGTTTGATTTCCTATGTTTCAGGGAGGCCTGGCCTGATTCAAAATGGGAAGTTGAAAAGAGAATAAAGAAGTTGCTGAAAGGGAGGTGCATATAGATATGTATCCAGTGATCAATATGAAAGCCACCGGAATTCGATTACGTCAGATTATGAACCGGAGGAATATTACGGTAAAAGATGTTCAGCAATATTTGAATTTATCTTGCGTACAGAGCGTATACAGATGGCTTGGCGGGCACAGTATGCCTACGGTTGATAATCTATATGCTCTGTCTGAACTGCTTCAGATCCCGGTAGATTATCTGATCGTCGGGAACAGAACGTATCAGATCCCGGATCATAATTATTTATTTTATGCCCGGATGAGAGCATACTACAAAGGTATTGGACAGTGTATGGCTGCTGTCATATCACGGCTTGAAGCCAGTGACCATATTGAACTGCAAGTTCAATGACATACCGCAGAAAATCTGCTTAAAATGATAATATAAAACATAAGGAGGCAGAGTGGATGCGTGATGATCTTTACAAGCTTGAAGGAATTGTTAGGATTCCTGATAATAAGAAAGCGGAATTTAACCGTTATATTTTACAGATATTAGATGTATGCGGAATCCGGAAGACTGAGAGAACAGAATTAGACGGGCGGACGATAACGGTTGTCAGGCGGCCGTCACCAGACGGACAGGGTATTGTCAATTTTGATTATTCAATATTTGAGAAGAAAAAAAGGGAGACAGCGGCTTACAACACAAATACCTGTGAACTTATAGTTCCTGACAGAGGATACGCTGAGTTTGGGGTTGTGATGAATATGATCATGGTGATGCAGGAAGCCTATTCAGCGGGGCATTGTTACTTTATGTGTAAAGACGGGGCATGCCCTGTGGAGGCATATGCGGTGTTGATCAGAAGTGTGCTGGGAGTTGAGCTTGAATTTTCTAACCGGGCAAAGCTGTGGGACATGCTTCTTTATTTGAAAAATACGGAAAGGTATCAGGATATTACGTCAGAGATGGTATGGCGTGCATATCCTTTTGATTTCTGCGATTTTATTGAAGAACAGTTTATTGCGGCTTTTGATATTGATTCCCCGAAGCTGACAGTTCCGGAAGAACCGTTTAAGGGAGAAAAAGCAGACATTAAAGATGCGCCGCAGGCAAAGCTTAAGTATTATGTGTACCAGATCATGTTGGAGGCTATAGAGAAGGGAGAGAAAGAAAGTCTGGATATTTTTTTGCGTGAATTGCTTGACGCAGATATACAAAAGAGACAGGAATTAGCGGAGAGCAGTCAATATGGCCTGATTGCTGAGACATCTCTCTATGTACTCCCATCTGTTATCGTTCGTGCATATGCATTAACTCTTCAACATGATTTCTGGGATGTGTGGAAGAAGATGGGGATAACAGGATATTCTGAAATTATCACAAAAGAGAGAACTGCAGGCAGTGTGCATGATAAAGAAGATAAAAAGTATCTTTCGTTTTATAAAGCAATCCAAAGGGATAATGAAGATGAGTTTATAGAGTTCTGGGAGGATGGGAATCTCCGGTTTTCTGATAATATGAAGGAGCGTCTGGCAGATTGGAAAAAACATTTCAGGGAGACGCGTCTGGAAGAAGATTTCAGAATGGAGCCTTTTCTGGCGCAGATTGTCATAGATCTGAAACAGGATTGGGGATGCCGTCTGACGGATCAGGAATTCATCACAGAATTTATGGAACACAGGGAGGATGACGATTATAAAAGGGCATTATTATTCTACAGGGAACTTATGGACCAGGATACCCGGTATTTTCCGGAATTAACGAGGAAACAGGCGATTCAGTGGGTGCTCAGAAACAATCGGGATCGATTTGAATTTACAGCGATGAGCGCATTTCAGTCATTACTTATTAACCACAGGCACAGATACGAAATCCTGGGATTTTAGAGGAGGGGCAAGATGGGAACGTTTGGAGGATACACGGGGAGTATGAATATCCCGGAAGAAAAGAGAGAAGAGTTTGCCGGGCAGGTTGCAAAAGTATTGAATTACGGAGGGATGATGCAATTTGAAATCATCAGTATGTATGGCCATGAAATGGGGCTGTTAAAGCCCATTAAGTTATATCCTGGTGGCAGAATCCGGTTTCATTTCAACTATTTTGAGGACGAAGGCTGGGAAACAGCGGGATTTGACGCCGCTGAAGGAGATTTTTATTCACAGAAAATAGGAGGTGACGAGTTCTGTGAAGTTGTCACGGCGGTTCATTTTCTGTATGAGGCGTGGGATGAAGAACCAGGTTTTGCGGAAGTGAACGGAGATATCGTAAACGGCTTGGTTTATACGGGCTGGCTCAATCACCTTCTGGGGACCCGGTTTTCTATGAAAAAGCGGTTCAGGTTATGGGATAATGTGGAGAGGTATGCGCTGAAACGAGTTGGGGACTACGCAGATCCGACAGCGGAAGATATCATGCAGTTTATACCGGCCGGCAAGAGATATGGGGCAGGAGGAGTGGAATTCAGCGACTTGATGTATATTACCCGCGGAACGGAGTCGCTGACAGAAGACGAGATAGAGCCGGGTACTTATCCAGTGGAAATCTATGGCTGTAAAAAAGCGCTGGAAGCATTTTTACAAACGGAGCAAAAGAAGGATGCCGTACAGAAAGTCTGGGAATTGCTCAAAAAAGACAGGTGCGAAAGGGAACAGTCCGAGGGCAGGGAGCTTTCGGATATTGGAAGGTTTTCCCTGACCTTGCCGGCAAGAGTGATCGCCTATCTGACAGCAGAGATTACGAAAGAGAGTTTTTGGGAGCATTGGAAAGAAATACATGGGGCAGTCTATCACGATGAAATAATGAAAGAGTATGCGCCGCAGCAATTGAAGACAGAACGGAAACAACTTATTGAAGCACCGGTTCCATCATTTAGGACAAGCGAATTTCTTCGTCAGGACGGACCTTTTACATTTTATGATACCCCAAAGGAGCTGAAAGGAAGACCCAATTATTATATTTCTGATGACGACCGCCTGTACTGGTGGGATGGAACAGATGAAGTGGTCCTCTCCGAAGAGATGGACGAATGGCTGGGTGTTCTGGCGGTCAGGCATAAGGCGATTCTGAAAAGGTTAACAGAAGAAACCGAAGCTTCCGAAGAGTTTTTAAAGAACTTTCTGATGCTTCTCGTTGAAATTGACCAATATTATAAACGTATTTATCCGTTCCAGGATATGTTCTATGAATTCGTTCACAACGGCAATAAGACTGAGTACAGAGCAGCGGTAAAACTGCTGAAAGAGATTGCTGATAAGAACAGGGAGGAAGGGAAGATTATTGAGAAAGCCAAGTATAGCTGGGATATTACGAGCCGGAATATAACTCATAATGCGGGACGGCTAAAGCTAAAAAGGTATCTCAGCGTTATGGCAAACCAAAGATTAAGAAAAAAATATTTTGATTTTTGATGTTTTCTTTCTATCCAAAAAATAAGAATCTCACTGGGAAAAGAAGGTTTTAAGCTTCAAGTTCCCAGTGGGATTCTTCTTATAAAGGATTATTTATTCTGCCGCAAAGAAATGATTCAGGGAATCAATGACTTCTACAGTTGTACTTGCCGGTTTAGTAGAGAGGCTTACAGCGATAAAGACGATCAAAGCAGCTATAAGACCCCACAGTCCTGCCATGAGACCCAATGGGTTCGGCGTGATGAATGTTGTAAAAAGCATAACTGCCTCGCCGATTAGGATGCTGGAAAGTGCGCCTGCCGGCGTCGCCTTTTTCCAGTAGATACCGCCTAGCATAGCGGGAGCCAGTGCTGCGACACCGCCGTTTGCCAGAGCAAGGATATCGCTGATCAAGCCAGGTCTCATCAGAGCCACGATGACGGAGCAGAATCCGAAAGCCAGTGTTGCAAGCCTGGCGATTTTGTACTGCGCATAGTCGTCAGCAGATTTATTGATGTAGGTCTTGTAAATATCTGTAGAGACCATAGTGCTGACGGCGTGGAGCTGGGAGTCTCCTGTAGACATAGAAGCAGCCAGCGCCCCTGAGATGACCAGTGCGGCAAATACAATGGGGGTATATTTTAAAAGCAGTTCCGGGAAAATGGTGTCCGGCGCCTCTAACCCTGGCATTAGTATCTTTCCAGCCATGCCTGTCGCCGGAAGGAATATATAGATGGATGTCAGGTAAATGGACGAAAATACGGAGGACCATTTCAGCACCTTTAAAGATTTCCCGGCAAAGAATCTAAGGGTTACATGAGGGAACATCATCATGCCGATAGTGATGACGGTCCATCGGGAAATCCAGTCGGTTGCCGTGACGACACCATTAGGGCCGGGCAACGTCAGGAGGGAAGGAACTTTTTCATAAACATTTTGGTATGCTGCGGTGACGCTGCCAAAATTCGTTTTCAAGATCAGGTAAGAGCCGATGACCATCCCAATCCACATAAACACGCCTTGAGCAGCATCTGTAAGAGCCACACCTTTCATTCCGCCCATCCATACAAGTATGATCATGATCGCGAAAAAGATGATGGTACCTACTTCGTATTTCAGACGCCCTCCGCTGATCGTCTGGAAGATGTAACCAGATCCGATGGCCTGCATTGCCACGTAAGGCACTGTAAATATCATGGCGATTATAGTGACGATAAGGCCGATGGATCGGTTCTCATATACATCGCTGATGTACTGGGACATGGACATATATCCTCTGGTCTTTCCGAGATACCAGAATCTTCTGCCGATGACCCAGAATAATACGCCGGGGAATACCGTCCAGATTCCGTTGACCCACCAGCCGATACCATTGTTGTAGATAAATCCTCCTGCGCCAAGAAAAGCGTAGGAGCTATGGTATGTTGCGCTGAAAGTGAGGGTTAGGACAAAGACGCCAAGGGAACTTCCAGCGGTTGCAAAATCTTTAATGTTTTTCTTATCCTGCCGGGCTGCATAAAAGGCAATTCCAAAAAGTGACAGTGTGTAGAGAGCCAGTATCATTAATCCAGTATTATTCATAAAGTTTCCTCCTCATTGTAGTCTTTTTTCCATGATCGGATGACAAGAACTCCGACAAGGAAGTCAATGATCGCGACGATATACCATACATTCAGCCAGACCAAGAGAGTCGGCCATCCAAGGATGAATGGATGAGACGCAGCGTAATCACTTACTATATTGACGATTGGCGGGTTTACCATAATTAATACAAGTATAAAGACAGCGTAAACTGCTTTTTCATTTGCGGATAGTTTCATTCCTTTTTCCCCCTTACAGTTATTTTTCTCTCAGTATTTCGATAACTTCTACTAAACGTTTGACAAGGTGCTCATGATAAATCTTTCCTTTTTGTGGGTCGGATTTTGTTGGTTCGCCGGAAGTTCCTCCTGCAATTGCCGCGTTTTTCTCGGCATGTGCGTAGGAGCTTGGAACATAGCAGAGGGTATCCTTCTCATAGGACGGGTCTACAGAATATAGATGTGAACTCTGTACCGGGTTGTCTTTTGCCAGCTTTAAGTTGACTAGTTCAGGGTAACGGTACATCATATGGGAAGTCTCAATCTCTTCCGCATGTCCAACCGGTCCGAATTCCAGCTCTTTTATAATCTCCTTGGACATGTAGGCAGGGTCAAAAATACAAACTTCCATATCAAGCTCCCTCTGTATTTTTTCCGCTGCAAGCTGCATCCATACCACATTTACAATTCGGTGTCCGTTGATCATAATTAATTTGCGGATTCCATGGTGATTTAAAGATGCTGCAATATCATAGGTGATTTCCGAGAGTGTTTCGGGACGGATGGTAATGGTTCCCGGCCGCACCATATGGTGGGGACTCCACCCGAACCAAAGCGGAGGAACTAAGAGAGTATCTGTTTTTTTTGAGGCATCCTCCGCCAATGTAATCGCTACATAACTGTCAGTTCCAAGGGGCATATGATAGCCATGCTGTTCTACGCTGCCTACTGGAAGGATGGCGACTCCGCCAGCTTTTTGGATTGATTTTTCTGCTTCCTCCCATGACATATCCTGTAACCATTGATTCATATTGATTTACACCTCCTGATGCCCTTCTTTCATTGAGGGCAATAATAATTTTGATAATTTTATTTTACTGTAAAAATATTTTGGATAATGTATCCTGCAACACATTGTTGAGAAGAATATTATTGAATTCACAGAAAATTTCTATTATTATAATAAGTATAAGAGGAGGGGAAATGATGCAAAAGGATACGGTTGATTTTTACCGTCGCTGTAACTTCAAATATTTCGGGGAATATGGACAAAGGGAAGATTATCCTTCCAAATTTATGATTGGATGCGGAGGGGTGTATGCGGAGCATGTGTACCTGATATTAAGTGGACGTGTACGCCAGTATTTTATCAACAGCAGGGGAGTGGAAAAGACGATGCTCCTATTGTCAAAGGGCGATATATTCGGGGAGGTCACCGCATTGCAGCGTGATATGGATCAAGTGGCGACTCAGACATTGACGAAAGTCTCTGTCTGTAAGATTCCTGTGGCTTATTTTGAGAAGATGCTCAGAGAGAACGCCGAATTGTCGTTTTCTATGGCACTGATGCTTTCGTACAAAATAAGAATCCTTATGCCTCAGATTCAGGATGCGTCATTTTGCAATGCAGAAGAGCGGTTGAAAAATTTATTGCTCCGGCTGTCTATCCAGCAAGGCATTCTGACCCGGCAGGGAATACGGCTTCCTCGGAAATATACGCATGAAGAATTGGCGAATATGATTTCTTCTACCCGCAGTACGGTATCGCGGATTATGAAACGTCTGGCGGAGGAAGGGGTTATAAAAATCATTGATCGGTATATTTATTTTCCCTGAAATACATTGACAAATTATGAGGAGTGAAAAGAAGATGATAAAAGTATTATTTGTGTGTCACGGCAGTATCTTGAAATGTCCTGGAAAAGCCTGTAAAATCAATGACTCTACGATATGGCAAGACGTTTACTGCACCACTACTACACCATTTTTGAAAGAGCCTTGAAATGACAATCAGAAAATTAAAATAGATTTTATGAGGATATAGTATTTTGTAGAAGATTTTGTTATGATATGAATTGGGTAGATGTTATCTACCCAATTTGACTTGGAGGTGCTTTCATGGCAGAGAGTCAGAATATTGAATGGAAAGAATCATGGCGGGATGAATATCTCAAATGGATATGTGGATTTGCCAATGCGCAGGGCGGAAAGATTTATATCGGTACAAATGATGATGGTACTGTCATTGGCATTCAAGACAGTAAGAAACTTATGGAAGATATTCCCAACAAAGTAAGGGATATTTTGGGAATCATCGTAGATGTGAACTTGTTGGCTGAAGATGAAAAAGAATACATTGAAATTTGTGTCAGCCCCAATACCTATCCTGTGAATTACAGGGGAGAATATCATTATCGGAGCGGAAGCACAAAGCAGTTGCTTAAAGGACAGGCATTGAATCAGTTCCTCTTAAAAAAGACTGGCATTACCTGGGATAGTGTTCCCATACAGGATGTTGCAGTAAGGGATTTGCGGAATGATAGTTTTGATATTTTTCGTGAACAGGCCGTTTTTAATGCCATCGCCCACAAATTCTATGGAACTTTGATACCGATTCAAATCAGGGTATATGCGGATAAAATCATGATTGCAAACGATTGCGTGTTTCCTGATGATTGGACGGTTGATGATTTGATGGGAAGTCATCGTTCCAGACCATATAATCCACTCATTGCGAATACTTTCTTTCGTGCGGGGTTTATCGAAGCATGGGGACGGGGAATTGAGAAAATTAAGGATAGCTGTGCGCAGGCCGGTAATCCTATGCCAGAGTATATGGTGAAAAAAGAGGATATTATGGTGACGTTTAAAAGTTTGATGACTGACACAACCCAAGATACTACCCAAGCTGTTACCCAAGGTACTACCCAAGTTGGTTTTCAAAATATTGAGAATTCGATTCCTATGCGGATTATAAAAGTTATCAAAGATAATCCAGCATTATCACAAAGCCAGATTGCAGAAATGCTTGGTGAAAAACATGATACGATTAAATATCATATGCGGAAAATGCGTTTGTCTGGGGTGATCGAAAGAGAAGGAAGCAGTCAAAAGGGAAAGTGGATTATAAAATAAAGTGTTGTTACCTTAATCAAGTGCTAATAGAACATTAAAAACTATATGAGTGGAATCGTACAAAACCGAAGGAGGAAAGTGAAATCAGTACAGCTTCACTGGCGAAGCTTGGCAAGAATGCCAATATCACGACAGATGTTTTGGTGAAGATCTCCAATGCTTTGGAATGCGATTTTTCTGACATCATGGAGATGGTTCCAGTAGAAGAAAAGGCTGATTTTTCCCAAAAAGCGCGGAAGATTGAAAGGATAAATTGTTATGGTAGATTACGCACCGGGGATGAGAACCATCATTCGAGATGAGGAATGGATGGTCAAGAAGGTCGAAAAGAACAACATGGGGAATAATGCCCTGTACTGTGTAGGTGTATCGCCTCTGGTAAAGGACAAAGAGGCAGTTTTTCTGACTGATCTGGAAGAGATTGCTGTGGTGGATCCAAAGGATGTAAAGCTTGTCATTGATGGGTCATCCTTTTTCCGAAGGACGCAGCTGTATCTGGAAAGTCAGTGGAGGCAGCAGATCCCAACAGATACGGATTTACATATCGGAGATAAGGCGGCTATGGACTTAATGCCTTATCAGCTTGAGCCTACTCAGATTTCGCTTCGCAGACCGCGGCAGCGCATCCTGATCGCAGATACTGTCGGCCTTGGTAAAACATTGGAAGCCGGTATCCTGATGAGCGAACTGATTGCCAGAGGAAAGGGCAGGCGGATTCTGGTCGTTACGGTCAAGAGTATGATGACACAGTTCCAGAAAGAAATGTGGAATCGCTTCACGATACCGTTGGTGCGTCTGGACTCAAAGAAGATTCATGATATAAGAGCAAAGCTACCATCAAATTATAATCCGTTCAGCTATTACGATAAGACAATCGTGTCTATTGATACGCTGAAGAGAGATATCGAATATAGAACGCACTTGGAGAAGGCGTACTGGGATATCATTGTAATTGATGAGGCTCAGAATGTTGCAGAGCGTGGCAATCATCAGGCACAGCGATCAAGATTAGCCAAACTGCTTGCAGATCGTTCAGATACTATGATTATGCTTTCAGCGACTCCTCATGATGGACGTGCCAAGAGTTTTGCATCATTGATGAATATGCTGGATCCTACAGCTATAGCGAATCCGGATGATTACACCAAGGATGATATCAAAGGCTTGTGTGTGCGTCGTTTCAAAAAGGACGTGAAGGATCAGGTCAGCGGTTCGTTCCTAGAAAGAAGAATTGAATTACAGCGTTGCAAAGCTTCGGGCAAGGAAGAAATTGCTTTTGATATCTTCGCTGAGATGCAGCTGCAAATGGACTTGAGCAAAACCAAGGCTCAGGGACAACTTTTTAAAACCAGTCTGGAAAAGTCGCTCTTTTCCAGTCCGGCAGCATGCATCAAGAGTATTGATGCAAGACTTAACAAGCTTCGTAAGAAGTATACAGATAATGAAATCAAGGACATCCGTGCGCTGGAAGAACTGAAGAGGGCATTGGAGAATATTACTCCTGCTGATTTTTCGAGATATCAGCAGCTCCTTTCTCTGTTGAAAGATAAAGAATACGGTTGGACCGGAGCGACAGATGATCGTGTGGTTATCTTTACAGAGCGAATTGAAACCATGAAATATCTGGCTGCAAGACTTCGGGAGGATCTGAAGCTGCCAGCAAATGCAATCCAGGAGATTTCCGGGGCGATGAGTGATGCGGAGCAGCAGACGATCGTTGAGAATTTTGGACGTGAGGAAGCTCCGGTTAGAGTACTTGTTGCATCTGATGTCGCATCAGAGGGGCTTAACCTGCATTATCTCAGTCACAGGATGATTCATTTTGATATCCCGTGGTCGCTTATGGTGTTCCAGCAGAGAAACGGACGTATCGACCGTTATGGGCAGCAGAAACGTCCGAATATTCGCTATATGATGATTGAAAGCAATAATCCGCGGATCAAAGGTGATATGAGGATTATTGAGATCCTGATTACTAAGGAAGAACAGGCACTTAAGAATATTGGGGATCCGGCGCTGCTGCTCGGTAAGTTCTCTATTGAAGACGAAGAACTGGTGGTATCGGATGCGATTGAGAATGGATCTGATGCTGATGCATTTTCGGAGACTCTTGACAGCGGGGAAGCAGAGTTTGATCCATTTGAGGCGTTGATGGCTGCTTCTGCCGATACAAGTGAACCGGTAAAAGTCAAAAATGATGAGACACTGTTTTCAGATACCGATTATCTTTATTTAGCTATGAGCTATCTGAACCAGTCTGAAAGCCATCCAGTAGAAAAACTTCAGTTCGTTTCTGGTATGGAAGTGACAGTGACACCAGATATGAGAAAACGCCTTATGGCTCTTCTTCCGGATGAAGCTATGCCTCAGGGTGATTATTTAAGACTGTCAGATGATAAGGAATTCTGCATGGGAGAAATGAAGAGAAGCATGCAGAATAACATGGCAGAAACAGCCTGGCCAAAGGTTCAGTATCTTTGGAAGCAGCATCCGCTCTTTACTTGGGTAAACGATAAGGGTGGTCTGCTGTATGGACGTGGAGAAGCTCCGTTTGTTGGCATTCCAGATAAGATGAAACCGGAAGAGACCATTTTCATCGTTACGGGAAGCATTCCTAACAAGCGTTCCACTCCGCTGGTAGATGAATGGTTTGGGCTCCAATATGAGAATGGCAAATTTGTAAAGAGCCTGAGCATGAACGAACTGCTTGCGCATACCGGATTCCGAAGCACAAAAATCCCGAACAGTGCAAGCCTAACAGAGGCTGATGTGACTGCAGCAGAAGGATTACTGCCGGATGTTGTTGAACATGCAAAGGAATACCTGGATGGGTACTATCAGAGCTATCAAAGCCATATCAATCCGCTCTTGGATGAAGAATTAGACAAGCTGGCTGAACTGGAGACACGTCATAAATACTATCAGCTGTCCTTGTTTGAAAGTGAAAGAAAGAAAAGCGAGCAGGAACGTATGGTAGATGAACTGTTTGATAAGTTTACAACTTGGGTTACAGACACCATGTCGATACAGAATAATCCCTATATTCGGATTATGGCGGTAATAAAGGGGGTAACAAGATGAGCATGGATTTAACCGGAATTACCAACCAAAACGAATATTACACAAATCATTATTTCTCATCAATCTTTGAAGAGAATGCTTCTGAGACGATCTCTGCATGGAGAGCAGGGGCGAAGGAGAGTGAAGAGATCAGGACACCATGGGCGCTCCTGCGCGATGTGGCGCGGCAGTATTACCCGGCTCATGATCGTTTCCTTCGTTCCAAGTTCGATACCCAGACTTTGGCTAATATTCGCTCGCTTGCTGATATGTACTTAAGAGCTCTGGGATATCCGGAAGCGAAGCCGGAATGGATAGAGATTGATGATACGCTTAAGGCACCGGTATACCTGGAACTTACCAAGGCGAATGGAGCACCGGCCTTATGGATTCTGCTTGCAACCTCTGATGATAAAGAAGCTGCCATTCTGGACAAGTTTTGTTTTGCTGCAGATGAAGTAGCAGAAGAAGGGCTGTATTCAGTACCGGCCAATATTCTTACCGATATTCCGAATGAGGATCTCATTACAAAGATCCTGTTTGGTCAGGCAGAGCCTCCACGCTTTATTCTGTTGATTGACATGAACCAGATTGCGCTCATCGACCGAAATAAGTGGAATGAGAAGAGATATCTGCAATTTGAACTTGAGGATATATTCAGTCGTCACGAAGAATCCACACTGCAGGCGATGGCAGTTCTTCTGCATAGAAATAGTTTGTGCCCTGAAGACGGAACAGCACTCCTGGACGAACTGGATGCTAATTCTCAGAAGCATGCTGCAGGGGTATCACAGGATCTGAAGTATGCACTCCGTGAAAGCATAGAGATTCTTGGAAACGAAGTACTTTACGATATGGTTACTCGTCAGGGGAGGAATCTGGAAACAGATCCGGTAGATGCCGGCGACCTGACCTTAGAATGCCTGCGGTATATGTACCGTATGCTTTTTGTGCTCTTTATTGAGGCAAGACCGGAACTTGGGTATGCACCGATCCAGAATCTGACATATAAGTCTGGATACTCTTTGGATAATCTTCGAGACATTGCTGATGATATCCGAGATGACGTGACTGAGGTTGGAGATGGGTATTTCCTTCATGAGACACTTTCCAAACTGTACAACCTGATTTATAGCGGATATCCGGAGACTGAGGAAGATCTGTTGAAGTATTCTCAGGAAGAGAGCCTGCACGATATGTTCGTAATTGCACCACTTAAGGCACATATCTTTGATCCTGATTATACAAAGATGATTACAAAGTCGAAGCTTCGCAATTCCTGCATGCTTCGGATTATAGACCTTATGAGCCTTACACGTGAGACTGGGCGGCGGAATGACAGGCGTGGGCGTATTTCTTATGCGAATCTGGGAATCAACCAGATGGGATCCGTGTATGAGGCCCTGCTTTCTTATCGTGGATTTATCGCTGAGACGACGCTTTTTGAAGTAAAGCGTGCTGGAGACAGTTTTAATGAACTGGACGTTGGATACTTCGTTACTGAAGATGAATTGGATCAGTATACCGAAGATGAGCGCGTTCGTTATGAGAAGAATGATCCGGATGGGAAGCATAAGAAGGGTCAGCTCCGCAAATACGAGAAGGGGACTTTTATTTATCGTTTGGCCGGCAGAGAAAGGGAAAAGTCTGCCTCTTATTATACACCGGAAGTTCTGACGAAATGCCTGGTCAAGTATGCGCTGAAAGAACTGCTGGAAGGAAAGACTGCAGATGAAATCCTACATCTGACCATCTGTGAGCCGGCAATGGGATCCGCAGCATTCTTGAATGAAGCCATCACACAGCTTGCGGAAGCGTATCTGGATAAAAAACAGAAAGAGCGTGGGGAGATGATCCCTGCAAATGACCGGTTGAAAGAACTGCAGAAGGTCAAGATGTATATGGCGGACAGGAACGTCTATGGCATCGACCTGAATCCTGTTGCTGTAGAACTGGCGGAAGTATCACTCTGGCTGAATACGATCTATGAAGGCGGCTTTGTGCCGTGGTTTGGAACGCAACTGATCAACGGCAACTCGCTGATCGGAGCAAGAAGACAAGTGTACCGTGTGGAATCCCTCAGTACTACATCAAAGGGACTCCGTTGGTATGAGAATGCACCGGACAGAGTGCCGCTTGGAACAAAACGCATGCCGCGAAAGCAGGTATATCATTTCCTGTTGGGAGATCCTGGCATGTGCAGCTATTCTGATAAAGTCATCAAATCGCTGGAGCCGGATAAAATCAAAGCAATGGCGAAGTGGAGTAAGAAATTCACAGAGCCATACAGTGAGGATGATTTGGTAACGTTGCTCCGTCTGTCTACTGCTATTGATGAATTATGGGAAGCACAGATCAATCTCAGGAAAGAGGTGGAGGCTAAAACCCAGGATTCCCTGTCTGTTTATGGATATGAGGATGATGCTGCGGATTCTCATACAACGATCAGACAGAAGGATCAAATCCTGAGTGAACTGTATAAATCTGAACATATGAGAAACGCCGGTCCATATGCGAGACTGAAGTTTGCTATGGATTATTGGTGTGCGCTCTGGTTCTGGCCGATTGATAAAGCTGACTTACTGCCAAGCAGAAGTGAATTTCTTTTTGATATGTCCTTAATTCTGGAAGGGACAATGGGATCCGTCCAGGTTAGCCAGACTGCGAAAGATGGACAATATTCCCTGTTTCCAACAGAGATGGAACAGATTGCACTGGATATCGTTGCAACGTATGGTTCTGGTTCTATTGTAGATATTCCGCATCTACGTAAGGAAAATCCAAGGTTAAATTTAGTGTATGAGATTGCAGAACAGAATCGCTTTATGCATTGGGAATTAGAATTTGCAGACCTCTTTGCAGAGAGAGGAGGATTTGACCTGATTATCGGGAATCCACCATGGATAAAAGTTGAGTGGAATGAGCAAGGCATTCTGTCTGACAGGAATCCTATGTTTGCTGTGAAGAAACTGACTGCTACCCAGACCACACATCATCGGGGTGAAGCACTTGCAAATGACTTGACTCGGGAATTGTATTTTTTCGAATATGAAGCTATATCTGGCCAAAAGAGTTTTTTAGGTGCAATGCAGAATTATCCAGATATTTTAGGTGCCGTTAATCTATACAAATGTTTTTTGCCTCAGGCATGGATGTTTAACAACGAATGTGGTGTAGACGCATTCTTGCACCCCGAGGGCGTCTATGACGATCCAAGGGGTGGGGCACTTCGGGAAAAATTGTATGCGAGACTTCGCAAACATTTTATGTTTGCGAATGAGCGAAAACTATTTCCCGAAGTGGATCACCATACACAATTTAGTTTGAATGTGTACGGTGATCCACAGATGGCCTCTTTCGATACCATCTGTAATCTTTACGAGGCGAAAAGCATCGAAGAGTGCTATGAAAGCAATCCTTCTGCACCGATTCCGGGTATCAAAGATGAGAATGGTGAATGGAACACCACAGGCCATCCAAGTCGTATCATACATGTGACAAAAAAAGAATTGATGCTGTTTGCAAAACTATTTGATCTTAGTAATAATTGGAAATCGGCAAAAATGCCAGTGCTTCATGTATGCCAATTTGTAAGTGTCCTTGAGCAGTTTGCAAAGCATGAAATGACTTTAGGAAGTATTATGGATGATGTCTTCGCAAGTGAAATGTGGAATGAAACAGGTGCGCAAAAGGATGGGACTATTTATAGAAATGTCCACTTTCCAGAAAGTCAATATGACATGATTTATTCTGGGCCTCATACAAATGTTGCTAATCCGTTGTTTAAGACATCGCGGAGAATATGTGTGAAGAATAGCGATTTTGATAATATCGATTTAACAAATTTGCCAGAGACATATTTACAGAGATGTAATTATGGTCCACGGATAGATAGAGAGAATTATGGGAATTGTGCCCCTGTCACTGGATGGGGGGAAAATTATTTGAATACATACAGATTACTTTCAAGAAGAATGTTGAATCAAGGTGGTGAAAGGACGTTGACATGTGCTATCGCCCCGAGGGCGATAGCACATGTCCACACTGTTTTTTCACTATCGCTAAAAAACAGTGTGGACATGGCAACTCTTGCTGGATGTGAAGCAAGCATACCGTATGATTTCTTTATCAAATGCACAGGGAAGTCAGATATATATTTGAGTACAATTTCAATATTTCCACTGCTTAATGCAGAGAAAAATTGGAATATTACAGTGAGGGCCTTAATGTTAAATTGTTTAACAAAAGCATATGCTGATTACTGGCATATGTGTTGGGCTGAAAAATATCAGGATGGGACATGGTCTAAGTCCGATCCACGTCTCCGTCCTGAAAAGTTTACAACTTTAACCTCCGAGTGGGCCTGGGGCACTCCTCTCCGTACCGATTATGAACGCCGGCAGGCATTGGTAGAAATTGATGTTTTGACAGCAATAGCTCTAGACATAACCCTAGAACAGCTCATAACTATCTACCGCATTCAATTCCCTGTGTTACAAAGCTATGAGGCGGACACTTGGTATGACGCAAATGGACGAATAGCTTTTACTAACAACCGCAGTCTTAATGGCGTTGGATTTTCCCGAACAGAATTTGAGAAAGCTAATGTCGTCACTCCTACTCAACATGGTACTGTCTCATGGGATTATGTTATGAAGAATGCTCCAGCAGGATATGTTTTTACTCGCACCATTTCAGACGATACCATGCCCGGTGGCCCTGTAGAAAGAACGATTGAATACGTCGCTCCGTTTGATCGTTGTGATCGTGAACAGGATTATGAGACTGCATGGAAATTCTTCAAGGAGAAATATAAGGATTCCGAGCAGTAACCCAAGATAAAGGAGGTTATGCAGTATGTTACCTTCCATACTTGCCAAGCAATTGGAAAAGGGCATTGGGGATTATATAGAGACCACATTCCCGATGACAAATGAGCCTTTTAGAGGCTCTATTAGAAATATGCTGGAGACAAAGGATTCTGTTTATCATGAACCCTATGTATCAGTGCGCCTTCCTTTCCGGGTGGCAGAGAAGATGCCTGACTGTTTTGAGGCGATCCATCCTGCATACCTCCCGTATGTGCACCAGGATACAGCTTTTCAGAGACTGACTGGAGATGATGGGCACTCCACTTTGATTGCAACAGGCACCGGCTCTGGTAAGACAGAGTGCTTCCTGTATCCTATTCTGGAATACTGTTATCAACACCGAGGTGAGAATGGTATTAAAGCAATCATCATTTATCCGATGAATGCGTTGGCCACTGATCAGGCCAGACGTATTGCAGACCTTGTTCACAAAAGTCCGGAGCTTCGGGGGAATGTGACTGCCGGTATGTATGTTGGTGGTCGTGAGCATACACCGAGCCGCATGATGAGCGAAGATAATGTCATCACGGATCATGAGACATTGCTTAATACGCCGCCAGATATTCTGATGACAAACTACAAGATGCTTGATTATCTATTGGTTCGTCCGAAGGATGCCGGTCTTTGGAAGGATAATGCACCGGATACGCTGAAATATATTGCTGTCGATGAATTACATACTTTTGACGGTGCGCAGGGTACAGATCTGGCATGTTTGCTTCGGCGTCTGAAATCGCGTCTCTGGACACCGACGGGCTATCTTTGTTGCATCGGAACATCTGCAACGATGGGCTCCAAGGACAATGGAAAGAGAATCCTGGAATATGCATCTGAGATTTTCGGAGAACCATTTGAAGACAATGCGGTTATCACGGAGGATAGACTTTCACCTACAGAGTTCTTTGCAGATTCTGATATTACGGATTTTACTATTCCGGCGGATGAGCAAGTCAAGAAACTCAATACTTTGACTCAGCAGGATGATGGGGAAGCCTATATCGCAGAGGCGGTAAAGGCATGGGTGAATCTTCCAGATACTGATATTTCAACACCAGAGGGGAAGATCGCTTTAGGAAAACAGCTGATGCATCACAGCTTTATGCAGGCGATGATTTCCTTCATAAAGGGGAATTATTATCAAGTATCAGCGATCGTTGATGAATTGCAGGTCAATTATCCGGCACTGAAAGAGATGGAAGAACCGGCAGAGGCTGTAAATGCGCTTCTGGCGCTTATTTCCTATGCCAGAACAGGATCGGCGGAAAGTCTGAGGCCTTTCCTAAATGTTCAGGTCCAGCTTTGGATGAGAGAACTGCGTCGTCTGGTGGCAAAGGTGTCGCCAAAGATGGTTACATACTCTATCGCACATGATTTGAATACACAACAGGCGAAGCAGTATTTGCCCGTGGTAAACTGCCGTGATTGTGGAGCTACCGGATGGACGTCGATATTAAGCGAGCGCATGAATGCTACCATAACAAGTCTGGAAGCATTCTATAACCTGTATTTTAAAGCGGATGAGAAGATTGTAATGATGTTCCCTCATAAGGAGAGCGATCGTCCGTGGGGATTTATAGAAGCCCAATTATGCCCTGAGTGCTTGCAGGTAAAGCTTGGAGAGGATGCATCTGCCTCTTGTGATAATTGCGGGGCCGATACGGTTAAAGTCCTGATTCCGAATCCGATCAAAACCTCAGGTTCTAAAAATCATAAGCAGTTTGTGTGCCCGTTCTGCGGATCAAAGCGAGGCATCTCCCTGATGGGTCTTCGGAGCGCTACGGAGATCAGCACGAGCATCTCACAGTTGTTTGCATCAAAATTTAATGATGACAAAAAGACACTGGCATTTTCTGATAATGTCCAGGATGCTGCACATCGTGCCGGATTCTTCAATGCCAGAACATGGAGATTCGGATTTAGAAGCGCACTGCAGCGTTATGTAGAAAACGGTGGAGCAGGGAAGTCGCTTGCTGATTTTACAAAGGGGTTCATCGATTACTGGCATGATCAGATGGATGATGAAAGCTTTGTCAGCTTCTTTATAGCCCCGAATATGACTTGGATGCGTGCCTATGAGGAAATGATTCAGAATCGTAAGCTGGGTAAGGATGCACTTGCCAAAAAGCTGATGTCTGATATAGAAAAAAGGATCTTCTATGAGATCATGCTAGAATACGGTCTTACAAGCCATATTGGACGTACATTGGAGAAGTCAGGCTGTTCCTGTCTGTCTTTCAAGGAGGAAGAGCTTCTTGAGGTCGCCGGGAATGTGCATGAGCGTGTGACCAATGAAATCGGGTCGCTGCCGAACACCTCTGCGAAGCGATATGAGCAGATGGTTGCAGGCTATGTAAATATCATGCGGCAGAATGGTGCATTTGATGATGATGCATTCTATCTGTTTTTGAAAGAAAACGGAAACACTTATCTGCTTTCCAATGACCGGGTGAGCTGGATGCCCGGAAGACAGTCCGGCAGAAATACTCCGCGATTTATTTTTAAGCAGAATAATCCTACAGGAAAACGGAATTTCAATTTCGATACTGTGGCAGAGAGAAAATATATAGACTGGATTTCTTCATGTTGTGATGAATTCATGATTGAGCCATCGACTTTTACAATAATCAGCCAGATTATTCTGGAGGAACTGGTGAAGTCCAGTCTGGTGGTAACGATTCAGGTTGCTCCGGACTATGTTGTCTATGGATTGAATAAGAACCATGTATACATCACGAACAAGGTGATACAGCTTAAGTGCGACACCTGTGGAATCGGTCATGCTGTTTCTGAAGAGAATAAGGATTTATGGGAAGGCGCTCCTTGCACGAGAAGCGTCTGCAATGGTTCTTTTGAAGCAGAAGAGAGTAATGAACTGGATTATTACGGAAAACTATTCACATCCGGTGATATCGCCAGAATAAATGCTAAGGAGCACACCGGCCTGCTGGAACGTGATGACAGAGAAGCGCTGGAGGTAGACTTCAAGCGGTGTAAGGACGGACAGAAGGTCTGGGATCCGAATGTACTGTCTTGTACACCTACGCTTGAGATGGGTATCGATATCGGTGACCTCTCTACAGTCATTCTTTGTAGCATGCCTCCGGCTCAGGCACAATTCCTGCAGCGTACCGGACGTGCAGGGCGTAAAGATGGAAATGCGTTGACATTGGCTATTGCAGCTGCGAGACCTCATGATCTGTACTTCTATGCGGATCCACTGGATATGATGGAAGGCAATGTGCAGCCACCGAAAATCTTCCTGAAGGCTTCTGCTGTTTTGGAGCGTCAGTTTGTTGCCTACTGCATGGATTCCTGGGTGAAGCGTGGAGTACCGGAGCAGTCCATTCCGAAAAACATAGGAATCATCCTTGGGAAATTAGAGAACCATCCGATGGATATGTTCCCGTTTAATTTCCTGAGTTATGTACAGAGTAACCTTACACATCTACTGAATTCATTTATTCAGTTGTTTGTTCAGTATCTGGACGATACGGCAAAGCAGGAACTGAAAGAATTTGCCCAGGGTAACCGTCTCAAAAAGAGTCCGATGCATATGAGCATTCTTGAAGCTTTTGAGGCGATGAAAAAGCAGAGAGATTCTTTGTCTGCGAGTATAAAGCAGCTGAAGGATATGGTGAAGGATCTGGAAAGCAAACCGAAAGATTTTTCCTATGAGGACGAAATAAAAGAACTGAAGGCAGAGCAGGCAGCTCTCATCAATGTATTAAAGGAACTGAACAAAAAAGACGTATTCAATTTCTTGTCAGATGAGGGACTGCTTCCAAACTATGCCTTCCCGGAGGCCGGAATCATTCTGAAAGCTGTCCTATATCGTAAGGATGAGGCAGATGCCGGCGAGGGTGAAACAAAGAAAAAATATAGAAAGTCTGTTTATGAATATAGCCGCAGTGCTTCTGCAGCTATCAGCGAATTTGCACCGAATAACAGTTTTTATGTTGACGGTAGAAAGCTGACAATAGACCAGATTGATCTGACCAGCTCCCAGTCGGCCAAGTGGAGATTGTGTCCAAACTGCTCTCATGCACAGATTGAAGAGGCAGGAAAGAATACTGCATGCTGTCCGCAGTGCGGAAGTCCTGCATGGGCGGATTCTGGACAGGTCCGCAATATGTTGAAGGTGCAGATGGTCTATTCCAATATGGATTATACCAAGAGCCTTATTTCTGATGAGAGCGATGACCGGTCAAATGTATTCTACTGCAAGCAGTTGCTTGTAGATGTAGACGAAGATCATGATATTTCAAGTGCTTACCAAATGGACAATGAAGAGTTTGCGTTTGGATATGAGTTTGTAAAGAAAGCTACTCTTAGAGAAATCAATTTCGGTGAAAGCGATATGGTGGGCGAGAAGCTTTCTGTGTCTGGTGTTGAAGATGTCAGAAAGGGCTTCAAGCTCTGTAAGTACTGCGGAAAGATTCAGCCAGATCACGGAAAAGAAGTACACACTTTCTATTGTAAGACCAGGAAGATGCCTGCATTCAGCAATGATTCATTTGAAGAGTGCTTATTCCTTTACCGCGAGTTTGCAACAGAGGCGCTGCGTATCTTGATTCCGGCCACAACAATGGATTCTTCCAATGTACGAACAGAGTCGTTCACAGCTACTTTTATGCTTGGTATGAAGGAATACTTTGGTAATGTGGATCACTTGCGGGCAACAGTTAGCGAAGTACCGGTTCCGGATGCTGATTACCGGAAGCAGTATCTTGTAATATATGATTCTGTTCCTGGCGGTACGGGATACTTGAAGCAATTGATGAATGAAAAGAATTCGCTCATCGATATCTTCGAACGTGCGCTTCAGAAACTGGAACAGTGTTCCTGCAAGGAAGATCCGCAGAAAGATGGTTGCTATCATTGCTTGTATGCATATAGGCAGAGTCAGAATATTGGCAACATTTCTCGAAGCACAGCAATCCAGATTCTCAGATCTATTCTGAGCGGGAAAGAAAATCTGACAAATATAGAGAAACTAGCCAACGTTCCCGTCAACTCTTTGTTTGACAGTGAACTGGAGCGGCGTTTTGTAGAAGCTCTTGCTCAAATGGGAAATGAGAACCGCAAGGTGGATATTTCCAAGTCGCTCATTTCCGGCAAGGAAGGATACATACTAAAGATCAATGATCAGACTTGGGAGATTGAACCTCAGGTATTGCTTGATGCTACTCAGGGTGTCAAGGTTACTTGTAAGCCGGATTTCATTATTAGTCCTGTTGGGAAATCAGATAAGCTTCCGGTCGCAATCTTTACAGATGGCTTTATCTATCATAAGGATAAAGTCGCAGATGACACATTAAAGAGGGAAGCAATCCGAAGAAGCAGAAGGTATCGTGTATGGAGTCTCAGCTGGAGAGATGTACAGTCTGTGTTTACCCAGCAGGGGGATTATTTCACGCCGACATTGACCTACGAGAAGATGCCATCCGGTGCAAAGATGTATCAGCCTACGATCAGTGCAGCCAAAGCGGATGCTTTAAGGCCAAACAAGATGTCTGCTATGGAATTGCTGATGAGATATCTGGAAATGGATGGATCTGATAAGTTGTTTGCGGCGCATGCACATGGTATATCTCTATCCCTTCTGGAACCGGCAAAGGCGGCAAGTACTATTGATTTCATCAATTGGAATGACATTACCGGAAAGGTGAACGGGCAGACTCATTATACAGAGGATGATTTCGTGCAGCCGGGGACATTCTTTGGTACGTGGATTCCACGGAGTGATAATACACATCTTTACATGTATGCCGGAATTCTGGCAGCGAAGATGAAATCTGACAGAAATGCATCTGTTTCGGTTTGTGCTGTGCTGGATGACCGTAAAGATTCCAGAACGGACAAGTATGAACAGGAGTGGAATGGCTTTTGGCAGTTCTCTAATGTGATGCAGTTTGATGATCAGTTTATCGCTGTATGCTATACGGGACTCGACAATCAGACATATTCAGCGTTGCCTAATGGCAAGGTGGAAACCTCAGCAGAAGATGTTGTACCGTCTGAAATATCCGTGGAAGTCTGGGATGAAATAAAATCCATGTTGTTTGATGATATCAGTAAGAGTATTGCTGATGAATGTAAAATGCGTGGTATTCCTGCACCCGAAGAGGCGGGGTATGAGCTCGCGGATGCATCCGGAGAAGTCATCGCTGAAATTGAGCTGGCATGGACTAAGAGTAAAATTGGATTTATGACCGAAGATCAAGCTGCAAATATTGAAAAGGCCAAAGCTTCAGGTTGGAAAATATTTACCGTATCGGATGAGATAGATGATACGTTCAAGGAGGTGTGATAGATGGAGGTAGCAGCAAAGGTAGCAATATCCGCAGATTTTCTTACGGCATTTGCAGCGTTGCCGAGGCAGATTCAGGGGAAGGTTACAGAGTTCATCAATAAGTTCCGTAATAATCCACAGTCTCCGGGAATCAACTATGAAAAAATTAATGGCGGAATGGACAAAAAAATCTGGTCTGTACGGATTGATGATACCTACCGTGGAATCACCGCAAGACAGCCTGAGACGGGCGTTTATCTGCTTCTCTGGGTCGATCATCATGATGAGGCCTATGATTGGGCGAGGAATAAAAAATGTGAGATCAATCCGAAGACTGGAGCCATTCAGGTATTTGATATTGTGACAACACCGGTTGTGGAACCGGCAGCACAGGACGTTGTACTGTTTGCGGAACTTACGGATAAGGGTCTGATTGAGCTTGGAGTTCCGGAAGAGCAGATCCCATTTGTGAGGTCTATCGGAGATGCACAGGAGTTTTATGATAAGAAAAGCAGCTTCTCAGGTGATACATTCGAGGCGCTTTCATGGGTTGTTGAAGGCATCCCTGTTGATGAGGTAATTGAGCTCTTCCGAGAAGAGAAGGAGGGCAGTGAACCTACAGAGAACCTGGCGGATGCGTTGGAAAGCCCGTTATCGCTAAAATCCTTTGTGGTTGTTGAAGGGGAAGAAGAACTCCGCCGAGTCATGGCAGAGCCACTTGAAAAATGGAGAGTATTCCTTCATCCGACACAGAGAAAAATTGTTAATAAAAGCTATTCTGGTTCTGCAAGAGTACTTGGTGGTGCAGGCACCGGAAAAACTGTTGTTGCAATGCACAGAGCTAAGCATTTGGCAACGGAGTTGAAGGATAAAGAAAGAATCCTTTTTACTACCTATACAGCAAACCTGGCCTCTGATATCAAGGATAATCTGAGAAAGATTTGTACGTTGGATGAGATCAGAAGAATTGATGTGATCAATCTTGATGCGTGGGTATCTCAGTTCCTTCGTGAGCATGGATATCCAGCTGAGATCGTCTACGAAGAAAAGGCTGATAATCTCTGGGAAGAAGCGGTGCTGGGAACGGATTTTTCCGGTGAATTCCCTGTAAGTTTCTATGAAGAAGAATACAATCGTGTTGTTGTCGCACAGGAGGCGTTTTCGCTAGAGAAATATGTAAAGGCAAGCAGAACCGGACGCGGTACCAGGCTGGATAGAAAGAAGAGAATGCAGATCTGGAAGGTGTTTGAAGCATACCAGAATCTGATGAAGGAAAATCAGGTCCGAGATATCAACACTGCTATGTATGAGTGCAGGTTGTTAATAGAAAAAATATCCTCAGAAACGAGGTATAAGCATGTCATCGTTGATGAGGGACAGGATCTTAGCGCAAATGCATTTCATCTGCTCAGGTCAATTGCCGGTGAAGAGCACGAGAACGATATCTTTATAGTCGGCGATGCGCACCAGAGGATTTATAAAAACAAGGCTGCTCTGTCAAAGTGTGGAATCAATATCAGAGGAAGAAGCAGCGTTCTGAGAATCAATTATAGAACAACGGAAGAGATTCGGAAGGCGGCATTTGCTTTACTGAATGGAATATCCTTTGATGATCTTGACGATTCATTCGACACTGGGGACCGTTGTCAGTCCCTTACGCATGGATTAGTTCCGGAGATAATTGCTACAGCGAACGCAAATGAGGAATTTGATGCAATCCTGGCAAAAGTCAAAGGGTTGATCGATGGCGGTGTGTCCGCAAAAAATATCTGTGTTGTCGCCAGGACGCACAAATTGCTGGATGATTACATCGCTCATTTCACTTCGAGCGGGATCCGCTGTTATGAGATCAAGGGAAATAAGGCGGATGATCGTGGGCTGGATGGAATCCGTGTTGCTACGATGCACAGGGTTAAGGGACTGGAGTTCCAGTATGTGTTTGTTGTGGCGGCCAACAATCGGATTATTCCGTTAGCTTCGGCAATTGACCATACGGATGCAGTCAGTGAGCAGGAAACAATGACTGCTGAAAAGTGTCTGCTATATGTAGCACTGACAAGAGCTCAAAAGGGTGCTTATATCAGTGGATATGGCAAGATGTCGGAGTTTCTGCAAGGAAAGTAACTATCGTTAAGGAGTATCAGAATTATGAGTTTGATTCTATGCCCAGAATGTGGAACTAAAATCTCTGATAGGGCGACAAAGTGTCCTCATTGCGGTTTCCAGAGCGCGGATGCTGAACGGCCCATTAGCGAACAAGATAAATACGAGATTGTTCCAATCTTTGAATATGATATTGAGGAGTGGAAACCTAATAGGGGAGATCTGAGTGTGATTTCCTATGAGGACAATAAAACCCTTATCGAATATTTTGGTAGTTGGAAAACGATACAGGTTAAGCTTCCGGCTATTGCTGAAGTCATTGGGGCTATGGCAAATAAAAAGCATGTGATGATTGCCAAAATGGATAGCTATGTTAAAGACTTGATCGATAAAGGAATATACCGCTTTACGATTGATAAACAGGGAGAAATTCTTCCGACAATCAGAGATGCTGACGGTTTTGTAAAGCAAGTCCGGTTGGAAGACATGTCCCTTACGCCAAACCTGACACAGTCGCTGAATAATCTCTCTACGCATGTTGTTATGGCACAGATATTAGATGAGATTGAGTATGTCGGAGACGCCATTAGAGAGATACATATTGAACTACAGAATGATCGGCTGGCTATGGCCGAAAGTTCCCGTGATAAATTGAAGCAGGCACGGATGATACAGGATGCAAAGCTGAGAGAAATTGCTTTAATAGGAGTTGTAAACAGCGCGACAGATGCGAAGAGAACTCTTATGCGAAATTTCTCTCAGAATATAAGTCATATTATTGAACATTCTCATAAGAGCGATCTTCAGCTGATACTATCCCCAAAGGGTGAGAGAGATATCAGCCAAAAAGCTATTGATTCCTTCCAAGCCCTTGTGTATATAACGAATGCTGTTCAAATAGAATGCGAAGGTTATGCAATGCTTGGGGAGTATGAGCCGTGTCGCGAATGTTTAAGTGAGTTCAAAACATTTATTGAAGACAATGGTCTTAATAAGAGAGATACATTGCTTCTGCTCAATGAAAATTCTTCACAGAAAAGAATTGAGATTGTAGATGAGTTTTCAGATATAGCTACAAGAATATCGTCGTTTGATATATCTTCAGGGCAGATAGAGTTTCAGATGCGGGATTTGCTGACAGCAACAGATGACGGAGGTGAAAATGATGACCAAGAATAAGGTTGCTGATAATAGTGAAATAATGTATTGTAAGAAGTGCGGATGCGAGCTTTCGAGTACAAATAAGCATAAGATCTGTGATAACTGCAGGAGAGAACGCGCGGTAAAAATCAGAAATGGTGCGCTTGGTGCAGTTGGAACCGTGAGCAGCATCGCACTCTTCGTTATAACCAGAGGAAAACACGGTGGCAGAGGAACAAAGGCATAATAATTATAAATAATGATTTCAGCGGATCGCCGGTGACAAACTGGGAGCTGCTATTTTTTATGTCAGTCTTTTTTATAAAAAAGTCATGTATTTTCTTCAAAAAGGGGTTAGGGGAATATATCCCTTAGCAACCAAAAGCAAGCAGATTTTTCAATAGATTCTGGCAGGAAAAAGTTGAAAAAATGAACCTATGTTATGACATAGACAGTGCTTGCTATTTTAGCCTATGGACGTCCATAGGCAGTGCTTGCTATTTCAGAAATGGAATACAAACGGGTTTAGTATGCATAGGCAGACTGTTCCAAAACCAATACAGGCGTTACCGCCCATACTGATTGAAAAAATTCTGAAAAGTTTTTGAAATAGGAAGGAATTTTGCACCTTTACCATTTACTATTATAAGGGGCTAAACGAAGGGAGGAAAGTATATGATCGCCACAGACCGCAGAATGGAAATTGTCAATATTCTTGAGGTCAGTGGTCACGTTACATCAAGGGATTTGGCGTTTTCGTTCGCACGATATGCAACGACATTTTAACCCTCGCCTATGGTTATCCCATATACACAAAGTAGGGAGCAGGTGGTGGAATTTTTATTATGGACAGTTATAAGCTGTACAACAATACATTTACATAATACGAGCAAGAAAACTCAAAAAATGTATGATAAGACGGAGGGAGAAGATAAAAAATCCTGGAACGTGTTTTCCAAAAATATGGAGCTTATAAGCTGAAACTTTAGTACAAGTATATCAAAAACTGAATACATAATCCCATATATGATTCTGCAATTCTTCCCAATTGTTTGCAGATGTTTTCGTGGGATTTTGAATTATTATCATTAACACAGCGAAAGGGCAGTTACAGATCTATGGGAAAGGTCTGTGCTGTCCTTTTTGTGCGTTTAAGGAGGCATTTATGGCAAAGAGATATTACTGGCTAAAGCTGAAAGCAGACTGGTTTTCAGACAAGCGCATCAAGAAATTACGATCCATAGCGGGCGGTGACACACATACGATTATCTACCTGAAAATGATGCTGTTATCACTAAAGGACGAGGGGAAACTTTACTTTGAGGGAGTGGAGGACAACTTCGCTTCGGAGATTGCGCTTGCGCTTGACGAGGACGCAGAGAACGTAAAGCTGACACTTGCATTTTTACGGCGGCATGGTCTGATAGAAATCTGTGATGATGACGAGTATCAGCTTACGGAAGTCCCGTCAATTATCGGAACGGAAACAGCTTCAGCGATGCGTGTGAGGGCACATAGGGAACGGAAAAAACAGTATGTCACAGAGGGCAGGCTGTTACAATGTAACACAGCTGAAATGGATTGTAATAATTTGAAACAGATTTGTAGCGTAGAGATAGAGATAGATAAAGAATTAGAAAAAGAGGGAGAGAAAGGAACACCCACCCACACTGCTTATGGGAAATTCTGTAATGTTTTTCTCTCTGATGCGGAGCTTGAGGGCCTGAAATCAGAACTGCCTGACAAATGGGAATATTACATCGACCACTTATCCGCATATATCGCTTCAAGTGGACGGAAATACCATAACCATGCCGCCACGATTTACAAATGGGCGCAGGAGGATATTGGAAAGGCAGCGCCAAAGAAAGGGATACCTGATTATTCATATAGTGAGGAGGACAGTTTATGAGCAATGTTTTAGATAACGTGGTTCTGGATATGATGGACACAACAAAGAAACCGGAGGATTATAAGGGGGAGGACGGGTTGCTGTACTGTGGGAAATGCCATAAACCCAAAGAAGCTTATTTTCCCCAGGGCAAAGCTTTATTCGGGCGTGACCGCCACCCGTCTGAATGTGACTGTCGCCGGGCAGAACGTGAAAGGTTGGAAAAAAAGGAATTAGAGAAAAAACACAGTGACGAGGTTGAACGCCTGAAACGGGACGGCTTCACTGATCCGGCTATGCGGCATTGGACTTTTGGGAATGACAACGGTAATTGCCCACAGATAGAGAAAGCGCATTTTTATGTGGAGCATTGGGAAACAATGAAGTCTGAAAATATCGGCTACTTGTTATGGGGAAATGTTGGTACCGGAAAAAGCTATTTTGCAGGCTGTATCGCTAATGCCCTTATGGAGCAGGAAATACCCGTCTGCGTGACAAATTTTGCTATGATACTGAATAACCTCTTTACCAGTGCAGAAGGCAGGAATGAATACATAACAAGGCTGTGCGCCTATCCTCTGCTTATCCTTGACGATTTTGGAATGGAAAGGGGTACGGAATACGGTCTTGAGCAGGTCTATAACGTGATAGATAGCCGATACCGCAGTAATAAGCCACTGATTACGACAACAAACCTCACGCTGGAGCAGATGCAGCACCCGCAGGACACAGCCCACGCACGCATTTATGACAGGATGCTTGAAATGTGCGTACCTGTCTGCTTTACAGGCGGGAACTTCCGCAGAGTGACCGCACAGCAGAAAATGCATCGGTTAAAGAAACTCATGGAGGGAGGCGAAAGCCAATGAAAGAAGTTCCTATTTGGGAAAAGAGTAACCTAAGTCTGGAAGAAGCGGCAGCTTATTCTGGAATTGGCATTAATAAACTGCGCGAGCTTACAAATGAGAAGAACTGTCGTTTTGTCCTGTGGGTTGGCAATAAGCGGTTAATCAAACGCCGCTTGTTCGATCAGTATATCGAGCAGGAATATTCTATCTGACAATAGCAGTTATCTCATTTCTTGCGGTTTTTATGAAACTTGTGGTGTAAAATCAGCTTTGATATGGTACAATGAATGAGTCATATCAAGGCTCTTTCCATCACGGAAAGGAGTTTGAAAATGTCCGAGAAGAGAAAAGACAATAAGGGGAGAATCCTGCGGACAGGAGAGAGCCAAAGAAAAGACCTGATTTATCAATATCGTTATACTGATATCCGTGGCAAGCGCCAGACCATTTATTCCTCTGATTTGAAAGAGCTGCGGCAAAAAGAAAAGACGATTCAAAAGCAGCTTGACGACGGAATTGACTATGCTGCCGGAAAGATTACCGTAATAGACCTTTTAGAGCGATACATCAGTCTGAAACAGGGAGTTCGCTACAACACGAAAGTCGGTTACAATTTTGTGCTGAATTTAGTCAGGAAAGAAGATTTCGGTTATCGTCAGATAAGGGATATCAAAGTATCAGATGCCCAAAAGTGGATTATGAAGCTTCACGACGAGGGGAAAGGATACAGCACTATTACAAGCGTCCGGGGCGTTGTCAAGCCAGCCTTTCAAATGGCATACAATGAGGATATTATCCGCAGAAATCCCTTTGATTTCAAATTGGTTGATGTTGTTCCTAACGATTCACAGAAGCGGATTGCCATGACGGAGGAACAGCAGGAGCTTTGGATGGGCTTTATCCGGAGGGATAAGACTTATGCGAAGTATTACGATGAATTTGTTGTGTTGCTGGGAACCGGTATGCGTGTCAGCGAGTTTTGCGGTTTAACAAAGAGAGATTTGGATTTTGAAAATCGGAGAATCCGGGTGGATCACCAGCTTGTCCGGGAGAGGGGCGGAAAGTATTATGTCGAGAAAACCAAGACAGAATGCGGGTGCCGTTACATTCCCATGACAGAAGAAGTTTATCAAAGTCTGAACAATATCCTTGCCCGCCGCAAAAAGGTGAAAACAGAAATCATTGTAGACGGGTACAGCAGTTTCCTTTTGCTGGATAAAGACGATAAGCCTAAAGTGGCGCTGCATATCGAAAATGAAATGCGCTGGGCTATGAAGAAATACAAGAAGCTGCATCCGGATAAGCCGCTGCCCCATATCACGCCCCATGTGTTCCGTCATACGTTCTGTACAAACATGGCAAATGCCGGTATGGATATCAAAAACCTGCAATATGTAATGGGGCATTCTGATGTAGGTGTTACATTGAATGTTTACACTCATGCAAGTTTCGATCGGGCGGCAGAGCAAATGGCGAAAATCATTGACTTTAAAGAAACCGATATGCAGGGAAAGAAGAGAAAATCAGGTTGAAAATACACCAATCTACTACACCACTTACTACACCATTTGCCCATGAATTTGCGTAGAATTATAAAGAATTGCGTATGTTTCGGGCAAAATACAAAATTGAAGAAAAGTGCCAAAAAGCCTAAAATATCAAGGTTTGTAGGCTTATGAAAGGATATAATCAAGATGATAAAAATACTCTTTATTTGCCACGGCAATATTTGTAGAAGCCCCATGGCCGAATTCATTTTTAAAGATATGGTTAATGAAGCCGGTCTTACAGACCAATTTGAAATTGCCTCTGCCGCCACCAGTTCTGAAGAGATCTGGAACGGCGTGGGCAATCCAGTATATCCTCCGGCGAGGGAGGAGCTTGCACGACATGGGATATCGTGTGCAGGAAAACGCGCAATCCAACTAAGAAAACAGGATTATCAGCGATATGACTATATTATAGGTATGGAATACCGTAATATTCGTAACATTGATCGGATTGTTGGTGCCGACCCGGAGCATAAAGTACATATGCTCTTAGATTATTCGGAAAATCCGAGAGATATTGCAGATCCGTGGTATACAGGCGAGTTTGGGCGGACGTATGATGATATTTTAGAAGGATGCAAAGGATTTCTTGCCTGGATTATGGCGAATGAGCAGGAACTTGTACATTAAAGTGTTGTGTAAACATAAAAATTTATTTGTTTTCGATAAAAATGATAGTAATATTTTCGTGCTGGTGCTATAATATATTCAATGATGAATATGCTGCAGACAGCAGGAGAAAGGATGTGGGAGAGCATGAACAGAGTAGAGGAGATCATTGCGACGACCAAATTAAATGAGTTATTGAATAAAAAGGAAGAAGAAAAGCAAGCTAAGACGGTGTTATGGGTGCTTGCCATTATTGGTGCAGTGGCGGCTGTAGCGGCAATTGCTTATGCGGTTTACTGTTTCTTTACGCCAGATTATCTGGAAGACTTTGAAGAGGATTTCGAAGATGATTTTGACGATGACTTTTTTAATGATGAGGATCAAGTATAGAATATAGTTGATATATCATGATAAAAGCAGGCCCCAAGCCTGCTTTTATCATGATGGTAAGGAGTTGAGAGTATGGATGGACAATGCTTTGCGTTATTAATCGACGCAGATAATGTGTCGGCAAGGTATATTAAGCCTATATTGACTGAACTGTCAAAATATGGAAATATTACCTACAAAAGAATATACGGGGACTGGACGAATACGCAGCATTCTAGTTGGAAGGACGAGCTGCTGAAGAATTCGATTATGCCGATACAGCAGTTTAGTTATACACAGGGGAAAAATGCTACAGATTCAGCGATGATCATAGATGCAATGGATATATTATATGCACATGATGTGGATGGTTTCTGTATAGTGTCTAGTGACAGCGACTTTACAAGATTAGTCAGCAGGCTCAGAGAGAGTGGAAAGACGGTTATCGGTATGGGAGAAAATAAGACGCCGGAGCCTTTCCGTAAGGCATGTGATAAATTTACAATCTTGGAAAATTTATTGAATGAGCAGACATTGGGGTCAACTTCCGGGGAATCACAGAGTTCGATCAGTAAAGAGCGCATTGAGGACGAAGTCGTTCAGATGATTTTGGAGAATCAGGATGACAATAGACAAACTGGGCTGGGAGAAGTAGGAAGCCGGCTTGTCAGTCTTCATCCTGATTTTGACGTACGTAGTTACGGATATAATATGTTGTCTAAGTTCCTTGAAGAGTTTAGGAGGATAGAATTAGTAAAAAAGGGTAATTTTGTATCAGTTGCATTGAAGGAAGACAGAGGGCGGAAAAAAGATATAGATAAGTATGTGATCGCAGTCGTAAAGGAGGCAGGTAAGAATGGGATTGAACTGAGTGTTCTGGGGAATAAAGTATATGAGAAATACAAAGATTTTAAGATTGGAAGATATGGATATTCTCAGTTTAATCAATATGTGAAAAGTATTGTACACATGAAGATTGAAAAAGACGGAACCATTCTTAAGGCTAAATATGTAGAATAACTGGGGTGGTAAAAAGAGGAAAGGATAGTAAGTTTATGAAAAAGGGGCAGGTATATGAAGGGATTATAGAAAGAGTCGATTTTCCAAATAATGGGCATATACATTTGCCGACAGAGGGAAAGACTGTGGTGGTGAAAGACGGAGTGCCGGGCCAGAAGGTTAAAGTATCCGTCAATAAGATTCGCCGAGGGAAAGCAGAAGGAAGGATTCTTGAGGTTTTAGAAAAATCTCCAGTGGAGACAGACCCTTCCTGCCCTCACTTTGGGCAGTGCGGAGGATGTACGTACCAAAATCTTCCTTATGAGGAGCAAGTAAAGCTGAAGGAAAAACAGATTAAGAAAATGATGGATGAAGCAGTAGAAGGGTCTTATGTATGGGAAGGCGTGAAAGAAAGTCCGATGAAAAAAGCGTACCGTAATAAGATGGAGTTTTCTTTTGGAGATGAGTATAAGGATGGACCGCTTGCATTGGGGATGCATAAGAAAGGGAGCTTTCATGATATTGTAAATGTGCCAGATTGCCGGATTGTGGATGAAGACTACAGGAAGATTCTTGCCTGTACGTTGGAGTGTACAAAAAAATCTGGATTACCCTATTATCATCGCATGAGGCATACCGGATTTTTTCGGCACTTGCTGGTAAGAAAAGCAGCAAGGACCGGAGAGATCCTTATTGATTTGGTGACGACAAGCCAGATGGAAACCGATTTTTCAGAATGGGTTAAAGAGCTTATTGCTCTGCCGCTTACAGGGAACATTGCGGGTATTTTGCACACGAAAAATGATGGGGTGGCAGATATTGTCAAGGATGAGGGGACAAAGGTTCTGTACGGACGGGATTATTTTTTTGAGGAATTGTTGGGGATGAGATTTAAGATAACGCCCTTTTCGTTTTTTCAGACGAATACGCTGGGTGCAGAAGTACTTTATAGGACCGTGAGAGAATATATCGGAGATACAAAGGATAAAGTGATCTTTGATCTGTACAGCGGAACGGGAACAATCGCCCAGGTTCTTGCGCCTGTGGCAAAAAGGGTCGTAGGTGTAGAGATTGTTGAAGAGGCTGTACAGGCGGCGAAGGAGAATGCCAGGTTGAACGGCATTGATAATTGTGTGTTTGTGGCAGGGGATGTATTAAAAGAGGTTGATGGACTAAAGGAAGTGCCCGATTTTATCGTACTTGATCCTCCAAGAGATGGCGTGAATCCAAAAGCGTTGGAAAAAATCATAGATTTTGGAGTAGAAAAGATAGTATATATTGCATGTAAACCGACAAGCATTGTAAGAGATCTGGAAATGTTACAGGGAAGGGGATATAAAGCAGATCGAATAGCGTGTGTTGATTTATTTCCGGAAACTTATCACATAGAAACAATAGCACTTTTAAGCAGCGGTAAATAGTCAGTTATGCTTGATTTTATTGCTGGCCTGTTTTAAAATAAATTTGCAAGGATTCAAGGAATTCTTAAGAGAGTGAACAGGAGGCAGATGTATGCAGAAACGTATTTTAGTAGTGGACGATGACACGATGAACTTGATGAGAACCAAGATGATACTGGAGAAGTACTATGAAATAGTTCTTGCTGAATCCGGGGAGAAGGCGCTTTACATACTCAGGAATGAAAAGATAGACCTGGTTCTTCTCGACATTGCGATGCCGAAGATGAATGGCATCGAGACTTTTGAACACATGAAAGAGAACTCTGTGGAGGTTCCCGTGATCTTCCTCACGGCGTCGGGGCATGAGGACGACGTGATGAGCGCGATCAGGCTGGGGGCAGTTAATTATCTGAAGAAACCGTTCCAGCCGCAGGAGCTTTTGAAACGGGTTGCAAAGGAGTTTGAGGAGTAATGAGAACAGAGGGGCAGACGAGCAAATATCTGCTTTTGGCCAGCATTGTCAGCGTTTTCAGCGTGATGCTGGCTCTAATTACGATTGCCATGTCGTGGGAGATATGGATGATCCCTTTGATCGTGTTCGGCATGTTCGGCGTATGGTGCCTTCACATCGGAAAAGTAGGTTCCCAGGCGCACTATGAAAATCTGTGCGCCGGGGTCATTATCGTTGAGTTTTTCTTTTTCGGAGTACATATAGAAAGTTTTTCTGACCTTCCCGCCGTGGTGTGTATCATGATCCTTGTCTTTTCCATGCTGGACAGCAGGAGGCTGGTGTATATGACGGTAGTCCTGTATGGGATGCAGCTTTTATACCACATTTTTGTCCTTCATACATTTTCGGATTCTATAGGAATCCGGGATGCGATACATCTGATGATCGGGCTCATGGTGGCGGCAGGCGCGGCGGCGATTGCAAGATACCGGATCAACAGAAGGCTGGAGGCCAGGAGGAGATATGACAAGGTGGCGGAGCAGCTTGAGATTGTAGGGCAGCAGAACGCGGACTTTCTCTCCAACGTATCCCATGAGCTTAGGACGCCCATCAATATGGTGCTTGGAATCAGCGAGGTAGTGCTTGAGAAAAATATGTCTCCCGAAGTCAGGGATGACATATTTTCGATACAGACGGCAGGGAAACGCCTGTCCAGCCAGATCAACAATATCCTTGATTATACGGAGATTGCGGAGGGTACGCTGGCTCCGGCGAAAGAGGAGTACATGATCACGTCGGTACTCAATGATGTGATTACCATGACGGCGGTGCAGAGCGGGCGGCAGCAGCTCGAGATTGTGTTTGACATGGATTTGAAGATGCCGTCGGTGCTTGTGGGAGACTCGGAAAAGCTCTCCCATGTGCTTAAGATATTGCTGGAAAATTCCATCAAATATACGGAAGAGGGGGGCATCAATGTCTGCATTGAGTTCCGCCGGGAGAGTTATGGGGTCAATCTTGTCATAGATGTGTACGATACGGGGATTGGCATGACAGAGCCTCAGCTTGCACGGATCTATGACGAGTTTTATCAGGCGGACAGCGGGAGCAACCGTTTTTCCAGCGGCTTGGGGCTTGGGATTCCCATTGCCAGGGGCCTTCTCCATGCCATGGGCGGCTTTATCCATTTTGAGAGCAAGGGGCAGCGCGGCCTGCAGGCCCATATAACGCTGCCTCAGGGAGTGGCGGACGATACGCCGTGCATGTCGGTTGCCAATGTGGATAAAATCTGCATCGCATGTTATTTCAGGCCGGACAAATATAGCTGCGACGAGGTCAGGGAGTATTATGACAGGCTCATCTTCCATCTGGTGGAGGGGCTTGGGCTGGAAGGATACCAGGTCCACAATTTTGAGGGGCTGCTGAAATTGCAGCGCACCCATAAGCTGACCCATGTGTTTATCGCGCAGGCGGAATATGAGGAGAACCGCGTGTATTATGAGGAGCTGGCGGAGACGCTGCGGGTCGTGGTGATTGCCGAGAGGGATTATGCGCTGAGCAGGAACAGCAGGCTGCTGATGATACGAAAGCCGTTCTTTGCCCTTTCTGTGGTGAATCTTTTGAACGGCGAGCTGCAGGAAAACGGATTTGAGGAGGCGCAGAATGCGGGCAGGAAACCGTTCTACTGCATGGGTGTAAGGGCGCTTGCCGTGGATGACGAGGAGATGAACCTTGTGGTGGCAAAGGGCGTCCTGGGAAGTTACGGAATAGAGGTGGACACCTGCCTGAGCGGGAAAGAGGCGGTAGAGCTGTGTGCGGCAAAGCCTTATGATATTATTTTCCTTGACCATATGATGCCGGGGATGGACGGCGTGGAGGCGTTAAGGCGCATCCGTCTGCTCCATGGCGGCATCTATCAGGAGCTGCCGGTAATCGCCCTCACTGCCAATACGATCAGCGGCGCCAGGGAGATGTTCCGGAATGAGGGATTTTCGGAGTTCATACCGAAACCGATTGAGCGGGCGACTTTGGAGCGGGTGCTCCGCAGGGTCCTGCCCAAGGAATTTATACGGTACGGCGAGGAGCCTGTGGCGGAGGACCTGGTGCCGGAAGTGTCAGAGCAGCCTTTCAATCCCTTTGACGTCCTTTCGGAGGTGGGCATCAATTCAAAGCTTGGGCTTGACTACTGCTGCGGGGATGAGACATTTTATCTGGAAATGCTGCGGATGTACTATGACCAGAGCATAGAAAAGAGGGAGGAGCTTATCTCTCTGTACGAGGCGGAAAACTGGGAGGACTATGCGGTGAAGGTCCATGCCTTGAAGAGCACGTCGCTGACCATTGGGGCGGAATATCTTTCGGAGCGCGCAAAGGCGCTGGAGCAGGCGGGGAAGAAAGGGGATATCGATTATATCCGTAAGAATCATGCGGAACTTCTGCGTATGCATGAGGAAGTCTGCGAAAGCATTGCCGGGTTATAGATTTTTTGCATCTTGAGAGGAGGAGACATTGCGTGATTAAAAAATGGTTTGACACCATCTTTGACCATAAGACCAGCCTGAGGGAGCGCCTGTACCAGATTGCGACGGGGGGCTGCATGATTGCGGCGGCATTTGCGCTGCCCATGGGAAGAAGTGTGCTCAACTGGGTCGTGCTGGCTGTGAGCCTTGTGTTTATGGCGGCGATTGTGAGGTTCAGCATCAAAAAGAATTGTATGGACTGTATCAACAGGGGGGCCACTGTCATCGCGGTGCTGATCCTGTTCCTTTTTCCGTTCAGTTTTTTTACGGCGGGCGGCTTTTACAGCGGGGTTCCGGAATGGCTTGTGATTTTTTTCATCTACATCAGCATTACCCTTGTGGGAAAGCGGAAAGTCGTGTTTTTTATTTTGTGTACGATAGAGACGCTGCTCTGCTATTATGTGGCTTTTGAGTTTCCGCAGTTTGTTGCAAATAATACGGCGAGGCATTCGTTTTTTGACTCCGCGTATTCGGTGATTCTGGTAGGGCTTTTGACCAGCGTGCTGCTGATCTTCCTGAACAGGCTTTACGAGGAGGAAAATGAGCTTTCCAGGCGGCAGAAGAAGGAGATTGAGGAGCTGAACCGGGCGGAGAATCGCTTTTTTTCCAGCATGAGCCACGAGATCCGGACGCCGATCAATACGATCATCGGGCTGAATGAGATCATACTGCGGGGCGACATCCCGGAGGATGTGGCTGAGAATGCCAGGAATATCCAGGGCGCCAGCAAGATGCTTTTGACGCTGATCAATGATATCCTGGATCTGTCCAAGATAAAATCCGGGAAGATGGAGATTGTGAATGTCTCCTATGAAACGGGCAAGGTTTTCTCGGAGATTGTCAATATGATCTGGATCAAGGCGAGGGAGAAAGGGCTGGAATTTAAACTTCTGGTAGACCCGTCGATTCCCAGTATGCTCTGCGGCGACGAGGTGCGGATCAAGCAGGTGCTGATAAACCTTCTCAACAATGCCGTGAAATATACAAGCGAGGGCTCTGTCATGCTTTCTGTCCGGTGCGAGCGCCTGACCCTCAACAGAGTGCGCGTCTGGTACATGGTGGAGGACACCGGGCAGGGAGTGAAGAAGGAAAATATCCCCTATATCTTCAATGCGTTCCGGCGGGTGGATGAGGAGAAGAACCGCCATATCGAAGGCACCGGGCTGGGGCTGAGCATCGTCCAGCAGCTTGTGGAGCTGATGGGAGGAAGAATCAGCGTTGACAGCGTGTATACGAAGGGCTCGAAATTTACGGTGGTGCTGGAACAGGATATTATAGACGATGCCGAGCTCGGGACGTTTACGCTGACCTCCCGCGCGAAAGTCCGTGACGGGGAGCAGTATAAACAGAGCTTTGAGGCGCCGGACGCGCACATACTTGTGGTGGATGACAATGACATGAACCTGGTGGTGGTGCGTAAGCTCCTCTCGGAGACGCAGATTCAGATTGATACCGCATCGAGCGGGGAGGAGTGCCTCCAGAAGACGCAGATCCAGCATTATGACGGCATCCTGATGGACCATATGATGCCGGAGATGGACGGAATCCAGTGTTTCCATGAGCTGCGGAGGCAGCCGGGAGGGATGTGCCTGGATGTGCCTGTCATCGCCCTGACAGCCAATGCGGGGAGTGACAACCAGCAGGTTTACCGGAAGGAAGGGTTCGACGGCTATCTGGCAAAGCCGGTCAGCGGCGCTTTGCTTGAGGCTGCCGTGCTGAGCATCCTTCCCAGGGAGCTGGTGAAACTCAATGAGGAGGCGAGCCAGTCTGAGATTGGAAAGGATATTTTAATCTTTGAACAGGCGAAAAGGCGTTCTCTTATGATTACGACGGACAGTGTGTGCGACCTTCCGGAGTCTCTCAGGAAGGAGTTCGGCATCTCTGTCTGCCCGTACTATGTCTGTACGGAGCAGGGGCGGTTTTTGGATGAGCTGGAGCTTACGGCGGATGAACTTCTGTATCATGTGGCGGAGGGTGACGACGGCTTTTCCCAGGCTCCGGAAGTGGAGGACTATGAGCAGTTTTTTGCAGACCGGCTTACCGAGGCGCAGAATGTGGTGCATATCACTATGGCAAAGAATGTCAGCAAGGGATATCAGAATGCCCTTGAGGCTGCGAAGTCTTTTGAGAATGTCACGGTGGTCGATTCCTGCCATCTGTCCAGCAGCCTGGGCCTGGCGGTGCTGTACGCGGCGTCTATGGCGGAAAGGTATGCCTCCAAGGAGGAGATTGCGGAGACTGTGAGAAGGCTCAGAAGTTACATTTCCTCGGCTTTTATCATTGACAGTACCCACAGGATGTGCCAGGCAGGGAAGATATCCAAGAGGATAGAGGTTGTCTGCGACGCGCTGCTCCTGCATCCGGTCATCATGCTGAAAAAAGGCAGGATGGTCGTGGGTAATATGGTGCTTGGAGATTTCACCAGGTCTGCGAAAAAATATGTCCGGAAAGTGTTCCGGGATGCCCGGAATATTGACCGCCGCATCCTGTTTATCACATATGCGGGGCTGGATGAGAATAAACTTCAGTATATTGAATATCTGGTGAGGCAGTACTGCCCCTTTGAGAGGGTCTATCTGCAAAAGGCGTCTTCCGCGATTGCCAGCAATTGCGGAGCCGGGGCTTTCGGACTTTTGTTTATGAAGAAAAATGATATTGGGATTTCATTTTCCCAGGCGTCGAGGCCGGATATGCCGTATTAATCCTGGGAGAGGGGGAGTATCAGTATGGAAGGAACAAGATTGGAACAAGATTTTAAAGAAATACTTCCTTTTTGGGAGGAGATACCGGATTCCGACAGAGAGTATATCTGTCGGAATTCCGGCGTTTTTGCCTACAAAAAGGGAGCGCACATCCACGACGGGAATGACTGCTCCGGCGTAATCTTTGTCCGGTCGGGGAGCTTAAGGCTTTATATGATGTCGGAGGAGGGCAGGGATATCACGCTGTACCGGCTGCACCGGGGCGACATGTGTATGCTTTCTGCCTCCTGCGTGCTTTCTGCCGTCACTTTCGATGTGTTTGTGGATGCGGAGGAGGACAGCGAGTGCTGTGTAATCGGCGGGGCGGCGTTTGCCGCCGTCTCGGAGCGGAATCCGTGCGTGAAGATATTTGCCCTTGAGACTGCCGTCAGCCGTTTTTCGGATGTGATGTGGGTGATGCAGCAGATTCTTTTTATGAGCATGGACAGGCGGCTTGCCATCTTTCTGTCGGATGAATCGGCAAGGACCGGGTCTGACACGATTTTGCTGACCCACGGGCAGATTGCCCGTTATATGGGGTCTGCCCGCGAGGTGGTGTCGAGGGTGCTGAAGTATTTTGCCGGGGAAGGGCTCGTGGAAGTCTCCCGGGGCGGGATTAAGATCATCGATAAGAAACGTCTCAGGAAACTGGCTTTGTAGAGGCGTTCTTTGCTTTGCAGATAAGCTGCGTCATCGTTCCCATGGGGCAGTATACGCACCAGGAGCGGGGCTTGAATAAAATCATCGTGAGGAATCCGAGGACGGTGGAAGTAAGCATCACGCTGTAAAAGCCGAATGCGAACTGCGCCGTGCCGTCGGAGAACAGTGTGCCGCGGTATGCCCAGTGCCACGGCACTTTGAATGTCCAGAGCAGGGTCACAGCGGTCTTAAGGCTCCTTGCCCCTGCGAATACAAGGTAAGTGTTCCAGAGCATGAGAAAGAACATCACAAAAAAGAAGATTAAAAATCCGTAGCGGAAATAACCGGAGCGCATCCATTTTGGGATGTCTTTTTTCCGGGAGAGCCCGAATCTGCCTCCCACCAGGGAGAAGAGCTGCCCTCTGCCGCAGTATTTGTTGCAGTAGGCTTTATTGCCGCCTGCAACCGCGATGATCAGCGGGATGAAGAAACAGAGCAGCCCAAGCCACGCGAACAGGATGTTAAAAAATCCCAGGGCCAGATAGGTGAGGGAGAAGAGCCAGAGGTAATCGTACCATTTCTTTTTTTGTCTCATTATTCTGCCACCTCCATTGTGATAATGCTTGCGGGACATTCTTTTGCACATTTCCCGCATCCGATGCATAAGTTTTTGTCGATTTCGGCATAGATGCCTTTGGGTATGGACAGCGCCCCTTTCGGGCAGACCTTTATGCAGCATCCGCAGGCAACGCACTGCCGGATGTCTATGCTTGCTTTTCTCTTTGCCATAATGAGTTTCCTCCTGTTTTTTACCAGTATAGCGGAGAGGGAGCGAAAGTTCAGTGACGGAGTCACATCGGGCGGGTTGTATTTTCCGAGCGGGGATGTTAAGATAAGGTAAAGGGAGGCCGGGATTTATGGATAATATGAGAAATATGTGGGATTTTCCTGTTATGGATGGGGTCGCGTTCCAAAATGCGAACAGGGTACATCCTCTTCAGCAGAGAAGAGTGCAGAAACTGATAGGGGAATTTGGCAAAGACAAGAACATCCGCAGACTGGTATTGTTTGGAAGTTCCCTTGAGTTCCGGTGCAGGAGCAACAGTGATATAGACCTTTATATTGAAAAATATGATGCTGAAAAAAAGCTGGAATATGTTCCGGAGCTGGACTGTGAAACGGATATAATCACAAATCTGCAGCCTGGTAGCAGACTGTACCGGGAAATAGAGCAAAAAGGTTTATTGCTATTTGAGAGGTGAGAAAATGTGTGACATCAGATTGTTCCGAAGTGCGAAAATGGATTACGAAACGGCAGTTATGATCTGGAGAAATCCGTATAATGACGAGATGATACTGAACAATGCAGCGTACCATCTGCAGCAAGCGGTAGAAAAAATTCTCAAAGGCGCTTTAGAGTGTGTAGGAGTGACCGTGCCGAATACACATAAGATACCGAAATTGATTAAGATGATATCTGATAACGGGGCGAATCTCATCCTCACGGACTGGGTGGATGACCATTCGGAAATGCTCAGTGAGTGGGAGGCCCAGAGCCGGTATGATATGGATTTTCTTGTAGAAAAACGAAAGCTGGGCGCAGCATTGGAGGAAATCGGAAAATTCCTGCATGTGAACGGAATCCAGGAGGAACTCAGGGAGGAGCTTTCAGACGCTGAGGTCAGGGAAAGGCTGCTTAAATGTCTGCCGGAGAATAAGAGAGAATGCAGTAATCTGGAACTGAATTGTTATTATATAATGTTCCGGAAAAAAATATGCTCCGGCGGATAGAAAGCGGCGGAGAATAGGTGACTTAATGTGCATTTTATTGTAAAGACAGACTTTTTTTTGTATAATTAAAATATAGCAGGAGCAGGATTACTGTATCTTGTGCCGCAGATTTTTAGAAATTGAGGTGTTAAAGTGCAGGACGATACAAAGCAGACGCAGGAAGTCATGGCAAAGCGTACCGCGAAAAACAGCGTATTCCTTGACCTTTTTCAAAATAAGAGTTATCTG
>CAJUMF010000007.1 GCA_910586965.1 uncultured Dorea sp. | reverse complement strand
TTTTCAAGGCTTTCTGCCGCTGTTGTCTTTACAAGGTCGCAGCAGAGCAGAAAGCCCGCACAACCTACGACAACATCCTGCGTCTTGTAAAAGACCCGGAAGTCTGCGACCCGATCAAGTTCCTCCGGGAGCGGGAGATTGTGCATTATCAGCGTTTCGGCGAATCCTTAAGAATCGTTCAGGATCACCTGGACAGCAAGAACTTCTATGCGATCAATCCGGAATTTGATTTAAGAGCGAACTGCAAATAGCTCAAACTAATTAAGCATTCGCAAAAGCGGACTGGAAAACCAATCTTCCAGTCCGCATAAATTATTTCAGCTATCTAAAGAGAACCATATAGGCAATTACCGCTGCTACTGCTATAATTGCAATTCCAAGAATGATGATCGGTGCTTTGGACACCTTCTCGTCATCATCGTAATAATCGTCATCATCGTAATAGTCATCCTCATAGTCTCTCTGACGCTTTTTCGTATTAACTTTATCTTTTGACTTTTTCTTCTTGCTCCTTCCGTCGCCCACTGCAAGCATCTCGTCATAAGCTCTCCGCATCTCATCCTCGCGCTTATCCCGAACTTTTTTCGGCGGAAGATTCGAATATCTCTGATCCTCTTCCTCCTCTTCATGGACTCTCGCCTTTTTTGCTTTCTGCTTCGGAGCACTGCTCTTTGAAACTTTCCCTTCCTGTTTCGGCGCACTGCTCTGCGGAGCTTTGTATTTCTTTTTACAGTTATAACACAGTAAATAATTAGGATCTTTCTTTCCCGGCCGTAACTGTTCACCACATATCGGACATTTCATTTGTACTTCCTGCCTCCTCGACTCATAATCTGTTATAGATTATACTACAAGAAAATGAAAATAGCAAACATTTGTCTGATTTTATCTATTCTTTCCGAGTTTCACCTCTACCGTCCTGGCTTTATACTCTCCATCGCTCCCCGGAATCTCGACTGTGACCTTAATTGTCTCTCCCGCACCGTAATATTGAAGCTGTTCTCTAAGCGCCACTGTGCTATTAATTGCTGTGCCCTCAATCTTTGTTATGATACAACCCTTTGTAATGCCTGCCTTCTGCGCCCCACTGCCCGCAACTACTTCTGACACGTATACTCCGGTAGGCATTCCATACATCTGTGCACTGTCTTCCGAAACATCAACAGGCTGGATTCCCAGATAACCCTGCTCGCCTTCCGAGACCTTCGTCTTCGTTTTTTGATTCATCAGATTTGTAATGACATCCTGTGCATCTGAAATCGGAATCGCATATCCCATGCCCTCTACTACATCCGTAGCAACCTTGATCGTATTGATTCCAATCACTTCGCCGTTGGCATTTAAAAGCGCTCCGCCGCTGTTTCCCGGATTGATCGCTGCATCCGTCTGAATCAGCTCACTGTCAAACCCATCTAACATCCTCTGCGTTGCAGAGATGATCCCGGTTGTCACTGACTGGCCGTATCCCAAAGCATTTCCAATAGCAATAACCTGCTCCCCTACCTGTAACTGTGTAGAATCACCCATCTGTGCAACTGCAATCTCATCCTTTGTTGAACTCTTAATATCCTTCATCTGAACAGCAATAACTGCAAGATCCCGTTCAGAATCCGTCCCTTTGATGTTTGCCGTTACACTTTCTTCGTCTATAAATGATACTGTCAATGTATCATTTCCCTCCACCACATGATTATTGGTAAGTATCAATAGCTCTGTATCATTCTGAGCAATGATAATGCCTGACCCTGCGCTCTCGCTCTCCTGCTCATGGATTCCTCCGAAGAAATTCTGTACCTGCTTCACACTCATATTTGTAATTGACACTACGGATGGCATCGCATTTTTAGCTATAGTGGAAATATCCGATGCCGCCGTCTTTCCCGAACCTGTCGTAAGCTGTGTACTCCCTGCAGTCTCTACTTTTTTCTCTGCCGCTTCCGGAGTATTCTTAAGAAACTTCCCTGCTACGATATTGCTCGTCTGGAATGCCGCACTCGCCACGATTCCGAACACAAGCCCCAGACCAATAACTTTGATCACTGTCGGAACTTTTCTATTCTTTTGCCTGTTCTGTCTGTTGCCGCTCCCCGCCTGATAATCCATATCATCCTGTTCTGGTGTATAATAACTGTACTGATTATTCATAAATATGTCTCCCTTCATCGACTGTTACCTTATATCGTTTTATTTGTCTTATGTAAAGTATCTTATCTTATAATTGTGTTTAAAATGTGATAAAACCTTGTCTAAAATTCAAAAAATCGGGCCTCTTTTTCAAAGACCCGATTCATTCTTACCTCTGTATTTTCCAAACCAGCATATATGTTATATCCATTCACAATATCCTATCACCCGGTATACGCACCATATGCATTTTTAAGATCTGCCAGCGATTCCCTGAGAAGCGCATCAGAATGTACTGCCAAATCAAATTTCTCTTCCATCGCTCCAAGCAACTCCTGTACATCTGCATGACCAATCACAGTGCGAACATAATCTTCCTGTTCCTTCGGCGCTTCTACATCTATCCGGTACTGTCCGCTTTTCTCATCCCTTGTCGCATACAGCGTAACTAATCCCGGAACTTCTGTGTAAATATCTTTTATCTTCATACGGTACTCTGCAAACGCAATATAAGTACCTCTGTATTCTCCTACTTTTGTATAAACATGAATGTCATCATACTTTTCTACAAAAGTCTCACCTTCCATAAGTCCTTTAAAGTAATCGGATGCCGCACGATTAAGTATCGGATGCTCGTCCTTCCTGAGCGGATTCAGCACTTCCCTGTCACAGCCAATATTCTTTAATCTGACATTTTCCTTGCTTATCTTATGTATCTCCCTAACCTGCGCCTTCTCTTTGGTCAATCCCATCCCGGCTGCTCCCACGGCAAAAACTGACAATACCACCAGAAGAATAAGATTCCTTCTTTTATGCTCTTCAAGCTTTGCCAGGCAGCCCTTAAAGATCTCCTTCATAGGCTCCTCCAGATGCTGCGCATTTTTTAAAGTACACACCCGGGCGGATTCGAACCGCCGCTCCCGCCTCCGGAGGGCGGTGCTCTATCCCCTGAGCTACGGGTGCATATGATACAATTGAAATCGCATTTGTAATACTACCACATTTTTCTCATAAAGTAAAGAATTTATTTTTTATTTTCCATTACCTGATGCCAGCACCTCTTGAACCGCTTCCAGAGGCAGCTCCAAAAAATCCGCTATCTGCCCGATATTCTTTATCTTCACATACAATTTACGAATCACATCTTCCTTGATCTGTCGGTTCGCTTGCTCCATTGCTTGCTGGGTCACCTGCTCCGTTACTTGCTGGGTCACCTGCTCCGTTACCCTTTTTGTTATCTTTTCTGTTAATTCTGCCTCTAAAATATCTGCTTCTAATACAAGCCCATCTTCCATCATATCATTCAGCCCCCCTTCGATAAACTCCTCATAGTGAGAATAAAGATGATTATATAATTTCTGAATCAAGTTGCGAAGTTTATTTGCATCTGCTGATGTAATGTTTCCACGAGCTTGGCTCTCATTGATGGTGCTAATTATATCATCAAGAATCAGAGTCTGCAACGCTTTCATATTTTCAGGCGTCCGTTTCTTCATAATGCTATCACGCAACTTCAGTATCATGAACGGAATAAGTATCACCATATTTTTACTGCTTAGTTCTTTGGTGGTATGCTCTAAGAGTTTAAAGACAGGAACACTGTACAAAAAAGTTCCCTGTGTCCCAAAATCAAGGAGAATCTCCTTGGTATCAGAAATATTTTCATGATTGTAGAGATAGATGATCCGCGGTTCCGGAAAATGCAAGATGTCCGCATCACTTCTTGATTTAAGCGCATGGCCGTAACTATAATCGAATACACGGAACTCTATTTCCTCATCTTTATACATCTGCGCCTCCATATGGTACGAATGGGAACGATTGACTGTTACAATCGTATCCGCAAGCGTCTTCTTTAAGTTGTCATCATGATGTTCTGTCCAATTATAAGTTATCGTACTATCTGGCGGATATTCCGTCCCAAACAGGCCATTGATCAATCCAATAACAGCACGGTTCGAAAGTGTCAGTATTTTTTAAAACATTTTTCTGTGCTTTCCCTTTCTTTAAAATATAACTCGTTCTCCTAAAATGATATCTGAAGCAAAGAGTATTTTCCCCCTATGCTGTGAAAATCAGGCATTAATCATAACAATCACCTTCTTTACTAAATAATACGATCAGGGTACACATGAAAGAAAACTTGAAAAATATACCGACAATCCGGACTCCCGGATAAAAGAATTGATAAATCACATGACAAAATTTATGATTTGTTGTTATCATTGCACAGGAAAGATAAATATGCAATAAAAACAAATTATGCAAAATTATAAAATTCAAACATAACAGAGGAACTGTCTACTCCGCCAGTCCCCCTTTCTTTATTTAACAGGATTATTTAAAAAAGCCACATAATCAAAATCATCCAAATATCGTCTCAAAAGGGATTGCCTTTTTATAATCAATCAATACACCCAATTGACGTTCCTTTTCAAAACCTTTTATATAATATGCAGATTGAAATTCAGGATAATCAACATTAGTAAATATAACTTTATTTTTATAGGGAAGCTGATTGAAGTTTTTTATCGTATCATAATTCCAGAAGTCTCCCCTCGCTGTTCCTACAATAAACAGATTATCCCAATTGATTCTCTTTTTTCTCTCCTCCCATTTTTGTACACCTTCTTCAAATGATTTGTAATGTACAAAATTTATTTTAATCCCCCTCCCCTCCGTTCCCAACACCCCTGTTGGGTATTTGTATTCTCCTTCTGCTCTAACAATTTTTTGTTCCATGTACCACTTTAAATTTTTCACCATCTTAACAAAATCATTCATCTCTATGGTTAAATTAACAGTAGGCGACAGATAAGGTAATCCCAAATCATAATACATAAACGCTCCATTACAATTCGATGAAATAATCGTAAAATCAGTATTTCTTAACCGGGCTCTCTTTTGCTCCAGATAGTTCTGATACTCCTCTTCTTTAGATAAATTCATATCATTATTCGTCCTCTTTCTAAAATACTAAATTCCTTATTGGGGCTGGATATTTGATTTACCGTTTTACTCCCCAAACAAAATCCAACGGCTTACCCTGCACATCAGCTTCACCATTCTATAACACCTCAGCCGGTAAAACAAAAGCAATACTCTTCTTGGCATCCTACCTGTCTTCCAAAATTCTTTCATCGCCCTCTGATAAATCCTGTTTTTTTCCATCTTCCGACACAACATGCGATTTTCAGCATCCGTTCTCGTACTGTCAGGATGAAAAATCCCCCTTATCAGGACATCTGCCATACTCATGAGGACACTATTATAATACGCCCTCTTAAGCAATGGCAGCATCCCTTCCCTTTTTATAATTCCTTCCAGTCGCTCTTGGTATCTCGTATCCATAGATAGATAATCAGCGCAAAAACCTCGCATCGCGGAACCCGGCCGGTTTCTCACTAAGTACACCGGCTTTTGTACATATATACACAAATTTGATCTCATAAAATACTCTATATTATAAATACGGTCTTCACCTATCGCAATATCTTCAGGAAACTGTATCGAATAACGCTCTATAACTGACTTTCGATAAACTTTGGCACACGGAGAACACAGGCTTGTCTTCCCCCCTTTTACAATCTGTTGCATATTCAACAAGTGTCTAAGCATCTCTTCTCTGTCCGCATATTCAAAATACCTGACCTTATAACGACCTTCTTCATAATGTTTAAACGCACAACGTCTAGCTCCGATAAACGGTTGCCTTTTCTCTTGCAGGCATACAAAATCAAATAACAGCAGATCATACTCCCCATACTCTCTTCGTGACGCCAAGTATAGGAAATCCGGGGAGATCAGATCATCCGAATCTACAAATACAATCCACTCTCCCCTGCTCTCTCTTAATCCTCTGTTCCTGGCAATAGATACTCCCATATGCTTCTGCTCAATCAGCCTGATACGGCAATCCTGTTCACGGTACTTTCTGCACACTTCTATACTGCGGTCTGTGGAACCGTCATTGACCAAAATCAACTCAAAATCATTATAAGCAGAAGCCAGCACTGATTCAATGCACTGCCCCACATACCGCTCTGTATTATAGACCGGGACTATTACTGAAATCATGGAGAACTCCTTATTTTCTTACCTTTGCTTTTGATGAAAGTCCCTTTTTCTTTAACAGTTTCTTATAAACTTTGACCTTTCCGGAGGGCACTTTTACTTTAAGCTTCTTGTAGTTACTGCTTCCGGCTTTGGTAAACGCTTTGCTCCCTACATTCTTTGTGGTCAATTTTTTTGTCTTAATTGTGAGCGAATTCAATTTCTTACAATTATAGAATGCCTTGCTTCCAATCTTCATTACCTTTGCTGAAATCGAAACCTTCTTTAGTGATGTACACCCCTGGAAAGCTCCTGCTCCGATGCTCTTAACATTGCCGGATATGGTGACTTTTTTCAGCTTTTTGTTATTCTTGAATGCATTTTTGGCAATCCCTGTTACTTTATAAGTGACACCTCCGACTTTTATCGTAGACGGAATCGAAACGGATGTTGCTTTTTTATTTGTGGTTCCCTTATATTCGACAGCAGCATTTGGCTTGGTCACCGTATAGTCAGCTTTTGTCTTGGAATCCGTAAGTTCTGTTCCTTTTGGTACAGAATCCGCTCCTGTTACCGGTGGTCTCCCATTACTCCCAATGGCCTGAAAATCATTACCATTCTTTTGAGCATATTTTGCCGCGGTAGAACCTGGCTGACAGCATATAACTGCTTTCGGCGGAAGTGCGTTTCCACTTCCAAATTTACAGTTATTATTTAAAACAGTTACTTTTTCAACTGCATTACAATTCCCAAATGCATCATTTCCCACGCTCTTGACATTTTCAGGCAGCGTTATATCTCTTATGCCAGTGCAGGATTCAAATGCACTTGCCTGTATATCTGTCAAGCTTTTCGGAAATGTTATACTTTTTACACTTCTGCAGCCATTAAACGCCGATGCTTCTATCATCTTTAATCCTTCACTCAAAACTACACTTTCCAACCCGCTACATCCATAAAAAGCACGCTTTCCTATATTGGTTGTACTGCCAGATACACTTACACTTTTCAAATCAACGCAATCTTCAAATGCACTATCACCGATAGTTTTCAGTCCATTAGGGAGACTTACTGCCGTCAAAGCACATGATTTGAAAGCCTCTTTCCCCAACGTAGTTAAATCGGACAAATCTATCTCTGTCAAATTAAGACATCTTAAAAAAGCAGAGTCTCCAATATGTTTCACCTGGCTATATACAATCTTTTCCAAACTGACACATGATTCAAATGCTGAATTTCCAATCTCATTTATGTTCTTTGCTATGGTGATTGTTTTCAAATTACCGCACTTAAAAAACGCAGATGTACCAATACTATCTATATTTTGGGCATTCACACTGCTCAAACTGGAACAACCACTGAAAGCAGAATTCTCAATTTTTTCGATACCTCCTGTTACATCGAAACTTTTCAAATTTTTACATTCAAAAAATGCTTTTTCTCCAATGCTGCCTATATCACCTTTCACACTAATCGCATTCAAATTCGCACATTTAGAAAATGCAGAACCCTTTATATTTGTTATACTCCCTGCAATTACTTCTGATAGGCTAGAATCATTAAACGCACCTTTTTCTATCACCCCTATATCACCTTTCACCTCGATACATTCCAGGCTGATACATGCGTTAAATGCAGTATCTTTTATGGTCGATATATCTTTTTCTGCTGTCACCTTATTCAAGCTAACACAATTACTAAATGCAGAAGCCTCTATATTTTCTATATCTCCTTTTATCTCTACTGTCTTTAACTGTTTATGGTTACTAAACACACTTTTATCAATCCCTTTCACCCCATCCTCTAAGATTATTTTGGTAACTGATATGTATTTTACCTGCTTTCCATCGTCATCCGTATACTCATGTACCCATGGTACATCCAATTCAGATTGGAAAACCGGTATACTTCCTGTCCCACTAATAGTTAGTATGTCCTCTATAAGTGTTTTTGTATCATCAGTACCTTTTTGCCAATACCTCTCTTCTTTCCAAGTTAACTCAGAGTCTGGAATTTCACCTTTACCAACAAGATCAGGCTTCGTATCATCCGTATTATCGGAGTCCCCTGTGTCTTCTGTTTCTTCAGTTTTGTTCCCCGAATTTTCCTCCTGTTCTGTCTCCTGTGCAGACACCGTTATTTCAGTACATAACCCCCCAGCCATCGCTAATACAACTAACAGTGCAAGCATCTTTTTTCGCATCTTATTCCTCATTGTTATCCTCCTCGATTAATCATTTCTACAAGTTTATTAATTATGTCTCTATCTGTTATCTATGCATATATTCTTCATATTCATCCATAACCTCCTTTACATTACCTACTTTAACAATCTTTCCCTTCTCCATCCAAAGAACCCTTTCACACAACTCTTCTAAAATCGTCCGGTTATGTGCACAGATAATTACGGTCTTCTCTTTGTTTGTAATCAATTGTTTCATTTTATCATAACTCTTCTGACGAAAACGTTCATCTCCGACACTAAGCACCTCATCGATTAAGAGAATATCTGTCTCCAATGTAGCTGTAATTGCAAATCCCAGTCTCGAATACATGCCGCTCGAATATGTCCTTACCGGCATGTCTATGAATTCCCCCAGTTCTGCAAAGTCAACTATTTCCTGTTCTTTTTCTTTAATTTCTTTCTGTTTGAAACCAAGCAGCAAGCCCGCAATATAGATATTCTCTCTGCCAGTCATCTCCATCTTAAAACCAACTCCGATTGCCAGTAAAGATACCGACTGCCCCATTAGGTCAACTTTTCCGGAATCCGGGGCGAGCATTCCCCCTATTGCCCTCAAAAGTGTTGACTTTCCGCTTCCATTCCGACCTGTCAACCCGAATATCTCTCCTTTTTTTACCTCAAAAGATATATCGTCAACCGCCGTATAGGTATAACGCTTTTTCCGCTTCTGAAAAAAATTTCTCTGTATTGAAGTGCTATTCAATGTCTTATATTTAATTACCAGATTTTCTACTTTTATTGATACCATATCAGATTACCTTCGCATAATTATTTTCATTCTTATGAACCAGCCAAACCCCGATTGCAGACAACACGACTGACACGATGCACCATATAAAAAACCAGAAAAAGGACGGTCTTACATCATAGATCAGAATATTTCTCAAAGAAGCTATATAATAAGCTACTGGATTCACCCGGCCTGCCACCCTGCCATATAATCCTGGTATCCTTCCCTCAATCGAATAGAATACCCCGCTTAGAAACATGACAAAATTGAGCACAATGCCAATTACATAGGTCAGATCATAAATATACACTCCAAAATGTATCAATATACTGGCAAGACCAAAAGTAAACATAAAAAATCCCATCAAAAACGGAATGGCAAGCAGCATACCGAAATTAAACTTCACACGGAACACAATCAGCATAATAAACTCTACCAGCATACCAAATCCAAATTTACAGGCATATTGATACATAATACATACAAGAAGAATGTACTTTGGCACATAAACTCTTGAAATAATCGACTGGTTGCTCTTAACTACCGCTATACTCGATTTTATCACTCCACTGAAGAAATTCCACATAAGTATGCCGATAAAAAGAAATACCGTGTATTTTTCTTCATATGCTTCAAAAATATAGCCAAATACAATCACATAGATGATCATAGTAAGCAAAGGCTCCAGAATCCACCAGATCCAGTTCAGATAAGAGGCTGCTACTTCTGATTTTAACTCTGCCATAGCTACATATAATGCATAACCATTATATTTTTTAATATTTCTGAAAAACTTCATCTCTGTACCCCACTTTCAAAAATGGCTTTTTATATTCCTTAATCTATAAACTCTGCCATAGCCTCCCTTACCTTATCAAAATATCCCAACTGTTCCATACGGTTATAGATAAGCCTTCCCGTCAGCTCATATCCATATGGATTAAAATGCACCTCATCACTTACCATTAGGCTTGCCGGCATCCTTCCCTCTGCAAGCATTTCTTTATCTCTCGCTGTTTCCGTTATACCAGCATCCAATAACCTGTTCGCATCAGTAATTCCTGATGTACACATATATTCACGAAGGTTAATATACTTATCTCCATATTCTTTTTCCATAGCCTCTTCAAGTTTGGCACGTTCTTTTGCCGTTCCAGTTGGTATACCGACAACGATATACTTCTCTTTATTTTCTGTATAATGATTTATAATTGCTTTCTGATATTTAATTAGCCTTTTTATATCCAAAGGTTTATCATTTGTCCCTATAAATACCACTGGAAAATATGTTAGAAAATGCGCAGAAGCATATGTATCTATCTTTGTTCCCGCCGAAACTTTTACTTCCTCTCCTTCTTCCATACGGGTAAAATAATATGTCCTTTTCTTTGTGGCTTCATCTGATTTCATGCTTATATTTCCAGTGACTCCCGCTATTGTTATGGTATCAAGACCTGTATGCCCCGGCCTATTGGGCAACACAATCTTCCCATCCGCTGACTCAAATGGAAGCTCAACTGCTGTGACATTCTTTGGAATAACAATCTCCTCCGAGGTAACGTATGGGATAGCTCCTGCCCGTCCGGCAATTGTCACAGAATCTTCTGAAGAAACTCCTACATTTTCTACCCGGGGAGTCTCTAAAGCATAGGGAACATCAAATGCATCAATAATATTTTCTTTCACCAATTCAGAAATCACCATAGGATAATTCGTTTTATCCCCTTCTGTCAGACTATCTCCCCAACAAATAATTCCTGGAAGAGTGTGTCTTATGATATTATTGGTCTCTTCCTCATAATCGATTTCTTCTACTTCTTTTACTTCAACTACCTCCGCCACCTCATTTTCTTTACTTACCTCCTCACTTTTCTCCGTTTCATCCTGTATTACTGCCTCCTCAATAGGAGCTGGTTTATATGCCGGTGCCGGTAATAGCAGGCCAAAAAAGAGCAGCAAAAAAATCCCGATATCTTTCTTAGTTACATGTTTTCTTAAAAATTGATACCATTTTGTTTTCCCGATATAAATCCAAAAAGCTTCCTGCATAACTCTATCCGAACGCACTTCTCCGCATTTGTACAGCCTGTACAACGACTCTACAATCCGTCTTTTAGTACCATATTTTAATGCAAGCCCGTATGCACGTTTTGCCTTCCAGTGCTCAATATGCTTTTTAGACGATTCATCCTTTATCTGACAGATTGCTGCGATCTCATCAATCAGCTTCTCATAATCTCTATACTTTCTTTCCTCTTCCTTCTGCGTCAGCTTTTTTCTGGAATGACTTCCCGCCCTGACACAGACACCATAAAGCCGTTCCGGTATTGTCGGACACTTATGTTGATACATAAACGGCAAGAGCATCTGGAAATTTTGTCCCACATTATACTGATATTCCGGTATATGATTATTCGGATAGATTTCAAAGAAAGGTTCTGTTTTCAGCATATAGCATCCACAGCAAACAAAAGTCTTCGATTCCAGAATATCCCAGAACAAATCTTCCTTCTCCACATCACCCGTCTTTTCATCAGCACGTGTCACTTCACCCGTTGCCTGGTCAAAATAGTAAGACAATGACCGCACACATTCATACTCTGGATGTTCTTTAAGAAATAAGACACGCTTTTCTACTGATTCAGGCTCCAGTCTGTCATCACTATCCGGCCAGATCAGATATTCCCCAGTCACAAAAGGAAGCCCCTGATTGATTGCGGCCGCGGCGCATTTATGTTTTGCCTTAACGATGCGATACTCATATCCTTTATTTTCGAAGTTTTTCCGATAGCTTTCCGCAACCTCAATTGTCTTATCTGTAGACCCGTCATCAACTAAAATCACTTCTATATACGGATAAGTCTGTTCTAATATAGAATCCAACATCGGAGAAAGATATGTTTCCCCGTTATATACCGGTGTCACTACTGAAACTTTGTCTTTTATTACTTCCCGCCGTTTCTTTTCCATTCTCCCTTCCTCCATAAAAAGCCATATAATTCAAAATCCTATCTATTCAAAAATTTGACATAATCAAAATCGTCTAAATACCGGCGCTTTAAAAATTGTTTTTTAAAAAACGTAATAACGCCCAGTTCACTTCTATCTTCAAATCCTTTAATATAAAAAGCAGATGGAAACTCCGGATAATTAATATGGGTAAATATCACTTTATTTTTATAAGGCAATTTTTCAAACCGTTGAATCGTTTCATATGTACATCCATCTTTATCCGTTCCCATAATAAACAAATTATCCCAATTGATTCGTTTTTTTCTCTCCTCCCATTTTCTGACTCCTTCTTCGAAAGTATCATAATGGACGAAATTTATTTTTATATCCCCCAATAGCCCGATCGGATATCGGCTTTCCTCTTTTATTTCAACAAATTCCTGCTCTAAATAATCTTTAAGATTCTCGGCGAATTTAACAAAGTCATTCATTCCCATACTTAGATTAACAGTCGGAGTGAGATATGGCAAACCCATATCATAATAGATAAACGTCCCTCCACAATTTGATGCTATGATTGTAAAATTATGTTCTTTAATCCTTCTGCACTTTCTTTTTTTATATCTCGTCCATTCCCATTCACGAAATCTTTCCATGTTATTTTTTATTTTTTCTATTTTTTTACTCATCTTATAATCTCTTTACAAATTGTACCGGCTCAACAGCTTCCGTCAGTAATTTCATCTGATATCCCGGAAGTCTGTCAAGCAATTCGTCTAAACATTCACCTGTAGCGTAAACCCTGTCGTGGGCTAACATGATTATTTCCTTGTCCTTACCATTTCTATGAGCCGACTCTACTGCATTATCAATCAATTCCTCCGGCTTTGGCTCTATCACTGCATCTTCTAATCCTGCATTCCAATCATAAAAAATGTATCCCCGTTTTTCCATTTCTGCCGCAATATCCTTACATATTTCCTTATCGCTCCCCCCTGGAAAACGAAAAATCTTTGGCTCTATTCCTAAGACTTCTTTTATGATCTGATGTGCTTTTTCAAAATCATCAATATAATCATCCACACTACGGTAAATTACATCGTAATCGTGAATATAACAATGAATTCCGATTGCATGACCATCCCTGACAATCTGTCTGGCAATATCCGGATACCATTTTACATAGATGCCTATCAAAAAGAAGGTAGCTTTGATCCCTCTTTTATTCAACACCTCTAATACTTTATAAGTATTTTCTTTTGATGGCCCATCATCAAAAGTCAGATACATTGTTCTCGGATGATAACAAAAATCTATGCCTTCTGCAATTCCTCTTATGAATTGTTCCTGATGTTCTTGGGTCTCTTTTAAGTCCTTATAAATCTGCCTTTGGACAAAGATAATATCTATACAAGTTGTACACGGCAGGATACTCCCCTTACCCACAACAGAATAATCCCAATGATCGGATTCCTTTTTAATATTTCTTGCGATACCCTGATATATGATCCGTGCTGCTCGCTTTATCTCTTCCTGCTTTTCATCATATTGGCATCGGGACTGGCTGCCATCTATCGCTTTTAATTGCCTTATCTTTAGGTAAAAGTTACCTGCATATGCTCCTGTTTTTTCATTCTTCTTTCTTTTTACATACAAGCCAGAGTATCCCAACCGAAACACAGAATACCCCATTAAGGTTAATTTCCAGTATAGCAGTCTTTTCATTTGACTATCTATATTTTTTACCATCTTTTCCTCTTTTCCTGCTCCTCCTTTATAAACTCCGTAAATGGCTTCGCCATATACTGCTGCATAAAGCTTTCCCGCCCTTTTGCCGCATTTGTAGCAGTCTGAAGACGTGGCTGAAGCACTTCCTCTCTCTCACATTCGAACCAATTTAAGTTCCCTTTAATCTGATTCCACACCTTTTTCCCTTTATCAGTATGCACGATAACAAGTGAAGTTCCCATACCGTCATCTACCTCTGGCTCTACATTTTCAATTCCCCAGAAGTCCCCGATGGTGATATCGCTGTCGCGCTCCGGCTTACAGAACTTACAGCTATGGCAGGATGGCCTCAATATGTAATTTGTAAAATAGATTCTGCAATAAATATCTTCATAGAGGGAATCCACATATTCCATTCCGTCTATAATGTAGGAGCGCATATGGCCGTTGTCTTTGTTCCTTTTATCACGGAAAGAAAAATCTGTCATCCGCCCGCCGTGCTCCTGCTCAAGATATCTTACATAATCACTCCACATTCCGGGGGACGGCACACCGTAACAAATCAAATCCGCAATAATAAGCCTGTCATAAGTCTGGTTCAGATAAAGCTTAAGACTCTGAGCCTGACAGGGCGTACCGCAGAACAATACCCACTGCCCCGCCTTTAATTTCTGCTCGATTCGGGGATACAGACCCTCGATATTGCTTTGCACGTACTTCGTCCTCTTTATCCGCTCTAACTGCTCCGAATTGCTGACCTCTTGGTGCACAACCTCCATATGCTCATTATATCCTGCTCCGTAGACAACACCGCTATGGCTTAGAACGAACTGCGCTATGGCTGAGAATACACCTCCCGAAGAACTGGAATGTCTGACTTTCTCATTCTTCGCCTGTGCACCAAAATACAGCTCATGATCCAGATTACTGCTCTCACTTTTCAAAGGACATACCTGTTTGCACCTGTCACAATGGGTACACAACTTCTCATTAATATAGGGATAACGAAACCCCTCGTCATCCTGCAGCATACGGAGCGCACCAGTATGACAGACAGCCTCGCAGGCACCGCATCCGCAGCATTCTTCTTTTTCAACATGTAGTCCCAGTAAGTGTCCCATCAGATAATTTTCTGATACCTTTCTGCTCTCCCTGGTCCTTTTCATTACTTCATCCCAGTTCGGCAGCGCATCGATATCTAACGGCTGCTCTTCGCTGTATAGCCTGTCTTCCAGTCCGTGTATCTTCAAGATATTATGAATCCTTGCCCCAAGGCTCTTATGTAAGAATATCACAAACTGCTTCTGGTAAATGATACCGAACGCAGTCATGTGAAAGGAATTCGTTATCACATAATCCGCTTTTTTGATATACCCTAAGAATTCCGCAGGCCCGGCTGTATATACCACGGAAAAACTTTCCTCCGTGACACCTCCTATGTTCGTCCGGAGCTCAATGACCGGAAGTCCTTTCTCCTTCGACAGCTCTTTCGCATAATCAACAATTTCCTGTGTTCGCTCGGTCATATGGACAAGTATGTAACCCTGCTCTTTAGGCAGCGCTTCAATCCTTTCCCACTCTTCCCGCCCAAGAAAGAACACCGGGTCCAAAACTGCCGTAACCCTCTTTTTATAAAACTTATTGACATAGGGAACCGCCGCTTCCTCCCTTGTGGATATGGCATCCATGTTCTTTAACAGCTCTGAAAATTCTTCATCATACCGCTCGGCAAGGGCAGCCCCTCCCATGCTGGCCGCATAAGCGATCACTTTCTTTTTCTTCTCATTTTCAAACCCTCCAAAATATTCCTTTCTGAGGCCGCAGGTAATATCCGGATTCCAGATCTGATCGCTCCCTACAATATAAGTTTCATAAGAAAGCCTGTTCAACTGACTGGCAAAAAACAGCCTGTGCTGACCCTGTTCCAACAGATATTTTCTCCGGAAAGCCTTCATGTTTTTTCTCAGACGAAAAAAATTCTTTCCCATAAGTCGATGAGACTTCCACCCGCTTCTCGCAAACCGGAACCACCGGGATACCTTCCCAATGGGAATATACGGGATCCACCAATGCCTGCCAGTCATATAAGGCGGCTCATAGGGAACGATATCTGTTTTTATATCATGGCTGCATAGATACTGTTTTAATCCATACGCCTGCAGCATCGCTCCATAATTGTCCGAACAATGGAATGTGAGAATTCCAACCTTTGCTTTATCTTTCTTCCTTTCCATCCAAACGCTCCTCCCGATGCATGATAAAATGCCGCCTATCCATAACCTTCCATATACTTCTCCGTATGATGATCCAGGTCATCTGTACAAGCCACTTCCCTTTCCATTTCACATTTTTATATGCCCATCTTACTCTCCAACGATGTATATGCACTTGGTTCAGAATCTTCCTGTAGCATATTCCCGGCCAAGCGACAAGACGGCGAAAAAAATATACACCGCGCATAGCATACATACGTACATGATAAACACCACGCATAGCATACCTATTTGCATACATGCGTACATAATAAATACCACGGATAAAAAACGGATATATATTATACATATCACAAAATGGATAGCAATAGGTTAACACACCAAATTCTAACTGTTTTAACCGATCCAACCTAAAAAATATTTTCTGCTCCTTCTCAACATCCACCTTGCTTTTTACATATCTCATTAAATCTGTATCATCATCTTTTTTTCCTGCCTTGTACCATCCTATAATAGTATTTACAATCGCAAGCTCCCAAGTCAGTGCATTCTCTTCCCTGCCTGCAGACATCTCCTGATCCCGGATCGTGCACTCCGCCCTGTAGATACTGTCACACCCCTTAACGGTAAGTTTATTGATCGTCCCATCCCCATGCTTCCTGTAGCAATACCAGTCCCTGCACAGCACGGCTACATCCGCGCCTCCTGCCAGCACCTGATACATGAACAGTGTATCTTCTCCATGAGTCAGTGTTTCATGGAAGCGAACTTCCCCCACGGCGCTTTTTTGCACCATCTTCCCGCCAATCCCGGAAAGAGCAGTCTTTGAGCTGGCAAATGTACGGCATTCCAGCGCCTCTTCATTTTTCAGATACATATTTTCCAGCGCACTGACATCTTCCGCCTTCCACTCCCCCGGTCTTTCGAATCCTTCCTCCCCTGCCCGGTAACGTCTTTCTGTACCAATCGCCGCTCCTTCCTTCTCCATCAGTCCATGTAAGGCTTCCAGCAATTGCGGATGGATGATATCGTCACTGTCAAGGAAAAAGACATATTTCCCCTGCGCCTCCTCTATACCCGCATTCCTGGCGGCAGACACTCCCTTATGCTCCCGGCACACCAGCCGGATCCGTTCATCCTGCACGCACAGCTCCTTACAGATCTCCCGGCTGTTGTCCTCGGAGCCATCGTCAATCAGAAGTAATTCAAAATATGTATAAGTCTGTTCCAGCACAGATGCCGCACAGTCCCGGAGATATCTTGCCGAATTATAGATTGGAACAATTACCGAGATCAAATCTTTCATACTCTTTCCCTCCCATAATCCTCTGTTTGAACCTCCATAATCCTCTGACGGGAGGAACATAGGAGCATCCAAGATACAGACTACTAAAAAGGACTCTCGTCCGAACAGGAAGCATACCATACAGCGGATGGCTTCGTTCCGCCTCCGTCACCTGCTTAAGGATCCGGCTGTTCTTTTTATCCTTCTTTGTTTTGAACACCAGATACTCTGACAAAAGCTTCCACATATAACGATATTCCCATATCAACGCCCATTTTATATTTCCCTTTTCTGCCTCACCGGCCCGTATTATTTTGTAAGCTCCAAAGTCTTTTGCCGTCACACGCTTCCCTTGGGCTGCAGTGATACTCTCAGGATATGTCCTGTAATAATACCATCCCTCATCCAGATAAGACATCTTCATACCTTTGCTGCAAAGCCGGTATAATAACACCGTATCCTCTCCCTTAGAAAGTTCCTCATCAAATCTCACTTCTCCTATCCTGTCACGCCGTATCATCTTCCCGCCAATACAGGATAATTCTTTGCTGTGTTTCTCATGGAACCATCCCAAAGCATCTGACCGTTCCCCTTCTTCCCACCGGCACTTTTTCGGACTATAAACGGTCTTGATCCTATCCGCCATCCGTTTTATCTGTGCCGTATGTACTTTTCTATATGTACAGAACAAAAGATCCGTATCGTAAATCCCCGCCCGCATCACAAGCGCCTCCAAAAGATGAGGGTGTATCATATCATCACTGTCTATGAAAAACACATATCTGCCGGAAGCTTCATATATCCCTCTGTTTCTCGCTGCCGATACTCCGCAGTGGGTCTGGCGAAATATCCGTATCCGTCTGTCTCTTTTTCTCAATTCTTCACAGACTTCAGCACTTCGGTCCACAGAACCGTCGTCAACTACGAGTATTTCTATATTTCGATATGTCTGGTTCAGCACCGACGCAAGACATTCTCTGATATAACTTTCCGAATTATATACAGGAACAATTACTGATATCTTCCACTCCAAGCATCTTTTCCCACTCATCTAAGATTCTCTCCCTGCCAAATCTCCCGGCTGTCTCTGCCGCCCTCTCTCCCATACGTTTACGCAGCCTGTCATTCTCTATCAAAAGCTTCATCCTCTGGGAAAACATCCTTACATCCCCCGCATCCACAAGAAATCCGTTTTCTCCGTCCGCCACGATCTCCATAGGTCCTGTCGGACATGCATAGCTCACAACCGGAAGCGAATAGTGCATCGCCTCAACTAAAGTCATCCCGAACCCTTCATATCTTGAAGGAAGGACGACGAATGCTGCCAGTTCATAATACGTTTCTATATCTGGCACCTTCCCTATAAAGTACAATCTCCGAAGTCCCAGAGCACTTTTGATCCTCTCAAGCCTCTTCCTGTCTTCTCCTTCACCTGCAACTACCATCAACCACCGGGGCTCTCTTTCTTCTAAGAGCTTCCAGCTTCGGATCAGCAGGTCAAATCCCTTTTCTTTTGTGAGCCTTCCGGCTGCAAAGATTATTTTCCTCTCTTTCTGCTTTAAAAAGGTCTCCTTATAAGGCACCGGATTATAAATGCGTGTAACCATACAGCGCGGCCTTAATTTCTCCTCATAGCTTCTCTTATCTGAATCATTCAGTACTACCAGATGATCCGCATACTTAGAAACTATCCTCCGGACTCCCTTGCGAAGAAGTCTGTTTTTCCGAAAATGGTGGTTAAAAGCAAAATGCTCCCACGATACCCAGCAAAGGTTCTGTCTCCAAATCTTTAAAAACAGTGAATAACACCCCAGGATTGTATCTACATCTACCAGAACATCCGGCTTCTTATTCTCAAGGACCTTCATCAGGTATTGGAGATTCCCTCTGATTCCCTGCCTTTGCCGCTCTTTTTCCACCCAGTATATCTTTATCTCTTCTTTTAAGGAGAAAAAAGGCTTACCGCCTCCCCAGAGACTTACGATAAAGACTTCATAGCTTCTTTCAAACAGCCCCTCTGCAATTACAGACAGCACCCTTTCGGTACCTCCAGAGCTGCTCATATTACCTATAAAAAACATAATTTTAGGTTTTTCCTTGCCCATCATTTTGTCAAGCTCCCCATTCTATGCTTTTATTTCATCTTGATAGTACCGATGCGATATCCATACTGTTCTTCATCTTCTTCATTGGCCAGCAGGATATGCTCTCCCGTGTCCTGATCGACCATAGAAAAATACACGGTATATTTTTCACCTGTAAGCTCATGAAACGGTATATCCACATCCAGGATCTGGGTCTTTTCCGCCTCATTCCCGCCTGCCAATCCCCGAATGGACTGCGTCACCGGATAAACAAACGTCTCCTTGTCTTCCTCATCCTGCAGGACCATCCTGATCTTTGGTTCTTTGTACAGTGGAGCAAACCCTGCATTTTTAAGCTCAACTCCCACGGAAAGACATTTCTTCTGCTTGTTCTGTGCTAGGTGCACTTTTTCCATGACCAGCCGGTAACCCAGATGGCGGTCGATAAAGGTAAGTCCGTCCATTCCATAAAAACAGCCCTTTTCTTTCACTTTTGTCTGTTTCCACTTGTCCAGAACCTCCGGATCATATACTTTGTTCAGATAAGTAATATGCATCGCCGCCAGATCCTTCACCGCATTACTGAAATCGTTATAAACATTGTCGTTTATAACCTCTCCCCCGTTGGGAACCCGGCGGCACAGCTCGTTTTGAAATTCAATCTCTTCCTCACGTGTAAGCCGCGGGAAGCGCTCAAATTCACTGTCCCAGTCTGAATCCGTACAGTAAGTTCCGTAATCACTTTCATTTCCGAGCATCCCGTCGTTGAAAAGTCCTAACCTGTCAGCAGTCAGATTCCCGGACACTGCTTCCTTTGAAGGATGGTCCGACTGCATGATCCTTCTCCACTGTGCCGGCACCCGGACACACAGATATGTTGCTTCATCCGACACATCCGCAAGCTTCCATGCCAGCTTTCGAAAATCTTCATCCGAATCATAGCGCGTACCATTCATCTCGCCCCAATTTCCCACAAAAAGGCTTTGCAGGATAAAGATCTGCTTGCTGTGGCTTTTTAATATGTCTTCCAACTGCTCCATATGCTTTAATATTATATCTAAGCTGTCCGGTTCGTATTGCTCATTCTTTCCTTCATTATCATAGACAAAGCGCACGATAAGCTGCTTGTCTACAGCCTCCAGTATATCCAATAATGATTTGATATTAGCGAGACCCTTCTTTGATATCTTCCCGTCACGGTAAGCCTTAAGATTTATCTGCGTCATCATAAGCTTGGTGTCATTGTCATTTTCGTCAATCTCTCCGATAAGTTTTTTGTAATTTGTTTTTTTATCTGTAATTGGGAAACTGTACATTCGATAGAAGCCTCTGTTTGGATTCTTAACTTCTCTTGCCGATTCCGTAAAATCATAGCTTTTCGTCTCTACTCTGTCCCTGTTTGCTACAGCCTCCCACCATGTAGGAACCACAAGCGCCGCCAGCACAATCAGCAGTATGACAAACACCACCAGCATCACATAAAAACAAATTCCCAATTTTACTTTACGTCTTCTTGCCATCTCAATTTGTCCCCAGATTATAAGGCATATCCGGCTCCTGCTTCAAATAATAGCAGATAAAGTCCTCATCTTCATAATACACATTCATCTCAAACGGATGCTGATTCAGATAACGCTGACACCAATTATACGCCTTAGATTCCAGAATCGTGCGGCTGTCAAGCTTTGTGTATGTAAACCAGCTATTCCAGTACTCCGGGATCTCTTTCCCGGCCTCTTCTTTAGAAACAACAGCGGCCGTAATCTTCGGAGCCTGACTCGCCCCGGTATCCGGATATTTTTTAGAATATTTGTCCCAGTAGATATCCATATATTTTTCCTGGGCAAGCCATGCAGGACCCTGGAAGAAATAAGCCTGCGCATATTGGATCGGCCTTTTTTCCACGTAGATAAATACATGGCTCGGCGATAATGTATAGTTCTCGGTAGCGGTATTTTGAACAAATGCCAGCAGTTCCTCATGCCACCCGTACTTAATGACAGGATACAGTTCATCCGTAGGCGCTACTATGACAAAATCTTTCTCAGGGAATCGGTCTATAATAGAGTTTGTCAATTCCACTGTAGAATTATACCTTGTCAGTTCATAAAACAGGTATCCATGGAAATTCCCGGTCAGCATCGTCAACATATAGATACCCGCCACCGACAGCACGGAACATACCTGCAACAAAAAATCCCTGCAATAGTAAGTCAGCATCGAAAACAAAACATCCGCCGGCATCATCACAACCGCCAGCATCATCATATGACCGACACTACAGAACCGGGAATCCGATATGACAGACGGAAGGCCGATATGCGGCGCGGCATATATGAGTATAAATAAAAACGTAAACAGGATCACCGGTGGATAACCGCTGCTGATTTCTTTAAAATGCAGCCAATTCCGCCGTCTGGATAAGAGGCAGAGAACAATTACCGCTCCTGTAATACATAAGATCCCTTTTGCCCTCGTCTCTCCATATAAAGCTTTGTACCCTTTTTCATAGATTTTTTTCGCTTTTTTCACCGGAATCAGGTTGACTGACTTCTCTTTTTTCTTAAGCCCTTCATCCGCACTGCTGTCAAACTCTCTGGTCTCCTCCCCGTCCATCGTATTGACCGCCCACTTGATTGAGTAATTGAACGGAATCCCTGAACAAAGAGCACTGACCATAGGCAGGACCGCTAAAAGACACCCACAGATAACCGCCGTTGCAAGGGGAATAAACCGCTCTTTCGTAAAGATCTTCTTTACTGCAAACACTGCAAACGCAACACACATCACAAACGACATGATCGTCGTATAAAAATGAATGGAGATCGATGCTGCCAAAGACATCATAAACAAAAACAGATTATCATTCCAGTAATACCGGGATGTGCTCTGCCCTCTTACAAAACGGCGTTCATCCTTCAGATACCGCACCAGGAATAATGCACACAAAAACTGTGTATGCAGTCCGAATTCCTGAGGCAGGGTGATCTGTAAACGGAACATACTGTAGATCTGATCGGCATTAAGCAGATCAAGTGTCAAAAACAATGTGAGCACAAACAACGGCGTATAGCGCCAGTGAAACACTTCCCTCATCAGGGCATATGCCGCAAAAAGCAGCACCATCACGTGGATTCCCTGCAAAAACAGGAGACTGCTGTACACACGGATCCCAAATAATGTATCCATGCAATAAATAAAACAATGCATACCTTCCGGATATACTCCATCTGAAAAAACATTTCCTTCGGTAAGTCCATGTATCCATGCATGATGTACATAGGAATCTCCAAACCCGTAAGAATGTACCTGTGACGTACCGTACGAAAAATACATCATCCCGAATATAAGAATGACTGCAAGAACACTGTATTCCCCTGCCCGCATACTGAATCGCCACCAGAGCTCCTTCGCCCAAAGCCTGATCCTCCTGCGCAGCTTCATCTTTCTTTTTTCTCTGTTCGCTGACTGCCCACGACGCTCCCTGATTCTTTGCACAAGGGCAAATAAAAACACGCCGTAAAACAGGGCAATAACAATCTGCGGTTTTAGTATACGGAACAGCCCCAGGCGCAATACAGCTATATTGATCAGTACGATCTGCACGGTAACGCAAAAACCAAACCGATATACTATATCCTTCTCTCGAAGATGCTTCCCAAATACAACGGAAGGCCAGACAAACATTAAAAGCAAATACCCGACAAACACTTTACTGTATTCAAGTACCCAGTACCATGTATCCATGCTTACCTCTCCCTCCTGTTAAATCTAAAAAATCCTTTCTTTTCAATCCTGCCAAGCAGCATCTTATCCCCGGCTCCTTTATTGGCAAAATACAGGCTTCTCCCATCCCTTTTCCTCTGCAATTTCAGATAGAGCCTTAAACTTTCTATTCTTCCTTCCACATCAGGCAAAGTTACTGTAAACTGCTCCCTCTGCCCGCTTTTCCACCTGCGGGGATCCGTATCCACAATCTTTTGAATGATATTACCATCGTCCGTTTCTATGATCAAAATGCACTCTGCTTCTTCATACAATCCTGCAAAACCGATATTTTCAAGCTCTATATACATACACCTTAGAGAAAACATCCTGGCATCCCGGATTACAAAACGGTACCCCAGATGCCGGCCAATATAATCGTAGCCGCTGAAACCCATCCAACAGCCCGGCTCTTTAACTTTTTCGTCTCTCCAAAGCTCAAGCAACTCCTCCTGCCACACGCTGTTCAGATAACACAGATGGATCTTTCTCATCTCCTCTGCCGCCTCGCGATAGCCAACCAACTTTTTTGCTGCTACCGCTTCTCCGCCATTCGGAAGGTTCTCCATATGTGTACTCTGCCATTCTAGCTCCTCCGCACGACCTGCAGGCTCACACCCTCTCACAGGGGTATTTCCTTCCCCATAGGTTCCCAGATCCGTCGATGAACCAAATAATCCATCGTTAAAAAGCGCCATATTCCCTTTAAGCTCCTGAAAGACTCTGGAAGAATCCATAATCTTCCTCCACTGGGAGGGCGTGCGTACTGCCAGGCAGCAACTTCCCTTAACAGACCTGTGCAGGCAGCATAACAGTTCCCGCATGTCCCTTATATCAAGGAACTTAGAGCCATGCATCTCTCCCCAGTTTCCTACAAATATTCCCTGGATCACCAGGATATCCTCTGCATACTTTAAGACAATATCTCCAATCTGCTCCATATGCGTTTCAATAAGAGAGCGCTCCATCGGCTCCCGCTCCATACCCTTCCCTGCACGGTCATAAACAACACGCAGGATTATCTGCTTTTTATAAGAATGAAACAATTGAAATATCTGCTCAATATAGCAAATGGTCTCTTTCGGCATCACGCGTGTCCGGAATGCGCCGATATCGATCAAAACCAGAACAAGCTGCTCATATTTACTATCAACATTAAGACTCCCCTCCGCCTCTTTCAAAGACATCTGTGAAAGCTCCTGGATTGCAAAAGAATAGACATGATACCATCCGCAGCCTGGATTATCGATCTTCCCGGCACTCTCGGAAAAATCAGCCTTTTGAAATTTCATTCTCTTTCCATGCCATGTCTGCATCCTTCAAGCCTGCTCCTTCATCTATCTTTAATCCCTTGATCCGAAATACTATTGCTGGAATTTCAAAAAACATTCTGCACATGTACCAAAATGCCTTTAACCCTCCATGCATACTCTGTCCGCCTGTCCTCATATGCATAACTGCCGGAATTTCTACCACCTGAAACTTAAGCAGCAACATCTGAATGACCATATTAGCGTCTGGATACTGATCATCGAAATGTTGATATTCCGAATAATAAGAAAACGCTTTCCTGCTCAATCCCTGCAATCCCGTTGTAGGATCTGCGATCCTTCTTCCCGTCACGATATAAATCACAAACCGAAACCATGCATACGCCGCTCTTCTAAGTAGCGAAATGGGAAATTCCGAACTCCCCTCCATAAACCGGGAAGCCAGTACAATATCCGGACATTCCCCGCCTGGACTTTTTTGTTTTAGCTTTCGATATATCACAGGAATATTACATGCATCATGCTGACCGTCCCCATCCATCTGGATGACATAACGATAACCGCCCCGTACAGCATACTTATATCCAAGTCTGAGAGAATTTCCATAGCCCAGCCAAAATATGTTTTTCACCAACGGGCAGCCTTCACTCTCCACTGCCTGTACGGTTTCGTCTAGAGAAGCATCATCTATCACAAGCAAATCGGCAATTTCCTCAATCCGCTGCGCCTTAAGCTGCTTGATTACATCTGAAATATTCTGTTCCTCATTATTCGCCGGTATGATGACCAGCAACTCTTTTTTCTCTTTCATATCTCTTTTACGCCAGCAGTTGAAACAGCTTTTCTGCCTGTCCTTTCGGAGCCTCCTTTAATCCGGCATTTTTGCCAAGTTGCTCCCGCTTCTCCTTATCGTCGATCAATCCTTTGATACAATCAGCCAGTCTGTAAGGTTCAAGGGCACAGAGAATTCCGTCACTGCCATCAATGATCTGCTCCCTGTTGCCGCTGCAGTCAGAGGCAATCACTGCACACCCAAGAGTCTGTGCCTCCTGAATGGCAACGCTTCTTCCTTCCACTCTGGTAGCATGTACATATATATCCGCCTGTGCAAAATAAGGATATGGGTTTTCTACAGCCCCTAATAGTAAGAAGTCTTCTTTTAACTTCATACTCTCGATTCTCTTTTCCAGAACCCTTCTCCAGTCACCTTCTCCCAGTACATACCACCTGACATGATATCCGGAAGCTTTGAGAACCTCCAGAGCCTGCACAGCTATATCATAACCTTTCTGATAGGTGAGTCTGCCGACTGTCAGAAGCCGGATTCCGGGATAGTCATCCGAAAATCCGCCCTGCTCACCTGCCAGACGACGAATTCTGCTCTGATTGATAATATTATAAAACACTTCAACCTTTTCCGCGTATTCTGGATAAAATGTCTGAAATTGTGTTTTTACTTCCCCAGAAACAGCAAAAACCCGTTCATACTGTCTCCAACATGCACGGTCCATCTCCCTTGTATATCCCGATTTTCCATAATCAGTATGTATAAATGCCGCCTTTCTACGCGCATCTACATGCTCTGCTACATAATATGCCGAGCCTCCCTCTAACCACGCGACTGCCAGATCAAAAGAAAGACCGTGACGCTTTGCTCCTTCTGAAAGCACACGCCAAAACAGCTTACTCATCTGAAAATCCCTGTTTTTTGCCATACTGGCAAGGCTGCAGGCTGCACTGTATAATTTTCCAAACAAATCACCATTACGGCAAAATGACAGTAAAACAGTCCTCGCCATCCTGCGCCTGCCTTTTGCTGTTAAAACTGACATGTTGCTATAGTCACTGTTTAACAGCCTGACATGAGACGGCACCTGCCCGATCATCTCTCCCTGCCCCATAAGTACATAGAGATACAGCTCATATTCGCGATTGTCAATCTGCCTTAGAAGCTCCAACAGTGCCATCTCTGCCCCTGCACGTCCCATCGTATTGACGACAAATAATATCTTTTTCATCCAGTTCAGACAGCATCCTTTCATTTTCCTGAAGCAGAAGTGATATCCTGACAGCTAATTCCTGATTCTGCATCTTTACTCTTGAATATTTCAGACTCCCCCAAAATATTCCTGCCAGAAAGAAGATACAAAAAATTGTAACTTTCTCTTCCATCTCACCAATTATCTTTTCGATCCAATCTGAAAATGGGGACACTACTCCTATGAATATCAGAAGTGCCCCCAGAATCCCCCATACCGCCGCAAAATCGACTGTCAGTTTTTTTTGGGAGCGAAACCAGAACCCTGATAATACAACCACAATTCCTGCAATAAGTATTATGTATCTCATGCTTTTATCGCTTTCGCTTCCTCAGTCTTATCTTTCCTTTTATATACCAGCCCGGACGGTTTCGGACTGTTTTCCTTTTTCAAAATAAAGCCTTGACAGAAAATATGTGTATCCAGATTCTTTTCTACCCATCTAAGTCTCATATATGCAACAGACCACCCTACAAAAGAACCTATGACCAGTCCAATCCCATACCAGATCTCTGTCAGTCTCATCGCCAGTATACTGCCAAAGAGTGTAACAAAGAAAAAACTGAGCACAGTCATAACTGCTCCTGTCAAATCATTAAAGTAGTACAAAAGCAAGAGTGATGCATACATCAGGAACAATATAAAATATCCTGCCGCCAGACATGGGTAAATCCGCATGACCATCCCTGCAAATCCAAATTGCGGTAAAAACACCACACAAAGCAAATATATTACCACAGATATAATAAACTGCACGCGCACCAAGTTCATAAGTTCATTTCCCAACTGCCGGAACATCCGCTTCTTAGCACTTTCAATATCTACTTTTTTACCGCCAATTACTGATTCAGAATATGCTCTGTATTTTTCATAGAAATGCATTTCCATATGAGTTACAAAGATAACTGTGGCAGACAGGTTTGTAAATAACGCAAGACAAGTCGCCATATCATAAGGCTGATTAAACACAAAAGTATCTACAAGTATTCGTCTCTCATCACCGGTCCAGAACACAAAGTTGTGTACATATAATCCGCAGACATAGAAAAAATTAGTTACTACAAGTTTCCACCATCTTCCAAAATACCGCAGCACTGGCTTATAGCGGTTGCTATTCTCGCGGAAATACCGCTTTACTGCTGTATATTCCATAACCGCAATAAGTAAGAAGCCCGCCGTGATCGCAAGCAGCATACTTTCTGAGACATCCCATCCACACAGGAATCTCAAAATCAGAGAAATACCAAATGCAGCTGCCATCCCAAGGAAAAAGAACAGAGAAATCTTTTCATAATCCTTACAAATCGACAGATAAAGCATGGAATAAAAAACTAAGATCATGCATATATAAGCGCAGAATCCAAGGAATACGTAAAAGACTCCCACTCCTCCTACAAAATGCTCCCACAGGCAAAAAACTGCGCCCATTAAACTGCCCGGCACCAAATTCAGGACCAATCCGATATAATAACAAGGCAGGATATCTTGATGGCGCTCTTCATATATGGCATCCTGCACATACTTGGACAATACAGCATTAAATGCAGAGACTACCAGAAGAGAAAATATAAATACATACAACACCGTACAAGAAAATAATTCTCTGTCCAGATAAGACACCTCGTCGAATCCAAGTACACGCCCCATCAACAGAATGCCCAAAATGACCACCAATGTCGGAGCTATCGTGATTACTATACTATAGGTAAATCCGGCAATATCTGCCGCAATAGACTTTTTTTCAAATATTCGGTTTAACCTGACTCCTACGCCTGCCATGCTTTCATCCCCCCGTCTTCTACCTCATCCTGCTCTTTTTCTTCGATAAGCCTCTTATAGATGTTACGGTAAGCATCCTGGAAATATGAAAAACGATAGCCGGATACCACTCTCTGATATCCATTCTCACCCATCCGAAGGCGTGTATTCTCATCATGTGCCAATGTGAGTATTGCACGTGCGATCTCTTCTACATGCATGATACGCACAACAATCCCGGCTTCACCGTAATCGTCATTTTCACCGAGTATCAATCCCCGGCAGTTTCCTACATCTGTAGCAACAACCGGTTTGCGCGCCGCAAAACTTTCAAGAATCGTAAGCGGCTGTCCCTCACTGATACTGGTCAGAAGCATGATATCCATCCTGCCATAGTACTCCGTAACATCCACCCTTCCGGTAAATATCACATCTGAAATACCCATGACTCGTACCAATTCATAGCAATCTTTTGCATACTCATCTTCTTCCTCGCAAGGTCCCATGATCCAAAGCTTCAGTGACGGTTCCACCTCTTTAGCAAAGCCAAATGCCTGGATCATCGTCATAATATCCTTAATCGGCGTCACACGAACAACTGCGCCAATATTGATGCATCCCTTATCTTCTTCCTGTTTACCCGGAAGATTCTGAAATTTTTCTACATCAATTCCATTGGGCACAATTAAGGTTTTATGAGGGGGACACCCCAGTTCAATCTGAAGCTCTCTCGCATGTTCATACAACCCGGTCACTGCATCTGCTCTGTCATACGTCAAAGTAGACATCTTCTTAAACTGCTCAATCCATATATTTTTATAAATTCCCTGTACCCACTTCGCCTTGATCAGTTCTTCCTCGCGCTCTCTTGTATATACACCATGTTCCGATACAAGGAGACGCCCGCCGTGCATATATTTTGCCATACTGCCTAATACTCCCGCATAACCAGTGCAAGCACAGTGATAGATATCCGCTTTCGGAATCTCCATCTTCAGCGCAATAAACAAGGGCAGATAGATAGAACGCAGCATCCACAAAAAATCCGCAAATACCATTTGGCTGTAATTCAGCTTATAATACTCTGTTACAGCATGAAGAAAATCTGGTCCCATCAGCATATCATTCAGGGAGATTCCTGACTTTTGGAAGAAATCAAACAACACCTCCCATTTGATCTGCTCTCCCAGCAAGAGACTGAGTAAAGCCTGATATTCTTTTTTATTCATCCGTACTCTGCGCCGTGCACGCTTTTTGCCCCAGTCGGAGTCATTCAGATACAATTCATGTATCTCTGCCACATTCTCCGGCAGTTCATACACATATTTCCCCCGCATGGAACGGTCTGCCACTATCGTCAATATCACAAATTCCTGTTCAGGGTAAGAGCATACCAGCCCATGGATCCACTGAGATACACCACCCACTATATACGGATAACAACCTTCCGCTATTATGCAAATTCTCATCTCGTTCCTTCCTTTTCGGTAATATGTTCTATTCTTCCTCCGGCGCAAGCTCAATCGTCACATGAGCATCCGAAGCTTCAATCAGATATGCACCTTTTTCAATCATCCGTGAATTCCCATTTTCCACATGTGTTACCACCTCTTTATCCGTCCGCAGAACGAACCACGCCGGCACCTCCATACTGGTGAAATCAAGGAAGATCTCATTATTCTCCCGTCTCTGTGTAAACTTGACTGCCAGGAAATTACGGATCCTCTGGTCGCACTCTGACACCGTCGTTCCGGAAAATGAGTGGAAATTCTTCCAGTAATTCCGGACATTCCAGTTAAAATTAGCAAGAATCTCTTCCATCTCATTTTCATCGCCTTTTGGATAAACACCAGGTTTTATATCCATCCGGACACTGGTATATCCCAATGCAGTCTCTATACTCCGCATCCGAAAATCTTCCATATACGTATGTCTTGTTCCATCACTCAAAATGCTTTGCTCGGTAATACTGTCCGAATGATATCCTATGATCTCACTGTCTCCGTCATAATTCTTAACAATCGTCCGCACCGATTCCAGGATCTCTTCCTCCAAAGCAGACTCTGCTTCTATATCCGTCAGCTCTCCTTTATAAAAAGATGTAAATTCATAATCCGGAAGCGCCTTTTTCATAAAACTTCCGTCCTCTTGAAGTTTTTGACTAATGGACGTATCAGATACACTTTCACCAGACAGCCCGGTCTCTGCACTTTGCTCTTTCACACGCTTCATATAGAATTCCAATTGAGACTCGCTTGGAAAATGATCCTCCCCATAGTCATATTGCGGAGACATCATAAAGGAAAGCCCCAAAGTATTCTTCCGATATGTAGACACAATCGAGGGCCATGCAATATTCCACAAAACATCCTGCATAGACTGCCCATAGTACTTTTGCATCTCCTTCTCATTCTCTGATGCCAGTGAAGGGTAATTTGCAATTACCATATTCTGGGCATTCACTACCGGATAGATCTCACACTTCTTAACCTTTGAAGACATGGCTGATAACACACCGAGACCTGCCGCATCCTCCATATATTTTCCATTTACGGCAAATACACGGGCTCCTGATAATCGATTGCCCCATATAACAGCAGGATAATCTTTCTCCTCGATTGTCTTTCCCTCGGGAAGCCCCTGCAAATACACTTCCGTATCTGTACCGAGTATATACCATGGGAAAGTAAGCTCCATATCCTGTCTTTTCGCCGCCTCTTCTTTATCTTTTGTCTGATACCTTGCTTCTCCTCCGAGAAGGAATCCTTCCTTCAGACGAAGCCCCGTTACAGTCGTCTCTGTCTCTTTGATCTGTTTGATTCCCAATAGCTCTTGAAGCCCCGGATTCTCCCCGATCACAGAGACATCCGGCAAACTTCCAAAGATAAGATTGACACCCTTGTCAGCATATTCTTTCAAAAGGACACTCGCGCCAGCTTCCTGCTGCCAGTCAAGATTGGCCGCATCCAATACAAGAAAATCCGGAAACTGTACGCTGGCTGCCGCATACTCTGCGATCGTCCTGTATACATTATAATCTCTCTTTGTATAAACCGCCCAGTTGTAAACAGTCTTTCCTGCCGCACTCTCCCCATCACCAATATATATGACACCTTCCTGAGAAGGTTCGCTAATACCATCACCTTCCTTGGCTCCTGTCTCATATGCAGTCCCTCGGGTAAAAAGCTCTTCCCGCTTACGGGCGTATGGATTTTTTTCAAAACCTTTCCAGCTCTCCAACACAACATTCGTAAACTGGAACATGAAAAATACAATAAACATTACTATTGTAATCGTAAGATAATTCCGTCGTGATACCATTTTTACTCTCTCCTCAACTGAAAATCCGAATCATTTCCAGCGTTTCGCTGTCAATAACCACATCCGACTTTTTCAGACTATCTAGCGTCTTGAAAAAAGCGGTCCTGTCTCTAAGCGTAAAATATAGCTTTAATCTGCAGGTGTAAGTACACAATTCTTCCGGAATATGTTCCACCATCCTGTTGCACCACTTTTCTGCTTTTTCAAAGTCTTCTGTTTCCATCAATCTGAGACACACACCTTCATAATGTTCTGCGGTCAGCTTGGACGCGTTTTTATTATATAAAATTTCTGCAGCCTCCTCCATCATCCTGACGAAGCCATTCTGTTCCAATTCTGTAAATATTTTTTCCTTCAGCAAATGATTCATATATCCAATCAGCTCTTCCTCACATTCCGTCTGGTCGGAAGACTCTTCCTGAATCTTTGCATACATCTTTCTTACATTCATACGGAACTCATTCAGCTTATCACTCAGCACAGAAGCCGCATAGTGAGCCGTCTCGGAATCTTCGGCATCGAGAGCTAATGCGATGGATGACATGGAACCATCCATCTCCCCTCTGATAATGCTCATCATCGCTGTTCTCAGGCTCTTTTTATCGTTCACTGCTATGGCTTCCTCCACAGGAATTACATTCCGCTCCACCTCTTCATTGGCCTTCACCTGCGTCTCCACACGATCTTTCTTAAATGTAACATCATCCAGATTCACTCCGAATCTAAAAATCGTTAAATATAAAAACTGAGATACCAAAAAGAACAGAATACCTACAACCGGACAGAGGACCATAACAAGAAAGCGAATCAAATATGTCCGTCTGTTATCGCGCAGCACTTCCGTTTCCCCTTTTCTTTTCCGGGTCTTTACAGGCGCGGCAATTATTGTGCCATATATAAAGTAGGCAAGAGCTATCACTAAATTCAAAACAAGCACAAGCAAGAAGATGCTTTCCTCTCTTGTCAGTATCATACCTTCGCCTCCTTCAGCAGGCTTTCATATCCGGAACTCAAGAAACGTTCTCTGACTCTTTCTGCATTCTCCGCATCTGTATTAGACAACAGTACATATAGCTTGCCATTTTCAAGCACTCCCATATAGTCCGATGGTCTTATACTATCACCCAAGATCTCTGCTGCCTGCTCGTAGCTGTGAGAGCCCGTCTGAACTTCAAGTAACGCACACTCTGTCAGTTCTTTTTCTCTTGCCTCAAAGAATGCATATACAAGTTGCGTGAAAGCATCCACTTTCATCACATTTGTTCCCTCTACATAGCGCTGATTGCGAAGACTTTCCAGATAACGGCTGGCGCGCACTGTCGCATTCTGAATCAGCGTTCCGATAATCGTCAAACGGTTTGTCTCTGCCAGCGTCATACGCTGCCACGGGATTCCCCACAGCATCAATATTAGCTGCATCTGATCTTCTGAATATACCGCGCTGGCTATCAGCGGAAGTTTGTCATTCATCTCCCTGTTAACATAGACACGCCCCTCTTTTAATTCATTATACATATCTTCCATGTCAACATATTTGATAGAATTTCCCAGCTTTCTCGCATCCGGTGAAGTAGCGGAAAACAGTCTCGCATAACTTTCATTTGCCACAAGATAAACAGCCACATCCTTGCTGTCCATTAACTGTCCAAGCATCTGCGCAGCATAAAACAGCACTTCTTCCGGTCCGTACTTCTCTAGTCTTGAAGTAATCTCATATATTTTCCCAAGACTGTCTTTTTGATTTACAAGCTGCGTCTCAAAGTTCTGTTTGATCCTTACATTACTGTCATTGATCTCTGCGATGCCCTCCAGCTTCTCATACAAATAGTGAATCTCTTCTTCTTTATCATCTGTAACATGACGAAGATGGTCTTTCATATAGCCTACAGCCATTCCCACAATAAAAAGCTGTGCAAGCCAGATATATGTACCATAATCTAATAACACCTCATACCCGCTGCCGCCGGAAGATGACCGGAACCAATAACCAACCGCTGCAAGGAGTGCAGAAAATATAGCCTGCTGCTGTCCATGCACAATTGCAAACAACAATACATATAACAGGTAAAAATCCAATTTTCCAAAATACTGGCTTCCCGCCGTCCAGCTATCCAGAAAAAAGAATAAGGCAAAGCAAACGAGACTCTCAATAAACGGGAAAGCGCTCTTTATGATCACTCTGGCATTGTGCCACATTCTGCCGCTCCATCCGCCTCCGGCATCTCCGGCTTTGATAAACGTGTCACTGTAACGCTTCATATACTGGACAACTTTTTCTACACCGCTCTCATAATGGTTAAAAATCTTCTGTCCGAATTCTTCCGCATACTTACGTCCATCCAATACCTTCCTTTTATTCTCTCCCGCCGAATGATCTACAACCGTAATTCCCGCACCGATTTTCTCCTTGATCATCTCCGCGAGCTGTAATTCACTAATCTCCTCCATAGAAGAAATATGATAACACGGCTGTACAGATCTCTCACTCACAATCACTTTATAAACAAGCTCTACTGCATCGTTCAGATAAAGCATCGAAAACTTTTTCCGGCTGTTCGCTGAAATCCTTCCTGTCTTCAATGCCTCCAGGCACATCTCAAAACAAGGGCTTCCCACTTCCTGCCCTTTTCGTGGAACACTGTATATATTGTCAAGACGGAGAATAACCGTATCCATCCCCTGTATCTCTCTGTAATTCGTACAGAGCGCTTCTCCCTGTGACACAGCCGGAGCCTTAAATCCCCTTGGAGATACTGCTGTCGTCTCTGGAATATCATTCGCATATGAGCCGTCATATACCTCCTGTGAGGACAGATATATAAATCGCCCATTCCCGGAAGACATGGAAAACGCCGACAAAAGATTCACCATCGACGTAGTGTATCGCAGTGCCTCTGCCTGCCCATTATATCTCCAGTCAAAATTCGTATCATACGCTCCCATAAACAATACTACATCTGGCCCTACGCTCTCGATGATATCTTTCATATTACCATCTGTATACAAAAAATTATACTTCTCAAATACTCTTTTTTGCGAACGCCCTTTTTCTTTCCGTCCCGTCAACCAATATATTCTGTGATTGCCCTTATTGAACTTGTCAATCAACGCATCCACAATCTTGCTGTCATCGCCAATTAATAATATGTTCATTATGTCTGCCATCCTTTTCATTATTTTTCCACGAGCTATTACGTGACTGTGAAAGTTTGTATTTACTTGTAGATAATATTTTTATAGCTACAGCTAATTATACTATAGCTATAGCGATATTACAATTATTTTGCCATTATTTTTCATACATTTATAAATTTCTGGTTACTGTGAACAGCAACAATTTCTACAAAAGGGATTAATAACATGAAAGAAATCAATTTCAGCAAAATCGGAAGGAAATTAAAAGAAACCCGCTTATCCAGGGGGCTCACACAAGAATATATTGCCAACATGGCAGATGTAAACACCAGCCATATCAGCAATATTGAAAATAACCGGGTAAAGGTTTCCCTCCCCACTTTGGTTCACATATGTAACGCACTGGATGTAACTGTCGATTATATCCTGTCCGACGAATATATTGACCCCTCATCGGTGTTGGATGAAGAAATTCTCCGGCAGCTACAGCTCTGCCCTCTAAAAACTAAAAAGCAGATTTTACAGATCATCCAGATTCTTTAATACATATGGCCCACTCAGAGCATTACATACAAAGCCGCCCTTTCTTTCTGTCATAATAGTATGCACGGTCCGAAAGTACTTCTTCCGCCTCTACCTGCGTCCGATTGATTTCTGCTACCATAGCTGAAAGATCTTCTTTTTTCACTGCGGCTTTCTCCGGAATGACAATAACTTCATGGACACTGCTGGGCAGCACATAGTAATTGCTCTTCAGATACATCCCAATCCCTTCCATACGCTCTTTGTACAGTATCGCCGCTGCCCCATAACTGTGGATCCGATTACTGAGCACATACATATCCTCTTCCTGTTCTTCAAAGGATATCTGCTGCTCAGACGGCTCCTTAGTAAGCTCCTCTATTACAGCACTCATGGCGCAGAAGTCATCCGGGAGGAGCCTGCTCGTATTTATGGAAGCCTGTCTGTAGAGTTCCTCTTTTTGCACGCCCCACATATCCAGATGTTCATTCCGAACGGCCATTGTCGCAGTCCCGTATTTTGTCACTTCCAGAAGTACACAAAATACAATTGCAAGATCAAGATAGGAGATATGCGGTACATTTCTCAGCATCTTTCCGTTCGCTTCATAATTCACCAGACGGTAGATGATCTTTTCTTTCACATGACTGTAATCATTGATCTTTTCTTCTCCCCATGATTTCTGAAAACGCACCTCATGGTATAACCGCAGGATATCCGATGTTATATGCTCCAAAGAACTGCCGCTTTGGAACTGCCGATAATATTCCTCAAGGTATATTGTAGGGGAAATGTTGATGTCTTGCTCTGTCAGAGTTATTCCTTTACGGACGGTGCCATTATTCTTTTCCGCCGTGTGAATACGTACTGACACGCCCCCTTTAACCACCTCCTTTATTCTGTCTTCTACCGCTTGTACAAATTGATAATAAGTCATAAATCACCTTTCCAAGTGGTGTGACACATGTTTTTAACTTCTTTTTCTCTGAAAATACAGCAGGAATTCTGCCCAAAGATTTCTCAGAATTGACAAAAATATTATGGTGATACTAATTATAAAAAAGTCTTGCCGAAAAAGCAAGACTTTTTTTTAATATGATCTGACACTTTATGCTCTTGAGAGATAGTCCCCTGTACGGGTATCAATCTTAATCTTCTCTCCCTGTTCTACGAACAGCGGAACGTTCACTTGTGCGCCTGTCTCAACGATCGCCGGCTTTGTCGCTCCCTGAGCGGTATCTCCTTTGAATCCCGGCTCTGTCTCTGTAATCTCAAGTTCTACAGTAAGAGGCGGCTCGATCGCAAATACATTGCCCTGATAGGAACTGAGCTTCACATTGTCATTCTCTTTTACAAACTTAAGAGAGTCGCCTACTGTCTCTGCATTCACCGCAATCTGTTCAAATGTCTCATTATCCATAAAGTTAAAAAGGTCACCGTCATTATAAAGATACTGCATCTCTTTTCTCTCGATATGGGCATTCTCAAACTTCTCTGTCGGGCGGAAAGTCTTTTCTACAACCCCGCCGTTAATAATATTTTTCAGCTTTGTACGTACAAACGCCGCTCCCTTTCCGGGTTTTACATGCTGAAACTCCAATATCTGATAGACAACCCCTTCAATTTCTACGGTAAGTCCATTTTTAAAATCGCCTGCTGATACCATGCTAATCCTCCTTAAATCATGCCCCAAAGGCACTTCCTACGTTCTTTTCACTTTTTTAATTCTATAATAGTTTACGTCTTTTTTCAACCTTTTTTTCGCTCTTTCAGCTTCTTAAAATAAAAGTGCAATACAATCCTCTCCAGATACCTCTTTAATACAATCTGTATCTCCTCTTTCGGATAAATAGGTTTTACGAGTATGCTCTTGATTCCCGCACGTTTTGCCCCCCACACGTCCGTAAAGAGCTGATCGCCCACAAACAATGTATCCTCTGTATCAGTTCCCATGATCTCCATCGCCTTCTTATAATTCTTTGTAGAAGGCTTGTGAGCATTGTACACATAATCAACTTGTATCTTTTCATTGAACATCTTTACTCTCGGCTCCTGATTATTAGAGATCAGACAGCAGCGATATCCAATATTTTTCAGCCGTTCAAACAGCTTTACAGCCCTGTCATCTGCAGGGGCGCCGTGGGGTACCAACGTATTGTCAATATCAAATATCAGTCCCCGAAATCCTTCCTCATATAGCTTTTCAAAATCTATAACATATGTGGACGCCACATACCGGTCCGGAAAAAACATATCAAACATAATCACTCATCCATTTCTGTCAGGCTCTGCATCAATTCCCGGCAGATTACAGAGACACTTTTATTATCTGTCCGGATTACAATATCTGCTGCCGCCTCATATTTTTCACGTCTCTGCTCCATAAGTCCAGAGATTCCCTCCACCGTCTTCCTCCCAAAAAGCACCGGCCGGTTATCGATATCCTTCACCCGGTCATATATCAACTCCGGACTCGCTGTGAGAAGCACTATCCGCCCGTTCTTTTTCATCTCCGTCACATTGCACTCGCACAAAGCCGTCCCGCCGCCGCAGGAAATCACTGCATTGCGCTTCGTCTGAAGCTCTTTTAAAAGCTCTGTCTCCAAATCCCGAAAATATTCTTCCCCATATACTTTGAAGATATCCGGAATACTCATCTTCTCCCGCTCCTCGATCACCTGATCCATCTCTATCGATTCCATGGCATACATCGTACTCAGATACTCAGATATGGTGCTTTTTCCTACCCCCATAAATCCAATAAGAAAAATATTATACAATTCATTCATACTTGCTTCTCCCACCCTGCGACCTTTTTACTTTGCCTTTTTTATGGCTTTTTTTACATCTTCCCGAAAATTCTCCCACGCCTTTTCATCTTCCACAAAATATTTGGGACAGATTTTTTCTGTCACATCATAATGGCGGATGATATCCTTTTCGCTAAGATCAAATTTCAGACATAACCACGCACACAGTTTCACCATAGACTGATAAGTCTCATCAAAAAACACACCGCTCTCATCCGGATGGCAGCATTCGATAGATACTGTATCAATATTGCGCTCGTTAGAAGCGTATGCCATCTCCCATGTAGGTACACACTGCACGATCTCTCCATCCAGGCCGACGATAAAATTACTGCTGGATTTTGTTATATGGCTATCCTTCAACCCTTCGAAATAATCACGGTTTGCCATAGCTGTTGCTCCCGGATTGGCTGTGTAATGCATGACAATCCCTGTAATTTTCCCCGTCTTGGTCCCGGGTCTGGAATAAGGGTTCACAGTTAAAAGTTCCACATCAATCTCCGGCTTTGAATCGTCAACCTCTTCGCTTGCCACCTCAAAATAATTTTTCGTAAGCAGCGACGGCTTCACCAGCTTTATAACCGCGAGTATGACAAAAAATACAGCCAGCAAGACAAGGCCCACACGAATACTGATAAGAATCCGCCGGGCCTTTTTCTTCTTTTTTGCACCTGACAGTTTTTTTCCGCTTCTTGCTTTCGCTGCAGTCCCTTTTTTAGCTGTTGTTTTTTTCTGTACAGTCTTTTTCGTTTCTGTCCTCTTTGGTGCTTCTTTATCCATATTTCCTGTCTCTCTTTTCTCTTATGCTTTCTAAATGATAGCACACATTTCTGACAAAAGAATAAAAAGATACTTATGATTTTATGAAGATTTCCTGCCGTTACGCTTCCGTATGGAACCGATACACAGTCATAGTGTCATAGGAGGTGCCGGCCTTTAGAACCGGTCCCTCGAAATGTTCTTTATGTATTGCATCCGGAAAATACTGCGTCTCAAAACACGCCCCGTGACGCTTCTTATACTCCGTATCTTCTTTACCCTGTTCACTTATCAGGAAATTCCCGGTATAAAACTGCATCCCCGGAAGATCTGTAAGGACTTCCATGACAATCCCGGTCTCCTTCGAACGCATACCGGCGACCGTGCGCATCCCTTTCCCATTAAGCGCCCAATTATGGTCATATCCCTGACCCAAAGTCAACGCTTCGTAATCCGTCTCAATCTCTTCTCCGATCGCTTTATACTCTCTAAAATCCATCGGCGTGTCTTCGACCGGCACAAGCTCTCCTGTAGGTATAGACTCTGCATCCGCCCTGGTAAATGCATCTGCCGCAATAAACACTTCCTGACCGAGCACCGGGCCGGAAGCATGTCCGGACAGATTGAAATAGCTGTGGTTTGTGAGATTCATCAGTGTATCCCCATCAGAAACCGCATGATAACTAATCTTTAATTCATTATCCTCCGTCAGCTCATAAATGACAGATATCTTCGCATTCCCAGGATATCCCTGATCACCTTCCGGACTTTCAAGGGAAAACATTACCTTTTGTCCATCGGTTTCCTCTGCCTGCCACATCCGCTTATTATAATAATCACGTCCCCCGTGGAGAGAATTGTTGTTGTCATTGGCTGTCAGCTCATAAGCATTGCCGTTCAGCTCAAAGGATGCCCCGCCGATCCGGTTCGCCACCCTTCCCACAGTTGCCCCGAAATAAACGCCGCCGTTTTCATAGGCTTTCGCGTTGTCATATCCAAGCACAACATCCTGTACTTTTCCGTCCTTATCCGGAACAAGCACCTTTACGAGCGCCGCACCGTAATCCGTGACCGCGATTTCCATACCTCTTTGATTCCGTAAGATATAAAGCCTTGCCTTCTCTCCCTTTGATGTACTTCCAAACTCACAGTTCATAGCCAAACTTCCTTTCCCTTTCCTGTCTTCTACTCGTTCACACTGTAATTCGGTGCCTCTTTCGTAATATGGATATCATGCGGATGACTCTCCTTCAATGAAGCGGATGTAATCTTCATAAACTGCCCGGTCTTTTTTAAATCTTCGATGGTAGCTGCTCCGCAATATCCCATACCCGAACGCAAGCCTCCCACAAGCTGGAATACCGTATCTTCAACCATTCCCTTATATGCCACACGGCCTTCCACGCCTTCCGGAACTAACTTCTTGGCATCCGTCTGGAAATACCGGTCTTTGCTTCCGTTCTCCATAGCTGCAATAGAGCCCATGCCGCGGTATACTTTATATTTTCTTCCTTGGTATAATTCATAATCTCCAGGGCTCTCGTCACATCCCGCCAGCATACTCCCCATCATACATACATTGGCGCCTGCGGCGATCGCCTTTGTCATATCACCGGAATACTTGATACCCCCGTCAGCGATGATCGGAATGCCATACTTATCGGCCGCTTCATAGCAATTCATTACAGCCGTGATCTGCGGTACGCCGATTCCTGCAACCACACGAGTCGTACAGATAGAGCCAGGTCCGATCCCGACCTTCACCGCATCTGCACCAGCTTTGATCAGTGCCTCCACCGCCTCTCCGGTAGCTACATTGCCTGCAATGATCTGAAGATTAGGGAAAGTAGATTTCACCATATCGACTGTACGCAATACATTGGCTGAATGACCATGCGCAGAATCCATCACCACTACATCCACCTTTGCTTCCACAAGCGCCTTTGCCCTCTCTATGCAATTGGCAGTGATTCCGATAGCTGCACCGCACAAAAGTCTGCCCTGGGAATCCTTGGCTGAGAGCGGATATCGTATCTGCTTTTCAATATCTTTAATTGTAATAAGGCCTTTCAGATTAAAATTATCATCCACGATCGGAAGCTTTTCTTTCCTTGCCTTTGCCAGGATCTGCTTCGCCTCATCCAGCGTAATCCCCTCTTTGGCTGTGATCAGCCCCTCTGAGGTCATACTTTCCTTTATCTTTTTTGTGAAATCTGTCTCGAATTTAAGATCGCGGTTTGTGATAATACCCACAAGCTTTCTTCCTTCTGTGATCGGTACACCGGAAATCCTGAATTTTCCCATAAGATTATTGGCATCTTCCAGTGTATGCTCCGGAGAGAGATAGAACGGATCTGTGATAACTCCATTCTCAGAACGCTTTACTTTATCTACTTCTTCTGCCTGCTTTTCAATTGACATATTTTTATGGATAATGCCGATCCCGCCCTGACGGGCCATAGCGATCGCCATACGGTACTCGGTTACCGTGTCCATCCCGGCACTCATCATCGGTACATTAAGCTTAATTTCTTTTGTCAAATAAGTTGACAGATCCACCTGATTAGGAATCACCTCTGAATACGCCGGCACTAAAAGCACATCATCAAATGTAATCCCTTCCCCAATAATCCTTCCCATGTTCATACCTCTCTTCCATTTTAATTCAAATACAGTTACTAATGATTATTAAATGCTATAATAACGAATTTGCTTTACGTTTGTCAACATATTCTTACATTTTTCGTGCCATTTTTGCACGATTTTTTGCCAGGCGTTGTCTACTGACGCACTACTTTCCTGGGAGCCAGCATAAAAAGACCTTCAATGATCGTATCATTGGGTTCAAATATAAGCTTGGCCGTCTGTCCGTTGTTTGCCACGACCATCGCATAGAGTCTTGCATCCGCCCGTCCTGAACTTAAGTTGATCACTTTCGCATTCCTGAACTGCCCAAGCTTCGGCGAATCCACCGGCGCAAGAAGCTCCATCTCTTTTACATTGGTGGAAAACACACGTTTTCTCTTAGATTTATTCATGATCTTATCAATATCAAGGTCACCATTCACATACAGGTATTCATATTCTACATTAAGCCTGGATATCAAAAACCACACCAACGCAATAATTATGATCGGGAACAAAAGTCCCATGGGAAAAATAAATACTGTCAGCACGGAAACAATGGCTACTGCCACAAGCACTGCTTTAATTACCAGATCTTTCATATCCCCCTGCTTTTTGATCAACTGTTCTGTATAAAAATCGCCCATATCTATATCCTCCATTGTTCTTTGTGATGTACCGTGATACACACTTTTTATCCTTAAGGACATTGTAACACATTTTATACGAAAATGGGAACTCCCGCGCAAAGAGTTCCCAAAAAATTCATTTATTTTCTTTTTACATCATGCCCATCCCTGCGCCTGCGCCCGCCGGCATTGCCGGAGCGTCTTCCTTGACGTTCGCAACTACGGACTCTGTAGTAAGCAGTGTGGATGCAACGCTTGTGGCATTCTGCAGAGCGCTTCTCGTAACCTTCGCAGGGTCAAGGATTCCATTCTCAACCATGTCGACATACTCCTCGGTCAGCACGTCAAATCCCGTTCCAACTTCGGACTCGGATACCTTGTTGATGATCACGGAGCCTTCCAGTCCTGCATTTGCAGCGATGTGGAACAGCGGCGACTCCAGAGCTTTCAGCACTACATTGGCGCCGGTCTTCTCGTCGCCGCTCATCTCAGCCGCCATCTTAGCCACTTCTTTTGCCGCGTGGATATACGCAGAACCGCCTCCTGCGATGATACCTTCCTCCACTGCCGCTCTTGTCGCTGCAAGAGCGTCCTCCATGCGGAGCTTCGCTTCCTTCATCTCTGTCTCTGTCGCAGCGCCTACGCGGATAACCGCTACGCCGCCGGCCAGCTTCGCAAGTCTCTCCTGGAGTTTCTCACGGTCAAAGTCAGATGTAGTCTCCTCAATCTGCATCTTGATCTGAGCTACGCGGTCAGAAATCTCTTTCTTGTCGCCGCAGCCGTCTACGATCACCGTATTTTCTTTCTGTACCTTAACGGATTTCGCGCGTCCAAGCTGATCTAAAGTCGTCTCCTTCAAGTCCATGCCAAGCTCGTCGGAAACCACCTGGCCTCCGGTCAGCACCGCGATATCTTTAAGCATCTCTTTTCTTCTGTCGCCGTAGCCCGGAGCCTTAACTGCTACGACATTGAACGTTCCTCTGAGCTTATTGACGATCAGCGTCGTGAGAGCCTCGCCCTCGATATCCTCAGCGATGATGAGGAGCCTTGCGCCGGACTGCACGATCTGCTCAAGGAGCGGCAGGATATCCTGGATGTTGGAAATCTTCTTATCCGTGATCAGGATATACGGCTCCTCCAGATTTGCCTCCATCTTATCCATGTCTGTAGCCATATATGCGGAGATATATCCTCTGTCAAACTGCATGCCTTCCACAAGGTCTAACTCTGTCTTCATGGTCTTGGATTCCTCGATGGTGATAACGCCGTCGTTGGAAACTTTCTCCATCGCGTCCGCTACCATCTCGCCGACCTCTGTGTCTCCTGCGGAAATCGCAGCAACCTTTGCAATCTGGTCTTTGTCCTTCACCTTGCTTGACATGCCCGCGATTGCTTCCACTGCCTTTTCCGTCGCTTTCTTCATACCCTTGCGGAGAATGATCGGGTTCGCGCCCGCCGCTAAGTTCTTGATGCCCTCATGCACCATAGCCTGTGCAAGGACGGTAGCCGTCGTTGTTCCGTCGCCTGCCACGTCATTGGTCTTTGACGCAACTTCCTTGATAAGCTGCGCGCCCATGTTCTCAAAAGCATCCTCCAGCTCAATCTCTTTCGCAATCGTCACGCCGTCGTTAGTAATCAGCGGCGCGCCGAAAGACTTGTCAAGCACAACGTTGCGTCCCTTTGGTCCAAGGGTTACTCTTACTGTATCGGCAAGCTGGTTCACGCCTGCCTCCAATGCTCCTCTGGCATCTGCTCCATATTTGATTTCCTTTGCCATGATCGTATTCCTCCTGTTTCTTTATTCTATCATTAAAATTGTTCTACAATTGGCCCTGTTATCCGTTACTCCACAATCGCAAGGATGTCGTCCTGCTTTACGATAATGAATTCCTCATCGTCAAGCTCTACCGTCGTCCCGGCATATTTGGAATAGATGACCTTCTGTCCTGCGGACACGTTCATGGTAACTTCTTTTCCGTCAACGGTCCCGCCAGGTCCTACGGCAACGACTTCTGCCTGCTGCGGTTTCTCTTTTGACTGTCCCGGAATCACGATTCCTGACTTTGTTGTCTCTTCTGCAACTAATTGTTTTAAAACGACTCTGTCGCCAAGCGGTGTTAATTTCATGTGAACTCCTCCTTAATACTTCTTTATTTGTTAGCACTCATAAAAAGAGAGTGCTAAAACTATAATATAAAATAGCACTCTCTTTCCATTTTGTCAACACACTTTATTTAGTTTACAGGATTTTTATAAAATCCATTCTTTACATAAAATACTATTGTATTTCCGAGCTTGTTATAATATCTTTCCTTTATGACTCCCTCGCATTTTATGGTCTCTTCTGCCTCCAGGATGCACTCATACACCCCATCCAGCGAAAAGAGCGGCAGCTCATTGTTCCCTGTTAATAAGTATATGCTCTCTTTCTCCGGGTTATACGTAATAACTTCACAATTATAAGCATTCTCATCAAAATAACCATTCTGCAGAATCACCCTCGTCATCCTGATGCTGGCAGGACACTTCTCATACATAACAACTGTTACCTCTCTGACTTAAGCTTTTCAAGCTCGGTAAACACATAATCATTGACAACTTTAATATAAGTCCCCTTCATACCGGAAGAACGCGACTCAATTACACCTGCACTCTCAAACTTACGCAGAGCATTCACGATCACAGAACGGGTAATCCCTACTCTGTCAGCAACCTTGCTGGCCACAAGGATCCCTTCCGTCCCCTCAAGCTCCTCAAAAATATGGATGATGGCTTCCAGTTCAGAAAAAGAAAGGGTGCTGATGGCAGACTGGACAATATGTTCCTTCCTTGTCTCCTCCGCATTTTCCTCATTCACAGAACGCAGCATCTCCAAACCTACTACCGTCGTTCCATATTCACTCAGAATAATATCATCAATCTCATACAAGGCATCTTTCTTATAGATAAAGAGTGTTCCAAGACGCTCTCCTGCAATATCAATGGGACTGATCAAAGCCTGATAATGCGCCACGACCTCTTCCGAGAAACCAAGCGTCTCCATATTGGCATTCTCCTTCGTTGAGAGTACGATCAGGAATCTCTCATTCAGATGAACATCAATATGTTTTCCCACATCTTTCTCAATCAACTCCTCAATATACGGAACATCCGCACATTTACTTCCGCCAAGCACTTTTCCTTTCTTGCTGACTACCAACACATTAGAATCCAAAATATCTGTCAGCACATCGCAGATATCGTTAAAGACAACTTTGCTCGAATCATTGTTGTGAAGCAATTTATTAATTTTCCTTGTTTTATCTAATAATTGTACACTCATACGTTTTCCTCCGTTCTATAGCGTAATATTATCACACAATTCTCGAATATTCAATAAATTTTGCACAAAATCTTATTCTTTTTTTGTTTTTACCCTTTTTCTAGTCCGATACCGTCTTACTGTTGTCTGATTTATTCTCCACATAGCCGCATTGCTCATTGGAACAGCTAAGTTTGTTCCCCTTTTCTACCATATAACTTCCGCAGCGCGGACATTTCTTATCCGACGGCTTTTGCCACGACATAAAGCTGCATTCCGGATTATCCTCACAGCCATAGTATCTGCGGCCCTTCTTGGTCTTTCTTAAGACCACATCTTTGCCGCATACCGGACACTTCACACCTGCTTTTTCAAGATAAGGCTTTGTGTTCCTGCACTCCGGGAATCCCGGACAAGCCAGGAATTTTCCGTGAGGTCCATATTTGATCACCATATTGCGCCCGCACTGCTCACAGATTACATCTGTCACCTCATCTTCAATCTTGACTGTCTCAAGCTCCTTCTCTGCACGCTCTACTGCTTCCTCAATATCCGGATAAAAATTCTCTATAATTGTCTTCCACTTTACTTTTCCTTCTGCAACTCCATCCAGCAGACTTTCCATATTAGCAGTAAAGTTCACATCTACAATCGTCGGGAAAGACTGCTTCATCATATGATTGACAACCTCTCCGATCTCCGTCAAATACAGATTTTTATTTTCCTTTGCCACATATCTTCGATTGATAATTGTAGAGATAGTCGGCGCATAGGTACTGGGGCGCCCGATTCCCAGTTCCTCCAGCGTCTTCACAAGAGCTGCCTCCGTATAATGGGCAGGCGGCTGTGTAAAATGCTGTTTACTGTCAAAACTCTCTTTTGTGAGAACGGACTCTTTATCCAATCCTTTGAGAAGCACATTGCTCTCTTCTTTCCCTTCTCCTGCCTCTACATAAACTGCCCGGAAGCCTTCAAAAGAAAGCTTAGATGCCGCCACTGTAAATCTATATTTCCCTGCGCCGATCTTCACAGAAGTCGTCTCATATCTCGCCGGCTGCATCCTGCTGGCAACAAACCGCTTCCATATCAATTGATAGAGTCTGAACTGATCCCGCGTCAATGAATCTTTCACTGCCGCAGGAGTCCTCGCCACATCCGTCGGCCGGATCGCCTCATGTGCATCCTGGATCTTCTTACCGTCAGCCTCTTTTGATCTCTCATCCGCCACAAACTTAGCGCCATACTGTTCTTTAATAAATTCCCGCACGTTCCCATCCGCTTCCTCAGAGATCCTGGTTGAATCCGTACGCAAATATGTGATGAGACCTACCGTCCCGTTGCCCTTCAAGTCGATTCCCTCGTAGAGCTGCTGGGCAATCCGCATGGTCTTCGCAGTGGCAAAATTAAGCCCCTTAGAGGCTTCTTGCTGCAATGTACTGGTAGTAAAAGGAACTGGGGACTTTTTTGTCCTCTCGCCCTTTTTCACTTCCTCTACCGTATAGGGTACATCATCAATTTCCTCTATGATCCGGTCTAATTCCTCTTTGGAACGAATGGTCATCTTCTCCTCTTCCGTCCCATAGAACCTGGCTGTCAACGGTTTCTTCTCACCATTCACTTTCAGGCAGGCATCCAGTGTCCAATATTCCTCCGGGATAAACATATTGATCTCTTCCTCCCGGTCTGCAATGATCCTCAAAGCGACAGACTGGACACGCCCCGCACTTAAGCCCCTCTTTACCTTTGCCCACAAAAGAGGGCTTATTCTGTAACCTACAACTCTGTCCAGGATACGTCTCGCCTGCTGTGCATCCACTAAGTCCATATCAATTTCTCTTGCATTTTTAAGAGAAGTTTTTACGGCATTCTTCGTAATCTCATTAAAGCTGATCCGGTACGTCTTCTTGTCCTCAAGCTTCAGCGATTTAGAAAGATGCCATGAGATTGCCTCCCCCTCCCGGTCCGGGTCAGTTGCAAGATATACTTTGTCTGCCTTTTTCACTTCTTTGCGCAGATTTGCAAGAATATCTCCTTTCCCGCGGATCGTAATATATTTTGGTTCAAAATCATGTTCTACATCAATTCCAAGCTGGCTTTTGGGCAAATCTCTTACATGGCCGTTGGATGCAGTCACAACATAATTGCTCCCCAGAAATTTTTTAATTGTCTTTACCTTGGCAGGTGACTCTACGATCACAAGATATCTAGCCATAAAAATCCTTCCTCCACTACGAATGTATCAAATTCTTATATAATAATTTTTAGAAATTTCTTTCGCCACCCCCTGCAATTCCAGAGTGATCAGTTGTTCAAGAACTTCTCTCACCGAAAGGTCTGTCTCTTTCGCCAGACAATCCACACCTTTCGGGATGAAACCGAGACAACTATACACTAAATTTACTGTACTTTCAAGCACTTTTTCATTTTTGTTGTTTATTTGTGCGCCTTTTTTGTTCCGGACACCCACTTCGTCTAACAAATCCTCCGGCGAGATTAATATCCCTGCCCCCTGCTGGATCAGCCGGTGGCACCCTCTGCTCAAAGGACTAGTGGCAGGACCCGGAAGCGCATATACATCTTTTCCCTGCTCCAATGCCATATCCGCAGTAATCAAAGAGCCGCTCCGCTCTTTTGCCTCTATCACAAGTACCACATCCGACAGGGCACTGATGATACGGTTTCTTGCCGGGAAATAACCCGGGAGCGGCTTCGCCCCCGGAATCTGTTCAGAGATCAGTCCGCCTTCCTTTTGCAAGTCCATATAAAGCCCAATATTTTCTCTTGGATAACATATATCTACGCCGCATCCCAGCACTCCGAAGCTGATTCCCCCTCCGTTCAAAGCCCCTCTTTGCCCTGATCCGTCAATCCCTCTCGCCATGCCGCTGATAATCTGTACACCTGCCCCGGCAAGTTGTTCCCCATACATAAGTGCCATCTCCTCCCCATAATGTGTACATCTCCTTGCCCCTACAATAGCCGCCGAAAATTTTTCTTCCGGCAGACGCCCCTTTACATATAATGCGTAAGGCGGATTCGGAATACTTTTAAGTCTGTTCGGATACGCTTTAGCAAAATACGGGACAAATGCGATTCCCTGTTCCGCTATCCGATAGTATCCTTCCTTGAAATCTTTTTTCTTCGCCTCCCCAATTGCCCGGATTTCTTTCTCTTTCAAGATATCCAGATCATACAGCATTTTTTCTTCTATATTATATATTTCTTCTGCGCTTTTAAATCTCTCTCTCAAAAGCCTTTTTTTCGCCGCAGATACTCCATAGACAGATGCCAGCCAGTACTCATATATCATATGCAATTACCTCCCCCAATATTTCTTGTCTGCAGTCCGGTATCCGATAGCCTCTTTCAGGTGCGGCATATGAATCCTGTCTTCACCGTCCATATCTGCAATTGTCCGTGCAACTTTAAGGATCTTGTGATAAGTTCTCGCGGTCAGGCCCAGAGAAGTAAATGCCCGGCGCATCAGATCCTCTTCCTCTTCTCCCAGACGGCAGAAGCCATCAATCTGTCTGACACCTAACATAGCGTTGCTCCGAATCTTTGTCCCCTCATATCTTCTCTGCTGGATTGTCCGCGCCGCTATAACTCTCTTCCGTATTTCGGCCGATGTCTCTGCCCTGCCGCGCTCTGTGATCTCTTCATACAGGATTCGGGGAGCTTCCACACATATATCGATCCGATCCAAAAAGGGCTGGCTGATACGCGACAAATACTGCCCGATCTGCCACGGCGTACAACTGCATTTTGAAAAATCAGGATAATTGCCGCAGGGACATGGGTTCATCGCGGCGGTAAGAATAAAATCAGACGGGAACACATAGCTTCCATGGGTCCGGTTGATACAGACCTTTCTCTCTTCCAAAGGCTGCCTTAAGACCTCCAGCACTGACTTTCTGAATTCCGGCAGCTCGTCCAGGAACAGGACGCCTCCATGAGCCAGACTGATCTCCCCCGGCGAAGGAATCAATCCGCCTCCGATAAGGGCTGACTTTGTCACGGTATGATGTACACTTCGAAAAGGTCTTCCGGTAATGAGCGGACGCTCCTTATCCACCATCCCAAGAACGCTGTATATCTTCGTAATCTCCAGGCTTTCCGCATGGACAGGCGGCGGAAGTATCGTAGGAATCCGCTGCACGATCATAGATTTCCCACTGCCCGGCGGTCCGATCAACAGCAGATTGTGGCCTCCCGAAACTGCCACCTCCACGGCTCGCTTTACAGATTCCTGTCCCTGGATATCAGAAAAATCAATCAAGCCATCTAAGGGATTCGTATACTTTTCCCACTCGTCTCCTTTTTCCGGCATGATCTTTTTATTTCCCCGCAGATAGTCTACTGCCTGCTTAAGATCCTCAACTCCGACAATCTCTATCCCCTCGATAAGGGCACCCTCCGGCGCATTTCCTTTCGGCAGGAGACACCGTCCGTACCCCCTCTTTTGCGCCTCCATGACAATAGGCAGCACTCCTTTTACCTCCCTGACTCTGCCGTCTAAGCTTAACTCACCGATAACTACTGTATCTTTAAGTATTTCTGTATTGATCTCCCCCAAGGCAGACAACAGAGACAACGCGATAGGGAAATCAAAAGATGCTCCTTTCTTTCTGACAGTTGCAGGTGCCAGATTGATAATGATTTTTTTCGCCGGAATCCTGATATCTGAATTCTGCACTGCTGTTCGCACCCGCTCCGACGCCTCTTTTACCTCAGAGGAAAGATAGCCTACCATATGGAATACCGGAAGCCCGTTGCTGATATCCGTCTCCACATGAACCGGCTCTACATGCAGCCCTTCGATGGCCGCAGACATTACTGTACTGAATGACATTTTGTATGCTCCTTTCTTATGCTGTTAAATTAAACTGAATAAAAATGTGATCGCGGCCGAAATGACCTGTGAAATATACCGGAAACCGATTCGAGAATTTTCTCTGTCTCCGAAAATGTGAAATCATTTTATCCGAAATTTCGCCGTATGTCAACTAAATTTTCAAAAAAAGGGGCTTAACCCCTTTTCTTAAATCCTAAAAATATACTCTGAGTTTTTCGATTGCACTCTTCTCAATCCTTGAAACATAAGAACGAGAGATGCCTAGCTGCTCAGCTATCTCCCGCTGCGTATACTCTTCCTCATTATACAGGCCGTACCTCATCTTGAGCACCAGACGCTCTCTTTTTGACAGTTCCGACTCTACTTTTTGGTAAAGCATCCTGATGTCATCCTTAAGTTCCGCTTTCCTGTGTGCATCATCTTCATCCGTCTCGATAATATCAAATAGCTGTATCTCATTACCCTCCCTGTCCGTTCCGATCGGCTCATACAAAGAGATTTCCCTGGAAGATTTTTTTCTTGCCCTGAAGTGCATCAATATCTCGTTCTCAATGCACCTGGCTGCGTACGTTCCAAGCCTTACACTCTTATTCGGATTAAAAGTGACTACGGCTTTAATAAGCCCGATTGTCCCGACAGACAGAAGATCTTCATTGTCCTCCTCCAAGGTCTGGTATTTTTTTACGATATGAGCCACAAGGCGCAGATTTCTTTCGATAAGAACGTGCTTTGCCTCTAAGTCACCCTCCGTATATTTTTGCATGTAAAAACTTTCTTCAGCAGCAGTAAGAGGTTGGGGAAATGATTTCAAAAAAAAGCACCTCTTGGCATACTTAATAATATTGTATGTATGCGCAGGAGGTTTTGTGCTTTTCCATATTTTTTTACTTGCGTATAAGTTTGTGCAGCTCTTTTACACAGACTCCTCCCGGCGGAGAATGTCGTAGATATCCGCCGCATCAGACAGCTCTACATAGAGGATTTGTTTGGGATGCGGAGCGCTTTCCTGAAAGTTCCCTTCCTCATCCGTGATGTTCTTTACAGTAGTAAGGATATTGCGGCCATCCGGCTTCATAATCTCAATCTGTTCACCGACAGTGAATTTGTTGCGCTGCTCGATACGGCAGATGTTCCCCTTTACTTCACCGACAATCCCAAGATAAGTATATTCTTTTACGTAAGTATTATTGTCATAAATCTGGCTTTCTTCCCCTGGTTTTCCAAAGTAAAAGCCTGTGGTAAACTGGCGGTAGGTGCAGTTTACGATCTGGTCTGAGTACCAGGACATATTTGCTCTGTATTTTTCCGGAGATTCCAGATAATCGTCAATGGCCCTGCGGTAAGTCCTGGCTACGGTAGCCACATAGAGGGCGGTCTTCATGCGCCCTTCGATCTTGAAGCTGTCAATCCCCGCTTCTATCATCTCCGGAATGTGCTCGATCATGCACAGATCCTTGGAGTTAAATATATAGGTTCCCCGCTCATTCTCATAGACAGGCATATATTCACCAGGTCTGGTCTCCTCCACAACTGCATATTTCCACCGGCAGGGATGGGTGCACGCTCCGCGGTTCGCATCCCGCCCAGTGAAGAAATTGCTCAAAAGACAACGCCCGGAATAAGAAATACACATAGCACCATGGATAAAACTCTCAATCTCCATCTCCTCCGGAATATGTCCGCGGATTTCTTTAATCTCCTTAAGAGACAACTCTCTTGCAGAGACAACACGCTTCGCCCCCAAATCCCACCAAAAACGGTATGTACCGTAATTCGTATTATTCGCCTGGGTACTCACATGACGCTCAATCTCCGGGCAGACTTGCTTTGCCAGCATAAAGACTGCCGGATCTGCAATAATAAGCGCATCCGGCTTTAATTCCTTTAACTCCTTTAAATATTCTTCCACACCCGGGAGGTCATCGTTGTGTGCCAGTATATTCACTGTCACATGTACTCTGACACCTCTTTCATGGGCGAACGCGATTCCCTCCCGCATATCCTCCCTGGAAAAATTCTTCGCTTTGGCACGCAGCCCGAAAGCCTCGCCTCCGATATAGACTGCATCAGCACCAAATATAACCGCTGTCTTTAACACCTCCAGACTGCTTGCCGGAATCAGAAGTTCCGGATGTCTATGATTTCCCATCTTTCTTATTCCCCCTCTTTTTCACACTGAGAGCAATCCCGTCCCCTAAAGGCAGGATCGACGTCTGCAAACGTTCATCGTGCTTTAGCTCATAGAGATACTCCCGCATACGGCTGTGAATCGTCCGGTTCCTTCTCTCTACCGCGAAGCGGGATTCGATAATGTCCCCGTCCTGAAGCACATTGTCTGATACCAGTACGCCTTCCGGTGCAAGAAGACGTACTGCCTCAGGCATATACTGGATATACTGCCCCTTTGCAGCATCCATAAAGATAAAGTCATAAAAGCCGTCAAGTGTCCTCATGACTTCTAATGCATCTCCCTCAAGAAGGGTAATCTGCTTTTCCCTTCCCGCCCGCTCAAAATTCTTAAGAGCAATGGGAATCCGTTTCTCATAATTCTCAATGGTAGTAATATGTCCGTCCTTTGGCATATACTCACTCATCAAAATCGCCGAAAACCCGACAGCCGCTCCGATCTCCAGGATACGAAGCGGCTTTTTCATAAGCAAAAGTACCTTCAAGAAGCTCTGGGTCTCCTTCCGTATGATCGGCACATGACCCTCCAGCGCTTCCTGTTCTATTTTCTCGACCATATCACTCTCCGGAAGCTCCAGAGAGTGAATATAAGTTATCATCCTCTCATCAACAATCATCTTACACATCCATTATTATCGGCAGTATCATAGGTTTACGCTTTGTCCGTCTCCAGATAAAATCATTCATCTTATCCCGGATGACAAGCTTGATCTTGCTCCAATCCGCATTGCGCTGATGCATCAGGCAGTCTTCGACAGCATCTGTAAGAATCTGCCTGGCCTCTTCCATAAGCACCTCAGACTCCCTGACATAGACAAAACCTCTGGACACGATATCCGGCCCGGCAAGAAGCTGGTTGCTCCCGCGCTCAAGGGTCAATACTACGATAAGAATACCGTCCTCTGCCAAATGCTGGCGGTCTCTTAAGACAATATTTCCCACATCGCCTACGCCAAGCCCGTCCACAAGGATCTCTCCGGTGTGCACCTTGTCCACGACCTCCGCTTTCTCGCTGTCAAGCTCCAGCACATCTCCCGAATGGATCAGGAATACATTGTCCTTCGGTATACCCAGATTTCTTGCCAAAGCCGCATTGGCATTCCTGTGACGGAATTCTCCATGTATAGGGACCGCATATTTCGGCTTCACCAGAGAATAGATAAGCTTTAACTCTTCCTGACAGGCATGTCCCGACACATGGGCATCCTGGAAGATTACATTCGCTCCCTTCTCCGAAAGCTCGTTAATGACTTTGGATACAGACTTCTCATTCCCCGGAATCGGGTTGGAACTGAAAATCACCGTATCTCCCGGCATGATCGTAACTTTCTTGTGCACATCTGCAGCCATGCGCGAAAGAGCCGCCATTGACTCTCCCTGGCTTCCTGTCGTGATCAGCACCGTCTTCTCCGGCGGATAGTTCTTCAACTGGTCAATCTCTATAAGCGTATTGGCCGGCACGCTTAAGTACCCCAGCTCCTGGGCAACCTGGATGATGCTGACCATACTCCGGCCTTCCACCACTACCTTGCGATTGTATTTGCAAGCAGAATTGATGATCTGCTGCACACGGTCCACATTAGACGCAAAAGTAGCGATAATAATCCTTGTATGTTGATGTTCTGCAAAGATATGGTCAAAAGTAAGCCCCACCGTCCGTTCGGACTGGGTAAAGCCTGTCCGCTCTGCATTGGTACTGTCACTCATCAGAGCCAGCACGCCTTTCTTTCCAATCTCCGCAAAGCGCTGTAAATCTATGGCATCTCCAAACACCGGTGTATAGTCCACCTTAAAGTCTCCCGTATGCACCACGATTCCCGCCGGCGAATAAATGGCGAGGGCGGCTGCATCCTGGATACTGTGATTCGTCTTGATAAATTCAATCCGAAATTGTCCCAGATTAATAGACTGCCCATGCCTTACGACTTTCCTTCTTGTACTTCTTAAAAGATTGTGCTCTGTAAGCTTTTTCTCGATAATTCCCATCGTGAGCTTTGTCGCATAGATTGGAAGATTCATCTCCCGAAGCACATATGACAAGGCTCCGATATGATCCTCATGCCCATGGGTGATGACAAACCCTTTCACTTTCTGTATATTGTCTTTCAGATAGGTAATATCCGGAATTACCAGATCGATTCCAAGCATATCATTCTCCGGGAACGCCAGACCGCAATCCACCACAATAATACTGTCTCCGTATTCAAAGACAGTAATATTCATTCCGATCTTCTCTAATCCTCCCAGCGGAATGATACGCAATTTTCCGTTGTTTTCTTTTTTCAAATTTCCACCTCCATATATTATTTTTCCGTTTTCTTAAGGCATTCTCTGCATTTGCCGTAAAATTTCAGTTCGTGATCCAACACGTAAAAGCCAGTCTCCTCCTCGATATGGCTCTCCAATCTGTCCAGCCAGTCATCTCTGAACGGCTGCACATTTCCACATGTCCTGCATATCAGGTGATGATGATGATGTTTTCTCTCTGCGCTTGTACCTTCTCCGATTTCATAGCGCACACATCCATCATCCAGACTGATACGGTCCACCAACTGCATTTCCAGCAATAGCTGTACAGTCCGGTAAATTGTTGCAAGCCCGATATCCGGGTCATCCTCTTTTACCAGATCATAGATATCCTCCACTGTCATATGCCTGTCCTTGTGACACGCGAGTACCTCTAACACAAGTAACCTTTGATTCGTTACCTTAAGCCCTTTTTCTTTTAGCATCTGCTTGAATTTTTCCTGACTGATAGACATAAGATCACTATCCTCTCAGAATCTTTGCTTTCGTATATGTAAACAGAGCTTTTACCGCTCTATATCCACATCCTCCAACAGTTCCTCAAATACTTTTGAAATCACGCCAAGCTCGTCATCGTCATCTACGATTTCATATATGCTGTCTTTCTCATCTGCTGATGACATATCTCTTAAAATCAGGCATTGAGCATCTCCTTTTTCAGAATCAGTAACCAGAATATATGAAATTCCATTAATCTTTGTCTGCTCCAGCACAAAGAACTCTACTTCTTCCTTAAGCTCTTCAGACATGAATTTAATCTTATCCATCTTTTCAACCCTCTATATCCATAGAAATCGAATCCAGATATCCTTGCAATATAAAAACTGCCGCAATCTTATCAATAAACTTTTTGCGGTTCTCTCGCCTTACATTATTCTCAATTAAAGTCCGCTCTGCTTCTACCGTAGTCAGACGCTCGTCCCACATCACGACCTCAAGACCGGTCCGTCTCTTTAGCATCTCACCGAATTCCATCGCCTTTTTTGCCCGTTCCCCGATATCATTATTCAAAAGCTTGGGAAAACCAACTACGATACGCTCCACTTCATATTCTTCAATCAGGCTTTCTATCCGCGCACAAGTCTTCCGCAGCTTGTTCTCACTCTTGCGGGTAATTGTCTCAATTCCCTGCGCTGTAATGTGCAGAGGGTCACTGATCGCAACTCCCACAGTCTTCGAACCATAATCCAGTCCCATTATTCTCATAGACATTATAACCAGCCGTTATGCTCAATATACGTCTTAAGCATCTCTTCTACCAGTTCATCCCGCTCCATCTTCATGATCAGGCTTCTTGCACTGTTATGACTTGTAATATATGTCGGGTCTCCTGACATAATATATCCGACAATCTGATTCACCGGATTATAACCTTTTTCGCTCAGAGCTTTGTACACAATCTCAAGGATATCTTTTGCTTGAATTTGTGGACCGCTTTCTACCTGAAAAAATTGTGTGCTGCTTAAATCTTTCATATACTCACGTCCTTCAAAAATATTTCTCTTTCATTCTAACCCAAAGCCATTCAAAATTCAATGTATTATTTGCAAATGGCTCTCAATTTCTACATTTACCATTTGATTCAACTGTTTTCGGTCCAATTTCTGTCTGATTTTAACATATTCTCTCGTATGTCCTATCCCATAAATTCCGTCATTGCACACTTCTTCCTCCTCGATAAGGACCTCTTTTACCGTTCCTATAAGTGTATTTTCAAAAGCCTTCTTCTTTCTGGCATTCATTTCCAGGAGCTCATTGCTCCTTTTTGTCTTTACCTCCTCAGGAATCTGGAAGTCCATGTCCGCCGCCTTCGTCCCTTCCCGCCTGGAATATTTAAACACATGGGTCTCGTAGAAATTCACTTTGTCCACAAATGCTTTCGACTGTTCAAACTCCTCCTTGGTCTCCCCCGGAAATCCCACAATGATATCCGTAGTAAGTGCAGGATTTTTAAAATATTTTCTGAGCAGGCAGCATTTTTCATAATATTCTTCCGATGTATATCGGCGGTTCATACGCCGTAACGTTGCGTCGCATCCGCTCTGCAGGGAAAGGTGGAAGTGAGGGCAGACTTTTGTAAGGAGCGACAGCTTCTCTGCAAATTCTTCCGTGATCACCCGCGGTTCCAAAGAACCCAGCCGGATTCTCTCGATGCCGGAAACCTCATGGATCTGCATGACCAGAGAGAGAAGACTGTTGCTTTCTCCCCCAAGATCCATGCCGTACGAGCTTAGATGGATCCCCGTCAACACCACTTCCTTATATCCGTTTTCCGCCAGCCGTCTCACCTCACTCATAACATTTTCCTTGCTTCTGCTGCGGATCCTCCCTCTTGCAAAAGGAATGATGCAGTAAGAACAGAACTGATCGCACCCGTCCTGTATCTTGATGTAGGCTCTCGTGTGCCCGGCAGTGTGCGCCAGGCTGAGCTCTTCATACTCTTTGGTATGGCCGATATCGAGACGCGCATCAAAAACCTCTCCTTTATTTTCTCTCTCGTACTGGCTGAGAATTGCCGCAATATCCTTCTTTCTGTTATTCCCGACTATAATATCGATGCATTCATCCGCCTGATCGCCTTTCTCCTGCACATAGCAGCCTGCTGCAACGATAACCGCATCCGGGTTCTTCTTTCTTGCCCGATGAAGCATCTGCCTTGACTTGCGGTCAGCCATATTCGTCACCGTACATGTATTTATGATATAGATGTCGGCTTTCTCGTCAAATGGCACGACCATGTATCCATTTTCCGCTAAAAGCTGCTGCATAGCTTCAATCTCGTAAGCATTCACTTTACACCCCAGGTTGTGAAACGCCACTTTTTTCATAGATAATCCCTTTCTGGTATTTTTAAACATTTTCTTGACTTTTCCAATATGTGCCTATAAGATGATAAGTGCAGAGAGAAATTACCATTTACTCTGCCATCATAACAAGGAGGTATTTTATGAAAACTATACAAATTTCTTTAAACTCTATCAATAAAGTGAAATCTTTCGTAAACGAGATCACAAAATTTGACAATGATTTTGACCTTGTATCCGGAAGATATGTCATCGATGCCAAATCTATCATGGGTATTTTCAGCTTGGACCTGTCCAAACCTATTGACTTGAACATCCATGCCAATGAATCAGACATCGACAGTATCCTCGGCATATTAAAACCATACATTGTATAATCCTCATACGGATCTAGTCTTTACGAAATCAGTCAGACCCTTAAGGCGGGTCTGACTTTTTTATTCCAGTTATTTTATCTCAATAATCTCCACGGTGCGAACCGCCTCCTCGAAAAGTTCGTCAATCTTCTCGTTCAGCCGTTCCTCCGAACGCCGGATCACGTCGATATTCGGCTTCGTCACAGGATGCTTTGCCACAAAAATTGTACAGCAATCCTCAAAGGGCTGGATAGACGTCTCGTAGGTATCTATCTTTTCCGCCACATTCACGATCTCCTGTTTATCAAATCCAATAAGCGGACGATAGACCGGAAGCGTGCACACATCATTGGTCGCCGCAAGACTCTGCATCGTCTGGCTGGCCACCTGTCCGATACTCTCTCCCGTGATAAGGCCAAGGCACCCATCCTTCCTCGCAAAATGTTCCGCGATCTTCATCATATAACGGCGCATAATAATTGTCAGCTCATCATGTGGACACCGGTCATAGATATAGAGCTGAATGTCTGTAAAATTCACTACATGGAGCTTAACAGGACCTGCATATTCCGCCACTTTCTTTGCAAGATCCATAACCTTTTGCTTCGCACGCTCACTGGTATACGGCGGAGCGTGGAAGTAAGTTGCCTCAATTCCCACCCCGCGTTTGGATATCATATATCCTGCCACCGGGCTGTCTATCCCTCCGGACAAAAGGAGCATGGCCTTTCCGTTCGTACCTACCGGCATCCCCCCGGCTCCCGGGATAATACGGGAATATACATACACCTCATCCCGCACTTCAATATGAACTGTCACATCCGGACGATGGACGTCCACACGGATCTCCGGGAATGCTTCCAGAATCGCTTCCCCAAGATCCCGGCTGATCTCCATGGAATTTTTCGGATACGTCTTTCTTGAACGCCTGGACTCCACTTTGAATGTAATATTTTTGTCTTCGTACATCTCATCCATATAGGATACAACTTCTTTTTTCAGCTCTTCAAAGCCTTTGTCTTCCAGTCTGACAACCGGACAGATCCCCACCAGCCCAAACACCTTCCTAAGCTTCTCGGTCACCTCTTCGTAATCATACGCTCCGTCACAGTCCACATAGATTCTTGCCTGTTTTTTATAGACCGTAAACTCACCGTCCGTTTCTCTCAGCGCAAAGCGCACTTGACGCACCAGCGCATCCTCGAAAAGATATCTGTTCTTTCCCTTGATCCCAATCTCTCCGTATTTTAATAAAAATGTGTGAAAAATCATTTTCTCTCTCCTCTAATGTCTTGTATATCTTCTGAGCACCGGTACAATCTCCTTTAACGTTTCCAATGTATAATCAATCTCCTCCCGGGTCGTGAACTCGGACATGCTGAATCTGAGCGTCGCATCCAAATATTCCTGACTCGCACCGATGCCTTTCAGCACACCGCTCACTTGGGGATGATTGGAGGAACATGCCGATCCCGATGATACATAGATCCCTCTTTCTTCCAGCGCGTGAAGAAGCACCTCGCTTCGAATCCCGGCAAAACCCACACTGATGATATGCGGCGCGGATGTCTCATCATACATCCCGTGGATCTTTGTATTTTCAATCTGGGTCACACCCTCAATAAAATGTTCCTTCAATGCCCGCATTGCAGCCACCTTTTCATCCAGATTTTCATAGATGGTCTTTGCGGCAAGCCCCAGCCCAGCAATTCCAGGCACATTTTCCGTGCCGGAACGGATATTTTTCTGCTGTTCCCCGCCGAATACGATCGGCTTGATCTTCACATTGCTGTCGATATAAAGGGCACCGATCCCCTTCGGTCCATGTATCTTATGCCCGCTGACAGAACACATATCCACCTTCAGGCGTTTGGGATAAATACGGTACTTTCCAAATCCCTGTACCGCATCCACATGGAACAGGATATTTTTGTTATAAGCTTTTACAATCCCGGCAGCCTCCTGGATCGGCTGCACAGACCCCACCTCGTTGTTCACATACATGACAGATACAAGGATCGTGTCTTTGCACAGTGCATTTTTCAATGCGTCCAGCCGGATTCTGCCATAACGGTCTACTGGGAGAAAGGTGACACGGAATCCCTCTTCCTCCAAGTATCTCATTGTATTAATGATCGCCGGATGTTCAATCGCCGAAGTGATCAAGTGATTGCCTGCCCTGCGATTAGCTCTCGCAGCACCAATCAGCGCCAGATTGTCACTTTCTGTCCCGCCGGATGTAAAAACAATCTCTTTTTCCTGCACCTTCCAGAGCTTTGCCAGTATTTCTTTCGCTTCTTTTATATACCTTTCGCCCTCCACGCCCTTCCTATGCATAGAAGAGGGATTCCCATAATCTTCGCACATCACCTTGCGAACAAGATCCCCAACACATTCATATGCGCATGTCGTTGCAGAATTGTCCAGATAAATTTCTCTCATATGTCCACTTCCTATTTTTATTTTCTTAATCATAGAATATGTGGCTATTCCTCTAATTGGAACATTAACACAGATAATGTTGCAATTCCTGCCGTCTCCGTGCGCAGAATCCTCCTGCCCAGGGTAACAGCCTTTGCTCCTGCCTCCATAGCCTCTATAACCTCGGCTTTTTCAAATCCGCCCTCCGGTCCGATCAAAACACCGATAGACTGTCCGGGCTTCAGAGATGCCAGTATCTCTTTTGTCTCAGACATACCTTCTGCAAGCTCATAGGGAATGAGCAGCACGTCAAGAGCCTTGGCCGCAGACAGGGCTTCTCTCCACGATAACACTTTTGTCACTTCCGGCACCAGCCCCCGTCCTGACTGTTTTGCCGCACTCTTGGAAATCTCCTGCCATCGTTCTGTTTTCTTCTGCGCTTTCTTTTCATCCAGTCTGACCACACACCTCTTTGTAACAACCGGGATCACTTTGTACGCTCCAAGTTCCACAGCCTTCTGAACGATCCACTCCATCTTGTCCTGCTTCGGGAGTCCTTGAAACAAATAGATTTTCGAAGAAAGTTCTGTATCGTTCTCCTGTCTTTCTGTAATTGCCAGCACTGCTGTATCCTCTGTGTATTCCTTTACGCGGCACAGATACCGGCAGTTATTGCCGTCACAGACAGACAGCTCCTCCCCCGCACGCATCCGAAGAACATTTTTCATATGATTCACATCTGAACCTTGGATGATAATCTCCGTCTCCCCCACCTGAGAAGGCGGCACAAAAAAATGCTGCATAAGTACACTCCTCAATTCTTCTTCGCCACTACTGAAACCCACTCGCCCTGATGATTGACTTCAAGCACCTTAAGTCCAGAAGCTCTCATTGCCTCTACAACTGTCTGCTCTTTATCATCAATAATTCCGCTGGTAATAAAGACCGCCCCTTGTTTCATATGTGCAAGGACAACCAGTGTCAGCGGTACAAGCACATCTGCCAGGATATTGGCAAGAACGATATCATACCTCTCAGCCCCCGCCTGTTCCTGCACATTTTTATCATCGATGATATTGCCGATCATTACCTCGTACTTATCTTTTATGATTCCATTTACCTCCATATTCTCATGGGTCGCTGCAATGGCACAAGGATCAAGATCTGTTCCAACGGCATATCCTGCCCCGAATTTCAATGCCAGCATTCCAAGGATACCGCTGCCGCAGCCTACATCCAGCACGGTATCCCCCTGCTTCACATAACGTTTCAATGCCCGGATACATAACTGTGTCGTCTCATGCATTCCCGTTCCAAAAGCAGTCCCGGGATCGATATGGATCACAAGCTTCCCCGCATCTTCCTCCCTCACTTGCTCCCAGGAAGGAATAATGAGGATATCGTCGATATAAAACTGATGGAAATACTTCTTCCAATTATTCACCCAATCCACATCTTCTGTCTCTGATTCTTCAATGACACATTCTCCCACATCAAGATATTCCCGCATCTCCTCCAGTTCCCTGCGTATACTGTCAAGGACATTCCCTGCATCTTCTTTCATATCCAGGTAAAATGTCAGATAAGCCGTCCCGTCATCTTCCAGAGTATCCGGAAGGATATCTACAAACATCTGCTCCTGCTCCTCGGCTGTCAAGGGGATCTGATCCTCAATCTGCACCCCTTCAATCCCAAGCTCCGCCAGCATACTGCTTACCATATCCTCTGCCTCTGTCGTAGTCTTCAACCGAAATTGTTTCCACTTCATACTTAACAAATCCCTCTCTAAAAAGTTTCAACTCAAATATACTGCATATTTTAACATCCAAAACCGAGAATGTAAATGTAATCTTAGTATAAGCCTCTGTAAAAATTAAAGTACATATGGAGATTGATGCTGATATATCTCCAAAGTGTGCGTATGAAAGTTGCGTTATAAGGCTCGGCGGCCGCACACATTACATAATCCAGTCCGAATTTTTTCGCGTAATGGTTCGCCTTGCGCAGATGCCACCCGTTAGTGACCACCACGCAGCTTTTAAGCCCATGGTCTTCCATGATATCCTTCGAATGCAGCATATTGTGATAGGTACTCACCGACTGTGTCTCCGTGATGATCTGTTCTTTTGGAACTCCCAGTGATATCGCATACTCTTTCATAACCTCGGACTCAATATGGGGATTTTTCACATGCCCGCCGGCAAAAAAAAGCTTTCCGACTTTTCCTTTGCGCCACAGCTCAACAGCCTTTTCTACACGTGTTCTCATAAGCACCGAAGGACTGCCGTTCAAGTTCGCAGGGCACCCGCAGACAAGCGCACAGTCATATTTCTTTTTCCTCCATATGATAGAAGGCCGCTCAAACACTGTCCGGAAAACCAGTATATGACACAACGCCATCCCTGCGATTCCTCCCACAACGGCACTCACATTTCTTTTTCTCATATCGTTCCTCCTTATGTACATCCTACGCAATATCCGCGTATTAACAAACCCCTGCATCTGCTGCAGGGGTTCATAACCCTAATCCAAATCAATAAAATCAACCTTGAAAGTATCATCCAGATCAGGACTTTCCTTCTTTTTCGGGCTATCACTCAATAACTCATCCAGATCATCGATTGTCAGCTCCTCTGTGCGGCTCTGACCTCCATATACAACAAACTCGTCTGTATCAACATCGTCCAATAAATCACCACTGTCATAATCCATCTGCGCCGTAGCAAAATCACTTTCGTCAAAATCAAGTTCTTCTGTATCAAAGCCCTTGCCTGCATAATCCATCTCCGCCGTCTGGAAATCCTCTTCCTCAAAGCTCAAATCCTCGGTAAAGCCCATATCTGCGGTGAAGCCCATGTCTTCAGTAAATCCCATATCTTCGGTAAAGCCCATATCTACAGTGGAAAAATCCTCATCAAAATCATCTTCTTCATTATAGTCGTCCTTTTTTCCGCCCCGAAGGAGCTTTCCCGGTTTCTTTTCTTTTTCTTTTTTCTTATCTTTCCCCTTCACCTGCTGCGGTTCTTCATCGTTAAGCCCATACTCCTCATAAAGTTCATCCAGCTCCGCATTGCGGTTAAACAACTTGATTCCCAGCGTAACAATAAGGATGATGATCACAATCAGCCCGAGCCCCCCAAAGAGGACAATCTTCTGTATATTCTTCTCTATAAACCTCTCTACCTTTCCAAGCAGCCCGGAAGTCTTCTCTTTCTCCGGCTCCCCGCTCTCCGGTTCAAATCTCTGATAAGTATTCTCTTCTGCATCATATCGATAGTAATCATTCTCCCCGTTGCTGTTCATGGCATAGAGCACATAATACCCTTCCTCTCCAGACTTCTGCCATACCGGGAACGTCTTCTCGTCCAACGTTAATTCAGCCTCTTTATAATCTGAGGGCAGACTGACCGCAGACGTATCACTGAGAAGTATGATAGAAGTCTTATCAGAGATTACCAACTCTTCATATGGAGAAAATGTAGCATTCTCAGCATTGAACAGATAGAAGCTTCCGTTATCGCCGTCAAGCAGATATCCTAAAGTCACACCGCTGTTTGCATTCATGACCATCTGACGGTCCTGGCCGTCTAAGGATACGGTGGTGCGCTCATAGCCATTCGGAATATCTCCCTCCGGGAATTTATCCGTCAGAATATATGCTGTCCCGTTCACATCCACCTGTATGTCATCGGCAGAAGAAGAGGAAGTTTTTTCACTGTCCTCTTTCTTTTTTATCTTTGACGGATCGCCTTCTCCTATTTTTATCGTGGAATTTCCCTCATCCAATGTAAGCTCATTTCCCTCGCCGGATGCGATTGTTGCACTTGCAATCGTAATCTGGGTACTCCCCTCTTTTAATGCCTGAAACTTCAGCATAAATATCTGCTCCGAAGAACCGCCGTTTCCCGTGCATATTACACCGCCATCCTCATTAGCCTCCGCGCCGTCGCCCGAATCAAAGCTCAACGATTCACTGTCATAGCTTAACTGTACTTCTACATCCCCAAGAGCGGCACCAGTAGAACGAACGGCACACTTTACTTCCACAATATCTCCAACCTTTGTCTCTGGATCCGAAAATGATATCTTTCCATCTGCCGCACTGGCAACCATGGAAAAACACGGTATCAACAGACAAATTGCCAGCAATACACTACCGAATCTCTTTATCATTTTCATACTCTTACTTTCTTTTTTGTTCATCTTACTCACTCCTCCATGAACTCTGCATCTGCAGTATCCGCATACGGTCTGTCATAATCTTCACTGTCTTCCGGGACTTGTGTACCATCATCCTCTTCTCCATCATTGGACTCACTGTCATTATTCCCCTCTTCGTCGCCTTCCCCTTCTGTCTGAGCATCCAGCTCTGCGGGCCTGACAACTCCCGTCTCATACTCTATCTCCTCTGAAATCATCTGTACGGTATCCGACACTTCCTCTGTCACTTTATTCGGATACAGGAATTCATGGAGCTCCTTCACATTTTCCGCAAGCCCCTGTGCCACAACCACATCCCCGGCATTCGGATATCTGATCCCGTCTGTCTTTTCAAAAGGAAATCCTGTATTTTCCCCAAGGCTGTAATCCATAAGCGCCGAAGTAAGAGCAACAATTTTCTTCAAACTAAAACTTGTGGATACCTGGGGAAACACGGTATCAATAATCTCATTGATCGTCGTCAGATCTGTCGTTGTGATCTTCTCAAACAACTTCTGGATAACTGCCCGCTGGCGCTCAGTACGTTTATAATCCCCGCCTTCCAGTTTACGCAATCTCGAGTATGTAACTGCCTGGGGACCGTCAAGGGTATAAGTTCCTGCACCATCAAGCTCCTTTGCCTTCTTATGTGCCGCCTTCGCAGTCTCGCCGATATATTTATTCATCATCTCGGCTTCCGCATCCGTCACAGTAATCTCAATCCCGCCCATCAGGTCAACCACATCCGACATTGCTTTAAAGTCTACCGTTGCGTAATCTTCAATATCAAGGTCAAGATTCTTATTCAGCATATTGATCGCTTCCTCAGGTCCGCCTACAAAATACGCATTATTTGCTTTCCTGTATGTATCATCCATCTGCCTGAGAAGTGTGTCACGGTAAATGGATGCCATGCGGATTTCTTTACTTTCATTATTAATGGCTACAATAATAATTGTATCCGCATGCGTCCCTTCCTCCAACTGCCCCTCTCTGGAATCCCCTCCAAAAAGTGCAACCGTCGTATAACCCTCAAGCCTGATTCCTTCATTTACCTCTACATTATCAATATCCACTCGCTGAAACTTATCATATTTCGCCATGATATATGCCGTTCCCATCAGCATAATCAGTATAATCGTCTCTAAAAAGAGGATGACTGCCCGCAGTCTCTTTCTCCGCCTCCGCTTCTTCCTGGCTTTCGCGGCTCTGATCGCCGCCAATTCCCGTTTTCTTGCCATACATAGCCTCTCTTTTGTATCGTCTTATACAATTTTTCACATAACACTATCCTATACTACTATATTCTTGCAAAAAGTTCAACCATCTATTCTACAGTAACGGATTTTGCCAGATTTCTCGGTTTATCGACATCGCATCCTCTTCCCACCGCAATATAATAGCCAAATAACTGCAGCGGAATAATTGCCAGTGAATTTGTAAAATATTTGTTTGTCTCCGGAATATAGATCACATAATCTGCTGCACGCTCTACCTCTGTATTGCCTTCATTGGTAACCGCCAGAACAAAAGCACCTCTTGTACTTACCTCGACCATATTGCTGAGAGTTTTTTTATACAGCTCCCTCTGTGTCAGAACTGCCGCAACCAGCGTCCCTTCCTCAATAAGAGAGATTGTTCCGTGCTTCAGCTCCCCGGCCGCATACGCCTCCGAATGAATATAAGATATCTCTTTCAACTTAAGAGACCCTTCCAAAGAGATGGCATAATCCACCCCGCGCCCGATGAAAAACACATCCCTTGCCGCCAGGTAGCGATTTGCAAAACGCTGTATCTTCCCTTTATTATTCAGGAGCATCTCTATCTGAGAGGGGAGCGCACGAAGGTCAGACAGCATTTCTTCAAGAAGTTCCTCACTCATCTGCCCCCGGACACAGGCGAATTTCATAGCCAGAAGATACAGAGCGATCAACTGTGCGGAATACGCCTTTGTCGTTGCCACTGCAATCTCCGGCCCCGCCCATGTATACATGACATTATCAGCTTCCCTCGCAATAGAGCTTCCCACAACATTTACAATTCCAAGAACTCTTGCCCCCTGCCTTTTTGACTCTCTGAGGGCAGCCAGCGTATCGGCCGTCTCCCCTGACTGGCTGATGACAATGACAAGTGTCTTGTCATTTAAGATCGGTCTGCGGTAACGGAACTCCGAAGCAAGATCTACTTCCACGGGAATCCTCGCAAGATCCTCAAAGATATATTTGCTCGTAACCCCTGTATGATACGCAGAGCCGCAGGCAACGATCATAATCTTGCCAATTTCTTTCATATCCTCATCCGACATGCCAAGCTCTTCGATCACAATCTGGCCATTTTTAATTCTCGGTGAAAATGTATCCGTAACAGCTTTCGGCTGCTCGTTCATCTCCTTCAGCATAAAATGCTCATAGCCACCTTTTTCTGCAGCATTCACATCCCACTCTATCCTTACCGACTCTTTCTCAATGGGCTCTTCATCCACACTGAAAAATTCCATAGATGTCTCTTTCAGCCGCACGATCTCCTCATTTTCAATAAAATATACATCTCTTGTATACTTGAGGACTGCCGGAACATCAGATGCGATAATGCTTCCCCCGTCCGTATGCCCTACGATCAGAGGACTGTCCTTTCTAACTGCATAAACTTCCCCCGGATGATCCTTAAAAATAATCCCAAGGGCATAAGAACCTTCCATACGATGCATGATCTTCGTCACGGCCCGCAGCGGATTGCCGTCATAATAGTAGTCCAAAAGGTGTGCGATCACCTCTGTATCTGTCTCAGATATAAACGTATACCCTTTTTTTTCAAGTTTCTTTTTTAATTTCAAGTAATTCTCAATAATTCCATTATGTACGACAACAATACTCCGGTCCGCATTAAAATGCGGGTGCGCATTGGTATCCGACGGAGAACCATGAGTTGCCCATCTCGTATGTCCGATACCAAGAGTCCCCGGCAATGTCTCTCCGTCATGAGTCAGTTCACTTAAGACCTTAAGACGCCCTTTGGCCTTCTCCATCCCTATCTCATTCCCATTGTAAACGGCAATTCCTGCCGAATCATAGCCTCTGTATTCCAACTTGGACAATCCGTCCAGGAGAATGGGTGCCGCCTGCTCTTTTCCAATATAACCTACTATTCCACACATATGATAAACCTCCATAACTGCCCATTTACACTTTTAGACTACATTTTAGCAAATATCATTTAAAAAGTAAACAAAAAAAGAAAAAGGCAGTATGCGTTGATGTGTACTTCATTGCATATTGCCTTTATTTTTTAACTAAAGATTATCCTTCATTGCCAGAAGAGCTGGCATCCTCTCCTCCGCCAGTAGGCTCTGATGGTTTTGACGGTTCCGGATCCGGTTTTGATGGTTCCGGATCTGGCTTTGACGGCTCTGGATCTGGTTTTGACGGCTCCGGATCCGGTTTTGACGGTTCCGGATCTGGTTTTGACGGTTCCGGATCCGGTTTCGACGGCTCCGGATCTGGTTTATTGTTATTGTTATTATTGTTATTATTATTGTTATTATTATTATTATTGTTATTGTTATTATTGTTGTTGTTACTATTACTATTGTTATTATTATTGTTGTTATTATTGTTACTATTATTATTCGGCTTTTTCGGCTTCTCGTACGTCGTCCGCCGCTCCTGCTCCTTATCCTCCTTTGTCGGCTTATATGTCTGCTGCTTCAGCGTAGAATCATCTGTAGCAGTACGCTGCCCTACACGGCTGATAATGGCACTGTTCAGATTCGCAACTGTAGTGGATACATTGTAATCTTTTTTGTCAAACAGGAATTCATGGAGCTTGGCTACATTCGTATCCAGTGTAACCGGAATAACGATACTTCCAAGACCAGAGATTGTGTCTGTAGTCTTGTCAAAGGGGAATCCCGCATTTTCCGTCAGCTTATAATCCATAAAGCTCTTGGCATAATAGATGATATCCTTCACGGAAAAGCTGGTTTTTACTGTCGGGAACACTTTGTCAATCACTTTATTGATTGTTGACAAGTCTGCCTTCTGCGCCTGTTCCACAATCTTTTCAATTACAAGCCTCTGACGCTCTGTCCGGGTAAAATCGCCTCCCGCTGTGGAACGGATACGCGCATAGGTAGTTGCCTGTACACCGTCCAGCTTCTGAGGTCCGGCCTTTTTTACTTTATGCGCCTTCTTGCCCGCCGCCTTCGCAGTCTCTTTTACAAATTTATTAAGGTACTTGATCTCAACTTCCTGAACATCAATCTCCACGCCGCCGAGCAGATCGATCGCATTGGCGATAGCTCCCCAGTCAACTGTCACAAATTCCTGAATGTCCAGGTCAAGGTTCTTATTCAGCATATTGATGGCCTGTGTCGGTCCGCCGAACGCGTACGCCGCATTACATTTCTGAAGCTGACCGTCTTCAATATCCAGCAGAGTATCCCGATACACTGATACCATACGGATTTCCTTCGTCTCTTTATTGAGACTCGCCACGATGATACAGTCCGTACGGGTTCCTTTATCTAACTGTCCGTCTCTGGAATCTGTTCCGAATAACGCCACGTTTAAGTATCCTGTTCCCAAATCCTGCTTTTCGACTTCTTCATTTACAACGATATCCTCCGCTGAAATCTCCTGTCTGTCCAGCTTCCCCAGCTTCGATGCCGCATATACAACTCCGGTTGCCGCAATTGCAAGAAATACTCCACCCAGACATACTCCAATCTTTTTCCCAATACTCAGACGGGTAAACCAATTGCCCGATTTCCTTCTGCGCCTTCTTCGCCTAGCCATATCTTAACCGTACCTCTTTTCTTATTTTTTAATTAATTTCAAACTACTTTTTTTAATATAACCGGTTCTTGTCTTTCCGTTAATCTTCACAGAAAGCCTGTACCAGCTCCCGGTACTTCCGGTGACTGTCACCTTCGTACCTTTTTTCTTGATCGTGCCAAGACTTTTCGCAGACTTAGAGGCACTCTTTCTCAGCTTAAGCTTCTTGACTTTCGTCTTTGCTTTTACTTTTCCTTTGGTCTTCACGGTGACTGTTTGGGAATAGTTCCCGTAGGATCTCCCATTAAACACAACCTTATACGGACGTATTCTATATTTATACTTGGTAGATGCGTTTTTGCTTCCCTCCGTATACGAAGAAGATTTTCCGGAAGCCGTCTTTACATTAGAATATGTCTTTTTCGAAGAATTATAACGCTGTATGTAATAAGAAGAGGCACCGGATACTTTTGACCACGTAAGCTTGATCTTATCGAATGCAGTTCCTTTTCCGGAAAGCTTTGTTGTCGGCAGCTGTGTGATCCCTGTGTTAAATCCGATACAGGTATTTGTTCCCTGGGGATAGATCTTATAGGAATAACTTGTTCCGGCTTTTAATGATGTATCCGTAAATGCAGTCTGCTGCACTCCGGATTTGAGAATGGCATAATTCCCGTCACTGCTCTTTCGATAGATGTCATAACCAGGCGCTCCGCCCCATGGCTCCCATTCCATGGTAAGACTTCCTACCGCCTTTTTCGTAATCCTCAGGCTGTTATAATAGCGATAATTCAAATCTACGTACGGATTATCTTTGGTTTTGACTCCGTCTACTTTTCCTTTTGAGGTATACTGCCAGTATTCATACTCTCCCCCATAACTCGTGGAGTTATTATAGTGTGCCATCCAGATCGGATATTCCTGGCTGACATCCGCTGCATATGTCTTATCCTCATACATCGTCTTGCTTGCATACACCATCGGAGTATATCCAAGAGCTTTCACCCGCTCACAAAACGCGGTACAGACACTCGTTGCTGCACTCTTACTTAATTTTGCCTTATATAATCTGCCCACACCGGTTGCCACATATTCAAAATCAAGGACGACCGGGAGATCGATCTGATAGCCTCTGATGTTATTTACAATAAAGTCTGCCTCCTGCCTCGCCTCTGCCGCTGAGATTGCCTGGGAAAATATGTATGCGCCGATGGGAATCCCTGCCGCATTGGCATTTTTCATATTTTCCACAGCCTCAGTATCTACCCGGAGTGCTCCGTTTTCATACCCCCGGTAAGCCACACGTATGATCGCAAAATCAATGCCGTCAGCCTTGACTTTCTCCCAGTTGATCTTGCCGTTATGATAAGACACATCTATTCCGTGCTGCAAGATACAATCGCTGTACTTTTCCTGATGAGATACGGATTGTGCACGCAGGCCGGATGACGAGAAATCTCCGGTCCCCCGTCCTGTCAGACGATATTTCCCAGGATCTTCTGAATCAACAACAATATCATCTTCCTGCTCCTCGGCCTCTGCATCCTCTTTTTGCGGCAGTTCTTTTTCTGTCTCTGTTTCCCCCGCCGCATCTTCTTTATCGTCCTCTGAACGCTCCTTGTCCTTCTTTTCGCCGGCGTCTCCTTCCGAAAATCCGTAATACTTGTCCACAGCGTCCCGACTATCCTGTCCCTCCAGTTTCCATTCCGGTTCCTGCTGGCTGTTGTCTTTTAAGCCTTCATCCGGCTTCCCGGTGCCTTCCCCCATGCTGTCTCCTGCTTCATTCACCGGTTCATCAGGCAGCTCCCCGCTTATCTGCTTATCCTCTCCTTCTGGTTCCTGCACCTTCTGGACATTGCTTCCTGTATCGACCTCTTGTGCCAGCACCTCTGCCGGAGCTAAAGTCACCGTCAGACTGGCAACCAGTAAGCAAATAAGCGCATTACGTCTTCTTTTCATGCAGACATCTCCTTATAATTCATTTTTTCACACTTTTTTAACAAATTACATTTCCATTTATTATACTAACAGTACTATCGTTTGTCAAACCAAAGACGCGGATTTTAAACTATTCTTAATATATTTTTTCCTTCAAATATTATACAGATTTCTCGATACGAACTATACAGATTCTATTTTTTTTGATAAAATAAGTAAAATATGATTAAGATATTAATAATAAGGAGATTTTCATAATGGAAAACAAACAGCAGCATATATCAAAAACATTACTTCCGGTACTGGAATTAAGTTTACTTTTCCTCATTCTTTGCGGAAGTGCCGTTCAGGTCATCCTGGGACAGCAGCATATACTTTTTTTGGTGCTCAGGCTGGTCTACACACCCGGTATTGTATTTTTAGCAGGACTTTATACTTCCCGGGGCAAAGACAATGTTTCGTTTCTTTTGAAACATGCAGCCGTTTATGCTGTCTTATTCATCTTCTTCGGATTATGTAACCAAGTGCTTCTGAATCATAAAAAACCGTTTCAAAGTGTTGTCCGCCTCATCACTATGGTAAGGATCCCAACACCATCTGAAATGTTTTTTACTACGTCCGTTCTTTTTCTGTGCGCTGCACTTGCAGCCAGATATTTTGACTGCATATATAAAAAGAGACGTCTCTTGTTGCTGGCAGGCATCCTGGCAATTGCTTTTTCCTTTTTTCCGTCGGACCTTTTCGGCTATCCGATCATAGGTGTATTTACAGGCTGCGACACGTATGACTGTATCGCACTTCTCCCATACTTTGGTTATTTTATCGGAGGAATCTTTTTAGGAAAAGAAGCCATCGTATTTTCAAAAAGAATATCTGCAGGCAGTGTTGTTGTTACTGTTATTTCTGGGTTGCTTCTATTTACTCCTTTAAAAGAAGCAGCGCTCATTACCCTGCCCGTATTTCCTGTGTATCTTCTCTACTTGTTCGCAGGCTTCTGTACGCCTTTTCAGAAAATAGTACAAGGAATCTTCTTACTGGGCGATAAAGGAATCTCTATACTCAAAGGCTGGTATCAAGACTTTATGTGCAGCAGGCGCAGAGCACTTCCTTTATATTTTGCTGTATATACCGTCATGTTTCTCATTATGACAGCTTGCGTGTTCTTTTCTTTTATAGAGTACGATAACAGTATCGCATGGATGCATGATGCCATCTCACAGTACATTCCGAGGATACACTATTTTACCGATTATGTACATGAATGTATTTCAATGCTTTTAAAAGGTGACTTTAACTTCCCTTCCTACAGCTTCCGTGTAGGTCTTGGCAATACAGTCCCTTTAAGCTATGAACCTGTTTATTGGCTGTTTGCACTCTTCGATTCTTCCCATGCAGAGGCTGCTTACAATATCATCACATTGTTTCGCTTCTTTCTGGCCGGGCTGTCTGTGTCAGTTTTCTTTCTGTATCATCAAAAAGGATACTTTGAGAGCCTTCTCGGAAGCATGATGTATGCCTTCTGCGGATTCGCAATCTATGCCGGTGTACTTCACGCTCATTTTATTGCACCTATGATCTTCCTTCCGCTCCTTATGCTTGCAACTGAGGAGATCTTTCGCAAAAAGCGCTGGTATCTGTGCACAATTTTTGTAGCAGTTGCACTGCCTGCCAACTATTACTTTATCTACATGAGTACACTTGCAATGGGAGTTTACTATATCGGACGCTTTCTGTTTACAAAGGACAGAGAGAAAAAGACATGGAGCTATTTTTTTACAACTACTGCAACTTTTGCAGGCTCCTACCTTTTAGGTGTCGTTATTGGAAATATCTCTCTGTTTACCTCCTTTGCCTCCTTCATGAGTTCCGGACGGGCAGGGAATTCAGAGATTGCCGCCTCATCTCTCTTCTACTATGGAGGCGCATGGCTGACACGGTTATATACTTACTTTATTTCTTCACCCGGTTCTCCGGGAGCTTGGCTAAAGCTCGGGTTTATCCCGCTTTCTTATTTGGCAATTGTTATTCTTTTTATGAAAAAAGGAAACCGCCTTATAAAATTCTTATTCCTGGTCTGTGCTGCTTCCTGTATATTCCCGATTGCAGCATTTGTATTGGGAGGATTCAGTACCATTACAAACCGTTGGTGCTATATCCTGGCATTGCTGGTTTCTTTTATAACTGTAAGGGCCATTCCTGAACTGCGCGGACTGACACGCAAAGAATTAAAAATACTGTTTATTTCTTTGATTCCCTATATACTGATCATTCTTATGAACCGGGATTATCGTACAGAATATACGCTGTCTTCTCTTGCCATCTTGCTGTGCGATTATGTTGTTATTTTATGTATGAACAAAGAGCTCCACCTGATCAATCTGCATACCTCCAAGATTGCATTGATCATACTGTGCTGTAGCTCTTTGACACTGAACGCTTATTATCAATTTTTTGAAGGAAAAAATACTTCACCGGATTCTTTTGCCAAACAAGGACATGTTCTAGATGAAATAACAGATACACCTATGAAGGTTTTAGACAATTATCCGGATGACAGTTTTTACCGTGTATCTACCGCTGAGATTCCAAGGAAAAACCTATGCTCTTCCCTTGTAATGGATTACAACAGTATTGCAACCTTCTCAAGCACCATGAGCGGTCCCGTTATTGACTACAATGTGGGCATGGGGAATACTGCATGGAATCTCGTACAGCTCGGCGGATTTGATAACCGTACATTCATGAATGCTCTCGCATGCGTAAAATATTATGCATTGGCAGAAGATGAATTGTCCGCACTTCCCTATGGATATGAGGAAGATCCGGCAAAGAAAGACAAAAAAGCGCCGTATAGCATCTATAAAAACAATTATGCACTGCCCCTGGGCTATACTTATGACCGCGCGATAACCGAAGAGGAATTTAACAGTTACAGCGCCTTGGAGTGCCAAGAGCTCATGCTTCAGGCCGCAGTAATAAGCGACATTTCCGAACAAGGACTTGTATCCGGCAAATCATTTGTTCCTACCGGCTCAGAGGCAAAAATAACGGACTATGAAGCAAAAGGAATAAAGATAAAGAAAGACACCGTCAAAATCACCAAGCCCGGAGCAACACTTACCCTTTCTTTCAAAGGAATGGAAGATTCAGAAACTTATCTGGTATTTGACGGCAGCCTGAATCCAACTAAAAACAACGGACAACATATCATTAATATGGATCTGTCTTGCGGTGATTATAAACGTAATCTGGATTTCCGCTCAAGCAACCATACCTACAGCACCGGTCAGGACACACACCTGTTCAACCTGGGATACAGAACGGAAGCTGCCGACAGTTGTACGATCACCTTCAACAATACCGGAAGCTTTTCTGTTGATTCACTGAAAGTATACTGCCAGCCTATGAAAGATTACGCTTCCTATATTGAAAAACTGACAGAAAACAAATTGGAAAATACAAAGATGGACTCCGGCACCATTACCGGCAGCATCTCCGTGGATAAAGAGAAGCTCCTTGTTTTAAGCATCCCGTATCAGAAGGGCTGGACAGCCTATGTGGACGGAAAAGAAACTGATATAATAAAAGCCAATATCATGTATTCCGCAATATATCTTGAACCCGGGGAACACGACATCAAGCTGGTATTTGACCGCCCGGGCATCAAAGCCTCTCTGTACTTGTCCGCTGCTGGAATTGTTATTTTTATCATAGCCTTGATTATCCGGCGCAGACGTATTAAAATGAGTAAGTAAAGAAACTTTTAGGAGAAATAAATATGATCAAGTTTAATATTCCGCCTTATATCGGAAAAGAAAATGAATATATCGCACAAGCAATTGCCAGCCGAAAGATCTGCGGCGACGGAACATTTACCCAAAGATGTGATCAATGGCTGGAAAGTCAGACACACACAGCAAAAGCTCTCCTCACCACCTCCTGCACCCATGCCACAGAGATGGCTGCCCTTCTGTGTGACATTCAACCAGGAGACGAGGTGATCATGCCTTCTTATACTTTTGTGTCCACTGCCAATGCTTTTGTGTTAAACGGCGCCTCCATCGTATTCGTGGATGTACGTCCGGACACTATGAACATTGATGAGAAGCTGATAGAAGCTGCTGTCACACCAAAGACAAAAGCAATCGTTCCCGTCCACTATGCCGGCGTTGCCTGTGAGATGGACAAGATCATGGAGATTGCAGACAAATACAGCCTGAAAGTCGTCGAAGATGCCGCCCAGGGAGTGATGTCCGAATACAAAGGCCGCCCCTTAGGCACCATCGGCGATTACGGGTGCCTAAGCTTCCACGAGACCAAGAACTACAGTATGGGAGAAGGCGGTTGTCTTTTGATCCGCGACAAAGAGATGATTGAGAAAGCTGAGATCATCCGTGAGAAAGGGACGAACCGCAGCAAATTTTTCCGAGGCGAGATTGATAAATACACGTGGGTTTCGGCAGGCTCATCCTATCTTCCAAGTGAGCTGAATGCCGCATATCTTTGTGCCCAGCTCGAGCAGGCTCAGATGATCTACGATGACCGCATGAGTTCCTGGAACCTTTACTATGAACTCCTCTCCCCTCTCAGCGAGACTGGAAAGATCACTCTCCCGGCTGTTCCGGACGGATGTAAGCATAATGCACATATGTTTTACATAAAAGCAGCCGATTTAGAAGAACGCTCTGCTCTTATCAAATATCTGAAAGCGCAGGACATTTACTCCGTTTTCCATTACATTCCGCTGCACACTGCTCCGGCAGGACTTGAATACGGAAGATTCCATGGAGAAGATATTTACACCACAAAAGAAAGTGAACGTCTCCTAAGACTTCCTATGTACTATGGTCTGAAACCGGAAGACGTGCGCTTTGTGTGTGATAAGATAATACAATTTTACCAATAACCACAGGAGAATCAAAAAACAAATGTTATATTCAATTATTATCCCCTGCTACAACTCCTCAAAAACAATCCGAAAAGTGGTGGAGCTGACCATGCAGGAAATGGAACGCCAAAAACGAACACCTTATGAATTCGTGCTGGTAGATGATTTTTCCCCTGACGGCGGAGAGACCGTACAAGCATTGGAAGCTCTCGCCGATGAGTACCATTGTGTAAAAGTGGTGGAGCTTGCAAAGAATTCCGGCCAGCACAACGCCGTGATGGCCGGGCTTAATTATGCTGACGGAGATACACTCATCGCAATGGATGACGATATGCAGACACATCCTTCACAACTGCCTGTTCTTTTTGAAGAGTTTGATAAGGGCTACGATATCGTATACGGTTACTATCCCAAGAAGAAGCACAGCCTTTTCCGCAATTTTGGAAGTTACATCAATTATCTGTCTGTACGGATTCTCATTGGAAAACCCAAAGACATGAAGACTTCCAGCTTCTGGATCATCCGAAAGTTCATCCGGGATTATGTCATCCAGTATAAAAGCCAATACACACACCTTCAAGGTCTGTTCCTTCGTACGACACGCAACATCAGCAGTGTCCCTGTCAAACACTTTGAACGGGAAGTCGGGACTTCCAACTATACATTTAAAAAATTAATTGGACTTTGGTCTAATATTATGGGATATTCTATCGTTCCCTTAAGACTTGCCACCTACTGCGGATACATCTTTTCCCTGCTAGGAATACTGGGAGCTGTTTTTACAGTTATCCGAAAGCTTTTAGTCCCTTCCATGGCAATCGGCTGGCCCTCCATGATGGCTGCTATCTGCTTTTTCTCCGGAGTCAACCTGCTGTTTCTGGGACTGATCGGCGAATATCTTGGCAGGATGTTTCTCGGCATGAGCCGCTACCCGCAGTTCGTCGTCCGAAAAATATACACACAAAAGGAGGATTCTTAACATGAAAAAAATAATGATTCTTGGCGCCGGCATCTATCAGGTTCCGCTCATCAAGACAGCAAAACGGCTCGGCATCTATTCTATCGTCGTCAGCATCCCAGGAAACTATCCCGGGTTCGAACTGGCAGACAAGATCTACTATGAAAACACAACAGATTACGATAAGATCCTTGAGATTGCCGGCAAAGAACAGATTGACGGTATCGTAACGGCCGGTACGGATGTAGCAGTGATCACCATCGGAAAAGTCTGCGACGAGTTAAAGTTATGCGGTCTTTCTTTTGAAGCCGCCAAAGTAGCTGCCAACAAGCTTCTGATGAAGTCCAAATATGAAGAGCACGGCGTCAGAACCGCCAAGTTCCGTGAGATTCCTCTTGACGCTGCGGATGTTGCAGAACGTGTGGCAGAACTTAGCTTTCCTCTCATCTTCAAATCTGTAGATTCCTCCGGAAGCCGGGGAATTGTAAAAGTTGATTCTAAAGCCGATTTTGATGCGGCCATTCAAAATGTAAGAGAAAACACAAGATCTGATTACTATATTGTAGAGGAATTTATTGAAGGCGAAGAATTCGGTGCACAGGCATTCGTTTACCGCGGGGAAGTCACTTTTATCCTCCCCCACGGCGATTATGTATTCAAAGGGGACACCGGTGTTCCCATCGGGCACTTCGCTCCCTATGAACTGGAATCTTCGGTAATAGAAGACGCCAGGCAGCAGCTCACCGCTGCCATCCATGCCATGGGCCTTGACAACTGCGCCATCAATGCAGATTTCATACTGAAAGACGGAAAAACCTATGTACTTGAAATCGGCGGACGCTCAGGCGCAACCTGTCTGGCAGAACTGGTATCTATCTATTACGGTTTTGATTATTACGAGAAGATCCTGCGCTGTGCTTTGGGCGAAGACACAGTTTTTGACTGCAATTCACACGCTGTCCCCAATGCAAGTATGCTGCTCATGAGTGAAAAAGACGGTGTTATCGAAGAGCAGACAGACCGCAATCCAAAACATCCGGATATATACGACATACAGTTCGATCATAAACCTGGTGACAGCGTACATAAATTCCATGTAGGCCCCCACCGTATCGGACATGTCATCACAAAAGGAGACACATTAAAGCAGGCTGTAGACACGCTGCACGAAGCGCTGAAAAATGTAGAGATCAAAGTCAGATAACCAATTTCTTTTGTTTATTTTTTAAATCCTTTCATAACCTTTAAAAATTGGGGCATGATCCATTTGACTGCGAGAACGGCCGCCGCAAGGATAACTGCATATCTTATATACCATTGCAGTGCGAACAATTCCATAGTCACGATATTAAGAGCGAGATAAAAGGCAGATATTATCACGCTCTTTTTTAGTGAGATCACTCTTCTTCCGGCAACCTTTTTCTCCAGATATCCCTGAAGCACCAGCAAGATAAAATAGCTTGCCGCCGTTGTATACGCTGCCGCCATATACCCGAACCGGAGGATACACACATAATTTAAGATCACATTGATAACCATCGTCGCAATGGTACCTGCCGCCACAAATCCTGTCTTCTTGTGATAATTTTGAATTGCCGTATAAATATAGCTGTAAAACCGAAGCAATGTCCCCGTTACCATAGGCGCTATCAGAAAAATTGCCATATGGTATTCCTTAGAGCCCAGCACTGCTACAATCTCCGGTGCGAGAGCTACAAGAAACCAGGAAAGAATCCCAAATCCATGCATAAGGACTGTCCATGGACGTTCAATATCCTCCGTTTCACCCACTGAGATTTTCTCATACATCCATGGCAGAAATGCATTCCATACCGAGTCTTCTACAATCCATATAATAAAAGAAATTGTCGTTCCAAGGGCAAAAATTCCTGTATACTCATACCCCACCAGGAAACGGATCATAATCTTGTCCGCCTGATTCATGATCTGGATCGAAAGAGCCTCCGGAATGAGCGGCAAGCTATATTTCAGCGCATATTTCCAGTACTCCGCCTTGACAAACTTCCCCCCCTCTTTCCAGAGAAGTACAGCCACAATCAGCCCCCCAAGCACCTGCGGCACATAAAATCCCCATACTCTTAGCTCCACCAGCTTATCCAGATACCCGTTTACCCGTCCCCAGTAGATAAGCAATATAGACAGTATTGTTGCCGGAACGATAGTCACCGTCGTAATAAGTATACTCGCCTTATAGCGCATCATCTGCTTCTCACGTCTCTGCATAAAGAGGATGCTCGTATACCCGAACACGTAGAAAAATGCCATAAAAAACATCACATCCGTCATTCCCCAGAACCGCTGCATCTGCGGTCTGAAAAGAAGGCATACGACGAAAAATCCAAGAATCGAAAAATAAGAAAGAGTCTGAACACTGGAAACATACTCGTTATATCTCTCTCCCATATCATATTTTGCTCTGTCCACACTCCGAAAAAGACACAGTGACATTACCGGGACCATGATCAAAAGCCACGACTCGTAGATCCGTATCTCACCGTACTGAGCCGGAGATAAAAGACGCGTATAGATTGGTGTGGTAAGGAACGTAAGCCCCCGTATAAAAAGCTGTCCTACAATATAAAAAATTCCTGCTTTCAGCGCAAGGCTGTTTAATTTATTATTCTGCATATTTTTTCCTCTGCTAAACTCTAATTCTAATCATCATTATTACACAAAAACACTTTCTTAGCAAGATACGCAAATCTTGAGTTTCTCACACAATTATGTTAAAATTGAGTACGCGTAAAATTATCGAAGGGAGAATCTATCATGGCTTTTGTAATAGAAAAGAAATTAAAGAATGTTATGACATTTTATTATCTGATGAAACTCGACAAAAAGATTCCTACTGACCGGGCGTTTATCCGTAAACGGCAAGGGAAAAAAGTGCATGAATTAATGAAGCGTGCCTATAAAATCCCTTTTTACCGCAAACGATTTGCCGAAAATCATCTTACACCAGATGATTTCCATACTCCTGAAGACCTGGCAAAGTTTCCTGTCACTACAAGAGCTGATCTTCGGCTTTGGATGCAGGAAGAATACGAAAAGCACCCGAAAAAGAGAAAAAGCTGGACCATCCTTTCTACCAGCGGTTCTTCCGGCGTTCCGTTAAAGTTCATTCAGACACAGAGAGAATCGGCCTGCGTGGATGCCAACTGGATCCGTGTACTCATGTATGCAGGATACCATCCTCTGCGCGGAAAGCTGTTCTCTTTCGTGACCAGTCACAAGAAGATTGATCCCAAAAAGGGGGATTCCATCATTCAAAAATTTGGATTCATGCGCCGCAAAGTGGTATCGGAGGACAACTGCGTAGGCGATGGAATCCGTGATATTATCAACGATTTAAACGCATACAAGCCAGATGTTCTCTGTTTCCGCAGAAATTGCCTGGTCCGCATGGCCCTTTATGCTAAAAGACACAATCTCAGAATCTATAAACCAAAGCTTTATACTCCTGTCAGTGAGATGGTGGATGACATGACCCGCAAAATACTCACAGAAGCTTTTGGCGACGGTTTATTTGATGCTTATGGGAGCTCTGAGACAGGAAGCTGTATCATCCAGCTTCCCGGCGAGGAACTTTACTACATTAACAGCGATACCCATGTAGTTAACATCTATGACGACAACAACCAGTTGACTGATGACGGAAGAGTCATCGTCACCACTCTGTTCAAAAAAGACTTTCCGTTTATCAATTATGAGATTGGAGACAGAGCAACCTCCGTAACCTTAGATGGTGTACGCTACATTAAATCCATACAAGGACGGGTCAACGATCTTGTAAGACACGAAAACAGCCCGGAGACCTCTGCCTTGTACTTGATGAAGATTCCCAACGGCATCGTCGGTATTGCACAGTTTAAATTTATTCAGGAATCTTATCATGACATGAAGATCCTGCTTGTAAAAGATCCGAACAACAATGCTCACACAAAAGAAGAGATTGAATGCTTTTTCCAAAAGAAAATGGCAGAACTTTTTAAAGATGAATTTAACCTGCACTTTGAGTGGCTGGAAGTCATTCCGCCGGATAAAAATGGAAAAATGCGCTGTTTTGCATGTGAAATTCCAGATGAGGCAAACTAGTAAAAAAGAAGCAAAAGGAGACCTTTCGAATGATAAAGAATATTGGTGTCGTTGGCGCCGGCTCTGTGGGAAGTGTTCTGATCTCTCACCTGTTCCCGGCATATCCGGACAATTTTTTTCTCTTAGCAACTGGCGACCGGGCAGATCGAATGCGGAAAAACGGGCTGTCTATCAATGACCGCACATTAAAACCTAATATATACTCTGACGGATCACAGGATGTCCGTCTTGATCTCTTAATTATCGCAGTAAAGAGCTACAGCCTTGACTCTGTGATGGATGACATCCGGCCGTTGATCCAAAAGAGTACGATTATATTACCACTGCTAAACGGCATCATGGCAACCGAACGTCTGCAGTCGTATTTCCCGGACAACCGTGTGCTCTACGGTGTTATGATCCGAACAGATGCGCACCGTACCGGACATAAAGTGTATTATACAACCCCCGGTGAAGTACAGCTCGGCTATGCATACAACAATCCTGTCAAACCGGAAGTGACAGAAGTCCGGGATTGTCTCGCACATGCCGGATTGAATGCAAATATCTATGAGGACATGAAACGTATCCAATGGCGAAAATGGATGCTGAACACCGGCGGCTCCCAGGCTGCTGTGGAGATTGGTGTGGAATGCGGCTATTTTGAACAGGTAGATGAGATTGTAGAGATTATCCGGCTATGTATTGACGAAATCGTAGAATTGGCCAAAGCCGAAAAAGTTAATATAACTACCGAAGACCGTGATGATATCATCCGTTTTCTCCTGGGCTATCCTGCCCACAAAAAGATGTCTATGCTGCAGGATGTGGAAGCAGGAAGGCCTATTGAGATAGAGGAATACGCCGGCACTGTCATCCGGCTTGGAGAGAAACATGGCATATCTACCCCTGCCAATCGATTTATTTATTTATCGATTGCAGCAAAGAAAAAAGTCTCAGAACTAAAAAAACATCTATAAACAAATGCCTCCGGATTCACCGGAGGCATTATTATCTTTCTATATTAGTGTGATACTACTGTAGTACCCTTTGGACATTTCTTGTAGATAAAGTTGATATCCTCATCATACAGCCGAACACATCCCTTGGATCTGGGCCTTCCAATCGTAGCATCTGCATATCCGCCCTTGTAATTCTTGATTCTGGAATGGAAAGAATTCTGGGATTTAAAATGAACGATCGGTTTTTCATAAGTAGTCCTGTAGAACCATCCCTTTTCCTTATAAGTAATCTTGAAGATTCCCTTCGGCGTCATATGCAGGTGAGTACCTGTCGCACAACGTCCGGAACGAATCATCTTCCATTTCCCTTTCTTTCCCTGGAATATAATTACTCTCTGCGTGTATTGGCTGATCCAGATCAAATACTTCGTCGGACTCTTATAGCCCCTCTTATTCACAAAATCTTCCTTTACTTTTGTCGAGTAATCTTTTGTCGTCCAGATACTTGACCGGAACGTGAGCCTGTCTTTCGACAGCCAGTAAGTCTTTCCATTGGACAGCTTGATCTGATAGCGGCCGCTTCCATAATCAATGGTGGTAACTCTGGTTCCCGGATTTAAGTATCTTACTCTCTTACTGCTCTTTTTCGTATTGAAAAGAGGTGCTCTTGACTTAACTGTAGCCTTGTAGCCGATTGAGCGCACTTTTGTTCCCGGTGTCTTTTTCACACTGATCGTAACTGTCGTAGACATCCCGCCTACACCACCGTTGTTCATTGCTGCCACGCGGTATTTATATTTCTTACCCGGTGTCAGTTTTTTGTCGGTATAGGTTAGCTTCTTTATATCTCTCTTCACAACCTTCCATTTCTTGCTGGAAGAATTGTATCTGTATACAATATAAGATGCCGCCCCTGCCGCTTTAGACCATGTCAGTATTGCCGACTTTTCTCCGTCAATTCCTGTAAGTCCCTTTACTTTTGCCGGTTTCTCATCAAGTACATCACTGCCCAGTGCAGACTCATACATATATTCCTTGCCGGCAGCATCCTTGAGCGTGCAGACCGCTTTCACCTCGTACTTGGTTACATCTGCGGAGACCTCTGCCGTATAAGACGTCCCTGTCGTCTTCTCAGTTTTTTCTCCATAAACTACTTCATACTCCGTTGCTCCTGCCACCGCATCCCACGAAATCTTCACAGAAGTATCATCTGCTGTCACTTTTACAGCCGGGCTTAACAGCAGGATCACCGGAATCGTCTCTGTCTCCGTCTGTGTATTAGGCTCCTCGCCAACGGTACCTTCAACTGTTACATCATATCTTTTCCCTGCCGTTACCGGAACCGTTAACTTTCCGTCAGACGGCCCGTCATAAGTGACTTCTTTATTATCTTCGTCTTTAACTTTAACTTTATATGTAACATCTTCCGCAGCATTCCAGGAAATCTCCATCTGATCTGTGCTTCCTGCAACCGGTTTTGCCGTAAGTCCTGTAATTTCCTGGGCTTCAAGAGCTTTTTGCTCTTCTGCAGGCTCTGTCTCTTCCGGCTCTGTTTCCTCTTCCGGTCCTGCTTCCGGCTGTTCCGGCAATACGCCGTTATTCAGATCATCTTTATGATCCGGAACATCTGCTGCATCTCCATCGTTTCCTTCTCCTTCCGGATTGCCATCCGGCTCGGAAGGCTCCGGCGTACTATCGTTGATTACCGGTGTGTTGGCCGAACCTTTATCTTCAGGTTCTTCTTTGCTTTCGCCTGTTTTATCTTTGTCTTCCGTGCTCTGGTCTGCACCTGCTGTCCCGCTTGTCTGTTCCGGCTTACCGTCAACCTCAGAAGCCATTGCCTCAAAGCCGACCAGATTCACGATCAGCATCAAGCTCAACGCTGCGCAGAGCGCCTTAGATACTCTTCTCATATGCATTTCCCCTTTTCCTTTCACTTAAAGTCTCAACATAATCTTAACAAAGGGCTATAGTCTTGTCAACGTATCCAATTATTAAGTTTTATTAATTTTGATGACATCCTCTCCGCCTGCAAAGGTATTTTGCCGTTGGATCTGTGGGATCCCACTTATGCCATTTGGGGAGCTTTACCGCTTTTGGTTTCCCGAGAGGCCCTGCATTTGAACTGTTATAGATGATCACCTTCGTCCCTCTCTTACAGTTGTCATATATCCATTTCGCATCTTTTGCCTGCAGACGTATGCAGCCGTGAGAAGCCGTTCTCCCAAGCTTATTATAGTTTGATACACTTAAAGTATTATTTTTTGTCCTCCCATACATCACAGAGTGGAACAGATACCCTTGTTTGATACGCGTACACCACTGGCCGTAACAATTCCCGTTCAGTCTGTGCCAGCGGTATTTCGCCGGTGTCCTGGCCGTCGTAATCGGTGTTGCCTTCCCTGCGGAACATGGAAATGCCTTTACCGGGATAATGTACCCTCTTCTCCCATCCTTGGCATATACTGTCACACAGTTTTTCTTTTTATTCACCTTGATCACGTACGACGACTGTTTCCCTATGATCTTACTGACATCTTTCACAAGTTTTCCCTTTTTATCATAGTAGAGCTTATAACCTTTCACATACCTCCAGCCGGTTTTGGGAACTTTTCCTTTCTCTGCATCTTCAGCAAATACATTCACAGGCATCATCAACAGTATCATCAATGCCAATAATAATCCTAATCCTCTTTTTCCCGTCAACTTCATTATGAGACAATCCTTTCACTAATGATTCGTATATGTAAAATGCATATAATCTTTGCTTGACTTCCAGTCACCGCCCCAGTAAAAGCCATGCTTCTTCCAGATCGCCACTACCTCCGGCGTCACGGAATAAGGATCAACCCCCGGCCTGTACTTGCCCTCGGTAACACCGATCATCGGATTCGAACCCCAGTTCAAATCTACTACGCACCCGTAGCTGTGATGCGAGCGATTCCTCCCCGACGCCATACTCCTCCAGTTATAAGTGTCCGTATCCTCTGCCCGCACCGGGAATCCGATGGCATACATATCCTGGAAAGCATTCATAAAATTTCTCGTCAGATTTTTATGTACACGAAGCTGCATTGTACTTGGCACTCCGTCTGCATCCTTAATGGGCACCGTAATCGTCACAAGATACTGCTCCATCTCCGCCTTTTTCGTCGGAACTCCGCCCGGAAACAATGAATAAAGCTTCTGCCCGTCCGAAAATGTCTCTTTTTTTATCGCTGAAAATGCCCCGTAATGTTTCTTTGAGCCGGATTTCTTATAAGCTTTCACCTTAAAATAATAGGGCACCCCTGTTTTCAGCTTTTTCGCCGTATATGAAAGTTTTCCTCCCCCGCTCACCTTACCTGCATAAGCATAGATGCCGTCCTTTGCCTCACTTTTATAGATCTCGTACCCCTGCGCTCCGGTCACTCTTTTCCAACTGAGCTTTGCAGTCGTCTCAGATGCACATTTTGCTGATTTAATTGCAACCGCACTTAATTTTGTCTTTACACTGGCAACATCAGAATAAGAGCCGTATTCTTGTTTTATTTTTGTTTTTTTCTTTACTTTTACCTTGACTTTTTTGTAAGCTCTCACCTTATAGTAATATGTTTTACCGAACTTGACTTTTTTGTCGGAATAACTGGTATTAGACCCTGATTTATAAGTCTTAACTTTTTTAAATTTCCCGTTCCGTGACGTACTGCGGTATACAACATAACCTGCCGCGTCCTTCACCTTCTGCCATTTCAGCTTGATCTTGGAATGATCAGAGCTTGTCTTAATTACCGGTGTCCCAAATTTTATCTTAAAGTTTATTGTTTTTGTGCCTTTGAAATTGCCGCATCCATCTATTCTGATTGTCGCCGTCCCTATTTTTTTGTTATTTGAATAAGTAAGCTTGTAATCTTTTCCGGAGACAAGCTTCTTTTCCAGATAGGTTAATGTCACCTTCGGTTTTACCTGTTTTCCGGTATAATCTGCGGTCTTTGGCGCCTGTAACTCGCACCTGCCGATATCTGCGGGAATGATCGTAAACTTCACTGTCTTACTCCCAACACAGGTATCCTGTCTTTCAGTCCCTTCTTCCTCCTGACGTTCTTTATCTTTTTCCGGTTCATCTTTCCCCGTCAGGACAATCGCTGCTTCTCCTGCATCAATATTATTCTGATATTCGACGATGTAATGTTTTTCATCAATGACATTCTCTCTCTCATCCTGAATTGCCGCAACCTCGATCTCCGGCTTTATCTCGGATCCTGTATACTCATACTCAACCTGATCGTCCTTAAACCGCACCTTGATCTTGTCCGAGCTCAGATCATACTCTACGGGACTCTCACTATCCGTTTTAGCTTCCTTGGGATCCACAATCTTCTCTTCTTTCAAAGAATCGGTTACTTCTTTTTCATCATCGTCCGCCAAAATATCTGCATCTGTTTCCTGATTCTCCGGGACCTGTAACGGTTCTTCACTTGTTTCTTGATTCTCCGGACTCTGCAACTGTTCTTCATCTGCCGGTGTCGTTATACTCTGTATATCTTCACTCTTATCCTCATAAGGCTCCGATGCCGATACCGGCAGAGACATGAAAATCAGAAGTGAACTCATCAGAATGAGACCCAGTTTTCTCATCTTCATATGCATAGTTATCTTTTCCTCTCCATGTTATTTTTACTTTCCCTTAGTTAACTGTCCTATCAATTTTACTAAATCCACATCAGGCTCTAAAACAGGTCTGCACAATTTATATACAAAATCACTTGCAAGAAAATACGTCAATGCGACAATACATACTCCAAACATTGCATATTCCACCATTGTATTTATGCTCTGATAAATTGGAAATACATGGTTGCTACACGATCTTAATGCCAATGTAACGATTCCGTGCAATGAAAAAATATACATACTTCTCTGACCCAGTTTTGTAAAAATCCCCTTTTGTCTGGGCATGATTGCTAAAAAACAAAGACTAAACAACATACCCAACATCTGAAATACTGGTCTCGCAAGTAATCCATACAACCCCTGATACTGTTCCGGATAATTCCAGTAGTTTGTCGCCATTGCAAAAACATTTTTAAATATATACGGTTCAAAATAAACAATACTTGTCCACCATAACACAACTGCAAGATATGATGCAAGACGTATTTTAGTATTATTCCTGAGTTCCATCATCCAGCTTTTTTCAAACATACATCCTGTAAGATAGATTGCAAAATATGCCATCATTTTTGTCAATCTGAGGTAAGATATTTCCGGCAAAAGAATACATAGCCACGAAACTGCATACGCTCCTGCCAAGCATATAACAGGGTGCTTTTTATAAGGCAGTATAGAAGCAATAATACTGCACAAAAATATGGTACTCAAAAACCATAAAAGATAAATTGGCCGAAACCATATTAATTTCTGCAAACTCTGACCGTCAGCCATTTTCCCCGACACAACTGAATTGATACAAATTACGAGATAATATATAAACTGTAACACAAGATATGGCAGCAACAGGCGGTTGACTAATTTTTCATACTCTTTCTGTTCCACTCTTCTCTTCTGCAAATATCCTGTAAGAAAAGTAAAGAGCAACATATGGCTTGAGTTTATGATCAGATATAAATCCCATACCCACTCTGCCTGATCCGTAAGTCCTGCAATGAGATGTCCTGCCACTACCATCAATATTAGCACTCCTTTTGCATTATCAAGCCACGCATCACGCTGTTTTGTCATTGCCTCTCCCATAGTTATCTAATTTCCTCTTCTCCCAAATTTCTTTATGGTTGCATCATACACTCTCTCACAGTTTCTCTGATCGCTGTAGGGAAAGAAACTCTCGATATGCTCTCTGCTGTTATCGGACAGTCTGCATCCATTTTCCATATACTCACACAGACTCTCTACAATTTCTCGGTGGCTTTGACACACCGGTCCAAAGCCAAAATCCTCTTCCTCATACTGTGCCGGAAGCTCCGTTGGCCGGTAATATATCAAAGGTTTTTTCATATATGCAAAATCAAACTGTATTCCCGAATAATCTGTTACCATCAGACAAGATTCTTTTAAAATTGTTTCATAATCAACCTTAGCTCCGGCCCATATTTCCACATATTTATTTTGATCAAAATCACCAATCTGTGGACTTAAGATCGGATGAAGCAAGTATATCAATTTATAGCCAGTCCTACGCGCACATTCAATAAGCTGTGAATCATTGATCAGGCGATTATACACTTCGAAATACTTTGTGCTTTTAAAATTCACACTGTACTCATGCTGCTTCCCTTTTTCATTTGTTCCCGCTGTAACATTCCTTCGCCATGTAGGTGTTATTAAAATCTGCTTCTTTGGTTTTCCAACCAGACCGTCATAGCGGGGAGCACCCGTAAGAGCTATCATATCCTCTGTGTATCCATAAATTGGTTTTTTAATATTTTCCACCTCATACGGTGACACGCAATAATAATATCGTATATTATCAAACAGCTTATTCTGATATTGAGCGATTTTCTGTATCGTCAGCCCATGCTGCAAACATACAACTTGTGCATGAAATAAATCTTTGACAAACGGGGCATCTCGTTCTTCAATTCCACAGTAAAGCTTCACGTTAACACGCGTTGCAAAGAGAATCTTTGCATGGAGAGCAATAAGCTTTGTCCACATCTTCCCATATTTCAAAACTTTGCCGTATCTCTTTTTCAAATCACGGTACTCTTTTGTATCTTCATTGACAATATAATACATATCTATGTCTTTGTGATTTTTTCTTACATACCGGAAGAAATACTCTCCATTATCCCCACCCTTAAATAACTGATCATAAGTAACCCATATTTCTCTCTTACTAAAATAAGGTTTTGTAAGAAAATACACCATACGCAATAAAAAGACTCTTTTTATGCTTACCGAGCTTCTCTTTTTATATTTCATGCGGCACAGAGACAACAATAACCTGGTTTCATAATAAATACTGCGCGCCAGATTGCTGTTTTTAATAACAAATACATCTTTATCCTTATAATACCGAAGTATATGATTTCCAAATCTCCAATAAGACCTTGCCGTTTTCTTAGTTAATCTCGCCTGGAATTTTTTAAATTTACACTTTAATTTCCCTGAATAATTCTGGAATTCAAGACGAAAATAAAATTTAAAATTGTCTTTTACATATACTTCTTCAGGTAATACAGCCCGGACTTTGTAACCCTTTTTTACTGTTCTTCCAAAATATTTAAACAATGAATAAATCTCTGTACGTTCAACACTGTATTTTTTCCCCTCATAACATAGATACATTCGGATATCGTCAAAATCTGCAAAATAGACATTAATAAGCTCACCCTCTAAGACGAGCCCTCTCTCTTCTGTATTTATCGCCTGAACATCAAATACAATATCTTCATACTTTTCAATCACTCTGCCATCAACAGCAATCTCCCAGCTCTTATCTTGATTTCTTACATTTTTTACCGGAAACCAAGTTTTACCGTACTTAAGACGCAAAAATGACATAACCATAAAATCAGGAAGAATCCTTTTATGCTGCCATTTTGTCTGAATTAAAATATCATCATCAACATATTGAAGCAACTGCGACACCGCTTCTAAAAATTCATCAATTTCATGATTGAACAAAATATTTTTATATCTATCATTTTCATTTCCCGCCATTTTTAATTGCACACTCTGAAAAACAGTAGCTTGGCGAATAAATGAATCTTGATTTTCCTTTATAAACGGTAAAAGTAATTGATTGATTTCTTCTGTATACCATCTTCTTTCATAGAGAGGCGGATAGTTATATTGGTCATTAAAAAGATATTCCTCAATCATGCACTTTTTTCCCATTATATAATACTTTTTAATGTTATCATATATACATGCAAGGAAGTTTTCCATGGCACTTTCTTCCAATACATTCTCCGCAAGCTTCGTTCCCTGAATGATGTCACATTTTATAAAACAGGCATCCAGTACCGGCTGCACATAAAATGGAAGCTCTAACAAATCGATCATACAATTTCTTCTTGTAAATGAAAGCGGATCTTCTCCTTGGTCATTCATGCTCTGGATTGGCGCCATCGATATGAGAGAAACATCACATTCCTCAATCACTTTCTGTAATTCCTCAATAACATCCGAAGAGTACGTCGCAGTTATTCTTGAAAATTGTACCCAATCAGCAGAAATATCTGCCATAGCAACATTAAAGCAGGTCCGCAAGCCGCCATCCATCTTGTGGTAAAAAACAGATTGGGGATACTTTCTGGCAAGCTTATTACCTATTTTTTCAGTCTGTTCATCACAGATTATATCATAGAGACATAATTCAACAGTAAAATCACATTTATTTTCTAATAATTGTTCTAATCCTTTTACAATGTCTTCTGTAATTTTATTTGTATTTATGACCTTTACAACACGAATCTTTTTCCCCATAAATATTTTTACCTCAATAATATTTTATTGATTGCTTTATCCGCAGCCCTACCGTCATAATCGGCAAAATTCTCCTCGACAAACCGATAAACCTTTTCAATTTCATAATCCTTATTCTTAAGTGCATCCATCAATTCATCAAATGTATCACACACTTTACCCGGTGCACATTCTTTAACACTTCTGTGGACACCTCTGGATAATTCATAAAGCTCCCTGTCCGGTGTATAGAACAAGATCGGCCTCTTCATCAGCGAATACTCAAAATAGTTGGACGAGTAATCCGTGATCAGTATGTCTGTCACATAATACAGATCATTAATATTCGGATAGGTTGCAAAATCAATAATCCGATCTTTATATCTTCTTGGAATCCGTATTGGCTCCTCGTCAACAAACGGGTGCATTTTAACAAGAAAAATGTATTCATCCCCACAAAATTCATATATTTTTTTAAGATCAAGCCACTCATAATTATAATGAGCTGTCTTCTTGCCGCCTCCCCGGAAGGTCGGAGCAAACAGAATAATCTTTTTATCTTTAAGATTCGGATATTCCTGATAAAAATCTTTCCGGAAGCTGCTGATCGTATCTTCATCTAAGAAACCATCAAGCCTCGGCATACCTACAGGCAGGAATGCTTCTTCTTCAATTCCAAACACTTCCGCATAGACCTTTACAAGCTCTTTCGAACCAACCAGCACATAATCATATTTTTTGTGACATGAACCGGCCGGGAACGGAGTTCCGCGCTTTCCAAAACGGCTGTATCCTACCGATTTAAAACCAACTCCCGCATGCCATACTTGTATTAGTTTCGTCTTCTTTCTCAAATTCAGAAAGCCGAATACCGGAACATAATCATCCACAAAGATATAATCCTGCTGTGCAATTTTAAAAATCAGTTTTGCCCAGCTAAATGCACTCATATGGGAGCCCACCGCTTTCCGGAAAGAATAGCTGATATGGAATTTTTTATCTAACCCTCTCTCATGCAGTCGTTCATCGATTGCTTTAAGATTTCCCCATAGATAGTCCTTTGTTTCACTCATAAGAAGAATATTCTTTCCCTTTTTCGGGAAAACATGGGACCAGAATATATAAAACATCCTCATAAGAGTAATAGCAGTATACATATATGCACGCTTGAATTTACCCTTTACAGTCAGCGCCTCCTGCACATACCGTCTGATCTTCCAATGGTCATTCTTTATCATAAAATAAGTATTAATATAAAACCAAAGATATTTTTCTTCCTCCATCAATGTGCTGAAGGACACATTATACGCATATTTTCCGCCTCCATATCGAAAGATACGGGAATACTCATCAAAGTGATATGCTACTTCATGTGACGCATAGCAAACATAATTCTCTCCTTTTGTCGCAGCTACAATTCTCCAACGCCCATTGTCAAGGAATTGTCTGCCTTTCATAGCCACAATATTCCATGAAAAACGGTAAATTCCCTCTGCAATCTGCTTACACTTCACCGGAAACGAATCTTTGATCTTTATGCCAATGATGCTCTGCTCATCTTCATCACGGAAAATCTTTCCCAGACTTTCCAGACGGAATTTTACCTTTCCTTTATAGTTTGTCTTCACTTCGAGAGTAAGGAATATTCTCTCCCATTCAATCTTGGTAACTTCAAAGATAATTTCTGCTTTTTCCATTATTTTTTTCCTCTTCTTTTATTTATAGATCAGTCCTGCCCTAACCTTTAGTCTGTCCAGCCTGACATACCTTTTTTATGGAACTCTTTAAATGCTTACCTGTATGTCTGCTCACCCATTTATATGCTTTATTGTGCTCTTTCTTTTTCCAGATTGCTTCCGCTACAACGATAGAAATATGATTCACCGGGAAAAATGGCAATTTATCCTTATCCTTAAACAAATAACGTGGTTTATCAACACTTTTTTTGTATTCTTTCATCAATTTAAAAGAACCATCCTCAAGATACCAGAACCAATGATTATCTATTTTTACACGTATATTCCACCCTAAAAACTTATAATTCCAAAGGGAAAACTGATTTTTCAATAATCGGCTGTTCCCGTCATTAGTCACCAACAGATTATTCGGCTTCAATTCAAAAGAACCGCTTGAAAGCTTCTTCACACAGCCTACAGAAGGCTTATATTTCCATACAAATTCTTCATTCTTTCTCTGTGTATTATATAATACCGGATATGTGAGCGTTCTTTTATAGGCATTATAATTATGTCTGGGCCTTGTCTTATTCTCCACCCGACGAATCGCTGACAATATAAACTCTGCGGATTCATCTGCTTTTTTCTTTAAGATATCCTTCACTGCACAATAATCAATCTGCCCTGGACCTGATACCTCCGTCTCGCCCTCCGGCCCTAACTTTCGATCCAGCAAGCCAAGTGTGCGCAAAAGATTTGTTATCTTATCTCCATGACGTGAACCCACATAAAACTCTTTTTCAAATAAGATACAAAAACAGCTTGCATGGAAAGAGTTCGTAATTACACAATCTGCATACTGGATATATCCCAGCCACTCTTCCGGACCAATATCATATTTGAAAACACTTTTCACGTCATTGATATCTTTAAGAACGCCCCCTTTAATCGGGAGATTAGTTGTCTCTACAATCATCAGATTGTGTTCTTTCGCATATTTTACTGCATGATTAAGTGCATTTTGCGATTGTTCTTCCGCATAATACAACAAAAGATAGTGTTCTTCCTCTGGCTTTACTGTAACCTTTTCATATATTTCCTTATCGTTCAAAAGGACCGGATCCATTACGACTTTTGCAGTCAGATCAGAATTTTCTTCAATAAACTCTTTCAGACTATTCTCACGTACAGAAATAACATCTATATCCTGCAGATATCTGAAAAACTCATAAGACTGTTCATTTGAATACGGTTTCGGAACGCCGCGGCTGGCCGAATACGCAATTTTCCATTTGTTCTCCATAGCACGGCTGGCAAGAAAATAACCTCTGTCGAACCCTTCCGCATCCTGATATTTCCACACAACATCCGTAGCACAAATATAACAGTCAAACCCAGGATCCCTCACCTCAAGAAGATCTGAATTATAGCTTATATCTGTTTTTATATAATATTTCTCTATAAAGCTCTGAAATTTGTCATAACGGATTGCCCGCTCTTCCTCCAAAGCATTATATCCATCAGCCTTTTTCTTAAACTTGTCATATTTTTCCTTATATTCAAGCTGCTTCTCCCCTGTCGTTTCATTCATCAACTGCAACTGTCTCTTGCAAAGCTCTGAGTAATATCTTCCAGGATAGCGCGGCTCAAAATTACCATAATAATTCGCCTTATAATCAATAACCGTACTTTCTATTCCATTTGCAAGCAAAAACTGCTGAAAAGCGTATGTGTGAACCGGGCATGCAAAGTTCAACCCCTTAGTATGCATATTAATTGATATTATTCCAATCTTCATAAACTTCCTCCATCTTATTTTTTACTATTTAGAATATAAATTATCCTCCGACAAATGCAATTCTTCTTTAATCTTTGTCGTAGAAATCCCGTCTGTCCTGTCCAGATACACTACTTCGCAGATATCTTTTAAGCTCTCGAATTTTTCATGTCCTTCCCAGTCGCTTCCCATAACTACGGTATCGACATGGTACTTCAATACGTCATCTCTTTTTTGATCCCAGTCATTCTCCGGTATCACAAGATCCACATACCGCACCGCCTCCAGCATCTCTTTTCTTGTCTCATAATTATGGTAAGCTTTTTTCCCTTTGATCTCATTAAACCGCTCTGTAGAAATTGCCACAATGAGATAATCCCCTAATGCTTTCGCTCTTTTTAACAGTCGGATATGCCCATAATGGAGCAGATCATATGTCCCATAAGTCAAAATACGTTTCATCCTTTACTCCTTATCTTCCACCAATGCAAGTATTCTTTCAGAAGAATGTCCGTCACAGCAACACATAAATTTATTCTTGAAATCGATAACCTCCTGCTTGTCAAAACGTTCATCAATATGTTTTATATAATCTAACATCTCTTCGTTTGTCCTGCATAGAGGTCCCGGTGTGATCTCATCGAAATCATAATAAAGCCCTCTCTCATCAATATAATCCTCGAGATCATACACAAAGAACAACATCGGTCTCTCAAAAAGCGAATATTCAAATACAACGGAGGAATAGTCCGATATGCAGATATCCGCAACCGTCATAAGCTCACTGATATTCATCCCTGACTTCCATGTCATGTCAAATGCAAACGTACCTTCATACTCCTCAGGTATTTTGGGGAGGTTTTTCACCGTCGGATGATGCTTAAAGAGCAAAATATAGTCGTCCCCCAGCTCTTTGGCAAATGCTTTTATATCAAGTTCGTCCGGCGACGTACAGATCGCCACATCTCCTCGGAACGTAGGCGCATAAAGAATCACCTTCTTACCCTTCGCCTGCGGAATCTTATCATACAGCTTCCTGTAACTGCCCGCAATAAACTCTTCATCAAAAAATTCATCCGTCCGGCTGATTCCTGTCGGTATGATAATACCGGAATCTTTATCGATTCCCATAGATTCTTCAAATATCCATGAAAGCTCCGGACTCGCTATCGTGACATAAGAATAATTCGTATTCAAAGGATATTCTTCGTGAGACTTCGCTGTTTTTCCAAAGCTTTTATCTATCGTGCTCAGACCAACTTTCTTAAACACTCCGCAACCATGCCACAACTGTATATAAGTAGTTTCCGGACGCAGGGTGATGTATGACATCAGATCATTAGCCGTACAGATAAACACCGCTTTTGCCGTAGCCGTATCACGGATATATTCTTTCGCCTTCTCATAATAATCTTCATTGGGGACTTTTCTAATGCAAAGCTTATGTTTCTTCACCTTATAGCTTGTATTCTTTTTCACATATTTGCACATGTAGATAAGACTTACGGAAAGGAACGGGCCTTTATCCATGAATATCATCTTATCCTTCACAGGCTTCTTTGCTTCCTCATTATAAATCCTCGGAAAGACATGCTTTGTATATATGCTTTTCAATTCATTTTCATAAAACTCTTCTGTCACCTCACCCTCGCTGATTTTTGTCAGATATCTCTTGTAATTTTCTTTTTGTGAAGCAAACGAATCCTGTATGATTCCCTGTATGATTTCTTCCTTCAGCCCTAAATTATTCTTTCTTCTATCCCTGTCCTGATGGATTCTTATTGTTTCCTTCAGTCCTTTCTCCTTAACATTTTTCATTACAGCTTTAATGTCCATACTATCCCCGCTTTCTGAAATACTACCCGAATAACCGGTCTATCCATCCAACTTTCCGATTCTTTATAATACGTTCCTTGAACTTCTCCTCCCGTTCTGCCTTTTTCTCTGCCTTAGTAAGCGTATGATAATGCTCAATATATTCGGCATAATGATCACAGACATCTTCAATCGCCCCGTACTCTTTCATCTTGCCCCCCTCCAGCCACATCGCTGTATCACAGAATTCCCTGACCTGAGGAAGGGAATGCGAGATGAAGATAATCGTCTTGCCTTCCTCCTTTAATTCGTTCATACGCGCCAGACATTTGTGAGCAAATCCTTTATCTCCTACGGAAAGCGCCTCGTCAATAATAAGAATATCTGGATTCAAACATAGATTGATCGAAAACCCAAGACGAGACTTCATACCGCTGGAATATTTCTTCACAGGCTGATACAGGAAATCGCCAATCTCCGCGAACTCGATAACTCCATCTGTAATCTCCCTGACTTTTTTCTGTGTCAGACCTAAAAGTGCACCCTTTAATTCTATATTCTCAAGCCCTGTCAGCTCTTTGTTAAGCCCCGTGTTGATCGCCACAAGAGCCTGCTCTCCTTCAACGATGATCTCTCCTTCATCCGGCGATGCGATCCCCGACAAGACAAGGGCCATCGTAGACTTTCCGGAACCGTTCGTTCCCAGGATTCCCAACACCTGTCCCTTTTTTACTTCAAAGGAAATGTCCTTTAAAGCATAGAAATACTGCGTCTTCTGGTCTTTCGTGACATCCTTATCCTTACGTTTCAGCTTGTAGATTTTTGATACATTTTTGAATTGAATTGCTGTTTCTCTTTCCATCTGACTTCCTCTTTTATATCATATCTATAAATCTTGTCTTAAATTTATACATCATGTAACTCCCGAAGAAAAACAATGCAAGTGTAATTCCCCAGAACCACGCCATAGACCAGCTATAAGCCATAAATCCCCTGTGATAGAAAAAGCAGTCCCTATACCCCTGTACGAGATAATAGATCGGATTGCACATAATGAGCCGGGAAATCCTGCCATGTCCCACTCTTTCAATATTCCACAGAATTGGCGTTAAGTACAACAAAAGCCTCATACATGCCAATATCAGCTTTCTCGTATCCCTGGCCAGCATGTTGAGCACCGAAGTAGTCAGTGACAGAGATACTGCGAATACAATCGTACAAAACAGATAATAAATAAGCCCCAGCCAATATACACTGGGAAAATATCCCTGAGTCGCAAAAATAATGATCATTATAACAAACAGGCAAAAATGGTCAAAAAGCTTCTCTAGAACTATCGTCATGGGCAAAATGCTAACCGGGAATTTCATCTTCGTGATCACATTTACTTTCTGGTAAACAGAGTTGCACCCGTCCGTAATACACGGACTTACAAAAAACCACACTACCATTCCGCCCAGCATCCATACAATGTAAGGGATATCGTCAACGGCCTTTCTGTTAAACACATATCCAAATACAAACCAATACGTCAACACCTGAATTGCAGGATTTGCAAAATTCCAGAATACTCCCAGCTTGCTCTCGCGCATATCCGCCAGAAGCTCGTATTTTGCAATTGAAACAATTCTATGAAAGTTCTGATAATTTTCACTCAGAACATATTTCGCACTTGTAAACACTATGTTTCCTCCTTGTAGCGATACTACTTCTTTAGCCTGCTCGGTACTTCTCTTGTTCCGAATCCGAAGATCTGCTCTGTCTCCCGATACTGTATCATAGCACGGAACGTATACAGATCCTCAGGTGTCGTAACCTTAATATTCCCTCTCAGGCCCTCCACAAGAGTTACCTCCCTGCCAAGCTTCTTCATCATAGAACAAGTATCCACAACTCCCTCATATCCCGGATTATCCTTACGCATCATAGCATGTGCCTCCAGCACATCACCAAGCCGGAAGCACTGCGGAGCCTGCGCCGTATAAAAGTTTGCCCTCGGCGGTATCTCATCAATACTCCGTCCATCCTTGCAGATCACTGGTGTCTCGTAAAGAGGTGTACATGTGATCGCCGTTCCGTACTTCTTGACACACGCCAGATCCTCATCGATCAACTCCTTTGTAATACACGGACGCACACCGTCATGAATCAACACAACCGCATCCGGCGTATTATGCTCTCTCGCCGCCTGCAGCGCATTATAGATAGAATCAAGCCCGGTGACACCCCCCGGTACGATTTTCGCCACTTTTGAAATCATGTGGCGCTGTACCAGTTTTGAGAGCTTACGGATGTAATCCTCTTTGCATGACACATAGATTTCATCAATCTCAGGATGTTCCTCAAAAATATCCAATGTATGGATAATGATCGGCTTTCCATTTACCTCAATAAACTGCTTGGGAAGGCCGGAGCCCATTCTCGCCCCTACACCTCCTGCAAAAATAATCGCAATATTTTTACTCATGCTCTGCTCCTTCTTCAATCTCCAGATATTCTAACGTCCTTCGGAATCCTTCTTTCACAGAATACTTCGGGCTCCACCCGATCTCACGCAGCTTTTTGCTGCTTAATATCCCCAAAGTATACGGCGCAGTCCCTTTTGTGCCGCCTTCTGGAATGTCAAACACCAGCTTAAGCCCCCGCTCCGGATAAATATCTACCATAATCTCTGCCAGTTCACGGATAGATACCTTTCCATCCTCATTGCCAATATTGTATACAATATCCTCTGAACCTAACAAAATCCGATACAATCCCGCCACTGCATCTCCAATATATGTGTAGGTTCTTATTGCAGTTCCTTCACTTTTCAACACGATGTCTTCATTATGAAATACATTTTTCAGGAAATCTGCCTGTACCCGCCCATCATAAATAGACATGCCCGGCCCATAGGTGTGTGCAAGCCTTGCAATCTTCGCATTCAGCCCATACTCATCATGGAAGCAGACACACATCGTCTCCGCAGCCTTCTTCCCTTCGGAATAACAAGAACGTGGATTTAACTGGTCTACAAACCCATAGGTATCCTCATAAAAGAATTCCTGTCCTTCTTCCGGCTGCCCATATATTTCTCTGGAAGAAATGAACAGATACCCTTCTGCGTGCTTCTCCTTCGCAAGCTTCAACGTGTTAAACGTACCGATTGTATTCGCGGCGATCGTCTCTACCGGCTTATCCTGCATGATCAACGGACTTGCCGGACTTGCTGCATGGATCACATAATGCACTTCTCCGGGAATTTCAATTGTCTCTGTCACATCATGAGTGACGATTTTTACATCTTCCCGCCTGCGGATCTCATCCGGAAGCTTCGACGCATTCCTCAACATCGCAGCAATCTGTATATTTAAGCCGCGCTCATCATTCAATATCGTCAGGACATGCAGCATGTATGTCCCGATCATACCACTGGCTCCTGTAATCAATACCGTCTTTCCCTCCAGCTTTTCCCACGGAATATTTTCCGCAATGATCGCTTCCAGATCTTCTTTAAATACTCTATTCATGGCCTTCCTCCACATATTTATTCATTGATCAACGTAAACACAAAGTCTACAATATCTTTTGTCGCATGTTTTACCGGTGTCACATACTTATCTGCATATCTCTTAAGTGCATCCAGATCATATTCTTTCGTCTCAATGGCTGTAATAATTTCTCTTGCATCTTTGGAGATGGGGCCTGGAACCTCTTTTTCATAATCCAATGCCAGCCCCCGGCCATCCGAATACAGATCCATATCAAAATTGTAAAAATACAATGGGATATTACGCACCGCCGCCTCATATACAATACAAGAATAATCGCTGATCATATAATCTGCGACAAACAACATCTCGAAACTTGTAAAGCTATCCGCACTGATGGCCGGCCCTTCTACCTCCGCTTTCGACAGGGGATGGAGTTTTACGACAAAATTGAATTTATCATAATTGACTGCACAGGTGAGGCTCTTCAATGCCTGTAAAAAATCCTCTTCTTCCTTACGGAAAGTAGGGCAATAAAGAATCAACGGTTTTTCCTTCAGCTCAGGATATGCCTGATAAATCCTGTTTCTCACCTTCTGTCCATACTTTTCACTGTTAAGCAGATCAAGTCTCGGCAGCGGCATCGTCAGGATCTTTTCTATCCCACAGTCAAATCCCTGTGCCAGATGTTCTTTATAACTTTCTGCACTGGCAAAAACATAGTCATAATTCCTGTGCATTTTCATCACATGGGCAAGTTCGCTTTTACTTCCCTCATTCGTATCCAGAGCTGTGTATCCAAACTTTTTCATCGTACCCATAGAATGCCACATCTGAATGATCTTCAAATCCTTTTTATGGTTTAATATACTCACAACTATACAATAGCTGTCCAGTATGAGCACCTTCGAGGTAGCAATATGAAACATTTGTGTGAGCATATGAAATCCATACTTTATCTTATCTCCAAAAGAAGAATTCACTCCCCCGTCTAAAGTATGGCACAAAAACACTACCTTCACACTTTCATCCCGCAAATTTATACCTTTTTTTATCATGCGGAATTCATCGGAAGGCGTATTGCTCTGGCGGCTTAACATCGTAACTTTTTTTCGTGCGGGCAGCAATTTAAAAAACGTATACACCAGATTCAGTCCAACCGTTCCCGCCTTGATCATCTCAAGCTTAATTTTTGTTATCATTCTTCTTTTCTTCCCACTTTTCAAATTTGTACGGACAATGCTTATTCTTCCTGTCGAAAGCCTCTGTACTGTCTTTCTTAAGCAAAACGATCACCGTCTGAAAAATAATCTGAATATCCTTTAAGATACTGAACTGTTCGATATACATCATATCCATAACCAGCTTGTCCTTCGGTGTTGTGTTATATTTCCCGGTAATCTGCGCATAGCCGGTAAGTCCTGCTTTCACCCGGAGCCTGTACTTGAATTCCGGAAGCTCCTCGGTATATTCCTCCACATTCTTAAGCATCTCCGGGCGGGGTCCTACAAAAGTCATATCTCCTTTTAATACATTAAGAAGCTGGGGAAGTTCATCGATTCTTGTCCGCCGCAGGAACTTCCCTACTTTTGTGATTCGGTCATCATCCTTCGTTGCCGAATAATTGCCGCTGTTTGGCTTCATAGTCCGAAGCTTATATACTTCAAACTGCTTTCCATGAATAGTCGCACGTTTCTGCTTAAAAAAAACCGGACCGCCATCCTCCATCTTGACGGCTATCATGGCACAAATCCAGAGAGGGGCAGATAGAATCCCCAGAATCAGCGAAAAACTGATGTCCATCACACGTTTTATGATCCTCTGCTCCATAGTCAGCGATTTTACATTTCTGTTAAACAGATAGACATCATCCAGAACATACTGCTTTGCACCTAATTCCATTATGTCCTCAATCTCCGGATTGAAATAAACATTTACTTTATAGCGGTAACACCAACGCATGATATCTGTGCGCGCTTCCACCGGAACATCATAGACAAACACTGTCTCCGCTGTCTTTATATGTCTCTTGATCCGATCACTGCGATAATCAAGGACTGCCGAGACCTGGTATTGCTTTTTAAACCGCTGCATTGCGAAGACAATCTCGTCCAGACTCTTCTGCGATGATGTGATCACACAACATTTTTCCGGCTCATGGATTAAAAAAAACAACCAGTTTCCAAAATATGCGAAAAAAATTATAATTCCAATCTGCACAAGAAACGCAATCCCGAGAAGCCCCAGGCTCAAGAAACGAAAACCATAAATATTGGGCCGGTTTGTTCTCATGATCATCAACTGCATATAAGTTATAACATCCGTACACGCTACCGCCAGCGCAAGAGAATAGATGATTGGCTTGCTCTTTCTGCGCCCCACATCATACTTTCCATAAACTGACAAGAACAAAAGGCCTACGACTCCAAAGGTGGACACCGTAATACCAAGAGTTCTTGACAATCTGGTAAGTCCGATACTGTCCTTTCCCATCACATGCAGGAAAGCATACATTAGCAGTATATATAATATAAATTTAATCGACAGCCACATTGTCGTCTCAAATTTATGCAGATGCTTTTTCATAATCCCTCCAGGATGTATTTATCGTTATAACTTACAATATTATAAACGAATATCCCTCTTATTTCAAGCAATAAGAGGGATACTGTCGATTTTATATCTATTTTTCTACATTTATTTCCGTTTTCCTTGCACTCCCGGCTCTGTATAGGAGCCTTTATAGATTCCGCTGCATGCCCTTGCTGTATAGTAATAGGTTGTACCCTTTTTTGCGGTTTTATCCGTAAAATTAAGTTTGTTACTTTTTACTGTCGCAATTTTTTTGTATTTACCGCCTTTCTTTTTACGGTAAATATCATAGGTAACTGCACTTTTTACCTTTTTCCATTTTACCTTAATTCCGCTCCTTGTACCGGAAGCAGATAACATGGAAGGATTTGTAAGCCTGCGGATTGTAAGTCCTTTCTTGTCACAACTGCTTGTTTTGCTCCCATTATATGCCTTTACGGTGTACACATATTTTTTTCCTGCTGCCATTGATTTATCTGTATATTTCACCGTTTTTCCAGAAGTGATCTTCTTTATCTTTTTATAACTCCCGCCTTCTTTCTTCCGATATATATAATACCCCTTCGCCTTCGATACTTTTTTCCACTTAAGGACAACACCCGATTTACTGTTAGCAATCGATATAAGCTTTGGCTTCGAAATACCGGCATTCGTACCGCTCACCGTGATGCCAACTGCATCCATCCGCTTTCCGGAGCTTGTAATTGCATAGATCTCGCAAGTCCCGCTCTTTACACCAGTAATCTTTCCCGTGCTGTTTACAGTGGCAACAGCCGGATTGCTTGTCTCATAATAAACCTTTTCTCCGCTGCCTGTACAAGTCACGCTGATCTGCTTTGTACTCCCTGCTTTTAATGTGCTGTCCGAATCCATCTGAATATATCTGGAAGAAATATATCCAGTCTTAGAACCGTAATTTACCTTGAACCAGTACGGATTCTTTTCCTGATCTGCCACAGAGACATCCATATCTGTATACACGGCCTCCGATACGGTGACCTTCTCTCCCTTCGGAACGGTTGTCAATGCAGTACTTTTTGCAGAAGCTCCTTTGCGCATTGTCACTTCGGACAAAGTCTTCCCTGTTTTTACCGATTTTTTGATCGTTACCTTACTTGACTGTGACGGCATATTTTTATATACAGGAATATAAAATACAAAAGAATCGTCCAATATCCCCATCTTACTGTAAGAATTATATGTTGTCTTAGCTTCTGAGGCTGCTGCTGTCAAGTTTTGCATATATTCATGCTGAAAATAAGGTGAAGCTATCGTATTGAATTTCTGAAAATATACCGTATTCTGTCCCCTGGAAATATATGACTTTCCTATATATTCCGCACCTCCGTCAATGGCGAGCACCGGAGAAACCCATGGCCGGCTGTAAGTTTTAGAATTATTCTTTCCGCCCTTCGCAAAGGTCAGGCCGTTTGCAATTGCTGAACCCGTGCTTGTAGAATATGCCCCGATGTTATAATAATTGTAATATCCCCGGTAAGATTTTCCGCCGTAGGAGTACTTACCGGATATACTTCCGTTAGAAAGCTTTGCGCCGGTCTCCTGTCTTATTTTAGCCGCGAGAAACAGCGGACTTATCTTATTTTTAGCACCTGCCCCGAAAATCGCCTGCTCATATATCATATCAAGCTTAACCGTTTTTCCGTCCGTAGTTGTGTAGGTTATCTTTTTATCCCCATACAGATCCGTTCCGCTTAAGATATTGCGGACACCGTCCAGCTTGTGATAACCCGCATCATAATTCAATGCCTCAAACATATAGATATAATTATCTGTCAGAAAATTCCTCGGATCTGCATAATATGCCACTGCTGGCTTACTTGCCGATACCCATGTAGAACCATCTTTCGGAATATATGTGCCTTTCGAAGCATTATAATCCGTACTTGCTTTACTGAGCAGCAGCCCACTGGATGTCTTTGGAAGAAGACTGCGGTTCGTGCCCGTGGAAGTCGAAGAAACACTTTCTGCTGTCACAACATCATTCCAGTCAAGATTTCGATTCACTGCCACAAATATCCAGTTTGGATGTTTTGCATGAAGCTTTTTTAAATACGTCTGGTAGGAAGCCGGAAACTTTGCAAGTTCCGAGCTATAGCTTCCCACTGCCTGCGCCCGCATCTGACGCAGCCACACCTCATATTCCTCTATAAGCGACAACGTTCTTTCATCCGGCTGTATCTCCTCAAAAGCCTCTTCATCTTCAGGCACCTTTTCCGGTTCTATATCTTCCGGTTCTGTATCTTCCGGTTCTATATCTTCTGGAACGTCTTCGGAAATGTCTTCTACAATGTCTCCTGCCGTTTCACTATGTATATCACTTGCGCTGACACTACACGTACTGATCGTACTTGCAATCAGCACTGCAGCAAAAACCTTTCTCACCTTTTGTAACACCATAATTCCCCTAATCCCCTTTGTCATATATTCTATATCTCCGGGTTCTGCGAATACCTTATTCATGACCGCCAAACAGATTCTCCGGGTAGCGCCCTTGCTCCACAAGGTTTCTGATTGCTTTCACGACCTCCTCCTTATCCTCCTTATAAGTAACGCCGAACCACTTATCATGGGAAGGGAGCACTTTTACCCTTGCACTCCCATTCCGAACCATCTCACCGATGATCTGCGGCAGGAGATATTCTTTCTTTAATTCCTGTCCGTCTAATTCTGAGAGAAACCTTTCAAAACCACACTCCAGCATGTCTAAGAATTGCAAAGGCAGCCCCCACATATTCATAGACACTATGGAATCGTAAGAAAGCTCTGTCGTCTCCCCATCCTGCTGTGCCACTGCACATCCGGCACCCTCTTTTATCCCATAGGTCTCTTCTATATCGGTCAATATGCCGCCCTCATCTACGTAACAAATTCCTCTTGTCACGGCACCATTGCTGCTCAGTGTATTCTTAAGAACAAATCCTGCCATACAGATATCAAGTGTCTTTGGAGCACCGTCCTCTACTGTCACTGCTTCCTCTTTTACCAGATATTGATAAATCGTCCGATATGCCTCTTTCCCATAATAATCATCCGCATTGATCACGAGAAATGGCTCCTTTACAATCCCCTTACAGCATAAAATCGCCTGCCCGGTTCCCCATGGCTTTATCCGTTCCGCCCATTTCCCCTGAAAATTTTCCGGTATATCATCCAGCTCCTGATAAGCATAGGCTACCTCTGCTATCCTCTCAATACGGTTTCCAATAATCTCCTTGAAATCCTTCTCCAAACTTTTCCGGATAACAAATACTACTTTATTAAAACCCGCCTCGAGTGCGTCAAAGATCGAGTAGTCCATAATTATCTCCCCGTTCGGACCTACCGGCTCCAACTGTTTGATTCCGCCACCGAATCTGCTTCCGATTCCAGCCGCCATGATAACTAGTGTTGCATTTTTCATTTCCTTCTCCTCCGTAACTTTTTAATGTCATCCTTGCCGGCCGACATTATTTTACTTTAATTAAATATTTTTGTCTACAAGATTATTTTTCCAGTGTTCCTTTTATCTTCTGTTGTATTTCCTCCACAGAACTTTCATCAGGAACTGACACATATAAGGGACCTCCCCGGTAAGAATAACAATATTTCTTTCCACTGTCATCACCCTTTGCAGCGACAGATTCTATCTCCCATCCTTCCATTCTGCCGATCTGCATACGGACCAACGCTTTGATCTGTGCTTCCGACAAGTTTGTATCCGCATTTCCTGCCACACTCCCGATCATCTCATTGGCATGGAGCACGATCATAGGAGAGACCGCCTTTTTTATCAATGCGGAGAGAAGTGCCTGCTGGTTTTTCCCCCTCTGGTTGTCTCCGGCTGCCAGCGCCTTCCGCTCCCTCACAAAAGCCAAGGCCTGCTTTCCATTAAAATGATTCATCCCTTCTTTTACATCCACCACTTCCCCGGCTGCCTTGCTGGTTGTAAACGCCAGCTCAGACTCTACATCAATACCTCCCATAACATTCACGATCTCCTCAACAGATGTAAAATTCACACGTATATAAAAAGGTATCTCTGTGTCATACAATTCTTCCAGCGTTGCTCTGGAAGTATCCACACCATAATTTCCGGCATGGGTAAGCTTGTCCCTCTCCTCCCCGGAAACTCCCGGAATCCTTACATAATAATCTCTCGGAGTTGTCGTTAAAAGTATCTTATGTGTATTAGGATTTATAGTCGCAATCAAATTCACATCACTGCGGCTCTCCTTATTTATATCTCCGTATACATCGATACCACTGATATATACATTAAATGGCCTGCTTGTAACCGGGAACGCGTGCTGCTCATCGTAGCCGCCTGTCTCATCCCCGATTGCAATCTGATCCAGTGCAGCATTCACTTTCAGTCCATATAACCCCGCCACAACTAACAATACGCTGACGACAAAGGATAATCCTTTACCTGAACTTTTCTTTTTTCTGCTCCTGGCTGCCCGTCTCTGCATGCTTCTCACAACTAACAGCAAAAGCAAAAGCAGAACACATGCCCCAACCATGTAAACGACCGGAAGGATGCCGAGAAGCGCCATAGATACAAGAAAAAACAGTGTTGCCAATGCCTGAACAAACCAGAGAATACGGTCAAGTGCGCCTATCCTCCCCCGATGCTGATTCGGTCTCTTTTTCTTTCTTCTCTTTTGTCCCTTCTCCGGCCTCCTTTCTTCTTGATGTGATTTGATATATTTTAACTGATCACGATACTCCATAGCATTCTCCTGTCCTTTTAATTCTCCGAATAGCAAAGAATGGCCTATGTTTTCACACAAGCCATCTTATTTTCACCCGCCTTACTCGCCGAGTCCGCTCTCCACCGCCTCAACCATAGCTTTCAAGGCTTCTTCTTCATCCTCGCCTTCGCAGACAAATGTAATCTGATCCCCTTTTTTTATACACGCACCTAGTACACTGAGGACACTTTTCGCATTTGCTATCATATCGTCATATTCAAATGACACCTTACTCACAAACTGATTCGCTGTATTACAGAATATTCCTGCCGGTCTCAGATGAAGTCCGGTCGGATTATAAATCGTAACCTTTTTTCTGACCATGTCTTATTCTCTCCATCCTATTCTTTCATACTTAAAATAACTCTTACTTTTACACTCTTTTCCAAAAAACACTCATCCGGAAGCTTTACCGTAACAGGCACATCATAGGTTCCGTCTGCCGTGTAATTCTTAAGATCAATACTAATTGCCTTCTCCAGCGAAAGATTGTCCAGAGCATTTTTCGGCCCCCGCACTTTCAGCTCCACCATATCTGCTGATGCATAGCTCATCGTAAGCTCTTCCGACAAATTGTTTATCATAATAGAGCCTACCGTGATGTCGTAAGATTTTGTCCCATCCTCCTCTACGGAGATCGTCACCACAACTGAACCTGCATTCTCATCTGCCAACCGCACATAATCCGGAAGATACTCCGACACATCTATAACTTTCTCTGTCTTTTCTTTGATATTATCTACATCCAGTGCTTCTGCAGGTATGCGCAGCGAAGAAATATTGTTGATCGCATCTCTCTCTCCGGAAATCTGTATTGTCTGCGGCTCGTAAGTTATTCCCGTAAATTCGTATCCCTTCGCCGGGTTAACACTGGAAGTATCGAACTCCAGCGGAATATTTTTTGTATTCAAAATCTGTACACTGACTCCTACACCTTCCGTTCCCAGATTGTTTAAAAGGAGATTTTGATCTATAACATTATTATTCGAATCATAGAGCACAAGTTCCGAATCCAGCACGGCATCCTTGGACAATCCTGAGACACTTACCGAAGCCTCTACCCTGCTGATCTCAGCAATGACCGACTTCGGCCCTCGGATAGATACCTTTTCAGGCATCGCCTGAATATCGCCAAGCACAAACCCGTCCCGAACCGTCCCCGTTGTAGTCGGGACGATTGGAAAACGCTTCGTCTCCTCATCTTCCAGCTTGATCTGAAGATTGCGGGGATTCGCCTGGGCGCTGTCATACCGATCCTCAAAACCATTGATCGTAACATCAATCGGTATCTGAGTATCCAATGTCAGCTCCTTAATATCCGCCACTGCTATAATATCCCGCTCCTTAATTCTATTCAATGTCTTTCTCTTAGCAGTAACCGTGACATCCACTGCCTGCGTATTATCCACGATCTGATAAGTCTGTGGCTGCTGGGCATTTGCGAGAACTTCTTCATTGATCACTGAGACCGGAATATCCGAAAATGTTTTATGTGTTACCGGGTCATCGATATTAACCACCATTATCCACAGCATAAAAGCTACAAAAAAGGCTAATATCTTAAGACCAATATTATTCATCAGTCTTTTTTCCATTTCTAAGCCTTCCTTTCCAAAATGCTGCCAGTTTCTTTGATTCTGTCTTTCTGTTGCGGATTCCCTGCAAGTGGCTTCGAAGCTCATCTCTTGTAATGTCCCAATCTAAATACCCGCCGCTCGCCGCCGATACAGCTCCCGTCTCTTCCGACACGACAATGATAAGCGCATCACTTACCTCACTCATCCCGACAGCCGCCCTGTGCCTGGTCCCCAACTCTTTGCTAAGTCCCATATTATCAGACAGCGGTAGATAACAGGTAGCCGATACAATACGATCGCCCCGGACAATAATCGCCCCGTCATGCAATGGTGTATTGTGTTCAAATATATTGATCAACACCTGCATAGACACCAGGCAATCAAGATAGATGCCCGTAGTCTCGTACTCTGTCAGATGGATCGCACGCTCTACCACAATCAGAGCGCCCGTCTTGACACGCCCCATACTAAAACATGCATCTATAATGCCTTCCATCGTCTCCTCACTGAATTTTTCACGTTCTTTATAAGCTTCAAAAGGAACAACCGAAGAAAAGAACTGCTTTTCACCCAGCTTTTCCAGTGCCCTTCTGAGTTCAGGCTGAAACACAACGACTGCAGCAGTTGCCATCACTGCGACTGCATTTTTCGCAACAAACAGTATCGTATTCATCTGGAAAATCATAGCAAGCAGAATGAAACCGGCAAGCACCAGAATTCCTTTTAAAAGCATCCATGCTTTTGTATTCTTAATCCAGATAATAATCTGATAGATCAAAAATGCCAGAATCAGCACTTCCACAACATCTGTTACGTGAATTTCCGGAAAATAAACACCTGACACATACTTTTCCAATATTTGAGAAATTCTCTGTTCCATTCTCTCACCTCCTTTTCCATGTGATCATCGCCTGTTAACGCTGTCTTGAATCTCCTCTGACATGTCCTGCCCCGCTTCTTCCTGCCAGTCTCTCACCGGCTCTGTCCAGGCGGCCTTCTCTCTCATGCCTTCGATTCCTCACAGACTCCGTATCAATAATTTCTGTCTCACGCCGCCCGTTAATTCTCTTCACTGTCTTTTCCGGCTTAGCAACAGAAATCTTGGGAACAGCTTTGACATAATAATAATATTCATCATCTTCAAACTGCATATTCTCACTCCGCGTATAATCAACCGAAAAAAACATCAATTCCAACACAAGTCCCACAATAACAGCGGCAATACTTCCCGCTGCCAGAGACGCATATGAAGTGTGGACACCCAACACCATATCGCCCACTATATTTACCACTATGTTAATAATTGCACCGGCTACCGCCGCAGCCTTCCAGGCATGATTCATAGATTGTCTCCTAATTGAATAGGCAACAAGAAATGCCAATAAAAATGCTGCAATAATAATCCACATCTCTTTATCCTGAAATACTTGCTTTAAATATTCGGTGCTCTGCGTCATAATTCCCGAGAGGCCTGAACCGGTAATTCCCGGAGCTGCTTTTTTCACATATTCCATCATAAAGTAAACAATTGTCCCAAACACAACTGCCACCATACATACCGGTGTTGAGACCAATGCATACGCCAACGGCACCACAAATGGAATATTAAATGCAAATGCAATCGGCATAAGAAGCACAACAACAGCCATCTTCGGTGTTAACCGAAAATAGAAAATATACATGATCAAAAACACAACTGCCGTAACTGCGAGAACAGCTATAGACACTGCATACATATGTACCAGTATAAGAGCTGTCGCTGCAATGACTGTCATAATGATCGGAAAAAAAGTACAAATTACAGACAATGCAAGTATCACCACGGGGGAAGCTGCTGCTTTCATGAACCCCACATTATTATTGATCATGTAAAATGCCAGCAGAGCCACAATAAACTGCACCCCTTTATCAAACACCATCGAATGCTGGGCATATATCTCCTGAAGTTTACCTTTCATCACAAATATTCCGTCCATTTACTTTTTCTCCCTTTCATACCACTTAAGAAGTCTTGTAAGATCATGATTGTATTTTTTTACTCTCATCCTTGCCTCTTTATGCTTTTGATTATATATATGGCTGGAAATAACTGCATAAATCACAACAACACCAAAATAACCCACCACAAAAATCATAAGAATCATCAGCATCAGACTATTGGACATGCTGTCGATCAATGCATCAAAACCGGCAAGCACGATCAGCATCGCCACACATACATAACCAACCGTTACCCATATGACCGAACTGAAAATATGCATTCCTGCATAATCCTTCCTATAATATTCACTTATCTTAAAATCCTCTTTGCCCTGTGTATGTTCATACAGAGCAAGTTTTGTCATCAGCTTAACCTTGCGCTCGTCTAACATCGTTCACCTCTAACCTCTTCCCTGCTTTAACTATCATTTTCAGTATAACAAATATCAGTATCCTTGTCCAATACTTATCGTCAAATAGAATACTTTTTCTGCCCCTTCTTTTTTTAATATCCTTGCCGCTTCATCCATCGTACTTCCAGTGGTATAGATATCATCGACTAATAATACCCTCTTTCCTTTCAACGCTGTCCTCAAATATTCTCTGACAGAAAATGCGCCCTGCAGATTCATTCTTCGCTCTGCAGGATTCAGTCCTTTTTGCGGAACTGTCCCCCGCACCCTTCGAAATCCCTTTATATCTACGGTTGCTCCAAGACACTTTCCAAGCTCCTTTGCGACAAGTGCGGACTGATTGTATCCTCTCTTTCGCTGCTTTGCAGGATGAAGCGGTATCGGTATGATAATGTCCGGACGCCAATCCAACAAAGTCCTCTTATACTTTTTTGCTATCTCTGCTACATAATATCTTCCAAAAATACGTTGATTATGATATTTAAACTGATAAATAGAATAATTTACCGGTTCCTTGTGAAGCCACATTGCGGCTCCTCTGTCAAAATAATGCTGTGTTTGCACACAATCATAACAATATTCCTGTTCTTTATAGCGAATAGGCTTCCCACACTTCATACACTTTGGTTCCCTTGTCTCCAACTGCCGAATCCTAACCGCACAGTATATACAAATCCCCCTTCCGGATACCCTCCCGCAAAAAGGACAGGTCTCCGGCCAAAACAACCTTAAAATTCTTTTTACTATCAATCCATTTCACAGATTCGTTCTGTCAGGCTTGTATTTCTTGCCTGTTCATCTGCATTCCGTACCATATCATGGAACACAGCATCACTCCCCACAAGTGTCACGCATTTTTTTGCTCTTGTCACGGCTGTATAAAGAAGATTTCTGTTATAAAGCTGCCTTGGCCCCTGAAGCAGCGGGATAACAACCGCCGGATACTCGCTGCCTTGAGCCTTATGTATCGTAATTGCATAAGCGAGCTCCAATTCGTCCAAAAGATTATAAGGATACTTCACTCTCCTCTTCTCATCATACTCCACTGTCACAGTCTCTTCATAAGTATTAATATTTTTGACGATCCCCATATCGCCATTAAAGATTCCAAGCCCCTTATCTATCGTCATGCCATACTTCGTCTGGATCTCCCATTCAAGCTGGTAGTTATTCTTAATCTGCATAACCTTATCACCCTCGCGGAAGACGCGCTCTCCGGACTCCTTTTCTTTCTTGCTTTTATCCGGAGGATTCAAATACTCTTGAAGAATCCGGTTCAAACGCTCCACACCTAACAATCCTTTTCTCATGGGAGTCAATACTTGAATATCATAACTTTCCGCATCCACATATTTGGGAAGCTTCTTTTGGATCAGCGTGATAATCACACTGATAATTACATCCGGCTCCTGACGCTTCAGGAAAAAGAAATCTTTGCTCTTATTGTCAAGCATCACCGATTCTCCATTATTTATCTTATGGGCATTCACCACTATATCACTTTCCCCTGCCTGACGGAAGATCTTTGTCAGCATTACAACCGAAAAACAACCCGAGCGGATAATATCTTTTAATATGCTTCCCGGCCCGACGCTCGGAAGCTGATTCGCATCTCCCACAAGTATCAGTCTCGTCCCCGGGACAACCGCTTTCAAAAGCGCATTCATCAAGGAAAGATCTACCATTGACATCTCGTCTATAATAATGACATCCGCCTCCAACGGATTCTCTTCATTGCGCTGAAAACCCGTATTTCCTTCCTCTTCAGGATTGCCGTTCACCTCCAAAAGCCTGTGTATCGTCTGGGCTTCATAACCGGTTGCCTCCGTCATACGCTTGGCGGCCCGTCCGGTCGGTGCCGCCAGGAGAATGTCCATACCTTCCCCCTCAAAAAAATGGATCATCGCATTGATGGTCGTTGTCTTTCCGGTACCCGGTCCTCCTGTCACAACACAGATCCCGTTTTTTATTGCCTCCATAACCGCCCTTTGCTGCAACTCATCCAACTGAAGCCCTGTATTCTCTTCAATTTTATGAAGCTGATGCCTGGCTGTGTCCTCAGAAATATCATAGTGAACATTCAAGTCATGAAGCATCTTCGCCGTATTCAACTCCATATAATAGTAATGAGAGGCATAGACCCGAAGTTCCGAACTTCCTCCTCTTTCCAGCTCAGTTCCTCTCTCTGCAGTAATATCCTTCTTCAATACAATCTTTTTTTCCATCGCAAGATCCTGAAGATACCTTTCCATATCTTCAATCTCTATCCCTAGAAGCATTCCTGTACGATGCAGCAACACATCCTGCTTAAGAAATACATGCCCTTCTCCCACACTCTGCAAAAGCGTATAGAAAATACCGCTGCGAATGCGGTAGTCTGAATTCGTATGAATCCCAACCTTTGCCGCAATCTCATCAGCGGTTTTAAACCCAATTCCCGACACATGATCTGCAAGCTGATACGGATTCTCCTCAATCACACGGTAAACACTCTGCCCGTAATGCTGATAGATCCGCACCGCAAGAGTTATGGAAATCCCATATTTCTGCAGATAAAGCATCGCCTGACGCATATCTTTTTTTTCTTCCACTTGAAGAGATATCTCCCTTGCCTTCCGCTCACTGATTCCCTTAATCTCTGCCAGACGCTCTGGCTCCTCCTCTATGATGCGGAAGGTATCTTCTTTGAACTTCTTTACGATCCTGCCTGCAAGGGATGCTCCTACACCCTTTACGGCTCCGGAACCCAGATACCGTTCAATCGAAACCAAATCCTCCGGCTCACATATCCTTGCCGACTCTATCTGAAGCTGAGTCCCGTAAAGTCTGTGTGTCGTGTATTCACCGGTGAGTTCAAACAGCCCGCCCTCTTCTATATAATGCAGCTTACCCACACAAGTAAGATCTCCATCGTCATTATTCAAATTAAATACAGTATACCCATTCTCCTCGTTACGGTATACAATATGCTCCACGTATCCTTTTATCGTCTCCATGTACTTTCTATCTTACTCCTTGTACATACTTGTAAGCTCCACAAACTGACCGGTACCAACAGCAACCACTTGCGTCGGATCATCCGCCGTCATGGTGTTGATACCTGTCCGCTCTTCAATCATCTCTTCCAGACCTCTAAGCAGAGCACCTCCTCCGGTCAGCATGATCCCACGGTCAAGAATATCTGCCGAAAGCTCCGGCGGAGTCCTCTCCAATACACTGATAACCGCCTCAACAATCTGACCGGATGTCTCTCTGAGCGCTTCTTCTGTCTCAGCGGAGGTCACCATTACTGTCTTGGGAAGTCCGGTCAGAAGGTTTCTCCCCCGGACTTCCATCGCATCATCCTCCATCATCTGATAAGTAGTCCCGATCTGAATCTTAATATCCTCTGCTGTCCTGTCACCAATCAATAAATTATGCTTTTTCCTCATAAAGCGGACAATTGCTTCATCAAAATCATCCCCCGCCACTTTCAAGGAAGTATTGACCACTGTCCCTCCAAGAGAAATCACAGCTACATCTGTAGTCCCTCCGCCAATATCCACGATCATATTACCGCAAGGCTTTGAAATGTCGATGCCCGCGCCGATTGCTGCGGCCACCGGCTCCTCGATAAGATTGACATCCCTCGCTCCTGCAGCAAAGGTCGCCTCCTCTACTGCTTTTTTTTCAACTTCTGTCACTCCGCTTGGCACACAGATACTAATACACGGCTTTCGAAATGTTCGCCGTCCCATAGCCTTCTGCACGAAATACTTTATCATCTTCTCTGTCACAGTGTAATCGGATATTACACCTTTTCTCAGGGGACGAATCGCAATCACGTTGCCCGGCGTGCGCCCAAGCATCAGCCGTGCCTCTTCACCAATAGCCTTTATTGTATTCGTATCCCGGTCAAATGCCACTACAGATGGTTCCTTAAGTATAACACCTTTGCCTTTGATATACACAAGAACACTGGCTGTCCCCAAATCAATCCCAATATCTACCGACATACTAAATCCCCTTTCAAATCGTTTACTCTCATACTATCCGCTTAATACGGGACATTCCACGGGTATTATATCCCCTGCCCGAATAATTGAAAACCCTTATTTTCTTAATTCTTTCTGAAGCATATCTTTAATGTACTTTCCGGTGTAGGAGACAGGATTTTCCGCCACTTCCTCCGGCGTTCCTTTCGCGATTACGGTTCCTCCCCCGTCGCCGCCTTCCGGCCCCATATCTATAATGTAATCCGCCGTCTTAATCACATCCAGATTATGCTCGATGACAAGGACTGTATTGCCGTCCGCCGACAGCCTCCGCAAGATTTCCGTCAGCTTGTGGACATCCGCAAAATGCAGTCCTGTCGTCGGCTCGTCCAGGATATAGATTGTCTTCCCGGTGCTCCGCTTGCTCAGCTCCGACGCAAGCTTAATCCTCTGCGCCTCTCCCCCGGAAAGCTCCGTGGACGGCTGGCCGAGACGGATATAGGAAAGCCCCACGTCATACAGCGTCTCCATCTTCCTCCTGATGCTCGGCACATTCTCAAAGAAATGCATCGCCTCTTCCACCGTCATGTTCAGGACATCATAAATACTCTTTCCTTTATACTTGACCTCCAGCGTTTCCCGGTTATACCGTTTCCCGTGGCACACTTCGCACGGAACATACACATCCGGCAGAAAATGCATCTCTATCTTTAAGATTCCGTCTCCCGAGCAGGCCTCGCAACGCCCTCCCTTGACATTAAAGCTGAACCTTCCCTTCTTGTAGCCCCTCGCCTTGGCATCTGCGGTCGCCGCGAACAGATCCCTGATAAGGTCAAAAACACCTGTATAAGTAGCAGGATTCGAGCGGGGCGTACGACCGATCGGCGACTGGTCTATCGCAATCACCTTGTCAAGCTGCCCGATGCCTTCCACATCCCTGTGCTTTCCCGGAATGGTCCTGGCACGGTTTAAGTCCCTTGCAAGACGCTTATACAAAATCTCATTGATCAGGGAGCTTTTCCCCGAGCCGGACACTCCGGTAATGCACGTCATGATGCCAAGGGGAATCTCAACGTCGATATTTTTCAGGTTATTCTCCCTCGCTCCGGTAATCTTAAGCCAGCCGGAAGGATTCGCCCGCTCATCCGGCACCGGAATGCGTTCCCTTCCACTTAAGTATGCGCCGGTAATGGATTTCTTATTCTTAATTATATCTTTTGCCGTGCCGACTGCCACAATCTCGCCACCATGCTCGCCTGCTCCCGGCCCCACATCCACGATATAGTCCGCCTCCCGCATCGTATCCTCGTCATGCTCCACTACAATGACTGAATTGCCCAGGTCACGCAGATGCTTTAATGTATTGAGCAGCTTATCATTATCCCGCTGGTGCAGCCCGATGCTCGGCTCGTCAAGAATATACGCCACCCCCACAAGCCCGGAGCCAATCTGCGTCGCCAGGCGGATTCTCTGCGCCTCTCCCCCGGAAAGAGAACCGGTGGCTCTTGAGAGCGTAAGGTAGTCAAGCCCAACGTCAAGCAAAAACTTCGTCCGTGCCTGAATCTCCTTTAAAATCTGCCCTCCGATCAACATCTGCTGCTCGCTCAAAGTCATCTCCTGCAGAAAACCCTGCAGCTTTTCAATGGAAAGCGTCGTCACCTCATGGATGTTCTTATCCCCAAGGGTAACTGCCAATGCCGCAGGCTTAAGCCGCTGTCCTCCGCACTCGCGGCAGGGCGTAATCTGCATAAATTCCTCATATTCCGCCTTCATCGTATCCGACGACGTCTCGCGGTAACGCCGCTCCACATTCTTGATCAGACCCTCAAACGCCACGTCATAGACGCCCTCGCCTCTCTGCCCTTTATAATGGACCTTTATCTCTTTCCCGCCGGTCCCATAAAGTATGATATCCTGAATCCGCTTTGGATACTCTCCGAAAGGAGTATCCAAGGAAAAATCATACTCCCTGCTCAGCGCGTCCAGAATCGCATATGTGAAACTCTTTTTATCCGTGCAGGACTGCCAGCCCATGACCGTAATCGCGCCCTGGGCGATGCTGAGCCTCCTGTCCGGAATCATCAGCTCCTCGTCAAACTCCATCTTATACCCCAGTCCAAAGCATTCCGGACATGCGCCGAACGGGTTGTTAAATGAAAAACTCCTCGGCTCAATCTCATCCACACTGATGCCGCAGTCCGGGCAGGAAAAACTCTGGCTGAAATTCATCGGCTCCCCGTCTATCACATCCACAATCATAAGCCCCTCCGCGAGATGAAGGACATTTTCAATGGAGTCCGTCAGCCTCTTTTCTATCCCTTCCTTCACCACCAGGCGGTCCACGATAATCTCAATGCTGTGCTTGATATTCTTATCCAGCGCAATCTCCTCGGAAAGCTCGTAGAGGTTCCCGTCAATGCGGACACGCACATACCCGCTCTTTTTCGCCCTCTCCAAAAGTTTTGCATGAGTACCTTTGCGTCCCCGCACCACCGGCGCAAGGAGCTGAATCTTCGTCCGTTCGGGAAGTTCCATGATCTGGTCCACCATCTGGTCTACCGTCTGCTTTTTAATCTCTTTCCCGCACTTCGGGCAGTGGGGAATCCCAATCCGCGCGTAGAGCAGACGGAAATAATCATAAATCTCCGTCACCGTCCCCACCGTAGAGCGCGGATTGCGGTTGGTGGACTTCTGGTCTATGGAAATCGCCGGCGAAAGCCCCTCGATGCTCTCCACATCCGGCTTTTCCATCTGCCCGAGAAACATCCGGGCATAGGAAGACAGGGATTCCATGTACCGCCTCTGCCCCTCCGCATAGATTGTGTCAAACGCAAGAGAAGACTTTCCCGAACCGCTGAGGCCCGTCAGCACTACCAGTTCATTTCTCGGAATCTTTAAATCCACATTCTTCAGATTATGCTCATTCGCCCCGCGAATCGTAATATATTGCTTGTTATCTTTATTTTTTGACATTCTTTTATCCTCTCTTACTCATGCAAAAGTTTCTTAATCTCCACAAGCTTGTCCCTGAGCTCCGCAGCAGCCTCAAAATTAAGCTCTGCAGCGGCCTTCTTCATCTGTTTCGTAAGGTCTTTCGCCAGTTTCTCTAATTCCTTCACGCTCATGGATTCCGGGTCTTTCTCCATACGCAGCTCTTCCGCCGCCACTTTCTTCGATATGCTGATAAGCTCCCTCACGCTCTTCTGGATAGACTGGGGCGTAATGCCGTGCTCCTCATTGTATTTTTCCTGGATCGTGCGCCTGCGCTCCGTCTCGTCCATGGCGCGCCTCATAGAATCCGTCACCGTGTCCGCATACATGATGACATGCCCTTCCACATTTCTCGCCGCTCGCCCAATCGTCTGAATCAGCGAAGTCTCCGAACGAAGGAACCCTTCCTTGTCCGCATCGATAATGGCAATCAGCGTAATCTCCGGGATGTCAAGTCCTTCCCTGAGGAGGTTGATCCCTACAAGCACATCAAACACGTCCAGCCGCATATCCCGGATAATCTCCGCCCTCTCAAGGGTGTCAATATCGGAGTGGAGGTATTTGACGCGGATTCCCAGCTCCCGCATGTAGTCCGTCAGATCCTCCGCCATGCGCTTTGTAAGCGTCGTAACCAGTATCTTGTTTTTCTTGCTGATCTCCTTATTCACTTCCGACACAAGGTCGTCAATCTGCCCTTCCACCGGACGCACCTCCACCGACGGGTCCAAAAGCCCCGTCGGACGGATTACCTGCTCCGCCCGCAGAAGTTCATGGTCTCCCTCATAAGGCCCCGGCGTCGCAGACACAAAAAGCGCCTGATTGATCTTGCTCTCAAACTCCTCAAAGCTCAAGGGACGGTTATCCTTCGCCGAGGGAAGGCGGAACCCATACTCCACAAGCGTAGATTTCCTGGACTGGTCGCCGTGATACATGCCGCCCACCTGGGGAATCGTAATGTGCGACTCATCGATCATCAGGATAAAATCATCCGGGAAATAATCAATCAGCGTATGGGGCGGCTGCCCCGCCGCAAGCCCCGTCAGGTGCCTGGAATAATTCTCAATCCCCGAGCAGAACCCCGTCTCTCTCATCATCTCGATATCAAAATTCGTCCGCTCGGAAATCCTCTGTGCCTCCAAAAGCTTTCCCTCGCCCTTAAAATATTTGACCTGAGCCTCAAGCTCCGTCTCAATCTCCCGGATTGCCCGCTCCATGCTCTCCTTCGAGACAACATAATGGGATGCCGGAAATATGGCTATATGGTTCAGCTCATTTTTAATCTCCCCGGTCAGCACATCCACTTCTGTAATTCTTTCCACCTCGTCGCCGAAAAATTCAACCCGGTACGCATACTCTTCCGAATACGCCGGGAAAATCTCCACCACATCCCCGTGCGCCCGAAACGTACCACGCTTAAAGTCCATCTCATTGCGGTCATACTGAATGTCAATCAGTTTCCGCAGAATCTCATCCCTGTCCTTTACCATTCCCGGCCGCAGCGAGATTACCATCTCCTGGTAGTCGATGGGCGAGCCAAGTCCATAGATGCAGGACACGCTGGCAATGATGACCACATCCCGCCGCTCCGAAAGAGCAGCCGTCGCCGAGTGGCGGAGCTTGTCTATCTCATCATTGATGGACGAGTCCTTAGCGATGTAGGTGTCGGAGGAGGGAACGTAGGCCTCAGGCTGGTAGTAGTCATAGTAGGAGACAAAATACTCTACTGCATTCTCAGGGAACATCTCCTTGAATTCTCCGTAGAGCTGCGCCGCAAGCGTCTTGTTGTGGGCGATGACCAGCGTCGGCTTCTGCAATTCCTGAATGACATTCGCCATCGTAAATGTCTTGCCGGAACCCGTAACCCCTAGTAAAGTCTGGAATTGATTGCCCTCCTTGAAGCCTTTGACCAGCTCGGCGATGGCCTGCGGCTGGTCGCCTGTGGGCTTGTAGGGGGCTTGTAATTTGAAAGCATGCCCGCCTTTTGGGCTGCTTTCATGAGCAAGTAGCTGACCTTTGTCAGCGGATTGCGAATTTCCTCTCTTATCTGGCATATGAAAACCTCTCTTTCACAGAATTACTTCGACTACTATGTACCATAAAATTCGTGTAATTTAGAAATAATTTCGTGTAAATTTTCATTTTAAGATTGGCTTATAGGCGAACTTTTGCAACCACACGAATGAAAGTCACAATTTGCAGTCATAACTATTTACAAAGTAGTCTGTTTCGTATTCTATATCATATAAATTAGCAATGTCTTTATTTTCTGCTATCATAAATCAACTGATTTCTCTCAAATTCTTTCTGTAATTCTTCCACTGTCGGTAAAACGGTCATATACTTTGAGGCTAATATCTGTTGACTTTCATGGAGTACCGAATATTTTACAATCGTTTCATCCTTATCTGTGCAAAAAATAATCCCGATTGTTGGGTTATCATCCTCTCTTCTTTTTAGATCATCAAACATTCTGACATACATATCCATCTGTCCTATATCTTGATGTGTCAATTTCTTTGTTTTTAAATCAATAACGACAAAAC
>CAJUMF010000006.1 GCA_910586965.1 uncultured Dorea sp. | reverse complement strand
CACTGTGTGACTGGAGTTCAGACGTGTGCTCTTCCGATCTCATGTTCATCCGCAAACCGCTGTACAATCTCGTATGCCTCCGGCGACCACTGCATACTGGGCATACGCACAAGCTGGAACTTGATGCCTTTCTCCTCGCAAAGCTCCTTCATCTTAAGCACCGCATCCGTGCATTTCGGTCCGATCTCATTTGACGGCACTTCCATGGTGCCCGGCTGCCATGCATCATACTTCGCAATCTTCTTCTTAGACGCCGGTCTTGTGGTAAGCTTTAACGCCGTTCCCATAAGGTAATAAGAGGAATCCCGCGCCAGATGGAAGTCTGACTGGTCAAGGTCGCTCCATCTCGAGTGGAACCGAAGGAGCGGAAAGAGATACTCCTTTTTCGACTCCCCGGTATTTTTACAGACAGTCATGATCGCCTTAAGCTTCGTGGGCGACCAGCGGAGATAATCGATATTCTTCCGGTTATGCCCTTCGTCTGTCTCCTCCTCGTCTAAGATCGCACCCGCCTCGTAGATGACCACTTCCGGTGTCTGATACTTTAACGCCTCCTCCAGGTAATAAGCACTGATCCACGCCTTCTGCGCCGGATTAGAGAACACATACCCGGAGATGCCCTGCTCCTCCCAGATCTTAAGGGGTGAGATGCCGCAGTAGGAGAAGCTTGAGCCAAGATAGATCACATCATGACTGTTCTTCTCCTGCCGGTAGAAAGCCTGGACCCTCGTCTGTGTCTGGTTGCCGTAATAATTCCACTTCGGCTCCATAACGGCAGTCAGTATCCCGAAGATTATGATAAAAATCAGCGATGCTGATATCAGCTTGATCACATTTTTCCGCGTCATATTATTACTCCTAAATCCTAACTAATACTGCATATAGATAAATCCGGCCGCGTCATACCCGTGTCCGTACACCCCAAAGATAAGCACGGTAAAGATAAGCCCGAAAGCCAGTCCCCACCGGAAATATAAGTTCTGCCCATACAGCCACTCTCTGATCTTCATCCGCTCCTGGAAGATCTCCACCACAAGAAGTACCAGACAGGCAAAGACAAGCACATAGAAATCGGGCCGGTCAAGCCCCAGTTTGTACAAGCCCTCGTTAAAGAAGATTCCCACATTCTTCGCAGTGAACATGGATTTTAATATCGTAAGGGACGCTCCAAAATTCGGCGTGATGTAGATGACACGCCCTACTGCCACCAAAAAGAAGGTTCTCGCCATCTGGAAAAAGCTCCATGACGCACATTTCTGGTTAATGTGCAGCTTGTCTCCAAGCTGCACCAGCTTCCCATGATACTCCTCTGAGAGCACCGTCAAAATCCCGTGATACAGACCGAACACAATGTACTGGGTGCCCGCCCCGTGCCATGCGCCGTTGGCAAGCCAGAGGACGATACAGGATACATGTGCCGGCAGCATCTTTGCCAGATGGAGATGTCCTTTCTTTCGCAGTGACTTTGACACCTTCTGGGCAGTGGAGGATAAGGACATGGGATAGAATAAGTAGTCCCTGAACCACGTCCCCAGCGTCATATGCCACCGCCTCCAGAACTCCGGGATATCCTTGGAAAAATAAGGGCGCTCAAAGTTATCCACCATCTCAATGCCGAACATCTTCGCCGCTCCCCGCACGATGTCAATCCCGCCGGAGAAATCCCCATACATCTGGAACGCATAGGCAAAAGCCGCCACCCAGAACTGCCAGCCGGAGAAATTCTGGTAATCATAGAACACATAATCCACCATGATCCCCGCCCGGTCAGCGATGACCATCTTCTTAAACATCCCCCACAGCATCAGATAAAACCCATCCGTAAGATTTTTAAAATCGAATTTATGACCGCTGTAAAGCTCCGGTGCGAGCTGTGAGAACCTGGAGATCGGTCCCTGGACAATCTGCGGGAAAAATGTGATAAACAGCGCTGCCTTGAAAAAGTTACGCTCTGCCGCCGCCTGCTTTCGGTAGATGTCCACAAGATAACCCACTGCCTGGAAGGTGTAAAAAGAGATTCCAAGGGGCAGGCCGATATGAAGAAGCGGCACAAAGTTCTCAGCTCCGCCGAAAAATCTGGTATTGATATCCGTAAAGATCAGATCCCAGAATTTCAGCACCACAAGCATCCCCACATTGATCAGCGCCGCAGCCCAGATACACAAGCGCTTTCGGTGGATATTCTGTGCTTTCGCCGCCTTCTTATCAAGAGCAAGCTCTCCCGCCTTGATCTGCTTTAACTCATCCTTATACCGAACTTCCGAATTTTCGATCAAAATACTTAAAACATAAGTGGCAACGCAAGTGACAGCAATAAATATCGACAGCGTCCTGCTGCAGTACACATAAAAAAAGCAGCTCACAGCGAAAAGCCAGCGCCACTGGTACTTTTCCGACAACAGAAAATATACCACCAGGCTGGCTGCTAAAAAAAGAAAAAAATTCAGTGATGTAAGACCCATAATACTCTTTGCTTACTCCTCTTCCTGAAGGTTCTCGATCAGTTCAACCATCGCGTCCACACAGTTGAAATTCTCCGGAAGGAGATCTTGCACATTGATGGACACATCAAAAGCATCATTCAGTTCTCCAACCAAAGAAACGATGTCAAAAGAGTCAAGGATCCCGTCGTCAATCAGCTTCTTCTCATTCTCAAATTCCACATCCGGCCTAAGCTCCGTTAAAATCTCCATAATCTCTTCTCTCATTTTTCTTCTTCCTTTCTGTATTCTATTTATTAATGGTCACAGTGAACTGTGACATAATTCTCCCGCAGATATGTACGGTCAATCTTATTATTCTTATTCATGGGCAGCTTTTCAAAATAGTAAAGCTTGTTGGGGAACATGTATTTGGGCAGCTTCTTCCCCAGAGCCTTTAGCACTTCCCGGTCACATGGCGCCTCCGCCTGGTAGAACATGAGGATCTTCCCCTCCGCTTTATCATAGATGCACACTGCTGCCTTAAGAATATCCAGAGAATTCGCTGCTGCTTCCACCTCTCCCAGCTCTATCCGGTGGCCCATATGCTTGATCTGGTCATCTTTCCTGGAAAGAAAGATAAGCTCTCCCTCGTCATTGTACTTTCCGATGTCCCCGGTGCGGTAGATACGCTCCGGATAAGCCAGATTCAGCGGATTCTGGCAAAAACTTTCCGCTGTCTTTTCTGCATTGTTATAATACCCCAAAGCAAGGCTTGTACCCTTCACGCAGATCTCTCCCGCTGTCTGCTTTTCTCTCACCGGCTTATCACCGTCCAGCAAAAACACGCCGGAATTCTTAAAGGGAATCCCGATGGGAAGCACTTCATCGTCCGTAAACGGCCGATTTACTTTATAATATGTACAGTTACACGTAATCTCCGTAGGCCCGTACAAATTCACATACTGTACGCCCGGCAGATACCTTCTCCAGTAATTGAGCACCTTATTGTGCATCACTTCCCCGGAGAACATCGCTGTCTTAAGATACCGCGGAAGCTCTCCGGTAAATGCATTCAGGTTCTCGATGATCCGAAGCGCCGACACCGCCCAGATAATGGTGTTGATCCGTTTCTCATTCATAAAGGTAATGAGCTTCGCCGGAAAAGAGAACATCACCTTCGGAATCACATACATGGAGGCCCCATTTTTGATGGTCGAATAGATATCCTTCACTGACACATCAAAATCAAATGGCGCCTGGTTCCCGAATACGCAGTCCTCCGAAAAACCAAACTCTTCCTTAAAATTATCAATTAGGTCAATTACCGAACGGTGACTGACCAGTACACCTTTCGGAACCCCTGTAGAACCCGAAGTGAAGATCGCATACAATGGATCCGTATCTAATGCGCGCATACGCACGTTTAAAAGCGCTTTCTCCTGCTCTTCGCTTAATGTATGGCTATCGTCCTGCGAAAGAACCTCGCCAAGTACCATAAGCCGCTCCTCCATCCCCATCTGTGCAAGAATCTGCCTGTCTTTCTCCACGCCCAGGATCACCACCGGGTCCAGCGTATCAAGAATCAGCCTGGTCCTCGCCGCCGGCATCTGCCGGTCGATGGGCACATAAAAATTCCCGCTGTAGACCGCCCCGAAAAAACCGGTCAGACTCTCGATGGAACGATCGATAAAAACAGCTACCGGCGCGCACAATGCCGGCTCTCTGCCGTTTCCTTTATGCTCCAGCAGACATGCGCCGAGAAACTGCGCCTGTCTGATCAGCTCTCCATAGGTAACCGCTGATTTATCATCTGCGAAAACAATCTTATCCGGGAACCTTCTTCCGGATTCTTCCAGATATTCTAATATATTTCTCTGCATCACGCACCCCTTTTATTTTGCTCATATCTTAAAACATTTTAATCAACCACGAGTGAAATGTCAATTGCTTTCCGCAAATCAATGATCATTCTCCCTGAGACTTAAGACCCCTTCCGCCAGTATCCTCACATCATCCAGAATATAATCAAAGGCACCTGCCTTATAGAGGTTGATCACGATCAATCCCACAGGAACCGCGAAGATCATCCCGAACAGGCCGCCCGCCCGGTAACCGACAAAAAGGAATACCAGTGTAAGCAGCGGATTCATCCCAAGACTGTCTCCTACAAGTTTAGGCTGGATGAGCTGGCGGACAAGCTGAGTAACTCCGTAAAGCACCAAAAGCCCCACCGTCATCTTATAATTCCCTACAAGAAACTTATAGACCGCCCACGGCAGAAGCGCTGTTCCTGTCCCAAAAAAGGGAAGAAAATCCAGAAATGCAATCAATATTGCCAAAAGAAACGTAAAATGGACATTAAGAAGCATAAATCCGATGACCAGCAATAAAAAGACCACCGCCATAATCTTGAACTGCGCCTTAAAATAACCGCCCACCGCATATTTCAGATTATCACATACCATCGTCATCCTTCTCACAATAGGCTCCGGCGTAATCCGCTTCGCCTGCTTAAGCACCTCATCTCTGTCAGCGATAAAAAAATAGGCCGAAATAAACGTCACAATGGTTGACACAAGCACAGACGGTATCTTCTTGGCAAACTTTCCGGCGGCAGTCACTGTCGGCCTGCTGACATTCTCCACGATGTTGTCCATCTGGTCATCCAGTTTTAAGAACACCGTCCCTAAAGCCTCCCTGACACCTTTCGGAAGTCTCTTCTGAAGGCCCTGCATCCCTTCCCCAATCTCCCGAAAGCCCGCCTCAAGATCTTTGTACATATCCGGAATATCCCAGAGAAGTGTCTGGATCTCTCTGCTCAGAGTGACAGTCAACAGATAGACAAGCAGCACGATTCCTCCCAGAACCCCGATAATGATCAGAGCCGAACCAAGCTTTCTCATGATCTTCACCTTTTTCTCAAGCAGGTTCACCAGAGGTGCTGCGATGGACGCGATCAGCCATCCGATCACAAACGGCATAAAATACAGCAAAAGCCGGTATCCTGCAACAAGAAACAGCACGGTCCCCGCCAGGCTGAATGCCAGGCTTACGATCACCTTCCAATATGGTCTTGTGTCTCCAATCTTCTCTTTGAAATTCATCTCCATATCTGTCTCTCCCCCAGTCGGCTGCATACGTTCCCACAGTCCGCCGCTGTCACAATCTGTCCGTCTCTCTTTGCAGAAACTTTGTCTCCACCAGTTCCCAGATCTCATCCCTGCCCTGCTTGCTCACCGACGAAAACGGGATGATAAACGTCCCTGGAAGAACGCCAAGCCCTTCCCTTAACAGCTTAAGCTGCTTGTCTTTCTGACTTCTCTTGATCTTATCAAGCTTCGTGGCAATGATCACCGGCCGGTAGCCGTTGGCTGTGATCCACTCGTACATGGTCCGGTCATTGGCAGACGGCGCATGACGGATATCGATCAGCAGGAATACTGCCTTAAGCTGCTTCGACCCGTGAAGGTACCGCTCGATAAGCTTCCCCCACTGGGCCTTCTCCTTCTCGGATACCTTCGCGTAGCCATAGCCCGGAAGATCCACCAGATAAAGTTCTTCGTTAATATTATAAAAATTAATGGTCTGGGTCTTTCCCGGCGTGGCGGATATCCTGGCATAGGATTTCCGGTTCATTAACGCATTGATCAGTGAGGATTTCCCCACATTTGATTTCCCTGCAAAGGCAATCTCCGGACAGGGATTATCCGGCAGGGTGCTGGTGATGCCGCACACTGTCTCAAGATTCAGGCTTCTTATTACCATACACTACTCCTCAATATATATTATTCTCTGCTGTCCGCTATTTTTTGGGTTTTACAAGAGCAGCCTTTAACACTTCATTCATATGCGACACCGGTACAATATCCAACCCTTTTGTTATTTCAGAGGAAATTTCCTCAATATCCGGCATATTTTCTGCAGGTACGATCACAGTACGAATCCCGGCGCTCTTTGCAGCCAAAAGTTTCTCTTTCAGGCCGCCTATTGGAAGTACTCGGCCGCGAAGGGTAATCTCGCCAGTCATTGCCACATCCGCACGCACCTTTTTTCCTGTAACTGCCGACAACATAGCCGTTGCCATCGTTATTCCCGCAGAAGGACCATCCTTCGGAACCGCTCCCTCTGGAATGTGGATATGAACATCATGCTCCTTAAAGAAATCTTCGGAAATCTTATATGATTTTCCCACAGAGCGTATATAACTGATTCCCGTTCTCGCAGATTCTTTCATTACATCGCCTAATTGCCCGGTAAGCAGAATCTCTCCTTCTCCCGGCATAATATTCACCTCAATCTGAAGTGTATCACCGCCCACGCTGGTCCACGCCAATCCACGTACGATTCCCACTTCATCCGAATCATTGGCCATTTGATAAATATACAGTTCTTTTCCCAAATACTGATGAATATTGCGCTCTGTAACATGCACAGAAGATTTCTTCTCCTCGAAGATCTCTTTGGCCGCTTTCCTGCAGATATCAGCCAGTTTTCTTTCAAGCTGGCGCACACCTGCTTCCTTCGTATAACTTCTTGCAATCTTCCAGATTGCCTTCTTACTCACACTAAGCTGCTTTTTCTTTAACCCATGTCTCTCCATCTGCTTCGGGATCAGATGCTCCTGAGCAATGTGAAGCTTTTCATTTTCTGTATAACTGGATACCTCTATAACCTCCATACGATCAAGCAGAGGCCGCGGAATCGTCTGCAGCGTATTCGCTGTCGTAACAAAAAGTACTTCTGACAGATCAAGAGGCACTTCCAGATAATGATCGCGAAACTTCTTATTCTGCTCACTGTCCAACACTTCTAAAAGAGCTGAAAATGTATCTCCTTTATAATCATTGCTCACTTTATCTATCTCATCCAAAAGCATCAAAGGATTCTTGACTTTCGCACTTCTCACTGCATCGGCAATCCGTCCAGGCATTGCTCCTACATAAGTTTTCCTATGTCCGCGAATCTCGGCCTCATCCCTCACGCCTCCCAGGGAGATACGCACATAAGGACGTTTCAGTGCTCTGGCAAGAGACTTTGCAATTGATGTCTTTCCGGTTCCCGGCGGCCCGGCCAGACAGAGAATCGGACTGTCTCCCTTCTTCGTCAGCGCTCGCACTGCCATATATTCCAATATCCGTTCTTTGACCTTCTCAAGGCCGTAATGATCCTCATCTAACACTTTCTTTGCATATGAAATATCACTATGTTCCTTACATGCTTTATCCCATGGCATCTCCAGCATTGTCTCAATATAAGTTCGGATCACCCCTGTCTCACTGGGACTGTTCATAATGTTTCGGAATCGTTTGATCTCTTTACTGATCTTCTGTTTTACTTCTTCCGGCGACTGAAGCTTCTCCACGGCCTGCTCAAATTCGTCTGCGTCAGATATCGTGCTGTCATCACCCAATTCTTCTCGGATCAGACGAATCTCTTCCCTTAATATATATTCTCTCTGATTTTTATCTACACGCTGCTTAACCTTAGACTGTAGTTCCTCTTTAATACTCTGCACCTGAACTTCGTGAACAATCTTCGACACCAGCATATCATAACGCCGCATAAGATTAACCTCTTCAAGAAGTTCCTGCCTCTGCGTATAAGGCAGCGGAAAATTGGCGGCAATGACATCCACCAGTTTTTTAAGCTCCCTGATATCCCCGATCTGAGACGCAAGCTCTTTATAAACTTTTGGATTTTTATCTGTATATTCTTTGAAAAGCTCTTTAAGTCCTAAAACCATTGCCTCAACATTCATTGGGAACTTATCGGCGCCGATTTTCTCTGCCAAAGTATCAATATCTTCAACGACTGTTACGTTGGCAATAAGGCATTGTCCAGTATCCTCAATATAATTTAACCGCGCACGTGCATCCACAGCGATAAGAACCCGGTTCAGCCTTTTAGGCAGCTTTATAATCTGCTTGATCGTCGCGATACATCCCATCTCATATACATCATCTATCCCGGGTTCCTCTGTCTCAGCTCTCTGCTGAGCAGTCAAAAACAATCTCTGCTGATCCTCCATCGCACGCTCGATTGCTGCCAGTGATTTTTCTCTGCTCACGTCAAAATGTATTACCATCTCCGGCAATACTGTCATCTCCCGCAAAGGTATCATAGGCAGGCTTTTTGTATTGTTATCCATATTCTCTTCTCCTGATATACATCTTCACTATAAAGCTAAACAAGAATAAAAGGCAGGCGCAACTATCCTTTGCACCCGCCCTCACATACGAATCTGTATTCGTCAATCTACCTGTCTATCATCTCTATGCACTTTCAGAGCGGATAGCTGCATGTGTACATTCAGCCAGTCCATACCCCTTCACTACGTCTTCTGTAATGCGGCATGTCTGTAATGTCTCATCTGACGGCGCATGATACATAATATCCGTCATAACATTTTCCATAATAGCACGAAGTCCCCTGGCTCCTGTCTTCCTCTTTAAGGAAATATCTGCAATCTCCTCTAATGCCTCTCTGTCAAATGTAAGCTCCACGCCATCAAGCTCCAGCATCTTCTGGTACTGTTTGACCAGCGCATTTCTCGGCTCTGTTAAAATCCGCATAAGCGCATCCTTATCAAGGAGTTCCAGAGAAACATTAACCGGCACTCTTCCTACCAGCTCCGGAATAAGGCCGAACTTGATCAAATCCTGAGGAAGCACCTGAGAAAGTAACACATCCAGATTATTCTCATGCTTACTTGCAATCTCCGCATTGAAACCAATCGACTTCTGATCGATCCGTTTCTCAATGATTTTGTCGATCCCTTCAAACGCACCGCCGCATATAAACAGGATATTCGTCGTGTCTATCTGTATCAACTCCTGATGAGGATGCTTTCTCCCTCCCTGGGGCGGCACATTCGCAACTGTGCCTTCGATAATTTTGAGGAGTGCCTGCTGAACTCCCTCTCCTGATACATCTCGCGTAATGGAAGGGTTTTCTGACTTTCTTGTTATTTTATCAATCTCATCAATGTAAATAATTCCATACTCGGCGCGCTCGATATCTCCGTCCGCTGCCTGGATAATCTTAAGAAGGATATTCTCCACATCCTCTCCTACATATCCCGCCTCCGTCAACGCAGTTGCATCCGCAATAGCAAAAGGTACATTCAGGATTCTTGCAAGCGACTGTGCAAGAAGTGTCTTGCCGCATCCGGTAGGCCCAAGCATAAGAATATTACTCTTCCCAAGCTCTACTCCCAGATCCCGTCCCGCCATAATCCTTTTATAATGGTTGTATACAGCAACAGCAAGTATCTTCTTCGCCTCATCTTGCCCAATTACATATTCATCCAGAAATGCCTTGATTTCTTCCGGTTTTATAAGATTGATATCTGAGAACGGACTCCAGTGTCCCCCATTCTCATCGTATCCAAGTTCTTCTTCTATGATCTCAGAACAAACATCAACACATTCGTCACAAATATAAGTATCATTCGGTCCTGCAATCAGCTTTCTGACCTGTGCCTGTGTTTTATTGCAAAACGAACATCTAATCTGATCGTCACCTCTACCTATCATGCTTTCACCTCATATATTATACCGGACATAAGATTAACGGTGCGAAAGAACTTCGTCAATCAATCCGTATTCTTTTGCCTCCTCGGCTGACATGAAATTATCGCGTTCCGTATCAACGCTGATCACATCTAATGGCTGTCCGGTATTCTCCGCCAAAATTTGATTTAATTTCTGACGGGTCTTCAAAATATGTTCTGCGGCAATCTTAATCTCCGTCGCCTGACCCTGCGCACCGCCGGACGGCTGATGAATCATGATCTCCGCATTCGGGAGCGCAAGACGCTTCCCTTTCTTCCCTCCTGAAAGCAGGAAGGAACCCATGCTCGCTGCCATACCAATGCAGATTGTCTCTACATCGCACTTAATGTACTGCATCGTATCATAAATAGCCAAACCTGCCGTCACAGAACCTCCCGGGCTATTGATATAAAGATGGATATCTTTCTCCGGGTCTTCTGCCTCAAGGAATAAAAGCTGCGCAACAATAACGCTTGCCGACACATCTGTCACTTCCTCGCCAAGAAAGATGATCCTGTCTTTCAGCAGTCTTGAATAGATATCATAAGATCTCTCACCGCGGCTTGTCTGCTCAATGACATAAGGTACTAAACTCATAGGTCATATGCCTCCTGTTCATAATAAACTTACTGTTCAGCTTTATTTTTCTACAGCATTGTCCACAAGGAATATGATTGCTTCCTGAACAGCCATATCCTCTTTCATCTGTTTCTTCTCCGCATCGCTCATAAATTCCTTGAGCTTATCTGCTTCCATCTTATAGCTTTCTGCCATCTTGTTAATCTCTTCATCAAGCTTCTCATCGCTGATCTCAATATTCTCAGCCTTGGCAATGGCTTCAAGGACAAGACGGGTCTCAATACGCTTAACAGCCTGCGGACGCATCTCTTCTGCCATCTTCTCCTTAGTCATTCCCGTAAATTGATAATACTGTTCCATCGTCAATCCCTGTGACTGCATTCTTCTGGCAAAATCATCTTCCATCTGGCTGATATTCGTAGTGATCATAGCCTCCGGAATCTCATAAGAAGCATTCTCCACTGCTTTGTCAACAGCCTGGTCTTCCTGTTTTCTCTTGCCTTCTGTCTCTTTCTGCTCTTTAATCTTTGCCTTAAGATCAGCTTTATATTCATCTAATGTATCAAACTCAGAAACTTCCGCTGCAAATTCATCGTCAATCTCCGGCAGCTCTTTCATCTTGATCTCATGTACAGTACATTTGAATACCGCATCTTTTCCCTTAAGTTCTTCCGCATGGTAATCTTCCGGGAAAGTAACCTTTACTTCTACTTCTTTCTCCGCCTCTGCACCGATAAGCTGTTCCTCAAAGCCCGGAATAAAAGAACCGGAACCAATAGTCAGCGGATAGTTCTCACCCTTTCCACCTTCAAATGCTTCGCCGTCCACAAAGCCCTCGAAATCCATAATCACTTCATCGCCATCCTGTACTGCCCTGTCCTCTACCGTAACAGTCCTGGCATTCTTTTCAGCTTCTTCTTTAAGCTTTTCTTCTACTTCTTTCTGGGTCACACGTGTAGATATCTTGTCAACCTCAAGCCCCTTGTACTCACCAAGCGTCACTTCCGGCTTGACCGCAACCTCTGCCGTAAAGATAAACGGCTTACCCTTCTCAATCTGGACTACATCAACTTCCGGTCTGGATACAATATCAAGCTCACACTCTTCATACGCCTCCGCATATGCTTTGGGCATCAGTTCATTAACCGCATCATCATAAAAGATTTCCGCACCATACATCTTCTCAATCATCTGACGCGGAACTTTTCCTTTTCTAAAACCCGGAAGGGAAATTTTATTTTTCTGTTTCTTATATGCATTCTGGAGCGCTTTCTCTAAATCACCAGCCGGAACCTCAATGGTAAGCTTTGCCATGTTTTTCTCTAACTTTTCTACCTGTAAACTCATTTACTATTTCCTCCTATTTCTATCCCATCCTTTGGTAGTTGTAAAATGGGCATACTGCTTTACACTCATTAATGAAGTATAACACAAACAATTTCAAATATCTAGCCCCCGATTTCATCTAATCGAAGTATTTTTACTATTAAATTGTCCATATCTTCCTCATTAATGGAATATATATCACTCGTATCTGCTTTCACTTTCAAAATCACTGTCTGTTTATCCCCGAACTCACTGTCCTCATAAGCCTTTTCTAACAAATCATAAGCATGATTTGTAATCTCAGTCATTACTTGAGACTGTATCTCTTCATCCGTCCCCTGGTACTTTCCGCCTTTTATTTTCCCTGATATCCGTATGGCATCCTCCGCCAAAAGATCCTTATATCTCAGAAATGTATCCACAGGCCGTATGACAACCGGAACTTCATACTCTTTCCTCCCGGTTTTCTTTGCTTCTCCCACCTCGTACTGCATCGTAGAAAAGACTGTTGCCGCCAACTCTGTGAATTCTTTGATCTCTTCCTCTGAGATATCCATACCGTCCGTAATATATCCGGCCACAAAATTATTTATAAAGTCCTGATACATGTCCCGCAAATTCTCCTGGGTCGCTCCCGCAACCATCGCCCTAGCACTTCCCGTATCGCCTTGAAACTGCAAGTCAAGAATTGCTCCTGTATATCCCGATGCATCAAAACCGCCTTTACAGCTCACCATAATAAAAGGAACCACACAAATAATAAAAACAGGGATAAATCTTTTCACTCGTCCCATAATATCCCTCTATTCATATACGATAGACTCCGCTATACTGACAGCTTTCTCTTTACCTGCTAACACAGTGATCAGTTCCAATGCAAAATCGATCGCAGTTCCAACTCCACGACTGGTAACAATATTTCCGTCTACTACTACCGGAACTTTCACGATAACCGCTCCCTGGATCTCACTCTCAACTGACGGGTAACAGGCAATGCGTTTTCCCTTGACAAGTCCCAGATCACTGAGAACGGTAGGTGCCGCGCAGATTGCACCGACCACCTTTCCCGACTCTGCAAAATGAGTCACTATTTTTCTCACGTCTTCATGCTCTTTCAGATTGGTTGTACCCGGCATCCCTCCCGGAAGAACGATTGCATCTGCCTCTTCAAAGTCTACCTCTTCGAATAAATCCTCCGTCGTCACATTGATCCCGTGCGAACCATGAACTTGATATTCTTCTCCGATGGATACCGTCCCTACATATATCTGAGCTCTCCGCAGCAAATCAACAACCGTCAATGCCTCAATCTCTTCAAATCCGTCTGCCAGCAATACATTTACTTTAATCATGGAAAATCTCCTTTCTTTACTATTTATAAATATTATCATTATTTACTTTTTGTAGAAACTATTATATCATACTATTATCCAAGGAGGCTGAATATGGAAATCGAACGAAAATATCTCATAAAGAATATACCTGACAATCTAAACAGCTTTCCCTGCCGAATGATGGAACAGGGATACTTAAGCACTGCTCCTGTCATACGTATCCGAAAAGACAATGACAATTATGAACTAACGTATAAATCAAAAGGACTTATGGTGCGTGAAGAGTATAATCTGCCTTTAACAAAAGAAGCTTATGAACATCTGCTTCCCAAAATCGATGGACGCCTCATCAAAAAAAAGCGTTACATGATCCCTCTCGGCAAAGGTTTGACAGCGGAACTCGACATCTTTGAAGAAGAACTGGCTCCGTTAATACTCGCAGAAGTAGAGTTCCCTGATGAGAACAGCGCACTTACTTTCACACCGCCTGACTGGTTCGGTGAGGATGTCACTTTCTCCGGCAGACACCACAACAGCTTTTTGAGTCAGTGCTGAGCTATTCTCCCATTGCAAATCCGTCATGAACCGCATTCATTGCTTTGTCTATATCTTTTTCATCAACCAGAACTGTAATTCTGATTTCCGATGTTGATATCATGTTGATATTAACTCTGGAATTATACAATGCTTCGAACATTTTTGCAGCAACGCCCGGATTGCTCATCATTCCGGCACCTACTACTGACAATTTTGCCACATTCGGATTACAACTTACTTCTTTAATCGTAAGTCTTTTCTTATTCTTCTCCAGGATCTCAATGGCGTGCTCCATATCGTCTCCCGCTACGGTAAAGGATATATCTTTTGTTCCTTCCCGGCCGACAGATTGCAAGATGATATCTACATTGATATTATTCTTCGCCAAAGTATCAAATATATTAAACGCAATTCCCGGTTTATCCAAAACTCCGATCGCCGAGATACGCGCTGTATTTTTGTCTGCCGCAACCCCGGTAACTAACAGTTTCTCCATGTCTGCTCCTTCCTTGACTACAGTCCCTTCCGTATAATTCAAGCTGGACCTTACCACCAATTCTACATTATATTTTTTCGCCATCTCCACAGAACGGTTATGGAGCACTTTAGCTCCAAGACTTGCAAGCTCCAGCATCTCATCATATGTGACTTCGTCAAGCTTCCTCGCATTCTTCACAACCCTTGGATCCGCAGTATACACACCATCCACATCTGTATATATCTCACACCTGTCAGCATGGAGTGCTGCCGCCAGCGCCACAGCCGTAGTGTCCGAACCGCCCCGTCCTAATGTAGTGATATCGTCATATTTATTCACGCCCTGAAAGCCTGTGACAATTACAATCTTTCTTGAATCAAGCTCATGGAGTATACGCTCCGTCTCCACCCGCTTAAATCTGGCATTCCCATATCTTGACGTAGAGTGCATCATCACCTGGAACGCATTGAGCGAAACTGCCGGTACATCCAGCGCCTGCATCGCCATAGCCATCAAAGCCGCCGACACTTGCTCTCCTGTGGTAAGGAGCATATCCATCTCTCTTTTTTTTGCTTTCGGATTAATATCCTCTGCCAATGCAATCAATTCATCCGTCGTATCTCCCATAGCAGATAAGACAACAACTACATCTTTTCCGGTCTTATATTCCTCAATGCAGCGTCTTGCCACATTAAAAATACGTTCCTTATTAGCAACAGAACTTCCTCCGAATTTTTTTACAATCAACATATTTCCTCCTGCAGCAGATGTCCCATTAACTTATATCCATCGTTCCATACATTACCAGTACCTGCCGCTGACTTTTCATTATATACTGCCGGCCCTTTCTCCTCAAATGTGCTGTCATACAAAAGATAAGGAACAGCTTCTCCCGTATGTGTCCGAACCTCGATCGGCGTAGGATGATCTGGCAAAAGAAGAAGACGATATTCTTCTCCTGCCTCTTCCAGACCGCAAATTACTGTCTTTAACACTTTCTCATCGATATTTTCAATGGCCGCGATCTTATCTTCCATATTTCCCTGATGTCCCATCTCATCCGGTGCTTCCACATGAATATATGCAAAATCATAACCTTCATGCGCCAGTGCCCGAACCGCTGCTTTCGCTTTGCCTCTATAATTCGTGTGAAGCCCTCCATTTGCTCCCTCCACCGCAATAGAGTCCATGCCTGCCCCGACAGCTATTCCTTTGAGCAGATCGACGGCTGAGATCATAACACCCTTTTTCCCGGTTCTTTTCTCAAAAGAGTCCAGTGAAGGCTTTTTCCCTGCTCCCCAAAACCATGCCGAGTTTGCCGGGCGGAGCCCCCTCCTTATCCTGTCCTCATTCACCGGATGATTTTTTAGGATATTGTAGCTTTCTTTCATCATTCTAAGAAGCGTGGCATCTTTCGGAAGATATTCGCCGATCTTCCTTGTCAGTATATCATGCGGCGGTACAAGCTCTAATACAGACCCCTTCTCCTGGATCAAAAGATGCCGATAGCTGGTTCCTGCATAAAAACGATAACCCTTCTCTTCAAGTCCCTCTTTCAGCGCTTCGATCAGCACAGCCGCCTCTTCCGTGGTAATCTCATCCGAACTGTGATCAAGAATTGTCCTCTCCTCATAATCACAGTCTTCTTCTGACAGCGTCACAAGATTGCATCGAAAAGAAACATCCGAATCCTTCATATCTGCTCCGATACTGAGCGCCTCCAACGGGGACCTGCCTGTATAATAAACTTTCGGATCATACCCCATAACGGCCAGATTTGCCGTATCACTTCCGGGTGCCATCCCCTCAGGAACCATAGACACCAATCCGACTTCCGATATCGGCGCCAGACGGTCCATCTCCGGGACATATGCTGCCTCCAATGTAGTTTTTCCTCCCAGTTCCTTTAAAGGCCTCCCTGCCATCCCGTCACTTAAAACTACAATATACTTCATCTTTCTTCTCCTTACCTGCTATCCTTCTATACGAATCATATGCAGTATCTGATCTTTATATCGATTCGCTCTCGTATCATAGTCACCTTCCATCATGACAGGAGTTATAAATCCAAACTCATCCTCCAGCCCGTCAACTTGAATGATCTCTATATCTCCAAAAGAATACTTAAGGTTCGGAAGTTCTTTTTGGGCATCTCCCTTCATACGGATAAAGAATCTCCTTTTTGCATCTCCCTTGTCTTCCAAAGTAAGTTTTTCCTGTTTCCACATCGTCATAATATTCCTGTTCAGATGTTTCGCGGCATCCACCACATCAGCCACAACCGCACTGGCTGTCGGAAGCTTTCCTGCTCCGCTTCCATAGAACATCGCATCCCCCAATACATTCCCATGTACAAAGATTGCATTAAATACATCGTTCACATTATAAAGCGGATGCTCTGGATAAAGCATACAAGGCGCAACAATTGCATGAAGACGATCTCCAACTCTCTTGCTGGATGCCAGCAGCTTAATGGTTGTCCCCATAGCTTTCGCATATTTCATATCTTCTACAGTGATCGCTGTAATTCCTTCACAGTAAATATCTTCAAAATCCACCTGCTGCCCTGAGATCAACGAGGAGAGAATAGCAATCTTACGGCACGCATCGTACCCCTCCACATCTGCTTCCGGATTGCGTTCCGCATAGCCGTTAGCCTGCGCCTCCTTGAGTACTGTATCATAATCTGCACCCTCATAGAACATCTTCGTCAGCATATAATTAGTAGTACCGTTGAGAATTCCTGTAATCTCCTCGATCTCATCTGCTGTCAGAGATGAATTCAACGGGCGGATAATAGGAATTCCGCCGCCTACGCTCGCTTCAAACAGAAAATTAATATTATGCTCCTTCGCAATAGAGAGAAGCTCCGCACCATGCTTTGCAACCAGCGCTTTATTGGAAGTCGCCACACTCTTTCCTGCTTGAAGGCATCTCTTTACAAAAGTATAAGCCGGCTCTATTCCTCCCATAACTTCAACAACAATCTGAATCTCATCATCATTGATAATTGTCTCAAAGTCATGGACGATCTTCTCCTGCACCGGATCATCTGGAAAATCTCTCAGATCAAGCACATATTTAATATTCAGCTCCTCGCCGATTCTCTGGTTGATCCGGGCTCCATTCGTATTCACAACCTCTACCACTCCGGAACCAACTGTTCCATAACCCATCACTGCTACATTTATCATAACTTTCCTCCCTCTGTCTGCTGTGTGCTTTCCTTCAGCCATGCATTGATAAACATATCAATATTCCCGTCCAGCACAGCAGTTACATTACTGTTTTCCTCATTTGTCCTATGATCCTTTACAAGAGTATAAGGCTGCATGACATAGGACCGTATCTGATTGCCGAAGCCGATTTCCTTCACTTCTCCACGGATGTCTGACACCTTCTCCGCCTGCTCCTGCTCCTTTAAAAGCTGAAGCTTTGCCTTTAACATCTGCATCGCTTTCTCTTTGTTATGATGTTGGGAGCGTTCATTCTGACATTGCACAACAATCCCGGTAGGAATGTGTGTGATACGTATTGCAGAAGACGTCTTGTTGACATGTTGTCCTCCTGCGCCGCTGGCCCGGTAAGTGTCAATCTTCAGATCATCTTCATCAATCTCTATGTCAATCTCCGTTTCGATATCAGGTACTACATCACAGGATGCAAAAGATGTCTGCCGTTTTCCTGCTGCATTAAACGGAGAGATTCTCACCAGTCTGTGAACACCCTTTTCAGATTTCAGATATCCATATGCATTCTCACCATTTACCTCAAAAGTAACTGTTTTAATACCGGTAATATCCCCGTCCAGATAATCCAGAACGGTGATAGAAAAGCCTTTCCGCTCCGCCCAGCGGCTGTACATGCGGTATAACATGCCTGCCCAGTCACAGGACTCTGTTCCTCCCGCTCCTGCATGGAGGGTCATAACCGCGTTACATGAATCATATTCTCCCGCGAGGAGCGTTTGGATTCTCAGCTCTTCATAACTCAATTCAAAGCTGCTGATCTCATCCTCGATTTCCTTTACAACAGATGCATCCTCTTCTTCATATCCCATCTCAATCAAAAGAAGAATATCTTCATAGCTTGTGTACATCGAATGGATTTTCTTAACCAGCTCCTGCAGATCTTTGAGCTCCTTCATAATTTTCTGGGATTCTTCAGGATTATCCCAGAAGCCTGGTTCCTCTACCTTTCGACCAAGCTCTTCAATTCTGTTCTCCTTGCCGGCCGTGTCAAAGTGAATCCCTCATTTCGGCAAGAGGTTCTTCATAAGCATTCATCAATGTTTTAAACTGATCTAACTCAACCACTCTATCACCTCTTTCAGATTATTATCTATTATATGCTCTACTTGCGCCCGCAGCACTGCTTATATTTCTTACCGCTTCCGCATGGACATGGATCATTCGGATATACCTTTTTATCTGCGCGTTTTTTCGGAGCACGGGTTGCGCTCTCGTCTTTATTCGTACCTGTTACTTTTGCCACCTGCTCTCTCTCTACCTTCTGCTCAATCTTTACATGGAAAAGTGTGCGCACAGTATCCTCTGTAATCGCATTCGTCATCTCACCGAACATATCATAGCCCAGCATCTTGTATTCTACCTTCGGGTCTCTCTGCCCATATGCCTGAAGTCCGATGCCCTGTCTGAGCTGATCCATATCATCAATATGATCCATCCACTTTGCATCAATTACTTTCAGAAGGACAACCCGTTCAATCTCGCGCAGATGTTCTGCCTCCGGAAATTCCGCCTCTTTCGCTTCATATGCCTTCGCTGAACGTTCCTTGAGCATATGCTTAAGCTTTTTCTGACTCAGCCCTTTGATATCTTCCTCTGTAAGAGGCTCCATGGGAATCGTAGCCCGTATCGCCCTTCCAAGCTCTTTTAAGTTCCAATCCTCATAATCCTGATCTGCCGGAATCATCCTGTCTACCGTATTCTCAAGATAATCATTGATCATATGGAAGATAGAATCCCGCATATTCTCACCGTCAAGAACTCTTCTTCTCTCCTCATAGATGATCTCTCTCTGTTCGTTCATAACCTGATCGTATTCTAACAAGTTCTTACGGATTCCAAAGTTGTTGCTCTCAATCTTTTCCTGTGCCTTCTCAATCGCGCTGGAAAGCATCTTATGCTCAATCTGCTCTCCTTCTTCTACACCGAGCGCGGTGAAGACATTCATCAGTCTCTCCGAACCGAACAGGCGCATAAGATCATCTTCAAGAGAGATATAAAATCTGGATTCCCCTGGATCTCCCTGCCGCCCGGAACGCCCTCTGAGCTGGTTGTCGATTCGTCTGGATTCATGGCGCTCCGTGCCGATAATCTTAAGGCCGCCTGCCTGTCTTGCCTCATCATCCAACTTAATATCCGTACCACGTCCTGCCATGTTCGTAGCAATTGTAACCGCATCGTGCACACCTGCCTGCGCCACAATCTCCGCCTCCATCTCATGGTACTTGGCATTCAACACATTATGCTTAATCCCGCGGCGCTTTAACATACCACTCAAAAGCTCCGATGTCTCGATGGTGATCGTACCGACTAAGACCGGCTGATGCTTCTCATGCGCTGCCTCTATCTCATCGCATACCGCCCTGAATTTTTCCTTCTGCGTCTTATATACCGCATCGTTCAAATCTTCACGGATAACCGGGACATTCGTGGGAATCTCCACAACATCCATACCGTAAATCTCCCGGAACTCCTTTTCCTCCGTGAGCGCCGTACCTGTCATACCTGCCTTTTTCTCAAATTTATTGAACAGGTTCTGGAAAGTGATCGTCGCAAGAGTCTTACTCTCCCGTTTTACCTTTACATGCTCTTTCGCCTCAATTGCCTGATGAAGGCCGTCGGAATAACGGCGTCCCGGCATGATACGCCCGGTAAACTCATCAACGATAAGCACCTCGTCATCTTTCACCACATAGTCCTGATCTTTAAACATCAGGTTATGCGCACGAAGCGCCAGAATAATATTGTGCTGTATCTCAAGATTGTCCGCATCCGCAAGATTATCCAAATGGAAAAACTTCTCAACCTTGCGCACGCCATCCTCGGTGAGATTGATATTCTTTTCTTTCTCGTTTACGATAAAATCTCCCGTTTCTTCGATATCCTCTCCCATAATGGCATTCATCTTGGAAAATTCCCCGCTTGCCTCACCGCGTTCAAGCTGGCGTGCAAGTATATCACACGCTTCGTAAAGCTTCGTAGATTTTCCGCTTTGTCCGGATATGATAAGCGGTGTTCTTGCCTCGTCGATCAGCACAGAGTCCACCTCATCGATAATTGCATACTTAAGCCCTCTCTGGACAAGCTGCTCTTTATAAATAACCATATTATCTCTCAGATAGTCAAAGCCCAGCTCATTATTCGTGACATAAGTAATGTCACAGTTATACTGCTCCCGCCGCTCATCGTTATCCATACTGTTAAGCACACATCCGACTGTAAGGCCAAGGAACTCATGCACCTGTCCCATCCACTCTGCGTCACGCTTCGCCAGATAATCATTGACAGTGACAATGTTGACACCGTCCCCGGTCAGTGCGTTCAAATATGCCGGCAATGTAGACACAAGAGTTTTTCCTTCACCGGTCTTCATCTCTGCAATACGTCCCTGATGGAGAATAATCCCGCCAATCAACTGTACACGGTAATGCTTCATACCAAGTGTGCGGACAGCCGCCTCTCTCACAACAGCATATGCCTCCGGCAATATATCATCCAATGTCTCACCCTGCGCAAGTCTCTCTTTAAATTCCTTTGTCTTACTCTTAAGATCTGCATCCGAAAGATTGTGCATCTGAGGCTCTAACGCCTCAATGGCATCCACAATCGGATAAATACGCTTCAGCTCATTCTCACTATGTGTTCCGAATATTTTCTGTAATAAACCCATATCGAAAAAACTCCTTGTCCGTAAAATTTGCTAACCTACATTCTAACACTATACCCACAGCAATTCAACCAATTTACAAAGTGTTCACATAAATGTTACTATTCATAGCATTTTACCACATCAAAGGGAAGTTTTCCACCAAAAATATCAAGAGCACTTCCTATGGTAAAATCAATCTTTCTTCCTGTTATCATTCCAAACCTTTCCAAATCCTCAAGACTCCCGATTCCTCCGGCATAGGTGATCGGAATCCCCTCATAACTGCCAAGAAGCTCCGCCAGGCCCTCATCCACACCGCAAGAACGCCCTTCCACATCCACTCCATGGACAAGGAACTCGTCACAATACGCCGCAATATCCTCAAGGATCCTCACAGAAAGTTTCTCATCCGTAAACTTTTGCCAGCGATCTGTCACAATATGATATGCTCCCTCTCTTTTCCTACAGCTTAAATCAACAACAATATGTTCTTTTCCTACAGCCTTTTGCAAAAGCTCCAGATTCTCCCACCGAATCTGGCCGTCTTGAAACACATAGGAAGTTACAATAACATGGCTCGCCCCCGCGTCAAGAAAATATTCCGCATTATCCGCACGGATACCGCCCCCCGCCTGCAGTCCGCCAGGATAAGCACGGAGCGCTCTTTCCGCCTGCCGCCGTGTATCTTCATAATACTCTGACTGCGGAGGATTCAGCAATATCACATGTCCTCCCCAAAGTCCACTCTTCTTATACATCTCTGCGTAATAATCCGCACTATGTACAGACGAAAAATTTTCCCTCACCTGATTCCCGCTATCCTTAAGACTGCCTCCTACAATCTGCTTTACTTTTCCATTATGGATATCTATACATGGCCTGAATCTCATAAACGCATCCTCCAAAACCAAAATGATTGTCTTCGCAACTCGTCAGACCATACGAGTATATCATATTTTACCAGGAACTGCAAAAAAGACAAGGCAATATCAAAGTGATCCACCCTGTCTTTTTCCATGTTACCGATTTGCGTCGTTTACATCACGGTCATTATTGTTGTTGTCCATGCTGTCTTTCACATCGTCACCGATCTCATCCGCGCCGTCTTTTACATCATCGCCGATCTCATCCATAACTCCGTCGCCGCTTTTGTTATCATTTCCATTCGTTGCATCATTCGTGCCATTTGCATTGCCGGCACCGTCTGTATTCCCGGCATCATCCGCTGTTCCATTGGCCGTGCCATCCTGTGTCGCTCCATTGTCGTCTGCATTGTTATTGCTTCCACATGCTGTCATACCCATGATCGTTCCTACACAGAGAAGTGCAAGAAATACTCTCTTTAACTGCTTCATAGTTACTCTCCCTTTCATGTATATTTATCTATTTATCAAGTAATACTTGTTACCAGTAATATTTACAAAAATAAAAAATATATACTCTTCCATGATTGGGAGTTTTTTACAGTTACATCTTTTCCGCAATTTGTCCATCGCGATAAGACACAAGAAGTTCCTCTAAATCCTTAATCTGCTCTTTCAGATCTCTGCCGATATCTGTATCGCCCACCAGCTTGCGATCTGTCAGACGCTTCACAATGGCACTTTTCGCATGGATATCATTCTCCTTTTCAATCGCCGCCTCTGTAGATTCAAACGGATCATGAGCTGCGAGGATCATGCCATGAGAATTATATATCAGCGTATATCCCGCAATTCCCGTCTCTTTTTGATAAGCCCTCGAAAAGCCCCCGTCAATGACCAGAACTTTTCCGCCGCATTTTACCGGGCTTTCACCATTCTTTGTCTTAACCGGGACATGTCCGTTGATAATATGGGACTGCGACGGATCCAGACCAAATTCTCTCATAATATTATTTACAACATCCTCATCCTCCAGCAGCTCATAATATGGATTTTTCTTTTCTTTGTGCAGCTCTTTCTCAGCCAGGAAATACCGTTCAAAAGTCGCCATCTTGTCTTTGCCAAACAGCGGAGAGCTCTCGTTAAGCCAGATATACCACATCATATCCCTGCCCCTTTCGCGTTCCTTTTCATCCAACGCGTAAAAGCCTTTCCTCACATAACCTTCCAGCACTTCATATAATGCCCGGCCTTTATATATTTTTCCATACAGCTTTACTTTTTTAAAGCTGCCGTCTTCGTTAAGCGGCACACACCCATGATACAGAAGATTCCCATTATGTACTTTGTATAGGGCTCCTTTGTTCAAGAGAAAGCGCATATGCTTCTGAAGTCTGCTGCAATTGATAAAAGCCTTTTCCAGACGCTGCATGATATCCTCTTCTTCCGCCGTAAGCGCATACGGATCCGCCGGATCCACTGTGGGAAAATTCGTATCCTTGAGCTTATAGACTTTCCCCTCAATCTCTATGGTCCCCTGTTTAAAATCAATGTGATGGAGCAGATTCCTGTTCTCCATATGAAAATCCGGATTCGCCCGGATGATCTGTCCTTCTACCTTAAACTGTATCACTGACATTGCCTTATGCATCTTGATATCAAGAAGCATCTCTCTGTCCCCATAGTCCGGCTTCCCCTTTAGCTGGAAACATTCACAAGGGTCTTCTCTGTACGTATTCATAGAAAAAGAGGCAAGCGGAAGCAGATTGATCCCATACCCATCCTCTAAAATGTCAAGATTCCCATACCTGGCACAGATACGTATAACATTGGCGATACATCCTCTTTGTCCCACTGCTGCTCCCATCCACAGCACATCGTGATTGCCCCATTGGATATCAACCGAATGATGCTTTTTTAACATGTCCATAATTATATGGGGGCCCGGCCCTCTGTCATAGATATCTCCAACAATATGCAAATGATCCACCGTCAATCTCTGGACAAGCTCGCTGAGGGCGATAATAAACTCTTCCGCCCGGCTGATCTCAATAATCGTACTTATAATAGAATTATAATAAGATTCCTTATCCGAAACCTCTGCTTTCTCTGTGATCAATTCTTCGATCACATAAGCAAATTCCGGAGGCAGAGCTTTTCGCACTTTAGAGCGAGTATACTTACTGGCCGTGCATTTGCACACCTCGATCAAGCGATAGAGAGTAATCTTATACCAGTCCTCCATATTCTCTTCTGTCTTCTTGATCCGGGCCATCTTTTCCTTGGGATAATAAATCAATGTAGCCAATGTCTGTTTATCTTTATTCGTCAACGTATTGCCAAACACCTCATCAATCTTCCGGCGCACCGCACCGGAACCGTTTTTAAGCACATGAGAAAATGCTTCATATTCTCCATGAATATCCGTAAGAAAATGCTCCGTCCCCTTCGGAAGATTTAAGATAGACTGCAGATTGATGATCTCTGTGGACGCTCTGGCTATCGTCGGGTAAAGCTCCGACAGCCTTTCCAAATAACGTGCTTCTAAATCTCTCATAAGGTTTTTCCTCCCAATTTGTGTAGATTGTGGCTGCCCCTAAATTGGCGGTCTAGGCTGCGCCGGGGGCTCCGCTCCTGACATACATTTTAAAACCGGATGACATCGGACATGTCGTAGCGGCCGGCGGGTTTTCCTGCCAGGTATTTGGCTGCTTCTATGGCTCCTTTGCCAAATACGCTCCTGGAGTAGGCAGTATGCTTGAATTCAATCACTTCATCCACTCCTGCAAACAGCACTTCGTGCTCCCCTACAATGGTGCCGCCGCGCACTGCCGATATGCCGATTTCTTTTGTTTCGCGTTTCTTTCGTTCCCTGCTCCTGTCATAAGTGTATTCAAACGAGTTCCCCATCGCCTCATTGATTGAATCTGCCAGCGCGATTGCGGTTCCGCTCGGCGCATCCAACTTCTGGTTGTGATGTTTCTCCACTATCTCAATATCATATCCCGCAGGAGACAATACTTTAGCGGCATTCTTCAGAAGCTCCATAAGCAGATTGATTCCCATGGACATGTTTGCCGATTTAAGTACCGCCGTTTCTTTTGCACTTTCTTCTACTTTTTCAAGCTGGGCTTCTGACAGCCCTGTAGAACAGAGCACCACTGGGAGTTTATTAGCCGCACAATAGTCGAGCAATCCGTCTATTGCTCCTGCATTTGAAAAATCAATAACCACGTCAGCTTTTACATCACATGCTCCGATACTTTCAAATACCGGATAGTCATTGGCAACCTCTGTATAGCTGTCTACCCCTGCCACTATCTCAATAGCTGCATCCTCCTTGATCAGCCCGGTAATTACCCGTCCCATTCTTCCATTGCATCCATGCATGATCGCACGTACCATAATTGTATCCTCCTTTGTTTACGATTTCATTACATCATTCAATAAGCTGTTCTTTGGCAAAATAGAAGGATATCATTCAGCCCATGTTTACAGGCAATGATATCCTTCTCATACTTCACCTCTTTACACCAGCGGAACTCCAAAATCTTTCATCGCTTTTACAAGTGTCTTCTCATGCTCCGCCGTAATCTGCGTCAGCGGCATACGGAGCGGACCGCAATCCATCCCCATAAGTGTCACCGCACGCTTAACCGGAATCGGATTCACCTCGCAGAAAAGCTGTTCAATAAGAGGCAGCGCACGAATCTGCAATTCACGGCTCCCCGCAACATCACCCTGAAAGAACTTTTCACATATATCATGCGTCTCTTTCGGAGCTACATTCGACAATACAGATATCACACCTTTAGCCCCCAGAGAAAGAAGAGGTACGATCTGATCGTCATTGCCCGAATACAGATCTACATTGCCATCGGTAAGCTCCATAATCTTTGCTACCTGAGAAATATTTCCCGAAGCTTCCTTTACTCCTACAATATTGTCAACACTTTTTACAAGCTCTGCAACTGTGGCCGGCTCAATATTGCACCCGGTTCTGCTTGCAACACTGTACATGATGATCGGTGCCTTCGCCTCTCTTGCGACTGCTGTATAATGTGCGATCAAACCACTCTGTGTCGCTTTATTATAGTAAGGTGTCACAAGAAGAAGTCCGTCTGCACCATAATCCGCTGCTTCTCTGGACATCTCAATCGCTGTCCTGGTACAGTTCGAACCTGTCCCTGCAACGACCGGAAGCCTGCCTTTCACTCTGTCGATCGTAAATTTGACACATTCAAGATGCTCTTCTTCCGTCAAAGTTGCAGATTCCCCTGTAGTTCCGCAGATAATGATACTGTCTGTACCATGATTGCAGTGATAATCAATCAGCTCATCCAGTCTATCATAATTAATACTTTCATCCTTATTAAATGGTGTGACAATAGCCACCCCGGCTCCTGTAAAAATCGCCATCATGCTCCTCCTGATTTTATATAGGTAAATTCATATCTAACATACAGAAATTCTATCATCATTCAAACATGATGTCAATGAAGTCATCCAAGTTTATTTAAGCTTTATAAAGCTTATTCGTCGAGACATTCCAGCTTACTGACAGACACTTCGTAAGCCGTACGTTTCTCAGTCTCCGTCTCAGAAAGTTTCTTTACATATTCCCTGCTCTGGATACGCCCCAAGACCTGCACGTGCTCTCCCACTTCAAAAGCAGAAGCAAATCTGGCATTCCTTCCCCAGCAGATACATGGGATATAATCTGACTTTCCGTAGGGGCGGTTCACCGCCAATAACAGGTCCGCAATCTCCCTCCCAAGAGGTGTCTTACGATAAATCGGCAGCTTGCATATGTATCCGTCCAGCAGAATATTATTTGTCTTGGCACCATCCAGTTCCTCCTCAATAAATGACACTTCTCTTGCGAATACAGATAATACCAGCCTGTTCTTTTGTTCATCGTGTCGGTTATAAGAACGGAACTGACCGCTTACCATCAGAAACTCCCCTCTGTAGTCCTGTTCCACATCGATCAGCCTTTCGGATATCATGACCGGAATCGTGTCCACAGAATTGCTGAGTCTCCTCACACTCACATCCACCATATAAAATCCCTCTCCAAACACTTCATGGCTGAATGCAAATGTTGAAACAATTTCCCCCATAATGGTTACCTGATTGTTTTCAATAATCTTATCTGACATAAATTTTCTCCCTTCTCCAATCGTATTTTTCCATCCCTATAATTTATGAACAAAAACGATAAATTAGAACTAATTTATCCAACAATCGCAGGACACGGTTCGACGGCATTTTTCGCCACTTTCAACACATATACAGGCATAAAAACAGCCGGCATATTCACAATCCGCTTTCTGTCAAAAGCTTTCTATGAAAATACCGGCATATTCGCTTGATCAATAATTCTTCATTGTAGAGTGTCCATAGTAACGCTCGCCGTTATGCTTATGTAATTTTGTCTTTTTACACCCTGGCACCGTACACTGGTAATATACGGTATCGCCATCCGAATGTCCATAATAATAACATCCATCATGTTTGTGCTTCTTTACCTTTTTACAGTCCGGTACTGTACACTGGCTATACGTGATACAGTTGTGGGAATGTCCGTAATAATATTTCCCGCTGTGTCTATGTCCCTTCGCCTTCTCACAGCCTGACACCTTGCACTGTCTGTATGTCCTTCTGCCAGAGTGACCATAATAATATTCCCCGTCATGTCTGTGTCCTTTTGTTTTTCTGCAGCCCGACACTGTACACTGCCTGTACGTCACGCAGTTCCCGTGATGCCCGTCATATCTCCTTCTGCCATGCTGGTGCTCTCCCGCAGCATTACAGCCGGATACACTGCAAGATCCATAAGACCTTCCCGCACCATAACAGCCGCCCCCATGATGCCCGCCGTGCCCATGTCCATGTGCTGCAACAGTAATGGGGGTCTGCAATACAAGAAAAGCCGCTGCCAAAATCAAAATCGGTTTTTTAATGTTCATAAAATGCCTCCTCTTTCTGTCCCGTAAATCTTGTAGATTACTCTGCTCTTTCTTGCTTTTACGGTTATACTATCATATGCATCTGCCTTTTTCAAGATGTGTTCTGCTTTTAAAGTGCAACTGCCACTTGTAAATTTCGGAAAATGTGATAAACTATTGAGGTTGTAATATTGATTTGCATATAAATTAGAAGATAAAGGTGGAACCCATATGAAAACAAAACGCGAAGATATCCGTAACATTGCAATCATTGCCCATGTAGACCACGGCAAGACGACTCTCGTGGACGAGCTGTTAAAGCAGAGCGGCGTGTTCCGCGAGAACCAGGAGGTTGCCGAGCGCGTCATGGACTCCAACGATATCGAGAGGGAGCGCGGCATCACCATCCTCTCCAAAAACACCGCCGTCTACTATAAAGGAACAAAAATCAACATTGTAGACACGCCCGGCCACGCAGATTTCGGCGGCGAGGTAGAGCGCGTCCTTAAGATGGTGAACGGCGTCATCCTCGTGGTAGACGCTTTCGAAGGAGCCATGCCCCAGACAAAATTCGTCTTAAGAAAAGCATTGGAATTAAGCCTTCCGGTCATCGTCTGCATCAATAAGATCGACCGCCCGGAGGCAAGGCCGGACGAAGTCATAGACGAAGTATTAGAGCTCTTCATGGACTTAGACGCATCTGACGAGCAGTTAGACTGCCCCTTTGTGTACGCCTCCGCAAAGGCAGGGGTTGCCGTCCTTGACTTAACGGACGAGGAGCGCGACATGAAACCTCTCTTTGAGACAATCCTTGACTATATCCCGGCTCCGGAAGGCGACCCGGACGCCGACACCCAGGTCCTTATCAGTACCATCGACTACAACGAGTACGTCGGCCGCATCGGTGTGGGAAAGGTCGACAACGGCTCCATCAGAGTGGGGATGGACGCGGTTGTAGTAAATGAGCATGACCCGTCCCGCCAGGAAAAGGTACGCATCAGCAAGCTCTATGAATTTGACGGGCTAAACAAGGTAGAAGTAAAGGAGGCGGGCATCGGCTCCATCGTGGCAATCTCCGGCATCGCCGACATTTCCATCGGAGACACCATCTGCAGCCCGGAAAATCCCCATGCCATTCCTTTCCAGAAAATCTCCGAGCCGACCATCGCCATGCAGTTTATCGTCAACGACAGCCCCTTTGCCGGACAGGAAGGAAAATACGTCACCTCCCGCCATCTAAGAGACCGGCTGTTCCGTGAGCTTAACACGGACGTAAGCCTGCGGGTGGAAGAATCCGACAATACTGACAGCTTTAAAGTATCCGGCCGTGGAGAACTGCACCTTTCCGTCCTCATCGAGAACATGCGCCGGGAGGGCTATGAATTTGCAGTGAGCAAGGCAGAGGTGCTCTACAAAAAGGATGAGGGCGGCAAGCTTTTAGAGCCTATGGAGACGGCATATGTGGATGTGCCGGAAGAATTTACCGGAACCGTCATCGAAAAGCTGAGCCAGAGGAAAGGCGAGCTGCGTAACATGGGAACGGCAAGCGGCGGCTACACAAGGCTTGAATTTTCCATCCCTTCCCGCGGGCTCATCGGCTACCGGGGTGAATTCTTGACCGACACAAAGGGGAACGGCATCATGAACACCTCCTTCGACGGCTACGCCCCCTATAAGGGCGATATCCAGTACCGGAAACAGGGCTCCCTCATCGCCTTCGAGACCGGGGAAACAGTCACCTACGGCCTGTTCCAGGCTCAGGAGCGGGGCGTGCTCTTCCTTGGCGCCGGGGAAAAAGTATACTCCGGCATGGTCATCGGGGAAAATGCGAAGACGGACGACATCGAGGTAAATGTCTGCAAGACCAAGCACCTCACTAACACCCGCTCCTCCGGAGCCGACGATGCCCTGCGCCTGACCGCGCCGAAAATCTTAAGCCTCGAGGAGGCTCTGGACTTCATCGACACGGACGAGCTCTTAGAGGTGACTCCGAAGACACTTCGGATAAGAAAGAAAATCCTCGACCCGAAAATAAGAAAAAGGAGCAATAAATAATGGCATTTTTATGGTTTCTCAGCGAACACAGAACCCCGGCTCTTGACAGCGTCATGCAGTTCATTACCTATTTCGGGCAGGAAATCATTATCATCGCGCTTATCTGTGCACTCTACTGGTGCGCGGACAAGCGCTTTGCTTATCTTTTAGGTTTTACCTATTTCACGGCAGGCTTATGCGTCCAGACATTGAAAATCACATTCCGCATCCCAAGGCCGTGGGTTTTAGACCCGGACTTCTCCGCTGTCGAAAGCGCCGTTCCCGCCGCCACCGGATACTCATTTCCAAGCGGTCACACCCAGGGGGCGACTGCCCTCTGCTTCCCCCTCGCGTTAAAGACAAAAAGGGGATGGCTTAGAATGTTAAGCGTCTTCCTCTTTCTGGCGGTAGGCTTTTCCAGAATGTACCTGGGATGCCACACTCCCAAAGATGTCTTTGTATCCATGGCTCTTACCATCGCGGTATCGCTTGTCATCTGGCGCTCCCAGGAGTTTCTCCTTAACAGCACACGGCATCTCAGACAGATTGCGGCAATCCTCGCCGCACTTTCCCTTTCTGTTGCCGCCTATGCGCTTGCCTTAAAGAGCGCCGGCGTCATAGAGACGCGCTACGCCCTTGACTGCTGCCGCGCCGCCGGAGCAGGGCTTGGCTTTGCCGCGGGCTGGTATCTTGAGCGCACAAAGCTTAACTTTGATCCTCACTTGGGAAGCCTCCCCATCCAATTCATTAAACTTGCCATTGGCCTTTTGGCAGCTCTCATTATAAAAAAAGGATTTTCCATCTTCTTCGGAAGTTCCATCTTGGCAAAAATGGTCGAATACTTTATACTGGTATTGTGGGTGCTGGTAATATATCCATATCTTTTTACACGAACAGCATCCCTGAAAGCCACTGAATAAATTTCACAGGAACTATAAGGAGATCTGTATGAGATTATATGTAACTATCTTTATCAAACGTTTTGCCGTTATCCTTGAATTTTTTATCACAATCATGCTGGGCATCGGCATTCTGCTTTTGTGTCTGCGTATGGGACTTTCCCTTACCAACATCCCGAACCTGGATGTATGGCCGAACTACAATGACCTTTTGGACACATGCTTTAACCTGATCATCGGTGTGGAACTGATCCGTATGATGTACCAGCACACTCCTGACACAGTATTCGAAGTACTTCTTTTCGCCATAGCAAGACATATCATTATCGATAATTCTTCAATTTGGAGCAGTCTGGTAGGTGTATGTGCGATTGCCGTACTTTTTGCAACAAGGAAATATTTGTTCTGTGAATTTGACATTACCGATGAGTTCGTCTTTCGCGCCACGACAAAAGTCAACGCTGTCAATAAGATCATCCATGTCAGCCTTCCCCATGAGCCCGGAGAGACACTGCTGGACCTTATTACTGCAAAATTCGAAGAATTTGACACTGAAACCGGTGTAGGAGCCTGTGTATATATTGGAGACGTAGGTCTGCGCGTCGCAAAGATGCATGAGGGAAAAATTTCCAGAATTGAAGTAATACATGCTATACATTAGACGGAAAAAGTGATATACTAAATATATCAGAATCATCGACATTTTTATCACGAATTGTCAGATTATACGTTCTGAAATTCTATTAAAAAGGAGTTGGGGAGCATGACGTTTATCATTATTGGAAAAAACATCGATGTGACACCTGGCTTAAAAGAAGCCGTAGAACACAAATTAGGAAAACTTGAGAGGTACTTTACCCCGGACACGGAAATCCACGTAACCTTAAGCGTACAGAAAGAGCGCCAGAAAATTGAGGTAACCATCCCTGTTAAGGGGGATATTATCCGTTCCGAGCAGGTAAGCAGTGACATGTATGTTTCTATTGACCTTGTGGAAGAGGTCATCGAGCGGCAGCTTCGCAAATATAAGAACAAACTGATCGCAAGACACCAGGAGGGCGGTAATTTCAAACAGGAATTCTATGAGACAGATGATTTGATTCCGGATGAAGACGAAGTTAAGATCGTCCGTACAAAGAGGTTCGGCATCAAACCGATGTACCCGGAAGATGCCTGTGTACAGATGGATCTTTTAGGACATGATTTCTTCGTATTCTGCAATGCAGAGACCGACGAGGTAAATGTCGTATACCGCCGGAAGAACGGTTCTTTCGGACTTATCGAACCAGAATTCAGATAGTTTTTGATTATCTACAAAGGAGCGAATCAGGATGGCAAAATATTCTATGATTGTATCATGGTCTGAAAATGATAATTGTTATCTGGTTTCTGTTCCCGATCTTCCCGGATGTATGGCAGATGGTGAAACGCCGCAAAAAGCGGTAGAAAATGCACAGGTTATTATCGCTGAATGGATTGAAACAGCGCAAATGTTAGGCAGGAAAATTCCTGAACCTTCATTTTCTGCTATGCCGGTGTAATTAAAAAAGTCTCTGACCGCAAAAAGGATTGGTTTTCCAATCCTTTTTGTTTTATCTGTCGAAAAGTTGATTTATTTAATTTTGATTGTCACCGTTTTTTTCCCACTGCCATCTGTTGCCATTGCCGTAATTTTTACCTTTTCCTGCTTTTAACGCTTTTACTTTTCCGGAACTGCTGACCGTTGCATATTTCGTGTTACTGCTTGTCCATTTCAATTTTTTATTAGCTTTCTTTGTAGATGATACCTTTGCTTTCAATTTTAATGACTTTCCCGCTTTAACACTTTTCTTTCCCGAAATGGCTATCTTTTTTACGATTCCCTTCATTGACGTTATTTTATATCTGGCTTTACTCCACTTCCGTCTGCTGCTGTCGTTGTGATTGTGACAGACTTACCGCCAGATTTCTTATTCATGGTTACGATACCAGAATTATTCACTGTCCCTATTTTAGTATTGCTAGATTTCCATGTAATAGCTTTATTATCAGCATTAACTGGAAATATATCGGCTGTTAATGCTATTTTTTACCAGCAGCAATTTTTTTTGAAACACCAGATAAAGTTATTTTAGACACTCTAATCTTAGACTTTCTCTCACCTTCCCCCGGCTTATCAGATGGTATTTTTGACGAATTCTCAAGTTGTTTTTTACTTACCATAACCTAGCATTGCGCTGCAACTTCGCTTTCTCCTTCTGGTCTAACAATAATGTTTGCTATTCCTTCATCAATTGCGATAACACATCCTGTATCATCCACCTTTGCTACATCTTTATTGTCGGATGTCCATCTCAAAGGTATATCTGCTACCTCTGCTGGTAAAAACTCAACTGACAATATACTGCTTTCACCTACATGTAAGGACAATTTCAAAAAAGCTTTATTAGCACAAACTAAGATAGCTCCATCCTTGATTTTATTTTTGAAATACGACCGCTCCTAGAGGTTCCGTATACAAGTTATTGTATGTTTTTTTAAATTTGCTATAACTTACAACTATGGCATCCCCCTCTTTAACACCAAACATATCATAACTTTCTGAAAAATAAACTTTTCCTCCTTTAATCGCATGTATAAAAACCACATGACCATAAGGCCTTCCACTTCCTGAACCATTTTTATAACTAACAACAACATTATATACTGTATTTTTTCCTGAATTTGATAGCTTGTCCAAGCTCTTTTTTCCACCGTATTTTCTTACTTTATATTTCCCCGTACTTTTTGTATATTTTTTATTACTTAATAATTTGTACCATTGATTTCCATTTACACCTTTTTCATATGCACTATTTTTTCCAGTATAAATTCCTCTTGCACGCAGCTCATAATAGACATATGCACCACAGTATCCATTAAACGAATTTTGATTAGCTATTTTTTTTGCTTTCTTGTCTGTATTAACTATCTGCTGTTCCAGCTTTGTTTTCTTTACTGCTATTGCTTTCTCATTTACCGTACACCCAATATCTTTACTGACTTTACTTCCCGCAGCGTCCCACGCCGTCACTCTGAAAATATATGCGCCTTTCCCGAGCTTATCAAACTTCATGGCTTTGTCCACTGTGCCTGTAAGCTTATAAGATGTCTTATTCGGTTTTACAGTCTTGGAATAATACGTCTTCTTATTGCTCTTTCCGATAATCTGCGCCGTAATCTTAGTAATCTTCTTATTACTGCTTACCGTTCCGGACACCCCGTTTTTCGAACCTTTTGTAATCTTCGTTTTACTGATCTTTGAACTGACAGCAAGCGTTGATTTTCTTACGGTAATCTTGCAAGTAGCTGTTTTCCCGCAGCATTTTGCCGTTATAGTAGCTGTTCCTGCTGCCTTTGCCGTCACCACACCTTTACTGTTAACAGTTGCAACTTTAGCGGCACTGGAAGTATAAGTAACTGGCATATCTACTGGCTTCTTATTCGCAGATAAAGTTACTGTCTTTCCTATATCTAAGGTTGCTGACGTCTTATTTAAAGTAATAGACGCTGCATAAGCACGGACAATCCATATCTGGCACGGATTATCCGGCTCATATTTCTTAACTTTTACACCTTTTCCGGTAGTAGTCCCTCTAACATCCAATACACATGTCGGATCATTGGCAGAGCGAATAATGTATCCATCTACAACGCCTGCTGCAGGCTCAAAATACCACCCCTGCGTGGAATGATTGGTGTTTGTCCAAAGACCGACATCTGTATCTGTTTTCGACTGTTCGCCTTCTACATTCAACCGCCATGAACCGGCGCATTTAGGTGTTACCGTATACCAGTTTCCCACCTTTGCCAGTGTATATAATTCTCCTGTAGAATGGTCTGCCGGAGATATGATCATGGGCATTACTCTCCCATTCTTATTGCTCGGAACCTTGAGGAGCATATAAGAACCTGTCTTCTGTTTGATTCCGTAATTTGCGATGGCATACATATTTGCCGTATTGAACTGTGCATATGCCGCCTGCGCTGTCAAAGCCTTTTCTGCTTCATTTCCTGCATCAACTTCTTTTCCCTCTGTTGTCGTTTCCTGTAACGGCTGTGTTTCCTTTGCCAGCGCCGCCATGTCCCACGTACCTACGATGAGACCGACAGATAATAGTATACTGATAATTCTCTTTTTCATTTCTCTTCTCCTTTTCTTACAAATATATGTTTTTTGATTTCGTCCCTTTAATTGTGAAGAATATCTTCTTATTTTCCTTTCACCTTTGCATTTTCAAAAAATCAATACTCTCCATTCACAAATTGCTCTCTTGTTATCTCTTTCGCATCTTTCGGGAAATCTTTCATCGGAGCACATTTTTCTCCTGTCACATATTCTGTGGAAGTGATAATCTCTTTTGTCTCCGCCTCTTCTTCCGTTTTTCCTTCTCCTGTTTCATAACCGTTGATTTTATCACTAAAACGGTAGAATTGATTCGCTGCCTTGTACTCCATTTCCAGCGGCTGCTCCCTGCACTCGCTTTTTATTAATTCATGCCCTTCTTTCGTAAGCCAGTAAATGAATGTAGCTTCGTATACTTTCTCTTGATTTTTTTCAATATTAGCTCCATTCTCTGCTATATAAGCATCTATTGCTTCCGATGCTCCTTCCACACGTTTAACATCGTCTTCCGTCCATCCATAGTCCTCCAGGATAGATTCTCTTGTTATCTCCCGAAAGAAATAATCCGAATTAAGCTTATACTGTTCATCAACTTTTATTTTGAGAGCATCGCTTTCTTCTCCTCCATTTATCACCTCACATCCCACAACTTCCCTTGCTTTTGTACTGTCAAATGGAAGCTCAACAACTTTTAGCTTTTCATACATCTGATTTTCATCCTTATCACAGATAACCTTACGAAATTCCTCATTTCCATTATCCATATATACTGTTGTATACTGGTATTCCTTGTCCCCTTCTTTTGTCCAGAACTCCGTCTGGTCGTTTGTGCTAAAATGATAAAGCTCTTTGATAATCTGCTTTTCATTATCTATTGTTTTCTCGAATTGTGTCTTGTCTTTTTGTTTCCCGTTTACATCAGTATCAATCGTTGTGCTATTCGTTCCCCACAATTTCTCCCGAGCAAGCTTTTCTGCCGCCTCTTTAAGCCAACCTTCTAATTCTTCCTGTTCCTTCTTCTTTTCATCCTCCTCAGTATTGCCGTCTTCCCCGGCATCACTCTCTTCACTCTGTCCTGCCGTCTCTTCCGTTGCATTGCCCTCTTCCGTCTTTTCTCCTGAACCTCCGCATCCTTGCAGCATCGCTGCTGACAACCCTGCTACCAGTATCCATGTCAACATTCTTTTTTTCATAACTTTTTCCTTTCTTTTTCGCTTTCTTATGTTACTTTACTTTCACCTTTTTTGCCTTTGACCAAGAAGAATAACACTTTCCTCCCGATGCATTCTGATATGTCCGAACTCTGATATAATATGTCTTTTTTGATTTCAGTCCCTTGATTGTGAGTGATGTCTTTTTGCTTCCCTTTACGGTCTTTGTCTTTACTCCGCTTTTGAAGTTCTTCTTTGCCGAATACTGTATCTGATAGCCCTTTGTATATTTCGTCTGCTTTTTCCATTTTATAGCCGCTTTCTTCTTACCTGGCTTTACACTGGAAAGCTTCGTTCCCTTTGGATTAATATTAAATGTCTTCGTAACTGTTCCGCTATAATTGCCCTTGAAGGCGATTGTAGCTTTGTAGTGCCCTACATTTTTGCAGCCGGGAGAATACGATACTGTATAATTCGATGGTGCAATTGTCTTTCCGTCACTTCCTGTTACAGTTACAGCCGGGTTCTGTGCTTTTCCATTATAAATAAACTCTGATGCAGATAACACAATATTCTTTGGATAGTAAATTGTTGTCTTATCACTAACATCACCGCATATACTACATTTTTTTGTAATGCTTCCATCACTTGCCAAAGATGCTTTGCTTATAACATTTTTATAAGAATGTGTATGCTTCTTGACCATTTTAACAGGCAAGCTGACATATCCCCCAAACTTAAACTCATCCTCCTCAGAATTATAAACATTTACATCCAAAGAGTAGCTATGACCAGGATCGGATTCCGTTTCACCATCCCCCATCCAGCTTTCTGATACCATAATCGTACACGAATATATCCCTGTCTCATAAGGCTCTAGTCTGCCTATGATTGTCCAGATGTCCGTCTCTTCCTCACCATCCGGGTAAGGATATGTAACACCCTCAAATCTTCCTTGCGCAATAGGGACAGAAGATGCTGCAGGGCCATTTTCGGGCTCATAAGAACTTATTAGATAAATTGATACACAGAAATTTTCCAATACTCTGTCACTTGGATTTGTAATCGAAAGAGAAAAGGATTGCTTTACTCCATATTCTATCCGATTTACATCAAACTTCGGCGTGATTGTAACCCCTAATTCCATCGGCTTTCCCACTTCTGAAACTTTAATCAGGAAGTAATCTGACTCAGCAATTGTTCCCTCCCCTATCCTTCTCAATCTCACCATATCATTGATCGTTTCACCCCAAGTCCCTCTCGGGACTTCATACATAATTTCAATATCCAGACTTTCGTCCGGTTCCAATATTCCGGTCAGTCCCTCTTTATCACTATATGATTCTTCAAATGATAAATAGCATTCTTCCAAATCAAATGACACAATCCCATTATTAGCAACCCTAACCGTTATTGGGTATTGTTTGTCAGTGTCTACTTCCGTCGTAGGTATTCCCAGCACTTCAAGTGAGATTGTCTCGTCTATTGCCAATGGAACTATATCCTTTTTCACTATCTCATCTGTTATTTCTTCCTGCGTCTCCTGTGCCCATGTTGTCATATCCCACATACCTATGAGAATACCTAGAACTAACAGTAAACTAATTATTTTCTTTTTCATCCCTCTTCTCCTTTTCATGTTTTTACTTGGTTGCATATAATAATAGTTACTTTCACTTTTCTCACCTTCGACCATGTAGAATAGCAATTCTCCATCTCCCTCTATTACCATGTGGCCTTGATTGTTAATTCTCCAAGTCAAATCCCCTGTTATTCCAGAATGTTCTCCCTCTGTTCCTTGTACTGTATTTCTTGTTTTTCTGACACTTCAATCTCCTCTGTGTTCTTTAGCAAAACATCCTGAGCCAATACCAGCAAATCCCGCGTTCCTGCAATGAGACTTACTGCCAACATAATACTAATAATCTTTCTCTTCATATCCTCTTCCCTTTCTGTTCAATTTACCTCTTCACGAACATCCTATATATTTACTTCCCATTAAACCCCCCCCCCCCCCCCCTACTTTTTTGTCAATCTCCGACACACTCTATTGTCAAAAAAACTAAAAAGCAGGATATCTTTTTCGATACCCTGCTCTTCATCTATATAATATTTCTTTTTACAACACCCCAAACAATCTCTCCGCTGAATCATCCATCATCCTGCTGCTTACATTCCCTGCGTTCGCAAGCATTGCCTCCACTTTATTCGCCAAAGTCACATCGATGAAATGACCCACGTCGATCCCTCTAAGCTCAAAAAACAAAAGCGGATTTTCATCAAGGCGCGCTCCTACACCGTAAAGGGCGGCCGCCACATGCTTACACATGAGCGCCCAATCGGGGCAGCTACAGCTAAAGCTAATTTCCCTCGGGGCAGGAAAAAGTCCGTCTTTCCCCTGGAATAACTCGCTCATCTGCTCCGGAAAATCTCCGGTCAAAAGTTTTTCCAGGTTGTCAAGCTTTCTCCCGCATCTTTTTATGATCGCCTGACACTTTTCCTCCGACAATGGACTGATCCTTATCTCAACCTTATAAGGCGTCTTGCGCGTTCCCTGCACCCTTGCCAGTATCTTCCCTTTCTTTATCTTAAGGTCTACAACAGAACCAGTACGGACATAACGCTTTCCCCGGCCCAGCCTGCTTTCATAGTCCGCATATCTTTCCAAATTTTCACACCATGCATTGCCCCACCAGTTATTTGTTATCGACCTTCCCTTTATAACAACTGGCTCTAAGACCTTTCCCTTTTCTCTTTCCTTTTTCTTTGTCGCTTCTGATTTCTTCCGCAGCTCTGACACATCCGGCTGGCTATACTGCGGGAAATCACTCCAATAATTTCTGCTCATGACGGCTTTCTCCTTTCACTTACGTACACCTAAAGCACTATCCCAGACGCAAAAGATTCATCAAAGCTTGATTATCTAGCTCTGTAATCCATTTTTCTCCGCCGGAGCCGATGACATTTTCCGCCAGCTCCTTCTTGGATTCGATAATCGTGTCTATCTTTTCTTCAATCGTCTTCTGGCAGACCAGCTTATGCACCATAACATTTTTCGTCTGACCGATACGGAACGCACGGTCTGTAGCCTGATTTTCCACTGCCGGATTCCACCAGCGGTCAAAATGGATAACATGGTTTGCTTTCGTAAGGTTAAGCCCCGTTCCTCCTGCTTTCACAGACAGCACAATAAAGGGAACATACATATCCCCTTGAAATGCCTCCACAATCTTTGACCTTTTGCTGACCGGTGTCCCGCCATGCAGCACGTAACCGTCAGCGTGAAAGATTTCTTTTAAAAACTGTGCCAGATGTTCCGTAATCTCCCGGAATTGAGTGAATACCAGTACCCGTTCCCGTTTTTCGTAGATTGTCTCGCAGATGCTTTTAAGTAAAGCAAATTTTCCGCTGTCGTCCCCCGAAAATGTCTCCTGTCCCAGATATTGGTCAGGATGATTACAGATCTGTTTAAGCTTGATGATTGTAGCCAACACCACGCCGCGCCGCTCGATTCCTTCAGAATTCAGGATTCTCTCCTCCATCTCCTCTACCGTCTTCCGGTACAGCACAACCTGTTTTTTGGAAAGAGCAGCGTAATCAATAGTCTCAAGCTTCTCCGGCAAATCCGCAATAATACTTTTATCTGTCTTGACACGCCGCAGCATGAAAGGCGCTACCATGGATTTTAACTGGGCATATTTTTCCGGATGTTCTCTGAGCCGTTTCGTAAACTGCCCGAACTCTGCCGACGTCCCCATAAGCCCTTTATTCAGAAAATCAAACAAAGACCAGAGATTTGTCAAATCATTTTCAATCGGCGTACCCGTCATGGCAATCCGCATTCTTCCGGAAAGTTTTTTAATCTCCTTTGTCTGTTTTGTCGCCGGATTCTTGATCGCCTGCGCCTCGTCCAGTATAATACATGTCCAGTTGATCTCTTTAAGCTCTTTAATTCTCGGTATCATACCATAAGTCGTAATGTTTAAAAATGCAGATTCTTCTGACGCCATTTTCCCTAAGACCGGCCCGCTTCTGCCGTGAAGTATCAGCAAATCTAACTTTGGTGCAAATTTTTCTGCCTCTCTCTGCCAGTTTCCAAGCAAAGATGCTGGGACAACGAGGAGAACGCGCGACCCTTTCTCCCGCTTTCTGAGCTTTTCAAGGTAAGTCAGCACCTGCAAAGTCTTTCCAAGACCCATATCATCAGCAAGACATGCGCCAAATCCCAGTTTGTCCATATAGTTAAGCCACGCATACCCATTTTTCTGATAAGGACGAAGATTGGCGTGAATCGTGCTGGGAACCGCTGCTTTCCGTATCTTCTCCGGACGCCGCAAGTCCCGCAAGAGTTCAGATAACCATTTCCCATTGCTTACCATCGCCCCCACATCTACAGGCTCCGTTCCCATCTCCATCCGGAGCGCTTCCATCAGTGTTATCTCTCCGCTCTTTTCATCCATCTCTTCCAGAAGTTTTCTAAGTCTTTCATGATCCACTTCCACCCATTTGCCCTTTAAGAAAGCAAGACCCTCTGTCTGCGCCAGGAGCTTGCGGATATCTTTCGGTGTCAGCTCCACACCATCCACCTCAAGCTTCGGCTTCATGGATATCAGGGCATCAAATCCCAACATAGTAGGTCTCTCATCTCCAAGACTTACAGACATAGAAACCGCAGCCGCCCTTTTTCTCCACCAATTAGGAATCCGGCATAGAATCCCTGTGTTCTCAATCTCTTCTATCTGCTTTAAAAATGTATAAGCTTCCTCTGATGTTAATTTCAACGGATGGAACAACTCCCCGCTCTCCATAAACCCGCTAATCAGCTCTGACACCTCCGCCGCACGGTTCAGACAAGCCAGAAGAGCCAGGAGCTTTTCTCTCTCATTCTTATATTCTGTCAGAGCATACTTTAACGGCACGTGCCTTACCTTTCCTTCCTCACCCTTGGTAGCGTAAGTTGCCAAAAAGGCAAAAGGAAACTCTGCATCTTTATTTTCTACCAAATGGAAAAAAACTCGTTCCGGCACATGAAGCTTCTGATTTTTCTCCGTAAGATACATCTCAACCGTACCATCATAACCGGCAATCTCCTCCGCGAAAATATCATTAAGCTTTGAAAATACGTTTCTAATCCATCCCTTTGTCACATATTCCGCGCCAATCACAAAGGGAACTGCTGCCAAAAGCTCCTCGACCGCTTCATCGCTTAAAGATACTTCGGCATTCTCCCGCACAAGCTCAAGCTCCGGCAAATCAGTAAGCCGTGTAAAAAAGGTGGCTGCTACTTGATATAAAAAGCCTGCGGAAGCAGTCGTATCCTCTGGTTTACCCTCCAGTCCGAACTGGTAAAGTAATCGGTATGCTGTTTCTCCTGTCCACTTTTTAGTTTCTTCCTCTTTCTGTAATATATCCGGCTGAAAACCTTCCGGCGTGAAGAGGAAACTTAAATGCATCCTTTGATTACCTATTACTGCCATTTTTTATCCTTTCTGTCTCCGCACAGCTCATTATAACGCCGCTTCGTTTTTACTTCCCGAAAACCTCTGCCGCCGCCTTCATATTTTCCATAATGGAAACCTCAAACGGACATCTCGTCTCACAGGCTCCGCACTGGATGCACTCGCCTGCATGATGTGAAAGCACCTCATAATGCTCCCTCACCGTCTCCGGAACCCCGCCCTGCGCCTTCGCCAGATTCAGAAACTTCGTGACCGACGCAACATCAATCTTCTTCGGACACGGCGCACAGTGGCTGCAGTACATGCAATGCCCCTTCCAGCTAATATTCGGAAACGCCGCAAAAGCAGGCGCATAATCCTTCTCCTCGTCAGACGCCTCCTCATAGGAAATGCTGCTCTCAAGCTCCTCTGCCGTGCGCGCTCCGGAAAGAACCGTCGCCACTGCCGGTCGGGTCAGGGCATAATGGAGGCACTGGTTTGCCGTCAGCGCTTTCCCCGCCGGAGACATTGCCGCGTCCAGAAGGTCTCCGCCGCCGAACGCTTTCATAACCGTAATCCCAACGCCCAGCCGCTGGCAAGTCTCATATAGCCTCTGACGCTCCGGATCCATGTTCACCAGGCGAGCCGCATAATTCTCATCCCGCCACAAATCCTCCACATCCTCACTGGCAGGCTGAAGGTCGTAACACGGGTTCACGCTGAACATCAGCACTTCTATGTATCCGCTTTCCACCGCCGCAAGGGCAACCCGCGGATTGTGGCTGCTTAGCCCGATATGCCGGATTTTCCCTGAACTTTTAAGCTCCTTCACATAGGAAAGAACCGGGCCCTTTGCAATCGTCTTCCAATCCTCCATAGAATCCACATAATGAATCATCCCAACATCAATATAATCCGTCTTCAAAAAAGACAGGCTGTCCTCAAAAGCCTCCCTCACCTCTCCGATTTCCCGTGAGCGCTTGTACTGCCCGTCCTTCCAGACAGAGCAGATATGAGACTGGATGATGAACTTCTCCCTCCTGCCCTCAAGCGCCTCCCCGACACTTTTCCGCACTTCCGGGTCGGAAGTGTAGAGGTCAAAATAATTGACGCCCGTTTCCTCCGCAATGTCGAGGAAACGCCTGGCATTCCTGTAATCGTCTCCGGCAAAGCCCTCGCAGCCCATGCCGATTTCACTTACCCTAAGTCCGGTGTTGCCTAAATCACGATAATTCATGTCAGAACTCCTCCTTTATAATAATTTTTCGTTTTCTTTTCCCAGCGTCATTCGTCTGATTCGACCACTGCGTTGCGGCATAGAGCATTTTAAGTATTGTAGTTTTTCCCACACCGTTTTCACCGATCAATATATTTATGCTATCGCAGAACTGAAGGCTGAATGCGTCATTAAACATGTCTCTTTCGTTTACATTACAAGTATTGAAATCTTCATTATTTTTACGCCATTGACGCTGAAACGCCATGACATTCAGAACTTTTATTGATTTAATCGCCATTCATTTTCACCTCTGTTCAATATTTCATCTATGTATCCAAGGCCACATACTCCTGTAACTGCGGATACTCCGCCGCATGTTCACGCACATAACATCTTTTAAATGCCGCAAATGCAGACTCCCTTCTTAGCAGACTGTAAGCCGTCCGCACCGCCACCTTTGATTCCGGATTCTTATGTATCTTTTCAAGCTGTTTATATAAAAGATTCATCTCTCTTTGCAATAGCTTTAGCCTTTCATCGCTTGTGTAAGTTCTCATACCTGTATTTTTCAAAGAAAATGTTTCTACGACAAGCAAAGCTGTCCTCTCTTGCAAGTCATCCTCTTTATTTTTGACTTCTACAACCACATTGTCATTCCGCAATTTAAAATTCAAGCATTCTTCCGGGTCTTGCTTGCAACAGTCTATAATCCCCTCATCATACTTACCATTATTTTTAACCCCATTGCAATGACTGCATGACCAGAAGAGATTTTCCCAATCATATTTTCTCTCCGGATACTTCCCGTTTTTATGCGGCAGTAGATGCTCTACATTGGGATCCTGCAATTCCTTCATCTCGCAAATGTAGCATTTATTGTGGAAATCATCTTTTAACCGCTTAATCACATCCGGCTTATCGTATCTTCCTGCCGACTTCTTTGCCTCTTCTGCCAATGATTCAGGAGCCGGAAAGGAACGTTCCACTTTAACCATCTATGTCCTCCCGATTCATAAAATCCAACTTTAATCTCTGGTACTCTGTCGCTATCCCGATGGCAAGATAATCCGGTATCTCATCCAGATATAGCTCCAACTCAGCGATTTCCCCTATCTCATCATCAGAAAGTCTCTCCTTTTTCACAAGGGTTCTATATTGTTCAAACTTCTCCTTTAACATATTTGACAGCTTATCTGCGCCAAAATATCCCTCTACAATACCGTCATACGGCACATCATCCAGACCATCTTCTACCAGCAGTCTGTTCTCAAGGTCATAGATCACAACATCCTGCAAGCTATTCAGTATAAAAGGCGAATGTGTTGTTACTATAAATTGGATATTCGGAAATATCGTCGTCAAAAGCGGCATAATATTTTTCTGCAGTTCCAGATGAAGATGCGTCTCAATCTCATCAATCAACACAATTCCCGGCAATTTAAAGTCAAATGAACGCTTTGTCTGATTCTGCATACGCATGATAATATCCAGCACAATATCCAGCACTGCCTGATACCCACTGGACAGCGTGTTAAAATCAAACGGCTCCTTCCCCTCCTGAATGATATGAAATTCAAATGTATCTTCATCAAATTCCAGATGTACAGATTCATCTGCAAATATCCGTTTCAGAAGTCCTTCAAGCTGTTCAAACCACAGCCTGATTTCGTCCGCTTTTTCTGTCTTATTATTATTTCTCGCCAACGCCTCTGTCATCTTCAAGTCCAGCAAATATTTCACAAATTCATCCCGCGGGAATTCTTTTAGTCCGTATCTGTCTTTTAACTGGACTTTTTCTACATGCCGGGGCTGTTCCGCTTTAAATATTCTGTCCGCCTGATAGTAGGCTAATATAAAGTGGTATTTTTCTTTCAGCGCGAAAATACTGCCTGTTTTGTGATTAAAGCTTACTTTTAACCCCCTTCTGCTGAATTTTAATTCTTCTTCACTCTCATAAACTTTTTTTTCTAGTTTTAATACTTCACTCTCTCTTTTTTTTCTCTTGACAGCAGCAGACCATCTATTTCTGTCATTCTCCAACCAGCTTTCTTTGTCTTCAAAATATTGATCTGTAAATACATTATTCAGATAACCTGATAATGCCTCCGCTATACTCGTCTTCCCACTCCCATTTTTTCCCGTCAGAATCAAATGCTTTATCCTATTCTCAGACAATGGAATACTGATATTCCTTAAATGCCTGACCTTCTCAATTGTCAGATTTGTTATAAATAGCTGCTCCATACCGACCTCCATAATATCATTTGCCTTATTAAAAATTTTAATTGAAATTACTTACGTCCTTCCCCAAACCTTACCTCACAATCCTTTCGGAAAAATGATATTCCATAACAGTCAATCTTTCGATACCCTTCCGAAAGTAGTTCTTCCATATACTTCTTATCATATATCTGCTGCAGCGCTTTCTCTGCATCATCTTCCAAATTATGAATCGAATCGGATACCTTCAATTCTAAAATGAACGATCTTCCCCGCAGCGAAGGGCTCTTCACCATAATGTCAGAACGTCCATTCCCTGATTCACGGTTGGATTTCACCAAATAATTCTCGCTCTGGCTCAATATTCCTGTCAGGAAACCGTGATAAAAGTTTTCCACACTATCATAGAAACTAATGGTACGAAAAAGCTGACCGTTTAATATATCTGTCATCTTTTGGGCATTTCCTTTCTCCATCGCACGGTACAAATCCCGGAAATCCTCTTTCTTTATCATAGTTTTCAACCAACTCAAAATTGTATTCTGATAAATTGTTTTTACTTCTATATTGGGAATCCGCACACGCAAAAAGACAGAAGACTCCTTAAAATACTCTTTCTCCTTTGTCAGATATCCTGTAAAATAGAGGAAATTCCACAAATTCTCCCCACTACTATGCATATCTCCATAAGTAACTTCCTCGTGTACCTGTATATCTAAGGTTCCTCCTTCTAATAGTGTTTCAATCTGACCCTTAGTCTCCCGGTCTGCTCTGACAATCAAGTCTTTTATAATATCATTGGAACTGGTATTGATCCAATAAGGATGCGGAAATGCATTCACATCTGAATATAGGTCATATAAAAACTTAATCACGCTCCATGGATTATAAACCTCCGTATCTCCAAATAAATATCCGTCATACCATTCTTTCATTGTCGAAAAACGGTTTTCCACTTCATAATAGGACATCATCCGGATAACTTCCTGCTCTGTAAAACCAAAATGCTCGCTATATCTTTTATCAAGAACAGATATAATATTCAGATGATTTAACCCCGTAAATATACTCTCCTTTGAAATCCTCAAACACCCGGTTATGGCGGCAAATTGCAGATAATTATTCGTTTTCAGCGCGGACTCAAACAAAGAGCGTATGAAATCCACCATTTCCTCATAGAATCCTCTGAAATGTGCGTTCTCAAGGGGTACATCATATTCATCTATCAGGATGACCGTCTTTTTATCCGTCGCCTCGTAAAGACACTTGCATAAAAATTCTAACGCTCCGGAATAATCATCATATTCTGCCTTCCGGGCAGCAATTTTCTGGAAGAGCCTCTTATCCTCTTCATTCATTCTTTCATTCGCTAATATATACTGATGCCTCTGGAATTCATCTGCAATGGCTCTTTTCATCTTACCATACGCGGATTCAAAAGTGGGCTGCTTTGCTGATTTAAGCGTCAGATTAATAACCGGGTAATTTCCCATATGTCCCGTATATTTTTCGCCATGCCCCATAATCTTTAATCCTTGAAAAAGCGTTTTATTCTCCTCATTTTTCCCGGAATCTCCCGTATCTTCAAAAAAATATCGGAGCATACTTAAGGTCAAAGTCTTGCCAAACCTTCTTGGACGTGTAAACAGATTTACTTCTCCCTTTAAATCCAATAATTCTTTGATAAACATAGTTTTATCTATATAGGCATAACCATCTTTGATTATTTTTTCAAAATTATCAACACCTATCGGCAGTGGTTTCTTCATCACTATCCCTCCAATCAGCATCTTATCAGCATATACTAATACCCAAAACAATTCCCCATGATTTGTCATACATCATTCAGAGCTTTTATCTCAATCAATTTCTTTGCTACTTGCTCTCGTCCATTCACTCCATATCTGTCTTCAAAGTAATCACATACTTGTGTAATTAGCTTGTAAAGCAACTCTGCACATTTTTCGTAATCTACTTCAGGCTGCATTCTCATCTGTGCCAAAATAAGCTTTTTCGGTTCATATGCCTCAAAATCAATCTTATCTCCACGAATGCGCTGTAGGTCGCTTAGATATTCCAAATTCTGTTCAAAAGCATAAGGTTTCTATTACTGTATTCTTCGTCCGTAATAACTCTTGAAAGCAGTGAAAAACAGTCGTTCCCGGCACAACAACAAAAAAGCTCTTTATTCCTTTCAAAACCTTTATTCCATATCCAGCATATCCCATAAAAATAAATCCCTGCTACATGCCATTGTACCATAGTGTATCCACATGTTGCACCATTTTCTTTGTAAACTTACATCTTTTTACAGGCACACAGCCAAAGACACTCCGCCGCCAAATATGCATTCCCACCTGCCCGCCCGGCTCATTGCCCGCAAAAACAAAAAATCATGAGAACACCGCACATGCACATGTCCCCATGATTTTTCTGATTTTACATCTGAATCTACGAAACGGATTCCTTTTCCCATTCCAAAAGCTTGCCGCTGTCTGCGTCAATTTCAAATTCGTATTTTTTCTCCTTATACACAATAGAGCCTTCGTACACAACTTTACCGTCATCCGTATCCTGATGAATCCTGATATCCTTTTCCCCGGCTCCGGGGACTTTTTCCAACGCTATCTTTTTTGCCTGTTCTTCGGTTACAGCGGTATTGGAAAAACCCGCTTTCTCCATATCGTCCTCCAACTCTTTCTTTTTGCTCAAAATATTTCCGGATGCGGCATCGACTTCATAGTCATACTCGTTCCCATCCGCATAAAACTCAACCTCATACTGCTGCATCCCGTCATCCGTATCAAGCTTACACCACAGGCCGGATACCTGTTCCTCTGTAAGACCGGCATCTTTCAGGGCAATATCCTTCGCCTCATCCTCTGATATCAGCTCTTTATCCGCCGTCGCCTCTGAGCTTGGCGCAGAAATATCTCCGGAAGAATCCGCCTCCGACTGGACGCCGGAATTATCCGTTTCCGGTGTCTCCTGCGCTTTCGCTCCGCACCCTGCCAGCAACAGGGCAATTACTGCAACACCTAATACTTTTGCTGTTTTTACTTTCATGGTCATCTCCTCCTTTGAAGTTAAGATGCCCATTTTTAATCTAAATCATCATTAAACTTTTCAATAACATTTTGAACATGCGCCATACCCTGCCTTTTGCGCCTCAGCCTGCTCTATCGCCGACACCAATCTTCTCCTCGACAGCAAGGGCGAAGAAACGCTTTAAAGTATCCCGTGCGGATTCCCAAATCATCCTATTTTTAAGCACGTTCTTTTCCCGCCTTATATGCCATCCCAAGTTCTTCTGCCAGATATTCATCGCTCATACAATGCATATCTGAAACTCCTTCCGAGACCAGCAGATAAATCTCTGAGTGATAGAAAAAATCAAGAGCCTTTTCCAGAGAAATGTCTTCCTGCTCCGCAAATCTCCCAATCACACGGGTATATTTCTTTTGCAGCAAAATAGGATTTGCTTTCATATCTGTTCGCTCCCTTCAAAATGCAGATATTTTTCCATCGCAATCTCTGTACGGAAACAAATCTGCAAGTTCGGCTTTTCATAACGCAGACGGTTAATCGCCTCCGCCTTATCAATAAGCTGTTCAAAATAGAGTTCAACCGTATTAAACACCTTATCATTTGCCACGCCGCCAACCACTATATCATAATCTGAAGTATCCTTACCACTGCGGCAATTAAGAATAAAATCCAGCCATTCCTCAGAATAAGAATCAAAATTCAATACCCTAAGCTCCTGATAGGCCTTCTCGTCAAATTCGTACAAAGAAATAATCCCATCTTTTCCGCGCCGCCTGAATTTTCTGCACCAACTCACTGCCTGCTCATAAAAAGGCGTTGTGTAAAATCCCCGTCCGAAATCCACATTGACTCTGGAATGCACCAAATCAGGTTTAATGATTTCCAAATACGACCCGTGATACAAAATCACACCACTACACCTCTTTCCTCTATCACCTCAATAATATCATCTACAATATATTCTTTCCCCTGAGTATGCAAGATTTCATACTCCGGCATAATATACCCGTAAAGTATCCCGCTTTTTTTTGTCAATGCATCATAAATCCGTTTTCCGTCCACACCAAGTTTCTCAGCAATATTCTCAATACAGAATATTGCAAATTCCAGTTCATTTGCATCCTTAATCTTTCTTTCACAATCCAAATCCTGCACCTCCCCTTTAATTTTGCCGGACATCCCAAACATTTCCAAAATCCTTTACTTGCACCCTTTATAATACGGACACTTCCTCCTAATACACTCCCGGTTCTCCCCCGAGAACCCGCACCGTATCTCCTCCGACACTTCCATCCGAACCCCGAGATTCTCCGCCGTGAACTTCACCGCCGCCACAGCCGCCGTAAAGGAATTCCGCTTGCAGCACCTCGGCCCGCCAAGCTCTCCGATAGCCTTCAGAGCCTCGGCAGTCATGCGGTTCGAAAGCCCCCAGGACTTCCCTGTAAGAGGCGTTGCCTTCGTGACAATACTCATAAACATGCCCGCACTCACCGCAGCACCGCAGCATCCCCACAGCCCGCAGGAGCCGCCCGGGTATTCACTCCCCCGCGACCTTATCTCCTCCAGCGCAGTTTCAAACACTTCCCGCTCCGAATACATATCCTTCTTATCTCCTGCCGCCTTGTTCCCTGCAAATCCCCCGCAATTATAATACGCCGTAAGTAATGCCGCCCCCACCATCACATGATGCTCCGGTCCATGCATATAGATGTAAGGCTCCTCCATCAATCCCTGCATAATCTCCACCGGATTTTTCGAGGCACTGTTTTTACACCCCTCAAGAATCACTTCAATCCCCTTCGCCCCGTGGCACTCATCGCACACATAATGCCCGTCCTCGCACCCGGCATGGCTCTCAAACTGCCGATGGCACATGACGCACTCCATCTGCCTTGCCTTTTCATAGTATACAATGGGCTTGCCGCACACCAGGCAAGCCCCCTCTCCTCTCTTTTTCATACCATATCTCCTATCGTATAAAATGCGTTGACACCCGCTCTTCCTTCTCCGGAAGTCCGTACTTTTCCTTCCCAAGCGCGATGCTCTTCATAAGAAACGCCATATTCTTTGCCAGCACACGCATGGTCTGCAAGCCTTCCCCGTCTTTTTCCGCCTCTCCCGGCGTCCTGCCGTGAATGCTGTTCCAATACTGGCTTGACGCCACCGGCATACCGGAAATCGTAAAATACTTATTCAGCTCGTCAAAAGTAGCAGACAGCCCGCCTCTCCTTGCCGCAACAACGCTCGCTCCCACCTTCATAGTCTTGTCAAAGCCCGTGCTGTAAAACAGACGGTCAAGAAATGCAATCAGCGTAGCATTCGCCGATGCATAATACACCGGACTTCCTACCACAAGCCCGTCACACTCTGCGAACTTAGGCGCAGCCTCATTCACCGCATCGTCAAACACACATTTTCCATTCTTCGCACAAGAGCCGCAGGCGATACATCCCCTGACTGCCTTATTTCCAACCTGGAGAATCTCCGTCTCGATGCCTTCCTCCTTAAAAATCTTCTCCATCTCCCGCAAAGCAACGTATGTATTCCCCTCTGCACGGGGACTTCCGTTAATCATTAAAACCTTCATTCTAAGCACCTCCTATGCAGGTAATTCTACCATACCATGACCGCTTTCTCAATAGATGCCTTGTCAATCTTCCGGAAAAGAAAAACCGGCACCTCTTACTTCCGTGCCGATTTCTCCTTCGCCAGTAGCGCCGCCCCCAGCGCACCCGCATATCTCCCGTCTGCTGTCGGCTCAACCGTCTTCCCCACCTTCGCAGACAATATTTTCGTAAAATACTCACTGTGGCTTAATCCTCCTGTCAGGATTACCTTCTCCGACAGATTTTTCCTCTGGCCAAGCTGCGCCACCTTCGCCGCCACCGAATCTACCACGCCCGCCGCGATATCCTCCCGGTTTTTCCCTTCCCCGATATAATTGATGACCTCGGACTCTGCAAATACCGTGCAAAGAGAGCTAATCGGCAGTACCGTTCCCGCCGCCGCCATGTCAAAAAGCTCCTGTAAGGTCACTCCCAGGCGGTTTGCCATGATTTCCAGGAACTTTCCCGTTCCCGCCGAACATTTGTCATTCATGAGGAAATCCTGCACTAAACCTTGGGAGACTAAGATTATCTTCGTATCCTGACCGCCCACGTCGATGATGCTGCACTCATCCCCCGCTATCTCCCTGCCGCCCCTGGCGTGGCAGGTAATCTCCGTGATGACGTAATCTGCAAAATCCACGGCAACCCTGCCGTACCCGGTAGCCGCAACTTTTGTCTCAGCGTCTGCTACATCCACGCCGTCCGCAAGGAGCTTTTCCCGGATAAGCATTGTCGTCTCCTTGCTGCTCCAGCCCGTCGGAAGTACGAACTTCATCTCCTTTTCCCCGACCACTGCCACCTTTGACGCCGTGGAGCCAATATCAATCCCTACATAATTCATCTTGCTTTTCCCTTTCAATATATTTATATGCACTGCGAAACGGCGGACTGTTCCGCATCTCGTCTAGCAATACCTGTCCCTGTGCGGGTTCAGATCCTTCTCCACCGCAGCAATCTTCAAAATCTCAATCCCGTGTTCCGACACGCAACCCTGGACCGCGCCTATATCCTCTTCCTTAATCATAAGTGAAATCCCGCAGCATTTGCTCGCACTTCTGGGGGTCGGGGCAATGACTGCCCAAACCCCCAGCTTTTTCAGTTCATTATAAAGACGCATCCCATTATCGTGATTCGGAAACAACACATAATGCTGTACCTTCTCCATAATAGCCTTCCTTAGTTATTAAGCATCTCCACAAATGCGCTGACTCTTGTGCGGAGCTGCTGTGCGTCGCTGTCTGTATAGTCTGTCTCGATGCCGAGCACCGGTATTCCTGCCTCTTTCATAGCGCGCTCTACGAAATATCCTTCCGTGTCATACAGGTTGCAGAACTTAAGGTTCACATCGATGATACCGTCAACCTTATACTCTTTCGCCAGACGCAGGATATCGTCAATCCTTGCATGGTTCGGGGTGAAACATGCACAGTTGATGTTCATATAGCGCTCTGCGATTGCCGTAATCTGGTCTTCCACCGTCTCCTTGCTCTCGTCCACATAATTTTCAAAATAACGTGTTCCCGTACACATCTCTTCACAGACAACCACCGCGCCGCTTGTCTCCACGATGTTATGCAGTTTCCAGTTCGGAATCGCAAGAGGCGTTCCTGTCAGCATAATCCGCTTTGTGCCTGCCGGAACCACGCTTACGCCGTCTTTAATCCTCTGCTCTAACTCGTCGCAGAGCTTGTTGGTCATCTGGGTAAATCTCGCCGGATCGTCATAGAATGCAATCTGGGAAATCACAAGGGCATCCGTACCGCTGATCGGCAATGTCTCATTTTTGCGGCAGTCATAAAGCCTTGCAAGAGCCTTTCTCTTATTGTTGATAAGCTTAATAGTCTCCGCCAGTTTCTCAACCGTAACCTTATTGCCAGTAAACTCCTCTACCTTCTCCTTTAACGCCGTAATCTCCTCTGCCCATGCCTTAACGTCTTTCGCGCGTTTCATCTGCGGAAGGTCCATCACATGCACCGGGACATCCTCAGAGAGGATCTCCCATGCCTTCTTCTTTCCGTCGCAGGTCGTTTCCCCAATGTACATATCTGCAATCCGGAAGAACGGGCATGTCCGGTCAAGCCTTGCGCCTACAGATGCCTTGATGAGCGGGCATGTGTTGGTAGGCAGTACCTTCTCCCCGCCCGGAACCCAGAACTGGGAGCCGCCGCAGAGACCTGTAGCAATCGCGTCAGCCGCGAAAATTACCTCATCCGGAACATAGACGCAGAACGTGCCGAACACCTTGCCGCCCTTTTTCTGGTGCTCGATAAGCTCTGCCGGGCGGATGCCATGGATATCTGCCACGACCATATTATAGTAATCCATACCCTCCGGCCTGTTCTCCTGGGATAAAAAGACATCCCCAAATGCCTGCGGCAGCACCGCGCAGAGCTGGTCATGCAGCTCTAAGTTCATCCCAAGTTCTTCCCACATCTTATGATTGTCAGCCATTTCAATTTTCCTCCTTAAGTAAGACATTTTTAAATATATGTAAGCTACAATCAGTGTATCATTTTTACGGCTCATAAGCTATGGAATCCTTGCATTTCGCCCATTGATAATTATTATATATTTTCTCATTTATAGATTATATCTATATGCCATTTTTATACCGCAATACTGCTCTTCGCAATCCATATCCGCCCAAATCTGCCAGACGGTTTTACCCCGCGATTCTCTTTATTCCCTCCACGCACACATCAATCTCTTTCATTGTATTTTCCGCCCCAAAAGCAAACCTCACCGTTCCCTGGGGAAATGTACGGAGCGACTTATGGGCGACAGGCGCGCAGTGAAGTCCCACTCTCGTCATAATCCCATACTCCTGCTCAAGCTCAAATGCCGCCACCGCATTATCCGCCGTCAGGAAATCAAGGGATACCACTGCCACCCGGTTCTTAATGTCTTTCCTCCCCGCAATCCGCACTCCCGGAATCTCCTTTACCTGATTCAGGAAATGCTCCGCCAGCGCCATCTTCTTTTTATGGATTACGTCAATCCCTGTCTTTTCCAAATATTCAAGAGCAGCGTGAAGACCGATGATTCCCGGAAGGTTCATTGTTCCGCTCTCGTATTTATCCGGAAGGTTTTCCGGCATCTTGAGGCTGTCCGACTGGCTGCCGGTTCCCCCCGCGATCAGCGGCTGCATCTGCCCATTCAACCTCTCCGATATGAGGAATCCTCCGATGCCCTGCGGCCCCAAAAGCCCCTTATGCCCGGTAAATGCCAGAAAATCAATGCCGCACTCTCCCATATCCACCGGTATCGTCCCCGCGCTCTGAGCCGTATCCACGGCAAAATACAGATTCTTTTTCCGGCAGATTTCACCGATTTCCTGCACCGGTACAACCGTGCCGCACACATTAGACGCATGAGTCACAATCACCGCCCTCGTCTCCGGCTTTACCATTCCCTCAAGCACATCCGGGTCAAGATTTCCCTCCTCATCCACCGGAACGATATCATATGAGACTCCCTGCCCCCTCATCTGCTCCAGCGGGCGCATCACCGCATTGTGCTCCAGTCCTGTCACCAGCACATGGTCGCCGTTTTTCAGCATATCCTTGATAAAATAATTGAGGGAATAAGTCACTCCCGGCGTGAATATCACGGCTCTTGAGTCTTTCCCGCCAAAAAGCCTTGAAAGCTTATCCCTCGTATCCAGCACAATGCCCTCTATCTCGTAAGCTCCCGCATAATTCCCCCGGTTGATATTAAACGCACCGTTTTCCAAAAGCTCCGCCATAGCTTTCGCAACGCCCGGAGCTTTCGGCCATGACGTGCTCCCGTTGTCAAAATAGATTGTCCGATCCATGAGCGTCCCCCTTTCGTTGTTCGTGAACAAAGGCACTCACGCCCTTTATTCTCTGAAGATATCATAACACAATGTCCGGACAATTTCCATGCCTTCATCATCTGATCCGCAGATAGAAAAACAATCTATATATGATAGATTCTCTTTGCATTTTCCCGGAATATGTTCTCTGTCAGCTCTTTTCCTTCAGAAAGCGTCATAAACTCATCGTCTATCATCTCTGACAATGCCTTTGCCACTGCATAACGTCCTGCCAGATATGCCCCGTAACTCTCAATCACCGTCCATGAGTCACATCCCCATGTAATTGCATCTGCTTTTCCTGTCTCCAATAGCTGTTTCAAAAAATAAACTGCTGTACTTGTTGAAATACCAGGCATCCAGCAAAGATCGGCATATACATTTGAATAATTATGAATCAGTGCCAATGCATCATCTGTCCATGGAAAGCTGCCGTGAAACAGCACAAATCTTGTCTTTGGATTTTTTCCGATCACCTCCTTAAGCAGCATTGCATTACTCCCTTCCAGCTTACCGAGTCCTGTATGATTCTGAAAAGGTATATCATATTTTGCTGCAATTTTACAGATATGAAAATAAATATAATCCTGAAATGCTGTAATATCTTTTTGCGCGGCCTCTTTATTCTGATATCCTTTCTTTGCTTCTTCATATGACCGTTCTGTAAAATGAATGGAACGGTCATATGGAAGAGAAGACTTAAGCGCCACACATCCCTGAGCCATTTTTTCCCGGATCATCTTTTCGATTTGATCCAAATACTGTTCAAAGCTCATCTCCTTCGGCCATCCATATACCAGAAACGGATTGTTTCCGTTATCATCGACTGTATCCGTCTGATATCCAAACAAGAACTGATTGATTCGGTAAGCAGGGGTATACAGATCAGGATTTCCAAGATCTGTTCCTGGTTCCCAGTATCCGTCCAGTATGATCTTATCATAGTGGCATACATCGCGCAGAAACTCATCATCCGATGTCATAGATCCAGAAAATTCTTTCAGTTTTTTCTCAAACCACGGATACGTTTCTTCATTTAATCTCTGGTCCGTATTAAGGAGCTTCTGAAGACTTTTCTCAATCCAGAAAAAATAAGAATTATGCTTTAACCCCCTTACAAACTCTGCCGCTGCTTCTTTTGTACCATCCCACGTACGATGGCACCAACCCAGATATGAATGCTCAGCCAGTTCCTTAAGTCCGTCCGGAAATCCCGGCTTCTCAGGCAGCTTATGACAATGTGTATTCACGATAGAAATTGTATCTATATGATCTTTCAATTCTCGAAATGCTGACATATGATTCCTCCTGTATCTCTTTATAAATCTTTCCTGCGGATAAATTGAATCCCATGGTTCAATGCCTCAAATGTTTTCCCGTATGTCCAGTTAATAAAACCGTGAACCATACCTTTCATAATATGATACTCCACTTTCACTCCGGCATCTTCAAGTCTTGCCGCATACATAAGTCCCTGATCCAAAAGCGGATCGCACTCGGCGGATATAAAACATGCCGGAGGGAGGTCAGACAGATTTTCTGCAAGAAGCGGCGAAGCCAAAGGATCTTTCTTTTCCTCTTCACTGTTAAAATACAGAGCCATAGGGTCTTCCATACAGTTGTACTCAAGGAAATATCCTTTGCCATACCGTTTCTCAGATTCTGTCATCTCTTCTTCTATATTTGTCACTAACGGATAATACAAGATCTGACGGCTGATCACAGGCCCTTTCCTGTCCCTCGCCATCATAGATACCGCGGCAGCAAAATTCCCTCCGGAACTGTCCCCGCATACACTGATATCCGAAGGATCTCCTCCGTAATCTTTTATGTGCTCTTCTGCCCATTCCAGTGTGCTATATGCTTCCTCCAGTCCTTTCGGAAATTTATATTCCGGTGCCAGATGATAGTCCGGCGCTATGACGATCATGTTCCCATAGCAGGCAAGATACCGGTGAACATACTCATATACCTCAATACTGTTCATGGAAAATGCTCCGCCGTGATAGAATATAACTGCCGGATATATTTCCTTACTGCGCGGGGTATAGATTCTGACAGAGAATTCCCTGTCTTCACACCGGCACATCACATTTTCTGTCCGAACTGTCATAATATCCCGATAGCAGAAACATTTCTGATAAGCAGCCGACATTGCTGCTGCGGATTCATAGTCGCTTTTTATCCTCCACTCTTTCCGGTGCTCCATATCCATAACCTGAGGTTCCATAATATTCACCTCCGGTGCCGCTTCCCCGTATTCGGGTTGTAAATATTTCCTGTAAAAACTCATACTAAACCGCCTTTCTTATTTTTTTCTTTCCAGCCAACTGCTTTTGGATTCCATCCAGACATACGGCCCCGAGGAAAATACAACCTCTGATAATGAGCTGGTAATATTCACTGATATTTAAGATCGTCATTCCATTTGTCAGAACGCCGATGATAAGCACTCCGCATACTGCCGTGGAGATGCGGCCTTCACCGCCGGTCAGGCTGACTCCGCCGATAACTGCCGCTGTCAGGCAGTCCATCTCCATATTTTTCCCCGCTGTAGGCTGTCCGGAACTGATTCTCGCAAGCATGATAATTCCTGCGAGCCCGGACAAAAACCCTCCGATCGCATACGTCGCGACCTTTAATTTGCCCGTATTGATTCCTGAAAGTCTTGCCGCTTCTTCATTACTTCCGACAGCATAAAAATGTCTTCCTATGTAGGTGCGGTTCAGTATAACCGCCGCGATTGCAATAACTATAATAAACAAAATTACCGGCAAAGGGATATTCCCTATATAGCCCTGTCCTACAACCTTTGCCCCGTCCGGAAGATTCGATACCGGCATACCCCCGCATATCAGGTATGCTGCTCCCTGCAGTATGATCTGCAGCGCCAGCGTTCCTATCATAGGGAAAATATTCGTCTTAACAATAATGATACCTGTGACCAGTCCGATCAGCGTTGATACCAAAAGTCCCGCAAGATACGAAGGGATCAGTCCCAACTGTACCTGAGTCAGCAGTACGGCAACTAATACAGACTGAAGGGAAATAACTGAGCCAAGAGACAGATCGATTCCTCCCGCGATCATGACAAACAAAAGGCCGATCGTTGCAATTCCCATAATAGAAGACTGACGAACTACCGTAAATAAGTTTGACATCGTCAAAAAGGATTCCGGCTGCAATACCCCAAATAAAATAATCAAAAATAGTAATATAACTAACACGAAATACTGTTTTATAAAATTTTTAACTTTATCCATTTTACGTTCCTCCTAAGTCGTAATGTTCGACGCATACTTAAGAATCTTATCCTGTGAAAATTCCTCTTTTTTAAGTTCTCCTACAATACTGCCTTCTGCCATCACAAGCATACGGTCAGACATCCCCATAATCTCTTCCATTTCTGAAGAAATCATAATGATTCCAAGGCCCTCTTTCGTCAGTTTGTTGATCAGCTCATAGATTTCCTGCTTTGCCCCCACATCGATCCCCCGGGTCGGTTCGTCAAGAATCAATATTTTTGACTTGCTTGCCAGCCATTTGGCGACAGCCACTTTCTGCTGATTTCCGCCGGAAAGATTTCCTACTAACTGGTTGATCGTCGGTGTCTTGATCCGAAGCGCGTCTTTATACTCATTTACACATTCATTCTCTTTCTTTGAATCAATAAATATCAAACGAGAAAGCCTCCTTAAAATCGGAAGAGTGATATTCCACCGGATCGACATCTTAAGCAATACCCCCTGATTTTTCCTGTCTTCAGAAACATAGGCAATCCCATTCTCTATTGCATCCTTGGGAGAGCGGACCATGACCTTTTCTCCCTTTACATAGATTTCTCCGGAATATTTCTTATCCGCACCGATGATCAGCCTTGCGATCTCTGTTCTTCCAGCCCCCACAAGTCCTGCTATACCTACAATTTCTCCCTCTCTGACGTAAAAGGAAGTTTCTGAATTAGAAGGCCCGCCAACATTCTTTATCTCTAAGATCTTCTCTCCGTATTGAGGATTCCTCACAGGATACGTCTCAGTCAGTTCACGCCCCACCATATCAAAGATCAGTTGATTCCGTGTAGTATCCTTTATATCTGTCGTCTTTATTACCTGACCGTCACGCATGACTGTTACTCTGTCACACAGTTCGAATATTTCATCCATTCTGTGAGATATATAAATAATAGATACTCCTTTTTCCTTCAGATTCTTTACTAACTTAAAAAGAATCTCCACTTCATTATCTGTCAGCGGTGCTGTCGGCTCATCCATGATCAGCAGCTTTACATTTTTAGCCAGCGCTTTAGATATCTCTACCAACTGCATATAGGCTACTGTCAAATCCCTGATTTTTGTACTGGGATCAATATTTGCATTCAGAGAATCCAAAACTTCCATCGTCTTGCTGGTAAGTCTTTTCTTATCTATAAATACGCCTTCATTTACTTTATTTCCCATATAGATATTCTCTTCTACAGATAGCGACGGAGCAAGATTAAACTCCTGATAAATCGCTTCTATCCCTATCTCTCCTGACAAGATAGGGTTCAGCTCTGTGTAAGTTTTTCCCTGATAGATGATACTTCCCTCATCAGGCTTTATCGCACCCGTAATGATCTTTATCAGTGTTGATTTCCCTGCGCCGTTTTCACCTACTAATGCATGTACTTCCCCTTCCTTTACGGAAAAAGATATATCATCTAACGCTATTACACCCGGGTATCTCTTCGTAACATTTTTTATTTCTAATATATTATCCATATGTAAGTCTCCACCTCACCCATAATCCATTGCTTTCAAAAAATTAATGGTATAGCATACAATCTATACCATTAATCTGTGTCCTACTCTATTTCTGACTTGCAATATATTCGTCAACATTGTCCAGGGTTATCGGATCAAGCGGGAACAGGACTTCTCTTTCATCCAATTTTCCATTTTCTGTTAATTCGATTGCCATATCAATAAAATAGTCTGCATGAAGCAGCATATTGGTAGTAACTGTTGCCTTAAATACTCCTTCTTCCTTCAATGCTGCCAAAGCATCATCTACTGCGTCTCCTCCAAACATTCCTAATTTATCGCCTTTGATACCTGCAGATTTGAAAGACTCATAGACACCTAATACTCCGGCATCATTAATTCCGACAACTACATTCAGATCAGGATTTGACTGGACCCATGCATCTCCGACATCAACGCCTTCTGGTGTATAGCCGGCTTTTGCTGTCACGACAACTTCAGCATTCGGTGAAAGCTCTTTTAATGCATCTAAGATTCCTTCTTCTCTTGTTACCAGGAACGGGTAATCCGGATAGTTGCAGACACCTACCTTAACTTTTTCGGACCCTTCAAAATTCTCATTCATCCATTCCGCTGCATTTTTACCGATTGCATATCCGTATTCATGATTGTCAATCCCAATAAAGCCGGATGTACCTTCAATGTCTGAATCATAGGAGATAAATTTAACGCCTGCGCTTTCTGCGTTTGCCGCTGCATCTTTCAGAGCATCTGCATCCGTAACATGACAGATGATCGCTGTACAACCCGCTTCTACAAAGTTTTCAATACCGGTAATCTTATCACTGATTTCCGGGCACTCCTTAACTGTCAGCGTTACACCCTTTTTTTCCGCATCTGCCTGCATATTCTGTACCAGATGAGCAAAAAACGCATCAGACATATCACTGACAACAAAACCGATCTTTGCTTTTGATGAGTCAGACTTCGTTTCTGTCTCAGCAGACTCACCGCCTCCGGAACTGCTGCATCCGGCCAGCGACCAGACCATCATTAAAATCATTACTACTGCCGCTGCTTTTTTCCACACTGTTTTCATATTTTTTCCTCCTTCAGGTTATTTATTAGCTCTATTATAACCATCAAAAATATTTACAACAATGCGTGGGATTTTGGAAAAAGTGCATTTTCATTAGAAATACTCTGAAAATTTTCTCCTGTCAACTTCTCTGGCAATCCGGCTGCGCTCTATCACCAGTATCCTGTCGCAAAACGGCATCAAATGGGAAATATCCGCGCTGCCAAGCACAATACATGTTCCTTTTCTTTTAAATTCTATCAACAGTGTTTCAAGCTGCTGCCTTGATACGGCATCCAGTCTTAAGAAAGGCTGAAAGCAAAACAAAATCTTTGGATTTGCGAGCTGCCATCTGCGATAAATGATCTGCATTGCATCTCTTCTGCTCACCTCATCCATTTCCTGATTGATCCGGGTATTTTCGCATATTTCCATCCCGATCTTATCAAGATATTTTTTGACTCTTCCATTGATAAAGCATCCAAACATGGTTGTCTTTTTATAGATTGCCATTTCTATATTTTCACGCACAGAAAGATCCGGGAAAATAAGCGATTGATATTGATTTCCATCCACTACTCCTATACGGTTTTTCACTAATTTATACTCCGAATCTGCTCTGTACACCGTACCGTCAATCATAAGATTCCCTGTATATCCTCTCCGTCCAAGCAGCAGCCTCCTCAGCTCTCTGCTGAATTTATTCTGGAAATCATATATTCCGAGTATCTCGCCTTTCCTGCACGCAAAAGACAGATCATCAAAGTATTCATTTTGTATATGTTCTGCCTGGAAAATGACTCTGCCTGCTGCCGTACAGGATTCAGCTTCTGATTCTTCAGATTTTTTCTGTCCTGCGAGGCAGTCTAAAAGCCTCTGTTTATCATACTCGTCTTTGAAGAATGTCATGCTGTTTCTTCCCTGGCGGATTATCGTTATACGATCTGAAATCTCAGTAATAGAATCCGGATAACTGTTAATCCATAATATTGATACTCCTTCTTCTTTAAACCGTTCCAATATACCTATGATCTGGTCTATCTTGTCGAAGGAACAGTCTTCGAGTATATCGTCTACTACAATCAACCTGGCACGTTTGACATACGCACGCATCAGACGAAGAACATAACACTCATACCTGCTAAGCTGCATTGCCTTTTTTTCCGGCGAGATCTCAATGCCGAATTTGTCGAATAGTCGTTTTGCCTGCTGTATCATCTTCTTTTTTGACACACTAAACTGTAAATACTTGATCTTTTCAATGATATACAAATTCTCAGCCACACTCAGATGCGGTATGATCAATTCCTGATTGCCGATAAAAAATATCCCTTTCAGCTTTTCAACCGGCAGCACTTTACCTTTTTCATAACATCTGCCTGAAAACCATATTTTCCCTTTATCGGCACTTTCATCACCAAATAGGATCGAATATATTTCTGCTTTTCCGCTGCCTTCAAGTCCGATCAGATTGATGATCTCTCCGCTCAGTATTTCCATAAAAAAATGGTCTAACACTTTGTTATGTGCTTTTTCTTTTGTAATATCTTTCAGTAACAAAACATCCTTTTTCATCGTCAATTCATATATTCCTCAATCTGATATAAAAGCGGCATGGACATATGCACCTGCGTACCCACACCCAGTTCGCTTACAACAACCATATATGCGCGCTCCCCCCAGTACAGTTTTAATCTCTTTCTTATGTTTTTTACAGCAACCCCATTATGCCGCCTTGCATCCTCTTTAGACATGCTTTCTTCATTCCTGTAATCCCTGTCCCGGTTCAGTTCGTCCGCTTTCTCCTGTGTCATGCCCAGACCGTCATCTGCAACATTAATTTTCAGACTGGATTCTGTTGCCGTAATATGTATTGTAATCTTTCCTTCCCCCATCTTCATCTCCAGGCCATGATAAATAGCATTCTCGATAACCGGCTGTAAGATAAGCTTCGGAATATAGCAATTGCTCACCTGGTCTTCTTCAATATCATGGTATAATATCTCACAGGATATCTTATCCCCAAACCGGGTTTTTTGTATATTAAAATAGTTCATACTGTTTTTTAATTCATCTTTCAAATATACAAACGGCTCTTTCCAGCTGATATTATATCGGAAATAATTTGCAAGAGACAATGTCATCCCCGCTATTTTCTCTTCCCCTTTCAGCAATGCTTCCCCACGTATCACTTCCAGTGTGTTATATAAAAAATGAGGATTTGTCTGGTCCTGAAGATTATTAATCTCCGCATTTTTCTCTAAAATCTCTGCATTTTTCTCTTTAAGGGCGATGGAGTCCAGCGACGAGATAATATTTACGATTTCCTGTATCATATCGTCATCTGCCCTCACCTGACCATGATCCAGTTCTTTTATCAACCGCTTAAGCCGGAGATTCGGCAAATAAATCCTTCTGTAAAATACACTGAAATATACAATACCTGTTACAATTTCCGCAAAAATGATCAGCAGTCCCGGCAGTGTGTGCTTTTGAATACCGGGAATCAGAATTATATTTGCAAACGCCAGCAACAGATAAACTGACATACCTGCTATCATGATCTTTTTTATTTGTTTTGGTGAATATTTTGTTCTGCGCATAGATTTCCTTCTTTATGAATATAGTTTTCTATATTCAGATGGTTTCAAACCTACCTGTTTTGAAAATTGTTTACTGAAATACCTTGCATCCTGATACCCCGACCGGTAAGCGACTTCGCTGACACTTAGACTCGTTTCTGCCAAAAGACGGCTTGCCTGCTTTATCCTGCACTGAATCAGATATTCTGAATAAGCCATGCCTGTCTCTTTTTTGAATACAGAACTCAAATAAGAAGCATTCATCTCCACCAGTTCTGCCAGTTGATTAAGACTGATCTCCTGCATATAATTTTCTTCAATATATTCTTTTACTACACGGACTGGCTTTATATCTTTCTGTTTCTTTTCCTCATCCATATATTCCAGAATTTCCTTGATCAAATCTTCTGTCACAGAAAGAAGTTTTCTCTCCCTTTTCGTATTATCAACCCGGACATTCCATTTTTTAAAACTCTTTTCATATTCCGGATTGTATAAATGCTGTTTACAATAGTCTGACAGAAGTTCCGCATACATGATCAGAACATCAAACAACAAAAGCGGCGAGTAATTTTCGTATGAAAATTTGATTTTCCTTACCTTTGACGCAACACATTCCTGTGCACCTCTTATATCTCCGGAAATTATTTTTGAAAGGTAGTTCTGCTTGTCCTTTTCTATTACAACTTTATCAATATCATATGGATCAAACTGATAATTTTCCAGATAGATAATCCCTGTATCCGCAACCTTTATCCGGTATTTGATCGCATCCACTGCCGTCTTAAGGCAAAGACTGGACTCTGAAAAATTGTTCATCTTCCGTCCGACCCCTATGACCACAGAAAAACCCTCAAACTGGTCTGCATACTTTTTGATATTTTCATACAACTCTTCTATTTTCTTTTTAACCAATTCTTCCTGTTCAATCTTATAATTGAATAAAGTAATAATTCCGGAATTCATATCTGTAGTAATATGCTCTTTACATACTTTTTCTAAAATATCGGTATATTTTTCCAATTCCTTTACGATCGACCCGATACTTTCTCCCTCTTCTTCGTCTGTATCAATCTTAACAAATGCTGCCTGAAAAACTCCTTCTTCAAACCTTGTCTATATTCTTTGTTTATACTGTCTCTGTCAGCACCCTTTTCCTCTTTGTTATCACCCCAGATGATAGAAGTCAGAAATTTTTTTCTCATTTTATCCTTTGTCGCTTTAATTTCCAGCCTCAGGTTATTTTCATAAGTATCATGCGCTCTTTTATCTAATATCGCTTCCTTGATTTCCTGTGCAATCTCTGATAATTTATCCTCTTCTATCGGTTTTAAAAGATAATACTTTACTCCGTACTTCATTGCGTTCTGCGCATACTCAAACTGCTTAAAACCACTGATCATAACAAATTCCGCTTCAATCTGCGCTTCCTTTGTTCTCTTTATCAATTCTATCCCATCATAACCCGGCATACGAATATCGGATATGATAACATCTGGTTGTTCTTTTTGAATCATCTCAAATGCATCCACACCTGTATATGCCATTCCGACAATCTCAAATCCTAATTGTTTCCAGTCTAATAACCGGGCAATTAAAGAACAGATTGTTTTCTCATCATCCGCTATCAATAGCTTCAACATGCTGTACCTCCATTCCCCTGCCATACCAGACAGCCGGCAGGACATACAATTCTCCTTGTAAAGTTCTCCTGTTTTTCGTTTTCAATCATAGCATACATACATCCGCCGGACAAGCAATTAATATTCTCCGTCCCATATATCACACAAAAATACAAAGTAAAAATGCATCATACATAAAGCCGGAAGTTTTCCTCCCGGCTTTGCATACACATATATTTCAAAAATACTATTTCTTTGCTTCCTGGGCAAATTCTGTCGTCACAAGCTCTTCATAAGGCGCCCGCTTTGTAAGCTCTCCTGCTTCTTCCAAAATATCCTGCAAAAGCTCAAAGCTTTCTTTCTCAAACACAAGATTGTCTTTCCATGTGTCCTGCTCATAGTAACGGGTCACAATCGTCGTGATCGTATCTATATCCGTTTCCTTAAACTGCGGCTGGATTACCGCTGCAATCTCCTCCGGCTTATGCGACTGCACATAATCCATGCCTTTCTGGAGGGCATTGGTAAATCCCTGGATTACCTCCGGGTTATCTTTGATATAGCTCTGTTTCGCTGAAAACGCTGTGTAAGGCACATATCCGCTGTCCGTTCCGAGAGACGCCACCACATATCCGTCCTTCTCCTGTTCAAGAGCCGTGGCAGATGGCTCGAACTCAACGCTGAAATCTCCCTGCCCGCCGGAAAATGCCGCCGCCGTAGAGCCAAAATCAATGCTCTGGTCAATCTTTACATCCTTCTGCGGGTCGATGTTATTCTGTTTTAAGATATACTCGAATACCATTTCAGGCATACCGCCCTTACGCCCTCCAAGCACATCCTTGCCCTTTAAATCTTCCCACTTAAAGTCCGGCATCTCCTCTCTTGCAACAAGGAAATTCCCGGCGCGCTGGGTAAGCTGGGCGAAATTCACCACATAATCGTTGGCACCTTCATTGTATGTGTAGATCGATGCCTCTGACCCCATGAACCCAATGTCCGCACTGCCGGAGATAACAGCAGTCATAGTTTTATCTGCCCCAAAACCTGTCACGAGTTCGAGTTCAATCCCTTCCTCATCAAAATACCCTTCTTCAATCGCCACATACATAGGAGCATAAAAGATGGAATGAGCCACTTCGTTTAGTACTACCTTTGTCGTCGCAGGAAGCATTCCTTCATCGGATGCTTCCTCTTTTGTATCTCCCGCAGCATTCTCTGCAGTTTTTTCTGCCTCCTTTTTGCCGGAACATGCTGTCAAAGCTACAACTACCATAACAGCCGTCAGCAGAACCGCAAATACTCTCTTCTTCATAAATGTCCTCCTTGAATATAATAACAATATATTGTATGCATATAAAAAAGGATTGTGATTTTCAAGTTTCACCGTCTTCTGCCGATAATATATATAAGGATGTGAAGATATTATGGATATTAAAAATACAACCAATCAACATGTAATAACTCCAAATGCGGGGAAACCTCTGATTCCGCTATCTCCCTCAGAACAGGGGACAGGAAAACAGGGTGCCTCCGTGCAAGGTACACCTGCCGACGGGGCGTTGGCTGAACTAGAAGCTTCTTTGGAAGAAATCCGTGCCGGGGAGATGATCTTGAATGCTGCACTTGCAAGAGAAGCAGAGATAGCAAAATATCAGAAGCAAGAAGACCGTGCCGAACTGGAATCTACGAAAGAACCTAATCGTACAAGCGAAGCGGATGATGCTGCAAACGAAAGAATCATGAACCGCAAACTTTTGGAAATGCTCCACTGGAAACAAGACTCACACCAGTCTGCAGCAGCTAATTTTAACCAAATACAAAGTATATTCCAGTCTTTACTCAACGAACTTCTTTCAGACTACAGGGGCACTTTGCAGCTTCAGTTGATGGCACAGCTTGACGCTTTTACTTTAAATGCAATCCGCCAGTTAGTAAGTGAGAGATTCCAGGAATTGCTGGATTTTCTTGGACAATATGGCCGTCCCAATTCCAGCGAAGCGCTTATTAACGGATTGTTTCAAAATATGTCTGAACGCAAACCCCTGACTCTGTCAGAGGGGAATTCCACCTTCGGCAAAACAGGATATGCGGCACAAAATATGACGCAAAAAGGCACGGGACAACAGTTAGCACAGGGAATCATTTACCAGAAAGATTCTAAAGCCCGTATTAACACGGAATACCAGGACCATGTCGGAAGATCGGAGAGAAGCGGCACGAAAGCTTTGGAAGTTATACAGCGCGGCGGATATCTTACCGGAAGTAAGGCATTTAACCTGCGGGATATCAGACAGGCACAAAACTTCATCCATTACCTGAACCAGAACCTTCCCCAGATAAAATCAGAAAAGCTTCCTTACACCAGCGAAGAATATCTCGGCTTCTCCGCCGGGGTATCGTCTCTCAAAGCCCAGACTTTTATTGAACAGACAGGACTTTCCGAAGGAACTGCTTCTGCGTTAAAATATGCTATGGGTACTTTTGCACAGGAATATTTCTTCCAAAATGGACAAAGCTTAAAGCAGACACCTGAATTCCGGGACAAAGGTTCTTGTCCTGCTTATCAGGCTGACAGCTTTCAGAAGATATACCGATACATGATCGATGCCTATGAGCAAAAACACGATGCGCAAAGTGCTGCGCTGGCGGGACTTAAAAAATCTCTGGAAAGCTACTATGAAAAACAGACAGACCCTGTCTACCAGAACATGAATCGTTACCGCTCAGACATCGGATTCTTTTCCCGCTCTCCGATCAATGACTGGAAAAATGAGATTATTAATGGCTGGAAATCCATCTGCAGAGACTGGAACGGTTTTCTTCAATATACACAATTGTCTAAAAACAGGGCTGTAAAGTTCGACTATACTCTGAGCCGCGATTATTATATGGCGTTTCTCATGTCTCAGGAGAAATCCCCTCACCACGGCAAAGGCAGAAAGAAAAAAACATTACAGTTTGTACTGCGGCTTGGTATTCTTGTCATCGGTATCATTCTCTGTTTGTTTCTGATGGCACTCTTTACCCCCTGACAGAACCATAATAAAAGTGCTCTGGTCACTCCCCATCACCAAAGCACTTTTTTCTTAAGGTTCCATCTTCTCTACAATGTACTCCCGTACCTTTTCTTTCGGCATGTCCAACGCAACTGCCAGCTCCCCGTACAAAAACTTTTCCGCGCTGTTTAAATACCTGTCATCTACATTGATAACCTTCTTTCCAATTGCGATCCGTTCCTGCTTTCTAATATATGATGTCTTCATCAGTGCAACCCATGATCTGCACTGATTTTTAAACAATGCCTCTTTGTACATAAGTTCTCTGCGCTTTTCATCACTAACATTTAGGACGTCAATATTGGGCATATCATCAATCAACTCTTTCGCCTCATGCTGCGATATAACTCTTCTCAGTTGTTTTTCTTCCCCATTTACCGGCATATAGAGTGTTCCACCCGCATTATATAAAGGCTTTAATGTGTAATATTCCTTCTTCCTGTCAGAGCATCCTATATCTAGTCTTCCAATATTCGTCACTTCACATACACCTTCCTTATAGTGTACTACCTGATCACCAATTTTGAACATATTTACCTCCTGTTCACTCGCTGACGTTTTGCTGTATCCTACCTGACATCCCCATTTGCTCCGGAAAGGAAACTGCCGGGCACCTTCTCTATCGTAGAAAAGGCGCACAATCCAAGCATGTATCGCTTATAGACCGTACGCCAGCTACATCTGGTATATCATCTATGAAGTTCTTCATTTGCCGACATAATCCTTTCTGCCTTGTATTATATCACACAAATCCAATTAATGTAAGACATTTTTCAAAAAACTTTTTACTGAATATAGCCTTCATGAAAAGCTTTGCCTTTATTATATGCATAAAGCTCCGCCATCGTTGCCTCCACATATGGACTCACATAGAAGATTCCTACAAGCCCACAGGTCAATCCTGACAGCAGATACCAGCCGATAAATGAAAGCTGAAGCACAAAAGCATTCCACTTTTCTCCATCCATCATCCGCCTGCTGATCTCAAAGGCTTCTCTCCGCTCCATCCCTGGATTCTCCGAAAGAATATACGGCACCATCATATATTCTAACTCTTTGATGATTCCCGGCACAATAAACAATAATGTCCACAAGGTAATATACAGGTCCCTTAAAAACATAGTAACAACGATATTCCCGTAATGCCCGGAGCGAAACCCGTCAAATACAGTCCCCGTCCGCACCATTTCTGTCCGGTTCCGGACAAAAAATCTATTTGCGCCAATGCGCAGGACATTTCCCACAAAAATATTAAGCAAAAGTCCAAATACAAGCAGTGCTGCAACTGCAGCAGCTATGACAGTTACTATAACCGGAAAATAAATCTCCATCCCTTGATAGCCATCAAAGCCATAACTGCTGTCCGAGCCCGTACTCTGTGACCCGTTCCTTACTCCTCCGAAGGCCCCGACGCCCTCCACTACTGACATAATAAAGGCAACTGCCACGCAACTCCAGTAATTTCGCTTCATATTAATCTTTGCATTACTTTTCAACTGTTCTCTTGTCCACATAATCTCTCTCCTTCGCTGTCTCAAGCTATTGAATTTCCCTGATCTTCTTTCTAAGTCCTAACACCTGGTCCGGAGCAACGGACAATTCGTCTACTCCAATCTGGACAAAAAACTCCGTCATAGACAAATCTGCCGCCAAATCCCCGCACACGCTGATAGTCTTGCCTTCCAGATGGACATTATTCGTGACGATCCGTATCATCTTGAGCAATGCCGGATGCTTTGTATCATAATGGCTCATGACTGATTCATTCGTCCGGTCCATGCCAAGGGTAAACTGCGTAAGGTCATTCGTTCCGATACTGAAGAAATCCACTTCCCGCGCCAGCTCGCCGCTGAGCATGACCGCGGCCGGAGTCTCTATCATAACTCCCACCTTGATATTCTCATCAAAAAATGCTTTTTCCGCTTTTAATTCCTGTTTTACAATTTCAAGGTATTCTTTTGCTTTTACTACCTCCTCTACGGTTGTGATCATCGGAAACATTACCTGCACGTTTCCGTAGATAGAAGCCCTCAGGATTGCCCGAAGCTGTGTCTTAAACATCTCTTCTTTCTCAAGAGACATACGGATCCCACGAAGTCCCATAGCCGGATTATGCTCCTCCTCAAGTTCAAGGAAATCTGCTTTCTTATCTCCGCCCAGATCCGCAGTACGGATGACCACCCGATTCATACCCATGGATTCTGCCGCAAGCTTATATGCCTGAAATTGCTGTTCCTCCGTCGGCGCTTTATTTCCATTCTCCATAAAAAGAAACTCACTCCGAAACAGTCCGACACCTCCGGCATCGCTTCGAATCACCCGTTCAATATCCTCCCGCATCCCGATATTCGCACAGATATCAATTTTTTGTCCGCTCTGTGTAATATTCTCTTTCCCCTTCAATCTTTCCAGATTGGTAATATGTACTTTATTCTCGTCTTGTCTCCGCTTCATCCTTGTAAGCAGCGTATAATCCGGCTCAATGTATATCCTGCCCTCATATCCGTCTACAATGATCAGCTTTCCTTCATACTCTGCCTTTAACGATTCCCCAAGCCCGATTACCGATGGAATTCCCTTTGTACGCGCAATGATCGCTGTGTGCGAATTGACTGTCCCGTATTTTGTAACAAATCCCAGAACTCTCTCCTTATCAAGCTGTACGGCCTCACTCGGATACAGATCGCCGGCAGCCATGATAAACGGTTCATCCACATATAACTTATCTTTCCAGCTTCTTGAGAGAATCCGAATCATGCGGATCGCCGCGTCGCGCACATCCGGCTCATTCCCTCTGTCCCTGAATTCCTTTAAATATTCTTCAGTCGCCGTCTTTACTGCATATTCTGCATTCAGCTTCTCTTCCAGAATAATACTCGTAATCCTGTTCCAAAGCCTGTCATCATCCAATATATCCTGTTGAGTCTCAAAAATAGCCGCATTCGCTTTACCGACTTCACGAATGGATATCTCATACAATTCCTGAAGTTCGAATAACGCCCGCTCTTTCGCTTTCTGAAGCCGTGAAATCTCTTTCTCCACATCTTTCACATAGATATGGCGTACTTCCTTTATATCTCTTTTATAAAATGATAGTTTTCCAATGGCTATCCCCTCGGAAACTTTTTTTCCGGTCAGTGTAATCATAGTGCACTTCCTTTACTCTTTAATACCAATTATACTTTACACTTTTCCGTCCCTTTCGTCAAGCAGTTCCACCCCCGTAATACATCAAAAATATCTACAAATCCATTGACTTTTTGCTCAGTTTATGGTAATCTGACGAAGTGTCACTTGCATACGAAGCGGGTGACACATGATTAATTTTTTATGGAGGTATCGTAATGAAAGGTACAGTTAAATGGTTTAACAACCAAAAAGGATACGGCTTCATTTCTGACGAAGCTGGGAATGATGTATTCGTACATTACTCAGGACTGAATATGGAAGGCTTCAAGTCTCTGGAAGAGGGGCAGGCAGTGGAGTATGATGTTACAGAAGGCGCTAAAGGCCCGCAGGCAGTGAATGTAACAAAACTCTAGACTGAAAGAATGTAAATCTAAATTTCGATGTACCTTTTTTATATATGGTATTTTAGATATTAAAAAGTAATACACAAAATGAGATTTTACAAAAAGATGCAGCACATAATACATGCTGCATCTTTTTTCACCTAGATCTTTAACATGATATCAACTCCAAATGGATTCAATACTACCCCTTTTGTCTCTGGCCCGAGGATTTTTCTGATTTTCTCATATTCTACCACCGCCATACCATATTTTTTCTCCCGGTTAAATTTCTGAAACTCAGGGATATCTGTGAAAACCGGCTGATAGGCTTCTTTGTTCTTCTGTAATAATGGAAAACCTTTTCCCTCTTCTATTGCAATCACATATTTCCCCTTACAGAAATGCACGAGCATCTCCTCATTCAGTTCTCTCAAGCCCTCCGGCAATTCCGTTTTCGCATCCATATTCTTTCTGAATTCCTGTGCAAAATACAGAGAGGTCAAATGAAGCTCTGGATTCTCGATCCGAAGCTTCCCCTCCGGCATCTGCTCTGTATCCTGCCTTCGAACCAGTTGGTCCAACTGAAAACCCGTCTCATACGTAAGTCCTTGATCGACTGAAACAGCATTTACTCCCATAGGGAACAGACTTGTAAAAAATCCCAGACGGCTGTTCTTATCTATTCTGGCAAGCTGTATCGGATTCTTCTCCTCCAAAATCCATCTTGCCCCCATATTCGCACCATCTTTATCAAAATAAATAAACACTTCATCGTCATAAGTCTTAGGATTACAATATACAAACGGCATACGGGTACATAAAGACATCACTGTGTAAAGTTCTTCCCCGTTTCTTATTTTTTGCATCGTTTCCTGCAGATTCATCATCTTTTTGATCGAGTCACCCATCTTATTGATTTGCGCGGTATGCCTCATCTGCCGAATAGACATCAAAGCCGCTTCCTTTCAGAATATCAATTACTTTTTCCGGGTCGTCGCTCTTAAGTACTGCCGCCGCATCGCTTCCATTTGCAAATGCATACATATATTCCACATTGACTTCTCCCTCTACGATCTGGTGCATCGCCTTGCACAGGGAACCTGTGGCGTGAGGAACCCTCAGTGCCACCACATCCGTAAGCATCGCCGTGATACCTGCTTCTTTGAGCGCGGAACGTCCTTTCTGGGGATCTGATACGATCATACGCAGCATCCCGTAGTCGGACGTGTCTGCCAGGCTCAATGCAACAATATTCACCTCTGCCGCTGAGAGCACTTTCAGAACTTCGTCGAGGCGCCCTTCCCTGTTTTCCAAAAATACCGACAATTGCTGTATTGTATTACTTACACTCATGGTTATCCTCCTTTTTACGACTTTTTCTACAACTCTCTGTTATCAATGACACGTTTTGCTTTTCCTTCACTTCTCTGGATCGTCTTTGGCTCAACAAGCTTCACTCTTGCAGAAACCCCAAGCGCCTGCTTAAGGACCGCACCTACCTTTGCCTTTAACTGGTCAAGCTTTCGGATCTCATCAGAGAAATACTTCTCATCCACTTCAACCATAACCGTAAGGACATCCAGATTATTTTCACGTTCTACGATCATCATGTAGTGCGGTGCTACTCCGCCGCCCATAGAAAGAAGTGCCGTCTCAACCTGCGTCGGGAATACATTCACGCCGCGGATCACCTTCATATCGTCGGTACGTCCGGTGAACTTCTGGATTCTCGGCAAGGTTCTCCCGCACTGGCAGGTACCATGCTCAATGCTGGTCAGATCCTTTGTGCGGTAACGGATTAACGGCATCCCCTCCTTGGCAAGAGTGGTAAATACAAGCTCACCTGTCTCTCCATCGGCACATGCGCTCTGATCGGCCGGATTTAAAATCTCCGGATAGAAATAATCTTCATATACGTGAAGTCCTTTATGATGGATACAATCCATAGCCACACCCGGCCCGGTAATCTCGCACAATCCGTAGATGTCAAAGCTGTTGATATTCAAGATGCTCTCTATTTTCTTCCGCATCTCCTCTGTCCACGGCTCTGCGCCGTTGATGCTTGCCCGGATCTGAAGACGGTCTACGATCCCCGCTTCTGCCGCCGCTTCTGCAAGATACAGCGCGTAGGACGGCGTACAGGCAAATGCCGTAGCTCCGAAATCTTCCATACACATAAGCTGACGCTTCGTATTGCCGGAGGACATGGGGATTGCCATAGCTCCAAGAGCCTGGGCGCCGAGATCCAAACCCATACCTCCGGTGAACAGCCCGTAGCCGTAACACACATGGATTCTGTCCGCAGCAGAAAGTCCTGCCATCGTAAGCCCTCTTGCCACACATTCTCCCCACACATCCACATCCTTCTGGGTGTATGAGGCCAGTGTGAGCTTGCCTGTCGTACCGGAAGTTCCCTGAACTCTGGCAATCTTACTCTGGGGAACTGCCAGAAGGCCGAACGGATAATTATCTCTTAAATCTTCTTTCGTCGTAAATGGTAGCTTCCCGATATCCTCGATGCTCTTGATATCTTCCGGCAGTATCCCTAAGTCGTCCATCTTTTTTCGGTAAAACTCCACATTCTCATATACATTTTTCACCTGTTTTACCAGTCTCTCGCTCTGGAGCGCGGTCATCTCGTCCCTGCTCATACACTCTATCTCAGGGGTTCTGATCTGCTCCTTCCAGTCAGATAATGTTACTTTTGCCATGTCTTAACTCCTTCTTTCATCTATAATTGATATCCCACATCAAATGCTTTCTTGTTGATCTCTACAGTCTTTGGCGGCACAGTCTTTTCAATCACCTCATACCACTGCTCCCTGGTAAAATCCATATGCTGCGCTGCAATTCCCAGCACGATCAGGTTGAACACCCTTGGATTGCCAAGCTTTTTTGACTCTTCTGTAGCATTCACCACATAGACTTTATGCTCCTTTTCCAATGTCTTAAGGATGCCTTCCGGATACTCTGCCGCGCCGATCACCACCGGCATAGGATCGATCCGCCAGTCATTGACGATAAGTGCGCCGTCCTTTTTCAGGAAATGGGCATATCTCAACGCCTCAAGGCGCTCAAAAGCGATGATCACATCTGCCTGGCCTTCCTCTACGATAGGCTCAGCCACTTTCTCACCGTAACGGACAAAAGTTACCACACTTCCGCCCCGCTGGGCCATACCATGGACCTCTGACAGCTTTACGTCATATCCCCCCAGCGTGGCAAGACCGCCTAAGACCCTGCTGGTAAGGAGCGTCCCCTGGCCGCCGACGCCGACAATCATAATATTCTTTGTTGCCATTATCTGTCCCCCTCCTTTACCAATTCGATTGCTCCAAATTTGCATAAGCTCTCACAAAGTCCGCAGCCGGTACACATGGTATCATCAATACGTACCGTTCCATCCCCATTCTTTGTCATGGCAGGGCATCCCGGCTTCATGCACATGCCGCATTTTTTACATTTATCCGTATGCGCAGCATAAAGGGGCTTCTTTGCCTTGCTCAAGAGTACACACGGACTCTTGGTAATGATCACGGATACCTCGTCTTTTTTAAGCTCCTCTTTTACTGTCTTTTCTAATGCTTCAATATCGAATGCGTTGACCTCCGCCACATTCTTTACGCCAAGGGAACGGCAAAGAGCCGGGATATCGATTGCGTAGGTTGGATCGCCCTGAAGTGTCTTTCCGGTAGCCGCGTGATCTTGATGCCCGGTCATCCCTGTTGTGGAATTATCGAGGATCAGGACTGTCCCTGTCGCATGGTTATAAGTCATGTTCATCAATGAATTGACCCCGGTATGGAGGAATGTGGAATCTCCGATAACTGCCACCCAGTCTTTGATATATTCCTTCCCCTTTGCCTTCTCCATGCCGTGTAAAGTGGAGATACTCGAACCCATGCACATCGTTGTGTCAACAACACTTAAAGGCGCTACTGCACCAAGAGTATAACAGCCAATATCACCTGCAGCATGAAGCTTTAATTTATTCAATACATGATACACACTTCGATGCGGACATCCGGGACAAAGAATCGGCGGTCTTCCCGGCGCTTTCGCAGGCTCTTTAATAGAAAGCTCTTCCTTTAAGACGGCTTCCCTAAGCATATTGGCGCTGTACTCGCCCTGAACGGTGAAGATCTCCTTTCCGACAGCTTCAATCCCCCAGGACTTCACCTGCTCCTCGATCACCGGATCAAGCTCTTCTACGATATAAAGTTTTTCTACCTGTGCCGCAAACTCTTCGATCAGCTTCTTCGGCAGCGGATTTACCATGCCAAGCTTCAACACCGATGCTTCCGGCATAGCTTCCTTCACATATTGGTACGGAATACCGCTGGTGATGACTCCAACCTTTGTATCATTCATCTCCACTCTGTTGATCGAAAGCGTGTCAGCCGCCTGTGCCAGTTCGCTGTTCCGCCTCTCAATCTCTACATGGCGCATCTTGGCATTGACCGGCATCATGACCGTTTTCTGAATATTTTTTATGTACTCCTTATCAGGTATTTCCTGCCTGTCCGCAAGCTCTACGATACCCTGGGAATGAGCAAGCCTCGTGGTAGTACGATAGACAAAGGGGCGGTCGAACTTCTCGCTGAGCGCAAAAGCCAGCTTCATGTATTCTTTTGCCTCTGCGCTGTCTGACGGCTCTAAGACGGGGAGTTTAGCGGCCCGGGCTACCATCCTTGTATCCTGCTCATTCTGGGAACTGTAAAGGCCGGGGTCGTCCGCAACAACGATGACAAGTCCGCCGTTTACACCCATGTAAGAGACACTGTATGCGGGATCAGCCGCAACATTGAATCCCACATGCTTCATACAGGCCATAGCTCTCGTCCCTGCAAGAGAAGCACCTACCGCCACCTCAGTTGCCACTTTCTCATTGGGTGACCATTCGCAGTACAAAGAATCCTTATACTGTACTAAATATTCGCTGATCTCTGTGCTTGGCGTACCCGGATATGCAGCGGATACCTTTACCCCCGCCTCATAGGCACCTCTGGCGATCGCCTCGTTGCCAAGCATGATAACTTTATTCGTTTCTGCCATTCTTTGGTCCATCCTTTCGTACAAATATCTTTAAGTATAGCATAATACTTTCCCAAATTAAAGTGCTAATTTGCAGGCAAATTCTGCTTGCAGGAATACTCTTCTGCCGTTACTTTAATGACTGTCACCGCCCGGGAAAGTTTCGGATTCTTATCAAAATCATCAAAATCCTTTCCCGTCTGATGCCTCATGATCTTTGCAAGAGCCTCCGCCTTCTCTGTCTCATCCTCCACAAGCTCTGCCTGTCCGCTTCCGATTATGCTCATAAAATGATAACTATACTGGCAGGGTGTGTCCCCTTCTGCCAGCGCGATCTCCTTGTCCATCTCAAAACCTACCTGTGCATTCCCGCCAAGAAGCTTAAGCTTCTTTCCTTCCTTGGCACAATGAAAATAGAGCACCAGCTTTTCCCCGTCATAATCACATCCCATGTTCATAGGGACGATATAGGGTTTCCCGTCAGCTATCATCCCAAGCCTGCATACCTTACATCTCATTAAAACCTTTCGGATTTCCTCCGGATTCGTCACTTTCCTGTCTTTTCTTCTCATCAATTTTTAACTCCTTTCTTTTGATCCCGCTTATGATTCCATCTTGTATTATAGAAGAACATGACCACTGCCATGGTACAGATAATCCCATAACCAAGCCAGCTTAAACCATCCGGAATCTGCCCAAACACTGCGAATCCCAAGAAAGCTGCAAAGATGATCTGGGAATAATCGTACACCGATATCTCCCTGGCCGGTGCGCATGTATATGCAGCAGTGATCGTAAACTGACCTCCTGCCGCACTTAACCCTGCCAAAAGCAGCACGGCAAGCTGCCTGCCGGTCATGGCATGATAATCTAAGATTAACCATGGCGCTGTTACCACGCAGGAAAAGACCGAAAAAAAGAATACAATAAACGATCCTTTCTCACCATTCTCTCCCAGTTTTCTCACCATCGTATAGGCTGCTCCTGCACAGATCCCTCCGGCCAGACCTATCACAGACGGAATCAGAGCCATATTGGTAAACGTCGGCTTTACAACAAACATACTGCCTATAAATGCGCCCGCCACAATGAGTGCCTGGGGAACCGATACTTTTTCCTTTAAAATAAAATAACTAAACAGCACCGCAAAAAATGGAGACATCTTATTCAGCATTGACGCATCTGCAAGCACCAGATGATCTATCGCATAAAAATTACAGAGAATTCCCAATGTCCCAAACCCTGCCCGCAATAAAAGATAAATTAAGTTTTCTTTTTTACACTTTAATGGAGACCCCTCCTTTATAAGAACTGCTCCTGCGAATATCGCCGCTACAAAATTACGAAAAAAACTCTTTTGCACAGAAGGCAGGTCCCCCGCCATACGGACAAACATATTCATGAATGCAAAGCAAAATGCAGATAAGACAATATAGATGATCCCTCTGTATTTTTTTCTCATAATCAGTCATTCCTTCCTACAAATCAAAGAGCGACAACTGGTTTGACTCCGGAAGATCACCGAGCAATCCCATTCCCGCCATATAATCAATAACCGTCTTACTCGCCTTTGTTCTCTGTCGAAAATCATCTTTGGACAAATACGGGCCATCCTTTGCAGCCTCCGCCACAGCCTCCGCCGCCTTCTCCCCCATTCCTTCAATGCTGGTAAATGGAGGCATAAGCTTTCCATCCACAATTAAGAACTTGGTTGCCTTCGCCTTATAAATATCAATAGGTTCAAACTCTAAGCCCCTCGCGTACATTTCCTGCACGATATGCATATCCTTAAGCGTAGCCTGTTCTTTCTGGGAAAGGCTCGCCGCCCGTCTGTCATAATCGTCAATATACTGCTGAAGTCTTGCCTTTCCCCTGCACATCAGCTCGTAAGAAAACGCATCCGCCCGAATTCCAAAATAAGCCCCATAATACGCCAGCGGATAATGTATCTTGCAGTAAGCGATCCGGTACGCCATCATGACATACGCCGCAGCATGTGCCTTCGGGAACATATATTTGATCTGCTTGCAGGACCATATATACCAGTCCGGCACATCCGCAGCTTTCATAGCCTCCTCGAATTCCGGCGTCAAACCTTTTCCCTTCCTCACCTTCTCCATGATGGTAAAGGATAACTCGCTGTCCATTCCCTTATTAATAAGATATGTCATAATATCGTCACGGGTGCAGATTGCTGTAGATATCGTAGCCTTGCCGCTCTTAATAAGTTCCTGCGCATTATTAAGCCATACATCCGTCCCGTGGGACAATCCCGAGATACGGATCAGATCCGACAACGATTGCGGCTTTGTATCCACCACCATCTGAATAACAAAGTCCGTCCCGAATTCCGGTATCCCAAGGCATCCCACCGGACATCCTCCGATATCCTCAGGCGTAATGCCAAGAGCAGAAGTATCATGAAACAATGACATCACCCCTTTATCATCCAAAGGAATCTCTGTTGCGATAAATTTATGGTCCGTCTCATTGTATTCATTCTCCATAGCCGGGGAGCTGATATACTCCTCCAATGTCTTTATCATAGTCGGATCATCATGTCCCAGAATATCAAGCTTCAATAAATTGTGGTCAATAGAATGATAGTCGAAATGTGTCGTAACAATATCCGTATTCACATCATTGGCCGGATGCTGTACAGGAGTAAACGAGTTGATATCTTCCCCCAGAGGGAGGACGATGATACCGCCCGGATGCTGACCCGTACTTCTGCGGATCCCCGTACATCCCTGGACAATCCGGTTGATCTCGCAGACCCGCTTTCCCTGTCCGCGCTCGGCATAATAATTCTTTACATAGCCAAAAGCCGTTTTGTCTGCCAATGTACCGATAGTTCCTGCACGGTAAGTCTGCCCTGCTCCGAAAATCACTTCTGTATACTTGTGAGCATTACTCTGGTAATCACCGGAAAAGTTAAGGTCAATATCCGGTTCTTTGTTGCCCTTAAATCCTAAAAATGTCTCAAAAGGGATATCAAATCCATCCTTAATAAGCGGCTCGCCGCAGACCGGACACTTCTTATCCGGCATATCCCATCCGCACCCTCCGGCGTATGCACGTACTTCCTGAGAGGTAAAGTCACTGTAATGGCATTTTCCGCAATAGTAATGAGGGCTCAACGGATTAACCTCTGTAATTCCCGCCATAGTTGCCACAAAAGAAGAACCGACAGATCCTCTTGAACCTACCAGATAGCCATCCTCGTTAGATTTCCATACCAACTTCTGGGCAATGATGTACATCACGGCAAATCCGTTGGAAATGATCGAGTGAAGTTCCCGTTCCAGACGCTCTGTCACAATCTCCGGCAATTCTTCCCCGTACATGCTGTGGGCCTTCCGATAGCAGATTTCCCGAAGCTGCTTATCCGAATCCGGGATTACAGGCGGACACTTGTCCGGACGTACCGGAGAGATTCTCTCAATCATATCTGCAATTCGTCCAGGATTCTCAACAACAACCTCCCGCGCTTTCTCTGAACCAAGGTATTCGAATTCTGCCAACATTTCATCCGTTGTATGAAGATATAGCGGCGCCTGCTTATCCGCGTCGCTGAAACCTTTTCCTGCCATGATGATCCGGCGGTATACCTCATCTTCCGGCTCCAGAAAATGTACGTCGCAGGTGGCTGCTACCGGCTTATTAAAACGCTCTCCAAGGCGGACGATCTGGCGGTTGATCTCCTTTAAATCTTCCTCGCTGTTAACTTTACCGATACGATCGTTCTCTATCATAAAGCGGTTATTTCCAAGAGGTTGTATTTCCAGATAATCATAGAAACTTACAATCTTTGAAATGCGCTCTTCTGACTTATCATTAAGAATTGCCTGATAGAGCTCTCCCGCTTCACAGGCACTTCCTACAATCAGCCCTTCCCTGTGCTTTGACAGTTCGCTTTTTGGAATTCGCGGACGCCTTGCATAATATTCCAGATGGGACTTTGAGACAAGTGTGTAAAGGTTCGTTCGTCCCACCTGATTTTTCGCAAGTATGATGACATGGTAGGAGGGAAGCTTTTTAACCATCTCTTTACTTTGAGCCCCAAAATGATTCAGCTTTTCCAACGTATAGATGCCTCTTTCCTTAAGCATCTCTATAAATCTTACGAAAATCTCTGCTGTTGCCCCTGCGTCATCTACCGCCCGGTGATGATTTTCCAAAGAGATGTGAAGCGCATTCGCCACAATATTCAGCTTGAATTTTGACAACGTAGGAAGAAGTATCCTCGCCATCGCGACTGTATCTACTGATGTAAGATCCGGCACGATATCCTGATACCTTAAGTTCTGCTCGATAAAACCTACATCAAATCCTGCATTATGAGCCACAAGTACCGCATCCCCAACAAACTCCATAAAATCCGGCAACACACTCTCTATATCCGGAGCATCCATCACCATCTGGTCACTGATACCGGTAAGCTGTGTAATCTCAAAAGGAATCGGTCTCTTTGGATTGACAAATGTACTAAACCGCTCCGTAATCCTCCCTTCCACTACCTTCACCGCACCAATCTCAATAATTTTATCTTTTACGGAACTGAATCCTGTTGTCTCCAAGTCAAACACTACATACGTATCCGAAAGTGACTGGCCTTTTTCATTGATAGCAACATCCTGCAGGTCATCCACCAGATATCCCTCTACTCCGTATATGACCTTAAAAGGATCTGATCTGTCAAGCCCCTGTACATAATGATGTGCCTCTGTAAACCCTTGGACAACACCATGATCCGTAATAGCCACAGCCTTATGTCCCCAGTCATGAGCGCGTTTTAAGATATCTTCCACCTTAGACACCCCATCCATGTCACTCATCTTCGTATGGCAGTGAAGCTCTACTCGTTTTTCCGACGCTGTATCCTGCCGGCTTTCCGTAAAATCAGGAATCTTCCGGATACCGTATACAGAGCCTATCGTAAGTTCTCCATCATATCTGTCAATGGTCGTAACACCTTTGATCTTTAAGAAAGCCCCTTTTTTCACTTCCCCTAAGATCTCTGCAAGCTGATCATTCCTCACGAACATCTTGACCATAATTGTATCCGTAAAATCTGTAACAGCAAACATGAGGATTGACTTTTCATTACGTATTTCACGCATATCAAAGCTGATTATTTTCCCCCGAAGAGTGATTTCACCCATCTCGCCCACTACCTGGCTGAGCTTTACAGGCTCATCATCAAAATCCCGTCCATACACTATATTGGGATCGCCGGAACGCTTTGCGCCTGCACTATTATTCTTTTTTTCTTGTACTTTGGCAGCAACAGGCGCTTTTGCCTGCTCATCTTTTTTCTCTTCATGCGCCGCCGCGGATGCCCTTAATATTTCATCCACCTCTTGGCGCACTTTAAGTTCATTATACTTTAACTTGCTCTCCTTTGGTGTATCGTAGGACACTCGTATGTCGATATCAAGTCCAAAACGATTCTCATACACTTCTTTCAGATACCCTGTCAGTGACTCTTTCTTCCCCTGAGATACAATGGTATCACTCAGCTTTAAACAGAGTATATTTCCCTCTTTAAAAGAACAGTCTGCTCCCTTTAACATACTGCGCTCCACAGCACTTCTCTGTCCTAATTCAAAGATAAAACTGTCCTTGTACTCCTCCATCAGATTCTCTGGAGTATACTGCCCGGAAAGTTCATAGCGCTCTACAAGCTCTACCTGCACACTGCTCCTTCCAAAAAGCTGTTCCTTGAGCATCCGCTCCACTTCATAAACTGTTTTTTTATGCAAAAGATGCCGCCCTAAAATGTGTACACGGATAAAGTCGCGGTTTGTATTGGTAGCGACTTTTGTAACCTCAATTCCCTGAAACATCATCTCTATATTCTGATTTACCTTAAGTGTCGGAAACACTTCAAAAAATCTTTTACTCATTCCAGTTAAGCAACTCCTGTCTCAACGTTTCCAATAGTTCTTCTTCTTTTACTTTCTTCACGATCTGGCCTTTCTTGATCAAAAGGCCTTCTCCAATTCCTCCGGCAATCCCGATGTCTGCTTCCTTCGCTTCCCCGGGCCCGTTGACCACGCAGCCCATCACTGCCACTTTAATATCCAGGGGAATATCAGCCACCATATTCTCCACTTGATTCGCCAGTCCGATAAGGTCAATCTTTGTGCGTCCGCAAGTCGGACAAGATACTACCTCGATTCCCCCTTTCTTCAGACCAAGCGTTTTCAGTATAATCTTCGCTGACTTGATCTCTTCTGTCGGATCCCCCGTCAAAGATACACGGATGGTATCTCCAATTCCCTGATTTAAAATCAATCCTAAACCTATAGAGGACTTGATATTCCCTGCCAAAAGCGTTCCTGCCTCTGTAATTCCCACATGAAGAGGATACTGACATTTCTTAGCAAGCTCTTCGTGGGCTTTCACACACATCATAACATCTGATGATTTGATGCTGACCACGATACGGTCATACCCAAAATCTTCAATCATACTTACCTTGTCGAGAGCGCTTTCCACCAGTCCTTTTGCCGTAACTTTGCCGTATTTATCTACCAACTCTTTTTCTAAAGAGCCGCTGTTTACTCCTACCCGAATAGGAACTTTGTACTCCTTAGCTTTCTCCACTACCATACGCACACGCTCAGAGTCTCCGATATTTCCCGGATTGATCCGAATCTTATCTGCCCCGTTTTCTATTGCCGCAATGGCAAGACGGTGATCAAAATGGATATCTGCAACCAACGGAATGTGTGTTTGTTTTTTAATCTCTCCTAACGCCTTTGCTGCCTCCATCGTAGGTACAGCGCAACGGATAATCTCACAGCCAGCCTCCTCTAACTTACGGATCTGCCCGACTGTCGCTCCTATATCTTCCGTCCTGGTATTGGTCATGGACTGAATGGCAATCGGACTCCCGCCTCCGATCACCGTATCACCTATCCTTATTTTCTTCGTATTCTCTCTGTACATCAAGACACCTCCCATAAAAATTCCCTCTATATACCACCGCTTCCATCGATGACAAATAGAGGGATATCCGCCAATGTTACTTTTTCAAAAACATCATCTGTTCTCCGTATTCTCGCTCTGTCAGCGTAAGATAACTCCTGTCAACACTATAATTAAAAGTCGTGATCACAGGATCCACCGCCTGATAAAGCTCCTCTTTTGTATATTTTCCCCCCGATGCTTCGATAAGATCTTCCATCTCCTTCTCGTCAGAATGAATAGAGATGGTTTTCTCCTCTTTATCAAGAGAATAATTCATCCTTACATCTACACCTATATCGGAACCAAGTTCTGGTATATTGACAATCACAATTCCATTCTTCTTGATCGTCATATCCATGCTTCCATCCTCATCTTCCCAACTTCCTTCCAAAGGATTAGAAGTAAAAAGCTTTGTCAACAAGTACACCGCTATGAGTACAATCAGCACCGATGACCCAATCGTTGCCGTTTTCCACAGCATACTCCTTTTGTTTTCATCATTCTTCGCAATTATCATAGGCTCTTTTGTCCCCTCACATATTTACTGCTCTCTTAAATTATATTGGCTTTTTACATCTGTGTCAACGGGTGACTAAGCGGATATTTAACCTTCTGTCTCTACCAATAAATAGAAACCCTTTTCTGTCTTCTCAATCTTTTTTATCACACCTTTTCTCGCCATAATACGCTCGCCGGTGCGATAAATACCTGACATTGCGATAGACGGCTCCACAAGATATGTATATTGTCCGGTCACAGCACTCCTCTCACTGATCTCAACCTCCTGACCTTCTTTTACAAGTCCTTCTCTTTCCATCTTAAACCTTTCCTGTCTCATTTTGTCTTATATTCCTTTCAATTTTATTATATTTTGTTTCTTTTCGGAACATACTGTTCGTATTATGTCAATTATCGGCACAGTATATGTTCTTTATTGTAACACTTGCTAAAATATAACTATAATTATGGAAAGGAGCTTCTGTTATGTCTTTTGCTAATAAACTCAAATCACTTCGCACTGAAAACAAAATGACTCAACAGGATGTTGCAGACCATCTCAATGTTGCCCGTTCCACAGTTGCCGGTTATGAAACAAAGAATCGCCAGCCCTCCCATGAAAAGCTGACGACCCTTGCAAATCTTTTCCGCGTTACCATTGATTATCTTCTGGATGATGAAACAATAAGCATCGACAGTTCTCAATGTTACATCTATTCCGAAGAAGAAAAAAGGTTAATCTCAAAATACCGCCGGCTTACACCTACATCTAAAAAGCGGATCATAGAATATGTACATCTGCTCGAACTTGGTGAAGCGGAAGAGAGTTAAGTTTATGATTCATATACTAACACTCTTCCGCAATTTTTTTGATCAGCTCTTCAGTATCTTCCCATCCTAGACATGGATCCGTGATCGATTTCCCATATTCCATATTATCATTTATATCCTGTCTTCCCTCCTTCAGATAGCTTTCTACCATAACACCTTTCACCAGCGTCCTTACACCACAGCAATGCCTTCTGCTGTGTAAGATCTCACTTATGATCCGAATCTGTTCCTTAAATGCTTTGTTGGAATTAGAATGATTCGCATCTATGATGACTGCCGGATTTTTGAGCTCTTTCTTCTCATACAGATCAAGAAGCCTTATACAATCTTCATAGTGATAATTGGGAATACATGTGCCATATTTATCCACACCGCCCCGCAGGATCGCATGGGCAAGCTCATTGCCGTCCGTAGTCACATCCATAGCACGGTAAATAAAACGATGACCCATCTGTGCTGCAACTACAGAATTAAGCATAACGGCCAGATCACCGCTCGTCGGATTTTTCATACCTACGGGAATATCCATCCCGCTGGCCGTCAATCTGTGCTGCTGGTTCTCGACTGACCTCGCACCAATCGCCTCATAGGACAAGATATCGTCTAAATAACTTCTGTTCTCCGGATAAAGCATCTCGTCCGCCGCCGTCAGACCGCTCTCCTCCATTGCCCGAATGTGCATCTTACGGATTGCAAGAATTCCTGCATACAGATCCGGAGCTTTGTCCGGGTCAGGCTGATGGAGCATTCCCTTATAGCCCTCCCCGGTAGTCCTCGGTTTATTCGTATATATTCTCGGTATCAGGATCAGACGATCCGATACCGCTTCATTAAGCCTGGAAAGACGGTTCACATATTCACAGACTGCCTCCTCATTGTCCGCAGAGCAGGGGCCTATGATCACCAGAAACTTATCCGACTTCCCTGTGAACACATCCTTAATCTCCCGGTCGCGCCTGGCCTTCATAGCTATCAGCTTCTCCGACAGCGGATACTCCGCTTTCAGAGCCTTCGGCGACGGAAGTGTTTTGTTGATCCTCATCGCCATCGTCCTATTCTCCTCGTTCTCTGAGCAGTTCATCGATCTGCTCCGGATCCGGCATGGAGCGGATCGCACCCTTCTTTAATGTGATCAAGGCAGCACCCGCATTGGCATAGCTAAGAATCTCCCCCAGCTTTTCCTCGTCGAGATCCGAAAGCCCATACTTTAATACTCCATGGATCGCACAGCCGCAGAAAGTATCTCCCGCTCCGGTCGTCTCGATAGCCTTCACCGGGAATCCTGCGCGCTCTACCCGCAGATCTTTATAGTAAGCACGGCTTCCGTCTTTCCCCATCGTCAAAAAGATCAGGGGAATATTGTATTTCTCCTGCAAATATCGGATACCCTCGTCATAGTCTTCCATACCGGAAACAAACTGAATCTCGTTGTCCGAAATCTTTAACACATCACAATACCCGAAGCCATATTCCATCTGCTCCTTCGCTTCATCCAACGTCTTCCAGAGCGGCGGGCGCAGGTTCGGGTCAAAGGTAATGAGGCATCCCGCCTCCTTCGCAGTCTCAAGAGCCTTCTTTGTCGCTGTCCTCGCCGGCTCTCCGGTCATGGACAAAGTTCCAAAATGAAATACCTTTGAATTCCGGATAATATCATCATTTACATCCTTCTCATCAAGCATCATATCCGCTCCCGGCTTACGGTAAAAGGAAAACTCCCTGTCTCCGTCCGGGAAAGTATGTACAAATGCAAGGGTCGTGGGAATCTCTTCATCCATACATAAGCCTTCCGCATGGATGCCCACCTCGGAAATCGTATCCTTAAGGAGACGTCCAAACTGGTCAGCGCCCACTTTTCCGATAAATGCCGTCTTCCTGCCAAGCTTATTTAACATCGCAAGTACATTGCAAGGTGCTCCTCCGGGACACGCTTCAAACAGATTATTGCCCTGCTCACTCTGCCCGTTCATCGCAAAATCAATCAAAAGTTCACCCAATGCGGTGATGTCGTATAATTTGTCCATGCTAATATTCTCCTTTTCCTAATATCTGTTAATATTATATCAATAAATGACACCCATGTAAAGTTTCTGCCGGGATGGTTTTTCAATAACCTGTCCCCGGCTGGAAGTCAACCCAGCAGGTTCACTCCCCCAAGAAGCACATAGGAGATAAAACACATGATCACTGTAGCCATCAATATTCCAAGTATCACCGCCGGAAATGCCTTCTTGAACTTAATCCCAAGCAGAGCCGCGATCAAAGAACCGGTCCACGCCCCTGTCCCTGGCAACGGGATTCCCACAAAAAGTACCAGACCCCAGAACTCATATTTTTCTATCTGATCACTCTTGCTCATGGCTTTACTCTCCAGCTTCTCCACCATAGGCCGAAACAGCTTCGTCCCCTTCATCCACCGGAAGATGGGCGTGATAAGAAGGAGGATAAACGGCACCGGGATAATATTCCCGATGATGCTTATCGGCACCGCTATTGATACCGGTACACCAAGCAAAGGACCTGCAACCAAAAGCGCTCCTCGAAGTTCCAGGATCGGTATCATAGATATGATAAATACGATCGCTTCTTTCCCCACACTGCCTCCCAGTGCGTCAATAATCCCCTGTATCAATGTTTCTGTCATAATGTTCTCCCTTTATTTTATTTATATCCTTCTAAAAATCCAAGCAAAGCATCCATCTCCTCTTCCGTGCCGACGGTAATCCGGATATATTGTTCAATCCGCTCACTGCCCCAATAGCGTACATAGATCCCGGCTTTACTTTTCAGTGTCTCATAGAGCACTTTCATATCGTACTCCGGATGGGTCACAAAGATAAAGTTTGCCTGGGAGTCAAGGCAGACAAAGCCAAGCTGCTCAAGCTCCTTTTTCGCACGCTCCCTCGTCTTGATAATCTTACGGATTCCTTCCTCAAAATATTCCTTATCCTTCACCGCTTCCACCCCGCAGGCAATCGCCGCCTGGCTCATAGTATAAGAGTTGAACGAATATTTCGCATCATTAAGATACCTGATCAGCAAAGGATTGCTGATGGCATATCCAATCCGCATCCCCGCCATGGACCGTGCTTTAGAAAACGTCTGGACAACGATCAGGTTCTCATACTTTTCGATAAGATCCAGTGCAGACCTCCCGGCAAAATCAATATATGCCTCGTCGATGATCACGATCACGTCCTGGTTGCGGGCAATGATCTCCTCCACCTCGGAGAGCTCAAGATAAAGTCCCGTAGGCGCATTAGGATTCGGGAAGATGATCCCTCCGTTCTCCCGGAAATAATCTTCTTTTACGATACGGAAATGTTCATCCACCGGACAGCACTCGTAAGGAATCCGATAAAGATTGGCCCATACTTTATAGAAAGAATAAGTAATATCCGGGAAAAGTATAGGTTTTTCCGAACAAAAAAATGTAAGGAAACACATAGCCAAAACATCGTCAGAGCCAACTCCCACAAATACCTGATCCTCACTGACTCCGTAATAGTCTGCAAGCGTCTTCACAAGCTCTCCTGCCGTCGGATCCGGATAAAGTCTGAGTCGGTTCGGATCCATCGCTTTCAGCGCACGTGCAACTCCCGGCGCAGGCGGATACGGATTCTCGTTGGTATTTAACTTTATCACCGTCTGCTGGGGCTGCTCGCCCGGAACATAAGGCTCTACCTTACGGATATTTTTTTCAAATGCTTTCATCTAAAAATACTCCTTTGCCAGTTCCCGGAATTTGGGAAGAGAATTCACAATTGTCTCATAGGAAACACAGTAAGCCAGCCGCACATACCCCGGGCACGCAAAAGAGCTTCCCGGAACGATAAGCAGGTTATACTTTTTCGCCGCCGCGCAGAATTCCTTCTCATCAGCCACCGGAGATTTCACAAAAAGATAGAAAGCTCCCTCCGGCTTGATGCAGGAAAATCCGCAGCTTTTCAGTCCCTGATACAACGTCTCGCGGTTGCGGTCGTAGTAAGAAATGTCTGTCTTTTCATTCAGACATCTGGCCACGACTTTCTGCTGGAGTGTGGGCGCATTCACAAACCCCAAGATCCGTGTGGCAACATTCGCCGCTGCAAGTACCTCCTCACTGTCCGTCACCTCATCCGGAATCACTAGGTAGCCGATACGTTCACCTGGCAGGGACAGGGACTTGCTGAAAGAATATCCTACAATCGTGTTGGCATAATATTTCGTCAGATACGGAACCTCGGCGCCGTCATACACAAGCTCACGGTACGGTTCGTCGGAAATCAGGAAGATATCCGTGCCAAACTCTTTCTGCTTCTCCTCCATGATAGCTGCCAGCTTCTTTATCGTCTCCTCAGAATACACGACCCCCGTCGGGTTATTCGGCGTATTCACGATAACAGCCTTTGTCTTCGGCGTGATCTTCTGCTCAAATTCATCAAGCTTTGGCTGAAAATCCACTGTATTCGGAGAAATCTCCACCAATACACCGTCATAATTATTTGTATAAGAACGATACTCGCCGAAATACGGTGCAAAAGCAATCACCTCATCTCCCGGATTGATCAGCGACTTTAAGATCACATTGAGACCCCCTGCGGCACCCACTGTCATGACGATATTCTTTCCCTCAAACTTTGTGCCGAACCGTTCATTTAAGGAATCTGCAACAACTTTCCGCACATCTGCATAGCCGCAGTTGCTGTTGGTATAACCATGGAGCACCACCGCATCTTCCTCTTCAAGCAGCTCAAAAATCGCTCTTTTCACTGCTTCCGGAGCCGGTACATTGGGATTTCCCAGGCTGAAATCATACACATTCTCTGCGCCGTATATCTTTGCCAGACGGTTCCCTTCCTCAAACATGGCGCGGATTGCCGAACTGTTCGCCACCATATTTTTCATCTTCTCTGCAATCATCTTTTCATTCTCCTTTACATTTATCCTTCGCTTATTTCCTTCACATTGCCCTTTTCTACCAAAAACGCCGGGCGGTAGGAAAGCTTTGCTTTTCTTAAGCCTTCGGCTCCCGTGTCCTCCTCCCGGTTGACATACCTGTAATCCATGCACGCATCCTCTACAAACTGCTGGTTGATCATGGGATATGCACCCTGTACTTCAGCGTAAGCCTTCTCGATATGGACCACAAAGGTATCCGAACAGACCGGCTCCCCGAGAGTGAAGGCTGCAACCTCCCCGTCTATCTTAAGAACCCCGCCCACAAGTTCAAGCTCCTTAAAAAGCCGCAGTGCATTGAGCGTCACACACATCTCGGCATTTTTCTCCTCGTCCTCCTCACAGCCATTCTCATTGCGCCACTTAAGCGCCATCTGAAAACACTCCTCTAAATTAGTCTCAGACATGGCCTCGTAGCTCCAGCGGCCGTCGTACATCGCTTTGAACTTATTGATGTGGTTGCGTTTCCCATGAAGTTTTTTCCCTGACAGCGTGGCAAGCTTCTCCGTCTCATACACGTAATCTGCGTAGTCCCTGTCGTACTCCACCTGGAACCTGCCTGGATACCACTCCTCCAATTTTGCAAAATTATCCGGTGTGATATTGTACATCGTAAACGGAAAGCCACGCTGTTCACTGTAATTTTTCATGAACTCCATAGCCTTTTTTACGCTGTCGTCATCCCCTGCCGGAAATGCAAAGGACACATGCTCGTCGTCCTCGCTCTTAAAGACAAGCGCCCCCTCAATCACCGCCCATTTCACCGGATACTGCCTGGACCACAGGAAAACATTCACAAAAGTACGCTCACAGCTCCTGCTTGTGTGATGCTTTAAATACCGCGATATGATCTCTTTATCTTCCAGTTCTGCCCTCTTAAATTGTATTTCTTCCATAAATCATCCTTCTATCCTGTTTTTATTTGCTTTTTCTGACTAAAAGTGCATATGATACAAAGACTCATAAATCCCCTTCTTCTCTAAAAGTTCCTTATGGGTCCCCTGCTCCGCGATTCCCTCTTCCGTCAGCACAAGGATCTTCCCGGCGTTTCGGATGGTCGTAAGCCGATGGGCGATCACAAAGGTTGTCCGGTCTTTTGCCAGGCTCTCCAAGGACTTCTGCACTACCTGCTCACTCTCATTGTCAAGAGCCGACGTAGCCTCGTCAAAGATGAGAATCGGCGGGTTCTTTAAAAATACCCTCGCAATAGAAAGTCTCTGCTTTTGTCCGCCGGAGAGCTTCACCCCCCGCTGGCCGATGTCTGTATCATACCCGTCCGGAAAACTCATAATAAATTCATGGGCATTGGCACGCTTCGCTGCACGTACAACTTCCTCATCGTCAGCTTCCGGTTTCCCGTAACGGATATTATCCATAATGGTCCCTGCGAACAGATATACATCCTGCTGGACGATACCGATATGGTTCCTTAAACTCTCAAGACGGATATCCCGGATATCCGTGCCGTCTATGCAGACCTTTCCCGCCGACACTTCGTAAAACCTGGGAATCAGACTGCAAAGAGTCGTCTTACCTACACCCGACGGCCCTACAAGGGCGATATATTCTCCTGCCTTGACCTTGAGGTTGATAGAGCTTAACACCTGCTCAGATGTGTCCTCATAATGGAAGGACACATCCTGAAATTCGATATTCCCTTTCACTTTCTCCAAATCAACTGCACCCGGCTTATCTGCAATATCCGGCGCAATGGAAAGTATCTCCAGAAAACGTTCGAAACCGGAATACCCGTTCTGAAACTGCTCGGTAAAAGACACCAGCTTCTTCACCGGGTCCGTGAAATTATTAATATATAGAAGAAATGTGATCAGATCTGTGAGTGCCACACCGCCGGAGAGCATCATCCCCACGCCGGAGGTGATCACTGCCACCGTCACCAGCGTCGTCATGGCACCAAGACCGGAATGATAGATTCCCATATATTTGTAGCTGACCTTTTTTGCACTTACAAAATTATCATTCCCCGCTTTGAACTTTTTCATCTCTTCATTTTCATTGGCAAACGATTTTACCACACGGATTCCCGCCAGGCTGTCTTCAATCTGGCTGTTGATATCCGCAATCTTCTCCCGATTATGTACAAATGCGGTCTTCATCTTCCCGTTATAGTAGAAGGCAAATATTACCATGACCGGAATAAAGGCAAACATGATCAGCGCCAATTTTACATTCACCGTCAAAAGAATCGCAAAGGAACCAATGATCTTGATGACAGAAATGACCAAGTCCTCCGGCCCATGGTGTAAAAGTTCGCTGATATCAAACAGGTCGCTGGTAATCCGGGAAAGAAGATGTCCCACCTTCTGGTTATCATAAAAGGCAAAAGTAAGCTTCTGGTAATGCCCGAAGATGTCTCTGCGCATATCTGCTTCCATCTTCGCTCCCATGATATGTCCATAGTATGCGATGTAAAAATTACAGAATATCTCCAGCAATATCAGCCCCAGAAGCACCAGCCCCAGATTAAATACCGCTCGCTTCGCTTCCTCAGGCCCGAAATAAACCACCTCATTAGTAATGTACCGGATGATCAGCGGAATAATAAGTGTCACCGCCGCTCCAAGTATGGCAAAAAACAGATCACTGTAAAACAGACGCCGGTAAGGATGGTAGTATGCAAATAATTTTTTTAGTTTCTCTTTCATGCTAATCGTTCATATTCGCCAGCTTCGCCGCCTGGTCAGCCGCAATGCAGGCATCAATGATCTCCTGTATATCTCCGTTCATGATCTTATCAAGCTTATATAACGTAAGTCCGATCCGATGATCTGTCACACGCCCCTGGGGAAAATTGTAAGTACGGATCTTCTCCGAACGGTCTCCGGTCCCGATCTGGCTCTTTCTCGCCTCTGCTTCCGCGTCATGCCGCTTCTGGCACTCCATGTCATAAAGCTTTGCACGCAGCAGGGCAAATGCCTTATCCTTATTCTGGAGCTGCGATTTTTCCGTCTGGCTGTAGATAACGATCCCTGTGGGATAGTGGGTCAGACGCACTGCGGAATCTGTCGTATTGACACACTGCCCGCCGTTTCCCGATGCGCGCATGACGTCAATACGGATATCCTTCTCGTCAATCTGTACATCCACCTCCTCAGCCTCCGGCATAACTGCTACCGTGATGGTAGACGTATGGATACGCCCTCCGGACTCTGTCTCCGGCACCCGCTGTACACGGTGCACGCCGGACTCATATTTCATCACGGAGTAAGCGCCGTTTCCGTTGATCATAAAGGTTACATTCTTCATCCCGCCGATGCCGATCTCCTCACACTCCACAAGCTCCACCTTCCAGCGCCGGCTCTCTGCATAGTGAATGTACATACGATAAATCTCCGCAGCAAACAAAGCCGCCTCATCGCCGCCGGCTCCTGCACGGATCTCAACCATAACATTCTTATCATCATTGGGGTCCTTGGGAAGCAAAAGCACCTTAAGGTCATGCTCTAACTCTTCTACCCTTGCCTTGGCATCATTAAGCTCCTCCTTGGCGAGCTCGCGCATCTCCTCGTCGCTCTCCTCCTCAAGCATCTGTAAACTGTCCTCGATGGCCTGCTTACATCCTTTATATTCTTTATATGCCTCCACGATGGGAGTCAGCTCATTCTGCTCCTTCATCAGCTTACGGAATCTATTCTGGTCACTGGCCACATCCGGCTCAGAAAGCTCACTGAGCACCTCCTCCAAGCGAATAAGTAAATCTTCTAACCTGTCAAACATCTTATTTCCTCCTAATAACAACTATTCTCCATTGTACATGCCCATCACAACACGGTCAAGACCCGCCAGGTCCTTTTTCACCATTATATTGTCATAACCCGCCGCTTCCATCAATCTGCATACTGCTACGGCCTGCTCACAGCCTATTTCAAGTAAAAGCCAGCCATTTCTTTTCAGATACGAAGTACTCTCCTCTGTGATCCTGCGGTAAAAGAAAAGGCCGTCCTCCTTACCATCAAGAGCAATCCGCGGATCGTGGAGCCTTACCTCCTCCTGAAGACTGTCAATTACCCCTGTCGGTATATAGGGCGGATTAGACACGATCAGATCAAACTGTGTTCCGGATGCTATTCTTTCAAAAAGATCCCCCTGCACAAACTCTGCCGATATGCCAAGCCTTACGGCATTCTCCCTGGCAACATCGAGCGCTTCCCCGGAAATGTCCGCGCCTATTCCCGTGACTTGCCCTGCTTTGCAAAGCTTCAGGAGGCTTAACAATATACAGCCCGAGCCTGTGCACATATCCAGTATCCGCATCCCCGGCCTAATCCGCTTCATCGCTGTCTCCACCAGAACCTCCGTATCCTGCCTGGGGATAAGGACATGCGCATTGACCAGAAAGGGAAGACCCATGAACTCCTGCACCCCGGTAAGATGCTGAAGCGGAATCCTCTTTCTCCGCTCTTCGATATAATAGAAATAACGTTCTTTATCTTCCCCGCAGATCTCCCGCCCCGGGCATCCATAATAAGCAGCCTTACTGATCCCCGTCACATGTTCGAGCAGATACCACGCATCCAGCGCGGCATCTATGATCCCTGCTCCTTCGAGCTTTTTTATGCCTTCCTTATAAATCTCCTGAATCGTCAACACATTCTGCCTTTCTTTACCTTCTTATCCTTTCCTGCAGCGCTAAAGCATCCCACTCCTTTTATCTCCTGCGACACCAAAATTTTCTGCTTCATACGCTCTCCAGTCAAACACTGCCTCCACTGCCTGAATTGCCACTTCTATCATATCGTCATCCGGCTCTTTGGTCGTTAGCTTCTGTATCGCAAGTCCCGGCTTGCTTAAGAGGTTCACCACCGGATTCTCACTTCGGCCTGCCAGCTTTAATGCCTCATATGAAATACCCGCAATAACAGGCAGAAGTGCAATCCGCACTACCACTCTGAGAATCGGAGATTCTACCCGTATAAGCAGCAAAAGGATAATACTGATCGCAAGCACAAAAAACAGAAAGCTGGTTCCGCAGCGCTTGTGCTGCCTTGAACTTATCCGCACATTGTCAACCGTCAGCGCAAGTCCATGTTCAATACAGTTAATACACTTATGTTCCGCACCGTGGTACATATATGTGCGCTGGATATCCTCCATCCGGGATATCAAAAGCACGTAGGCAATAAATATGCCGATCCGCATAAATCCCTCGATAATCGTGCGCCAAATATAGGAAGGAACAAACGGCTTTAATAAAGAAGAAAGGAAATAAGGCAATACCATAAAAATGCCAATTGCCGCCACTACAGAAAACAAAACTGCCCCGGCCATCATCAGCTTTTCCTCCTTCTTTTCCTTATGTGCTTCTTCCTCCTCATAAAATTCTGCTGAGAATGTCAATGTCTTAATACCAAGTATCATAGAATCTATAAACTTGAACACTCCCCTGATAAATGGAATCTCCGTGAGCGGTTTCCACGGGGCTACACTGTGGTACTCATCCTTCTTTACAAAAATCTCCCCGTCCGGCTTTCTTACCGCAACAGAATACACATCCTCATGCCGCATCATAATACCCTCTAAGACCGCCTGTCCGCCAATATCTGATGATTTCATAAATTCTCCTTTAACAAAAAGGGTTGAGATTTTAAAAACCTCAACCCGATACTTGTAAGCTTATTTTCCCATTCCGTATTTTTTATTGAACTTATCAACACGGCCGCGGGCCTGAGCTGCTTTCTGCTGTCCCGTATAGAACGGATGACACTTGGAACAGATCTCTACGTGGATATCCTCGCTTGTAGAACCGGTTACAAATGTATTGCCGCAGTTACAAGTTACAGTTGCCTGATGGTATGCTGGATGTATTCCTTCTTTCATGATCTTCACCTCTTCTTTATTTGTTTTACGCATAATGCGGTTATCTTTCTTTTTCTAAACAGCTTTCATATTGTATCATAAAAGCTCTTTCTTGTCTAGATTAATTTTGTCTTTTTTACTAACTGTATTAATTCCACATTATTTTTCGTCCGGCTGAACATATTAAGAATATTATCAACCGCCTCTTCCGCCCGAAGCCCGTTCAATGCACGGCGCATCGTATCCACTGCTTCCTGCTCCTGCGGAGAAAGAAGCAAGTCTTCTCTTCTGGTGCCTGACGGTGCGATATCGATCGCCGGGAACATCCGCTTCTCCGAAAGCTTACGGTCAAGGACAAGTTCCATATTACCGGTTCCCTTGAACTCCTCATAGATGACATCATCCATCTTGCTTCCTGTATTGACAAGGGCACTGGCAAGGATAGTAAGGCTTCCGCCCCCACGCATATTTCTGGCCGCGCCAAAGAACCGCTTCGGCATATGCAGCGCTGCCGGGTCAAGACCTCCTGACAAAGTACGCCCTGACGGCGGAACGGTAAGGTTATATGCCCTTGCAAGCCTTGTGATACTGTCAAGGATGATCATTACATCCTTCTTGTGCTCTACTAAGCGCTTCGCGCGCTCAATGACCATCTCGGAAACTCTCTTATGATGCTCCGGCAGCTCATCAAAAGTAGAATAGATAACCTCCACATTCTCTCCCTCGATAGTCTCCTTGATATCTGTCACTTCCTCCGGACGTTCATCAATAAGCAGAATCAGGAGATGTACTTCCGGATTATTCTGGCGCACAGACAAAGCCACCTGCTTTAAAAGGGTTGTCTTACCTGCCTTTGGCGGAGATACGATCATACCTCTCTGCCCTTTTCCAATGGGCGACATCAGATCCATGATCCGCATGGCAGTGCTTGTCTTCCCACACTCCAGCTTTAATCTCTCATCAGGGAAAATAGGCGTCATATCTTCAAAGTTCATTCTCCGCATTGCCTTTAGCGGATCGATCTCATTAATCTTTGTCAGATATAAAAGCGCACTGAACTTTTCCTGCTGGGTCTTAATTCTCGTGTTGCCTTCCAGTATATCCCCTGTCTTCAGATTAAACTTACGAATCTGAGACGGAGATACATAGACATCATTCTCTCCCGGAAGATAATTGGCACTTCTGATAAATCCATATCCATCCGGCATGACCTCCAGAATCCCCTGTGCCTTCACTCCGCTGTCCAGTCTGTCAATATCGTGTATTTCTTTATCTCCGGTATTGGCAGACATTTCCTTTACGGCTTCCTGCTTTTCTTTTTTGTCTTTCTCGTCTTCCTTAAGCATAAGCTCTATCAGCTCTGCTTTCTTGATCACGGAAACCCCTTTTAATCCTCTTGCCTTTGCCAATTCCTTTAAAGTAGCAAGCGGCAGAGATTCATATTTTTCTTTCATCATATATATAATCCTTTCTCAATTCATCCTGCTGTCATGGGATATGCGGTCTGAACCGACCTTCCTGAAATATTGTAACGTTATGATTATACTACAACATTTCTATAATGGAAAGTCTTTTTAAAGAATTATTCCGGCTAAATATTACATCTCTACGGTTTGATCCGTGCTACTCCGGTTCTGATCGCTGCCTCTGCGACAGCTTTGGCAACAGCTTGTCCCACTCCCTCAGCAAAAGCTTCCGGAATAATATGATCTGCCGACAATTCCTCCTCCGGGATGAATCCTGCAAGCGCACCGGCCGCAGCAAGTTTCATCTCCACGTTGATATCCCTGGCCCGCACATCAAATGCTCCCCGGAAAATCCCTGGAAACGCAAGTACGTTATTGACCTGATTCGGGAAATCACTCCGGCCGGTCGCCACAACCTTTGCCCCGCCCGCTTTCGCCTCATCCGGGAAAATCTCGGGTGTCGGGTTCGCACATGCAAACACTATGGCATCTTCCGCCATCATCTTCACCATATTTGTCGTCACTACACCCGGCGCAGAAACACCGATAAATACATCCGCACCAACTAACATATCTGCCAGACTGCCCTCTTTTTTCTGAAGATTTGTAATCTCTGCCATCTCCTCTTTCACCGGATTCATGCCTTTTTCACGTCCTTTATAAATGGCGCCGTTTCGGTCACACAGCGTAATGTCCTTCACACCCGCCGTCAGCAAAAGCTTTGCAATAGATATCGCCGCAGCCCCCGCCCCATTCATGACTACTTTGATCTCCTCTTTTTTCTTTCCGACAACCTTCAAAGCATTGGTAAGTCCTGCAAGTGTGATGATCGCCGTCCCATGCTGGTCGTCATGAAATATTGGGATATCACATTTCTCTTTCAGCTTCCTCTCTATCTCAAAACACCTCGGCGCAGAGATATCTTCCAGATTCACTCCCGCAAAAGAACCGGAAATCATATATATTGTATTAACAATCTCATCTACATCTTTACTCTTGATACAGAGCGGAAACGCGTCTACATCACCAAATGCCTTAAAAAGCACACATTTCCCCTCCATCACGGGCATACCTGCCTCCGGTCCGATATCCCCAAGTCCCAGCACTGCCGAACCGTCTGTCACTACAAGGCACATATTATGCCGCCTGGTCAGGTCATAGCTCTTCTCTGTATCCTTCTGTATCTCCAGGCACGGCTTTGCAACTCCTGGTGTATAGGCTAAAGACAAATCATCCCTTGTCTCTACCGGTACTGTCGCGATCACTTCTATCTTCCCTTTCCATTCACGATGGAGCCTCAGGGATTCTTTTGCATAATCCATATTAAAATACCTCCTAAATATTCCGTTCTGTCTTTATTCTACCACTAATACTGCAAATCTTCAAAGGATAATTACAGTTGATTTACCCGCCTCTGAATGATATGATGATATCAACAAAAGCTGGAGGAGATCATGGACACTGAAGCGGTATACTGGGGTGAAAAAAGGTATCACTCCCTTGATCATCACTTAAAAAACAGATTTGGTCAAAAAATCTACAAGTTATCTTTAAATGGCGGCATGACATGTCCAAACCGTGACGGCACCTTAGGAAACCGCGGATGTATCTTTTGCAGCGAAGGAGGCTCCGGCGATTTTGCCGCGAATCCCTCTCTGTCCATCCGGGAGCAGATTGAAGCTGCCAAGTCACTTGTTGCAAAGAAAACTACCGGCTCATCCTATATTGCTTATTTTCAGGCATATACGAACACCTATGCCCCTTATGAAAAGTTAAAAAGAATTTTTACCGAAGCCATCAGCCACCCGGACATCTGTATACTTTCTATCGCCACAAGACCTGATTGTATTGATGACAGCGTACTTAATCTCCTGGAAGAACTAAACGGTATAAAGCCTGTCTGGATAGAACTTGGACTTCAAAGTATCCATGCGCACACTGCGAGATTTATCCGGAGAGGATATGAACTTCCCGTATTTGAAGAAGCTGTCTCAGCTCTCAGAAAACGGGGCATTGAAACCATCGTTCATGTGATCACAGGGCTTCCCGCGGAGAACGAAAGCCACATGCTCGCCACCATCCATTATCTGAATGGACTGGATATCCAGGGAATAAAGCTTCAACTTCTCCACATATTAAGAGGAACAGACCTGGCAGCTTATTACGAACACCATCCTTTCCATGTTCTTTCTATGGAAGAATACATCGAAATCACCGGACGGTGTATCGCAAGCTTAAGACCTGACATCGTTATACACCGCTTAACCGGAGACGGGCCCAAATCTCTCTTGCTGGCTCCTGCATGGAGCGCTGACAAACGGCACGTACTGAACCAGATCCAGGCACATTTAAAACAACATAATATCTGGCAGGGAAAGGAGTTTCATAATGACAACTGTATTCAAACTATATAAACTAATTGTTCTCTATATGTTAGACTGTATAGATTTCCCCCTCACCAATTCTCAAATCTCCGAATTTATATTAGAGCAGGGGTATACGGATTATTTCAAATTGCAGCAGGCAGTGGGAGAACTTACAGAAGACGGTCTCATTCGCCGGGATTCCACACACAACCGCACTCTTTATTACATAACTGATGAAGGCGAAAAAACCATCCGGCTTTTCAGAAATGATGTCTCACCGGACATTCGGAAAGATATTCAGACATTTTTAAAAAACAAAAAATATGAATTAAAAAATGAAATCTCTGTCAGGTCAGACTATTACCTGAACTCAGCCAACGAATATAATGTCCGCTGCCAGATTATAGAGCAAGGACTGCCGCTTATTGATCTGACCGTCACTGTCCCTACAAAAGCAGAAGCCTCTACCATCGCAAACAACTGGTCTGTAAGAAACCAGGATATCTATGAAACCGTGATGAAAAACTTGCTGCGTTAAAACGTCTCTGCCAATATATTTTTTATAGAAGGAACTCACTCATCACATAGTTGCTGACATCTATCCCCCGCTCCGTCAGCCGGATGAAATCTCCCTTCCGCTCTAAAAGCTGCTTGCCCTCCATATCCGCAAGCACTTTTTTATATACATTTTCAATCTCTGTCCCAAACTGCTTCTCAAATCCTGACTTCGACACACCCTCCATTTTTCGAAGCCCTAAAAACATATATTCTTCCATCTCATCCTCTCGGCTCAACATTTCCGGCTCTTCGCCCCACGTCCACCGCCTGTGATCCAAAAAGGAGGCCGCGCCGGCTCCGAATCCTAAATATTCCGCACGATCCCAATATCCGAGATTATGACGGCACTCATATCCCGGCTTTGCGTAGTTGGAGATCTCATACCGATGATAACCGTATTCTTTCAAGATCCTCTTCGTATCGTAATACATCTGACGTTCACGAATCTCATCCGGAAGAGGCGGGTACTCACAATCTGTCTCATCTGTCTTTCTTCCATATATCTCATAAAACGGTGTTCCTTCCTCGATAATCAGACTGTAGGCTGAGATATGTTCCGGCGAAAGCTCTGCTGTTTTCCGAAGAGTCTTCTCAAAACTTTCTGCCGACTGCCCCGGAATAGCCGAGATCAAGTCCACATTGATATTTCCAAAGCCGGCAGACCGCGCCAGCCGATAGGTCTCAAGAAAATCTTCAAAAGTATGGATCCTGCCAAGAATCTTGAGTTCCCCATTATCCGCAGACTGCAGCCCAATGCTTAAACGGTTGATCCCGGCCAGCCGATATGCTTTAAGCTTTTCTTTCGACACTGTCCCTGGATTCACTTCTACCGTGATCTCTGCGCTCTCTTCAATAAAAAAAGTATCTCGTATAGCCTCAAAAACAGCCGTCATCTGCTCGCCTTCCAATATCGAAGGTGTCCCTCCGCCGATAAAAATACTGACAACACGATAAGCCCTTGCAGTTTCCCCGTAAGAACGGATCTCCCCGCAAAGGCTCTCTATATATTCCTGTCTCTCCTTTTTCGATGCCGGAGCAGACAGGAAATCACAGTAATTACATTTTCTCACACAAAACGGTATATGCACATAGATTTCCAATGGCTTCATCACTTTTTATCATCCAGCTTCAATACACTCATAAATGCTTTCTGCGGAATCTCTACATTGCCCACCTGCCGCATACGCTTCTTTCCTTCTTTCTGTTTCTCCAAAAGCTTTTTCTTACGGGTGATATCACCGCCGTAGCACTTGGCAAGTACATCCTTTCTCATAGCCCGGACAGTCTCTCTTGCAATGATCTTGCTGCCAATCGCTGCCTGGATCGGAATCTCAAACAAATGCCTCGGTATCTCTTCCTTAAGCTTCTCACACATTCTCCTGCCCCGCTCATAAGCCGTCTCAGCATGTACAATAAAGGAAAGTGCATCTACTTCTTCCTTGTTGATCAATATATCTAACTTTACAAGCTCTGACTGCATATAGCCATCCAGCTCGTAATCAAAAGAAGCATACCCTCTGGAACGAGACTTCAGCGCATCAAAGAAATCATAGATGATCTCGTTAAGGGGCAGACGATACCGGAGAACTGCACGGGTTTCCTCCATGTACTCCATGCCTTCATAGATTCCCCGCCGCTCCTGGCACAGATCCATGATCGCCCCGATGTACTCTGACGTGACCATGATCTCCGCTTTGACAATCGGTTCTTCCATATACTCTATTTCAGACGGGTCCGGAAGATTCGAAGGGTTCGTAAGCTCAATTACTTCCCCGTTAGTCTTGTATACTTTGTACACAACGCCCGGAGCCGTCGTCACCAGATCCAGATTATACTCTCTCTCCAACCGCTCCTGGATGATCTCCAAGTGCAAAAGCCCCAGGAAACCGCAGCGATATCCAAAACCTAACGCAACAGAAGTCTCCGGCTCAAACTGAAGGGAGGCATCATTAAGCTGCAGCTTTTCAAGAGCATCCCGAAGATCCGGGTATTTTGCTCCGTCCGCCGGATACATCCCACAGTAAACCATTGGATTCACTCTTTTATACCCCGGCAGCGGCTCTTTGCAAGGCGCCTGTGCATTAGTGATCGTATCACCCACTCGGGTATCCTTTACATTCTTAATGCTTGCTGTGATATAACCCACCATGCCTGCACTTAACTCTTCACAGGGGATAAACTGCCCGGCACCAAAATATCCGACTTCCACCACTTCTGCCTTCGCCCCAGTCGCCATCATAAGTACAGGCGTCCCTTTGCGTATAGATCCTTCCTTAATCCGGCAGAACACGATCACACCTTTGTAAGAATCATACACCGAGTCAAAAATGAGGGCCTGAAGGGGCGCTTTTATATCCCCCGTTGGCGCCGGAATCTTCTCAATGATCTGTTCTAGCACTTCCTCCACATTAAGCCCGGTCTTTGCGGAGATGCGCGGCGCATCCTGCGCCTCAATCCCGATGATATCTTCAATCTCCTCAATAACACGGTCCGGTTCCGCACTCGGAAGATCTACTTTATTGATCACCGGCATGACATCTAAGTCATGGTCAAGAGCCAGATACACATTCGCTAATGTCTGGGCCTCCACGCCCTGGGCCGCATCAACCACAAGGATCGCCCCATCACATGCTGCAAGGCTTCTGGACACTTCATAATTAAAGTCCACATGTCCCGGTGTATCAATGAGATTGAAAATATACTCTTCGCCGTCCTTTGCTTTATAGACAATCCGCACCGTCTGTGCTTTGATCGTAATCCCGCGCTCTCTTTCAAGCTCCATATTATCTAACACCTGAGACTGCATCTCCCTGCTGGTAAGAAGGCCCGTCATCTCGATAATACGGTCTGCAAGGGTAGACTTGCCATGATCAATATGAGCAATAATACAAAAATTACGGATTTTGCTTTGATTTATCTCTGCCACTTTTTATCGTCCTTCCATTTCTATCTCATGAATTACAGTAAATGAAGTATATCATGAGTGACTGTACTTTACAATGAAAAGTTCCACACTCATCCGGTCATTTAACCGTCCGGTCTTTACGGACTCCTCATACTCCGCCGCCTCTTCCATGATTTCCTTTAACTGGCTGCCGGTAAAATCCCTGCACTGCTTCATATATTTCCCTGCCACAAAAGGATGGAGCTTCGCTGTCTTTGCTATCTGGGACTTGTCGTACCCCTGCTTCATCAGCTCCTTCACTTCCAAAAGAAGCCTGAACTGCCGGGACAAAAGATACAGAATCCTCATGGGCGGCTCCTTTAATGCCAGCAGGTCATAGTAATAATCCAGCGCTTTCTTCTGTTGCTTTGCTGCAACTGCCTCCACCATGTCAAATATCTTATTGGTAATCTGCGTCGTACAGACTGCATCTATGTCTTCTGCTGTAATCTCACTCTTCCCCAATGTATAGGCAAACAGCTTCTCCAATTCTTTCTCAAGAAGTTCCATATCCGTCCCTGCCCTCGCCACCAGATGGCGGGCTGCCGATTCCTTGATCTGCTTATCCTCCCTCTTGATCTGTCCCGCAATCCAGTAGAGCAGCGTCTTCTCGTCCTGCCTCCCCATCTCCGAGATATATCCGGTATCCTTAACCGCTTTATACATCTTCCCCCGCTTGTCCACCTCATTTTCCACAAAAAGAAGGCAGGCGGTATCAGGCATGGTCTTAATATAGTCCGCAAGCTTCGGCACAGCATTTTTAAAAAATCCGGAATTTTCCACAACGATCAGCCGACGGTCAGCAAAAAAGGGCATCGTCTCCGCCAGATCAATAAGCTTCTCAGGTTCAATTCCTTTCCCCTCATAGTAGGCGTAATTCACCGTGTCGCCCTCCGGCAGCATGACCTTTGTAAGCTTGTCCCTGTACTGCCTTTTTAAATAAGCTTCTTCTCCGTACAGGAGGTATACTTTCTTAAATTGACCTGTCTTTATCTGTTCATTGATATTCTTCATTAGCCGCACATCCTTTAATAAACTCTGAAGACAGTATACTGAAATTAATGATTTACTTCAAGAGAAACATTCCCATAGGTCTTTCAATATTGACATCAGCAGTTCAGTGAAGTAAAATTACCTTAATAAATAAAAAACAGCTCATTGTAAAGGAGGGTGATAGTTTGGAAAATTATACGAAGTACAGACTCAAATCATCTGAGGAGCTTATCCAGACACTGGCGGGCACAGATCATATCTTTGTCGTTGCCTGTAACAAGTGCTTTAAGGAATTTACGTCCGTAGACGAGCCGGAATGCGACGAGTTTGCAGCGCTTGCTAAAGCTGGCGGCAAGAATGTTACCGGTGTGATCCGGGTCGATTTCCTGTGCAACAAGACCCAGACTCTTGGCAGACTTCGTGATATTGTTCCGGCGGAAACTGAAAACGTGTTTGTCATTTCCTGCGGGCTGGGCATCCAGACTGTGGCCGACATCGTACAGCTTCCGGTGTTTGCTGCCAGTGACTCCATCCCCTGCCGGGGGCACCACGGCATGGCCCTCACCCCGAAGACCTGCGATGCCTGCGCCCAGTGCTACTTAAACGTCACAGGCGGTATATGCCCTGTCGTTGACTGCAGCAAAAGTCTGTTGAATGGTCAATGCGGCGGCGCAAAAGACGGTAAGTGCGAGGCAGATCCCACGAAGGATTGTGCCTGGGAGAAAATCCAACAGAAGTTGGCGAAATTGGGCCGACTGGAGGAGTTTAGAAATCACCCTGTTCAGCTGAGGGACTACTCTAAGGTCAATTCTAAGCTCATAAGCGACTATGTACGTACCATTCGGGAGAAACGGTTTGAAGGGTATTACGGCGGTGTTCATCCTTCCGAGCGCAAGGAGATGAGCGCACATGTTAAGCTCGTCCGCTTCCCGGAACCCGATGTGGTGGTCATTCCTCTGTCCATGCATGCCGGCAAACCATCTGTGCCATTGGTGAAAGAGGGAGAGCACGTCAGGGTCGGACAAAGAATCGGAGAACAGGCCGGCTTCATCGGTGCATCCATTCATTCCAGCGTCAGCGGTACAGTCCTGGCAGTAGAGGAACGCCGCCATCCCACGCTTGGGCCAGGTGTACTCTCAGTCGTCATACAAAATGACAAGCTTAATACTGTTGACGAATCGGTTCGTCCTCACGGTGATATTGAAGGACTTACTCCCGAGGAAATCGTTGAAATTGTAAAAGACAATGGTATTGTGGGCATGGGCGGCGCCGGCTTTCCTGCATATGTGAAGCTCCAGCCCGGAAAACCTATCGATGCAGTGCTGTTAAACGGCTGCGAGTGTGAGCCTATGCTCACCGCCGATTATAAGGTACTGCTCCACTACGCAGACGATGTGATCTATGGGCTGCGGGCCATTATGAAAACCGTAAGCGCACCCCGGGGCGTAATCGTTATTGAAGACAACAAGCCGGATGCCATTGCCATGCTGCAGGAAAAGACGAAAGGCTATGAAAGCATAGAGGTCTTGGCTGTCCGCACAAAATATCCGCAAGGTGCGGAAAAGATGCTTATCAAGAAGGTCTTAGGCCGCTCGGTACCCAGCGGCGGACTGCCGGCTGATGCCGGCGCTGTAGTAAGCAACGTCAGTTCCTCTAAAGCCATTGCAGATGCGATTCGGCTTGGGTTTCCGCCGATAGAACGGGTGGTTTGCGTTACCGGCGAGCGGGTACATAGTCCTGGCAACTTCATTGTCAAGGTCGGCACTTCCGTCCAGGAGATTTTAGACTTCTGCGGCGGCATCGTGGGCAATGACGTAACGGTTAAGCTGGGTGGCCCTATGATGGGAATTCCTCAGATGGAACTGGACGTCCCCGTCATTAAGGCTACTAATGGCATTATTGCCTATGAGGCTGACCACACCACCGCTGTAGAATGTATCAAATGCGGACGTTGTGCAGACGTGTGCCCTATGGAACTGTTCCCACTGTACTTTGCCAAGTACGTGGAGACGGGGAACATCCAGGGCCTTAAGGAGCAAAACATCATGGATTGCATGGAATGCCGCTGCTGCGAGTATATCTGCTCGTCCAAGATCCCGCTGGTCACGAAGATACGGGAAGGCAAAGCGGCTGTAAGGGGGATGAAGTGATATGCTTATAACGAAACTAAAATCCAGGGAAGATTTACAGTCCCTGTTGCCTGAAAAGGTTTTTGTCCTGTTGTGTAATGGGTGCAAAGAGGTTTCTTTCCCCGAGCAGGAAATAGAGGAACTGATAAGCGAATTTCTGACTGCGGATAAGGTTACCGGGGTACTCACGACAGATTATATCTGTAACCCTGAGAACTTATCGTTGCGTCTAAAGCGCCGCCGCGCCATGATTGACGAGGCGGACGGGGTGCTGGTGTTCTCCTGCGGCGTGGGCGTGCAGACGGTGTCTGATCTGTTGGACGACAAGGCCGTTTATGCCGGCTGCGACACTATCCGGCTACCCGGCTTTCAGGGCGTAACGCCACTGGAATATGATTGCGGTCAGTGCGGCGAGTGCTATCTTAACATCACCGGCGGTATTTGTCCGGTTACCGCTTGTTCCAAAAGCCTGGTCAACGGCCAGTGCGGGGGAGCTCAGAACGGCAGATGCGAGGTGGATCCGAATATGGAGTGCGGCTGGGAGCGCATCTATCGCCGGCTGGAGGCTGTGGGACGTCTTGACGCGATCAAGTGTCCGACGCAAATCCGCAATTTCGCAATCGACGCAAACAAATCACATTGAGGAGGAAAAGACAATGAAGATTACGGAATTATTCGACCGTGGTGAATTTGTGGTATCGGCGGAAGTTGGCCCTCCCAAGGGCATACATATCGACGGCCTGATTGAAGAGGCCAAAGAGTACCTGGGTGGCATTACGGCAGTCAATGTCACTGATAACCAGTCCTCTGTCATGCGCCTGGGCAGCCTGGCGGTGTGTAGGCAGCTTCTGGATGCTGGTCTTACGCCGATTTATCAGCTGACTTGCCGGGATCGGAACAGGATTGCGCTCCAGTCTGATCTTTTGAGTGCCGCCATGTTCGGTATTGAAAATATTCTATGTCTTACGGGCGACCATACCAGTTTGGGCGACCACCCTGGCGCCAAGCCTGTGTTTGATCTGGATTCCGTCTCACTGCTCCACACCGTATGCCAATTGGAGTCAGGCGTGGATCTGGGCGGCAATCCGCTGATCGGAGATCCCCCGAAGTTTGCTAAAGGCGCGGTGGTGTCTCCCTGCAGTGATTCTATAGACGCACAGCTGGCAAAAATGGAACGAAAAGTGTTGGCCGGCTGCGACTACTTCCAGACCCAGGCTGTGTTCGAGCCGGAGAAGTTCATCGCCTTTATGGAACGGGCCAGACAATTTGGAAAGCCGGTGCAGCTTGGCGTCATTATTCCAAAAAGTGCGGGTATGTGCCGGTACATGAACAACAATGTGGCCGGTGTCCACGTACCCGACGATATGCTAGACGAGCTTGCGGCAGATAAGGAACGGGCTAAGGCGGGAATCACCGGCGTAGAAATTGCCGCTCGGGTGATTCGTGAATGCCGCCCTTACTGTCAGGGTGTCCATATCATGGCGTTGGGTTGGGAATCTAAGGTTCCTGCACTGCTGGAGCAGGCCGGTATCTGAGGTTGATGGTCATTCTACCCAATAGAAATATAAAAAACCAGGCTGTGCAAGTTTACTTGCTAAAGTCTGGTTTTTTATATTGCTGCTGTGCTGAGTAATTACAGTTTGTCTGCCGGTACGTCGCTTTTTCGGTAAAAACCGCGTTCATAGGCTTGTCCCATGACTCCGCCGGAACCATGTCCGTCTTTTGCACCTCGAAGGCAGCCGCCATGATATGCGCATTTGGACAATGCTCCAGAAAACGGTCATAAAAGCCCGCGCCGAAGCCCATACGATTGCAGTTTTCATCAAAGACTGTGCAGGGACACAGCACCAGTTCGATCTCTTCCGGCGCGATTACCTCTGATTTTTCAGGAACCGGCTCTTCTATGCCGGCATAGCCGACTTCCCAGGAATTCTCACTGTAGGGAAGTAAGGCGACCATTTCCGTTTTGCTTACACACCGAGGATAGACGAGCCGCTTTCCCTGCGCCTGCGGAGAATTTTCTATTCCATTCAGGCACACTTCACCGCGCACAGCACGATAGAGCATGACCGTTTTGGCATTTTGAAATTCGCGTGAGCCTAGGATTCTTTGCACGATTTGCGCCGATTTTTCCTCTCGCTCTTCTGGAGACAGGGTGTCCCGCGCCCGAATTTTTGCTTTGCGAAGCCACTGGCGGTGGACGAGAGCAAAAGCTGTCCGTATCGCTCCGGCCAGATACAGTGAGCCGAAGGCGATCACTACGCCATCCTCGCCGGCAGCGGTAAGAGCCAGGCGTATGCCTTCAGGAATGTCGCTGCAGGCCCTTGCCTTTGCACCGCGCTGCTTTAAGTAGTCTGCCAGCTCACCCGCACCAGGGGCCCGGTCGTTTGTGGGAGGCAGACACACGAATTCCTGTGCCAACGGCAGCATAAGTTCCACAATCTGACGGTAATCCTTGTCTGCCAGAACGTCGGTGAGAAATACGACCCTCTTACCCGGGAGAAGTTCGCCTATGCTGCCTGCCATCGCCTGGGCGCACTGTGGGTTGTGCCCGCCGTCAAGAATAAACAGCGGGCTTCGGCCCAGGCGGGTGGCGCTCCATGTATAACTTTCGATATAAGAAATTGCTTCTGCGGTTGTCAATGATTCTGCCTCCTCATTTTCCTGCAACTCTTTGCAGCTCGTCCATAAGCTGCCTGTTTTGTTCTCCCGTAGCAGCGGAAGCGAGCCTCTTTTCTTATTGTATCTTTTCAGCTGCTTCGATTACATGCTTGGCCAAAACGGCGGTGGTAACAGCGCCCACTCCGCCGGGCACCGGGGTAATAGCCGCCACGACAGGCTCCACCTCGTCAAAGCTTACATCTCCGCAGAGCTTACCGTTTTCGTCCACATTGATTCCAACATCAACTACCACCTGCCCCGACGCGACAAAGGATTTGTCCACGATGCCGGCTTTGCCCGCAGCAGCAATAACAATCTCCGCTTCCCTGCACACGCAGGGCATATCCACAGTACGGGTATGGCACATCGTGATGGTGGCGTTCCGCTTCTGGAGCATCATTGCCACAGGCTTTCCGATGACGAGACTCCGGCCAATGACAACAGCACGTTTTCCCGTAAGTGTGACGCCATAGTGATCAAGCAGTTCTATACAAGCCTGAGCCGTACAAGGGGGAAAGCCCGCGCCTTTTCCGGCAAACACGCTGGCCAGAGAACCGACCGTCATGCCGTCCACGTCTTTTTCCGGTGCCAAAAGAGCACAGGCCGCGTCCTCCATATCCTTGTCCGGCAAAGGACGGAACATCAGACAGCCGTGAATGCATCTGTCACCGTTGATCTCACGGATGGTATCCAGAAGCTGCTGCTTCGTACAATCCCCGGGGAGCAGGAAATGCTTTACGGCAACACCGATCTTGCCGCAGCGCTTCATAGCGCCGTTCTCATAGGATATATCATCCGGGCGCTCGCCCACACGCAGGATAGCCAGCGTGGGGACTGTTCCGGCTTCTTTAAGCTTTTCGGCTCTTGTTTTCAGTTCCTCGCTAAGTGCGGCGGCCACAGGCGCGCCTTTAAAAATATCTGCCATTAGCAAAACCTCCCGTATACGTCCTGATAAACTTTTTCCGCGATGGGCCGGTATTTCGCCATCTGTGCGTCTACATGGGCGTTGATCTTTTCGGCGTAATCCCTGTCCTTCATAGACCTGGTGTTCACCTTTACATTCACTGCCGCACCGCACATGGCGCTTAAGGAAAACACTACGCCGGTAGCAGCGTCTGAGATGGCCAGCACGCTGCCCTTATCCGCGAACTCCCTCTGAAGCTCGATAGCCTCGCAGCTAAGATCAAGAATCTCCAACGGCGCGGCTGCGGCGTCCCTGAGACACTTTTCCATCACCTCGTCCCGGGTGGGATCGTCCTTTGGGATACCATAGGCACGACTGAGCGGCTCAAAGCCCCTCGCGTCCTTGTCCACACACGTAAGCAGCTTCACACGAAGCTCCTGTGCCCGTACCATCAGGGCTCTGACATCTTCTTCCACATCCGCATACTTCTTTTTTCCTACGGTAAGCTCGCCTACCATGTCGCCCAGGGCGATGCCGATGGCTCCCACCAGGGCGCTGGCCCCGCCGCCTCCGGGAACGGCGGACTTGGAAGCCAGAGCCTCAGTAAATTCAGTAACATTTTTATTTAACATAAGCCTACCTCATCAGAACAGCCCGGAAATCTTGCCGTTTTCGTCCACGTCAATCTTCTCTGCGGCGGGGGCCTTAGGCAGGCCGGGCATGGTCATAATATCGCCGGTCAACGCCACAATGAAGCCCGCGCCGGCAGAGACCTTCAAGTTACGCACCGTAACGGTGAATCCTTCAGGCGCACCCAGAAGGGCAGGGTCATCGGAGAAAGAGTACTGGGTTTTTGCCATGCAGATAGGCATATTGGCAAAGCCAAGCTCCGCAAGCGTCCTCGCCTGTTTTTTCGCGCCGTCGGTCAACTGTACGCCGTCAGCGTGGTAAATACGCTTACAGATGGCCTCCAGTTTCTCTTCAATGGAGCTTTCCAGAGCATAGGACTGACGGAAACTGTTCGGCTGCTCGCACAGACGGACCACTTCCTCGGCAAGCGCAACGCCGCCTTCGCCTCCCTTGGCCCAGACCTCGCTCAGAGCCACGTTCACGCCCAGCTCTTTGCACTTAGCTTCCACCAGATCAAGCTCCGCTTTTGTATCGGTAGGGAAGGCGTTGATGGCCACCACGCAGGGCAAGCCGAACACATCTTTTATGTTTTTCACGTGCTGCAGCAGATTCGGCATACCTTTTTCCAGAGCCGCCAGGTTTTCCTGGTTTAAATCGGCCTTTGTCACGCCGCCATGATACTTCAGCGCACGCACTGTGGCCACAACCACTACTGCCGACGGTGTCAGGCCCGCCATACGGCACTTAATGTCCAGGAATTTTTCCGCGCCAAGATCGGCAGCGAAGCCCGCCTCCGTGACAGCGTAATCACCCAGCTTCATGGCCATGCGCGTGGCAGTGACGGAGTTGCAGCCATGGGCGATGTTGGCAAAAGGCCCGCCATGGATGAAAGCAGGCGTACCCTCCAGCGTCTGGACCAAATTAGGCTTGAGCGCATCCTTCAAAAGCGCCGTCATAGCGCCCTCGGCCTTCAGATCGTGGGCGGTGACAGGCTTGCCGTCATAGGTGTATCCGACGATGATACGTCCCAGACGGGCCTTCAGGTCAGGAATGTCGGAGGCCAGACAGAGTACCGCCATAACCTCGGAGGCAACCGTAATATCAAAACCATCCTCTCTCGGTACACCCTGCATCCGTCCGCCCAAGCCGTCAATGACATTGCGCAGCTGCCGGTCGTTCATGTCCACACAGCGCTTCCAGGTAATCCGTTTGACGTCAATGCCCAGCGCATTGCCCTGCTGGATGTGGTTATCCAGCATCGCCGCCAACAGATTGTTGGCCGCACCGATCGCATGGAAATCGCCGGTAAAGTGCAGGTTTATGTCCTCCATAGGAACGACCTGGGCATATCCGCCGCCGGCGGCGCCGCCCTTGATACCGAACACCGGGCCCAAGGAAGGCTCACGCAAAGCGACGATAACGTTTTTGCCGATTTTCTTCATGCCGTCCGCCAGGCCGACGGAGGTTGTAGTCTTGCCCTCCCCTGCAGGGGTGGGAGTGATGGCGGTGACCAGGATCAGTTTGCCGTCCGGCTTATCCGCCAGGTCTTTTAACATACGGTAATCCACCTTGGCCTTGTAGCTGCCGTATTGCTCCAGATACTTTTCATCTACACCGGCCGCGGCCGCAATCTCGCAGATGTGCTTTGGGGTACATTCCTGAGCTATTTCAATGTCAGATTTAACTTCCATTTGCGTTTCCTCCTTAAATATGTTATATTATTATCAAATATTATAGCATGTCCGGCAAACAGAGACAAGGGCAGAATCCATCGTTTGTGAAAAATATGTTAAGTCGGGTTACTGTTATCACACAGCAAAAAATAAATACTTTAGCTTACCCGCCCCGCAGAGCGGAGGAGCAAAGCTGTAAAAGAAAAGCGAGGTGAGATTTCATGCATGAACAAGAACAACACCATGATCACCATGATCACGCACATGGTGCCACGCCTATGGAGGAGCTGGTAGCTATGCTGCGCTATATGGTCGGACACAATGCCGCTCACACCAGGGAATTGGCAGAACTTGCCGGACAGCTGGATACAGCCGGCAAGCACGGGCAATACGAGCAGGTGATGCAGGCAGTGAAGGAATACCAGCAGGCGAATGAACGATTGCAGGGCGTTCTGGAAAATCTGGAGTAAGAGGAGGGACGGTCGATGTGTCTTTCTACAGTTTATCGTGACGACGTTAAGCAGGACAACATGGTTATGAAGAATGTCAGGATGATCGAGTACCAAAACGGCAATATCGTGCTGACGGATTTAATGGAGCGGCAGTTGTCCATTGAGGGCGAGCTGGTCATGGCGAACCTGGTGGACGGCGTGGCTGTGATCCGCGAAAATAACTTCCGTACAGAAAATGCAGACGAAAAGATGAAAACGTATGAAATGGTGCGGGAAATTCCAAATTCCTGCAAGAACAACCAGATGCGCGACGTGTTTATTGAGGAAGTATCCTGCGGTGATCCCGAGCAATATATCCGCGATATGTTCTCCGGCCAGCTGTGCGAGTTCGATACACAGCGCACGGAAAACGGGGACACGACAATTTCCGTCAGAACCGGCGATCTATATCAAAAGTTTCTGTTCACCCTGATAGACGACTGAATTTTGGCTTTCAGCCAGACAATATAAAGAACTAACGCGGGAGGAATCAAAATGACTCATACCATTGCCATCGCCGGAAAAGGCGGCGTTGGGAAAACTACTATCAGCGGCATGATCGTAGACTATCTGTGCCGCAGTGGAAAAGCACCGATCCTTGTGGTCGATGCCGATGCCAATTCAAATCTGAACGAGGTTCTGGGCGTGGAGGTGGATACAACCCTTGGCGACATCCGTGAGGAGATGGCGCAGGCAGAAAAGAGAGGCGACACAATCCCAGGCGGCATGACAAAGGCAGATTATGCCGAGTTTCGCTTCGGCTCAGCACTGATTGAGGAGGATGACTTCGACATGCTGGTGATGGGGCGCACTCAGGGAAAGGGGTGCTACTGCTTTGTCAACGGTATCCTCCAGACGCAACTGGAAAAGTATGCGGGGAACTACCGCTATATGGTGATCGACAATGAGGCAGGTATGGAGTATATCGCCCGTGGCACTCTTCCGCATATAGACACGCTGCTGCTGGTATCTGACAGTTCCCGCCGCGGTGTCCAGGCGGTGGGACGGATTGCGGAAATGGTGGGAGATCTGGGACTTTCTCCCGGACGGATGAAGCTGATTGTCAACCGGGCGCCGGATGGAACGCTTGGTGCCGGTATTGCGGAGGAGATTGAAAAGCAGGGCCTTGAGCTTGCCGGGGTACTGCCTCAGGATCAGACGGTGTATGAGGCTGACTGTGACGGAAAGCCAAGCGCCTATGTTCCGGACAGCTCGCCTGTTAAGCAGGCGCTGGTCAAAATTATTAAAGAACTGGAATTATAAAAAATATATCAAATGTTTTAGGGAGGGAATGTAAATGCCATTTGAACCAAAAACACAGGTGTTTAACTCCAAAATCAACACCATCGTTCTGGGAACCGGGGACAAAGCGGTCCAGATCGGCGGAAACAACGTGCTGCCGTTTTACAGCTTCGATGCACCCATTGAAAACGCACCGAAAGTCGGCGTGGAGATCACCGATGAAGCATTGGAGGAGTATGTGCAGCCAAAGCTTAAGGCTTTTTATGACGGCTGCAACACCCTGCCGGAGATGGCTGCGCGGGCACAGGACATTCAGGGCGTGTCGTTTCTGGCGCTGCACTTAAAGGGCGCAGATCCAAACGGCAGGAACAGGTCTGTGGACGAGTGTGTGGCACTGGCTGAATCGATCGCGGGCGCGATAGAGCTGCCGCTCGTTATTATGGGCTGCAAGGATATCGAGAAGGACGCGGAGCTTTTTACGAAGATTTCCGAAAAGCTGAGCGGGAAGAATATCCTCGTACTGTCGGCCAGAGAGGAAAACTACAAGACTGTGGGCGCTTCTGCAGCTTTGGCCTATGGTCAGAAAGTTGGCGCCGAATCCGCGGTAGATATTAACCTGGCTAAGCAGCTCAATACTGTGATGACCCAGATGGGCGTAAATCCTGCCTCTATCGTGATGCAGGCGGGTTCCGCCGCGGCCGGTTACGGCTTTGAGTACCTGGCTTCCACGCTTGAGCGCATCAAGCTGGCAGCTCTGGGACAGGGTGACGCGCAGCTTCAGATGCCGATCATGACGCCGGTCTCCCCAGAGACCTGGGGCGTCAAGGAATCGATCATGCCGGAAGCGGAAATGCCCGAGTGGGGAGATGCAGAGGAGCGTGGCATCGAGATGGAGATCGCAACGGCCTCGGCGTGCCTGGCCGGAGGCTCCGATGCTGTCATTATGCGTCATCCGGACGCCATTCAAGCGATCGTCCGGATGATTGATGAGTTGGTTTAAGGAAGGAGGAACACACAATGGCTGTAAAAGGTCTGGATATTTTTAAACTGTCTCCAAAGAAAAACTGCAAAGAGTGCGGTGTCCCCACCTGCATGGCATTCTGTATGAAGGTCGCGCAGGGCGCACTTCCGATCACGAAGTGCCCGTATATGTCCGAGGAGGCTATCGCACTGTTGTCTGAAGCTACGGCGCCTCCGATGAAGTCCCTTGAAGTGGCTGGCCATAAGCTGGGCGGCGAAACGGTTCTGTTCCGTCATGACAAGACGTTTGTTTCCCGCAACCTGTACGCTGTCAGCGTTGGCTCCGGTATGGATGACGAGACGCTGGACGCTAAGCTTTCCGATATTCAGAAGGTGGACTATGAGCGCATCGGTGAGCGGGAATATGTGGAGTTTGTGTTTGTCCTGGACGAGGGCAAAGGCGCTGACAAGCTGTCGGGCGCGGTACAAAAAGCCGCTGCCACAGGCCGCGGCGTGATCGTTGAGACCAAAGACCCTGAGGCCGCGGGGGCTGTTCTTAATTCCGCCAGGGATTTGATCATCAACGGCGCGGACGCATCCAACTGGGAGCAGATGAATGAAGCCGTTCAGGGTAAGGCTGTCTTAGGCGTGGGCGGCAGCAGCATACAAGAGATATACGACACCGTCCAGAATCTGGAAAAAGCTGGAAACAAGACTCTTATCATTGACGTAACGGCAGGCTCGATCAAGGAGACCTTTGCGGGCGCGGTGCAGGTTCGGCGCGGGGCCATCAAGGACAGCGTACGGACACTGGGCTATCCTTCACTTGTGAACATGACAAAGCTTGCCGCGGGAGACGTTCACCTGCAGACGGCGCTGGCTGCTCTGTTTACGCTCAAATACGGTTCTATACTGGTTATGGAGAAGATGAGCTACGCGGAGTCTCTGCCGCTTCACAGCCTGCGCCAGAACATCTACACCGATCCCCAGAAGCCGATGAAGATGGAGCCGGGCATTTACCCGCTCAACGGTGCAACGCCGGACGACCCATGTATGCTTACGGTAGATTTCGCGCTGACCTACTTCCTGGTATCCGGGGAGATTGAGCGCTCCAAGGTTCCGATCAACCTGCTGATCACCGATGCCTCCGGTATGTCTGTCCTGACGGCCTGGGCTGCAGGAAAATTCTCCGCCAGCTCGGTCAAAAAGTTCTTTGACGAATGTCAGATTTCGGAGAAGATTAAATCCCGTACTCTGGTGATCCCTGGCAAGGCCGCCGTACTGAAGGGCGAGATACAGGAAAAACTGCCCGACTGGAACGTAGTTGTGGGTACCCGGGAGGCAGTAGAGATTGTCCACTACCTGAAAGACGGTGAGCACGAGAAGGCAGCAGCGGCCGTAGCGGCATCCAAGCAGCCCGCCGCGGCGAAAAAGACCGAGGTCTCCCCTGACGCACCTTTTGATTTTGACAAGATTGTCATTCCTGACATCCAGGTTGTGGATATAGGCGTAACATACCGCCAGCGCGATCCGGAATCAAAGAAGTTCGTGGTCATCGGAGAGCGTATCCATTGCATCTCTCCGGTCATCCGTGCAGCCATGGAAAAGATGGATCCGGAGCCCATTCTGAAGCGGGCTGCCGAGCAGATCCGCGCCGGCGCGACCTATCTGGATGTGAACATCGGGCCTGCGGAATCCAACGGACCTGAGCTTATGACCTGGGCAGTCAGACTTTTGCAGGAGAACTTCAACAATGTGCCATTGGCGCTGGACACAGCCAACAAGCGGGCCATCGAGGCGGGTATCCGCGTTTACAACCGTACCAACGGCAAGCCAATCGTGAACTCTGCCGATGCCGGCTCCCGAATGAGCTACATCGATCTGGCTGCGGCAAATGATGCCATCGTTGTGGCGCTGTGCTCTGCCGACGGCATCGCCAAAGACAATGAGGAGCGCATGATGCACTGCCACAATATGCTTGAGCATGGTCTGAGTCTGGGCATGGATCCGAAGGACATGTGGTTTGACCCGCTGTTTTTGGTGGTCAAGGGTATGCAGGATAAGCAGATGGACGTTCTGGAAGCCATCCGTATGTTCGCCAATGAGGGCCTGAACACTACCGGTGGCCTTTCCAACAATTCCAATGGCGCACCGAAGGCCGTCCGTCCGGTTATGGACTCTGCCCTGGTGGCCATGGCAATGATGCAGGGACTGACCTCTGCCATTGTCAATCCGAATGACCGCCGCCTGATGGAGACGATCAAGTCCTGCGATATTTTCAAGAACAACGAACTGTATTCTGACTCCTACCTGGAGTTTTAACATGAAAAATAATTTCAAAAAATTAAAATAGGAGGATTTGTAATGAGTGCTTTAACTGATCTTATCTACGGCGGTTCCAATGCAGTTGCCGACCTGACTGAGGGCGCGGTAAATGATGCCATTGCCAAATACGGCGCTGATAAAGAAATTGCTTTCCCTGATACGGCATATTTTTTCCCGACAATTTACGCTGCTACCGGCGTAAAAGTCAGGACCCTGGGCGATTTGCCCGCCTGCGTCGATGTCCTGAAAGGTCTGATCACAAATCAGGAGGATCTGGGCCAGGCGCTTAACGCGGGCCTTGCCACAGCAGTCGGCGCAGAGATCATTGAGGGCCTGAAATATGTGGACGGGGCTGACCCTTACGCCGATGAATCCGGTATCGGCTTTGTTCCCGATCCCATCATCCGCTCTCTGGGTGTTCCTCTGGTCACCGGTGATATTCCCGGCGTAGCTGTCGTACTGGGCAAAGCAGATGATGCTGATGCCGTTGCAGGCATTGTCAAGGATTACCAGTCCAAGGGCATTTTGACGTGCCTGGTTGGCGATGTGATCGAGCAGTGTGCGGAAGGCGGCGTAAAGATGGGGCTGGACTTCCGTGTAGTACCTTTGGGCCATGACGTGACAAGCGTAATTCATGTTGTCACCATCGCTGTCCGTGCGGCGCTGATCTTCGGCAGCCTGAAAGGCGGCGACCTGCCCGGTCTTCTGGACTACACCAAGAACCGTGTTCCTGCATTTGTCAACACCTTTGGCCCGATCGACCAGGTGGTCGTATCCGCCGGCGCCGGCGCCATTGCGCTTGGCTTTCCTGTGATCGTGGATATTGATCTGGGAGAAAACCAGGTTCCCGGTGCACTGGAGTCTGTGTGTGACCACGCTGAGACAGTCAAGAAATCTCTGGAGCTTAGAAATATCAAGATCAAGGTCAAGGAACTGCCGATCCCTGTAGCGTTTGCCTCTGCATTTGAGGGTGAGATCATTCGCAAGAGTGACATGAAATGCGAGTTTTGGTCCGTCAAGAATCCAACCTGTGAACTGGTTACCATGCGGGATATGTCTGAGGTGGAGGATCATAAAATCACCATCATCGGTGACGATGTCGACTCCGGAGAGCAGCAGTTCGCCCTGGCTACCTATGTGGAAGTGGCTGGGAAGAAGATGCAGCCCGACTTTGAATCCGTCATTGAGCGTAAGATCCATGCATGGTTCAACTATATGGAAGGCGTTATGCACACCGGCCAGAGAAACCAGATTCGCATCCGTATTTCCAACGATGCCTATGACAAGGGCTTGCGCCTGAACCATTTTGCCGAAGTCCTTTACAATATGATCATTGATGAGTTTGACGCCGTTGTGGATAAGTGCCAGATCACTCTGGTTACTGACAAAGCAAAGGTGCAGGAAATCCTGGAAAATGAAGCAATGCCGCGTTACAGACAGCGTGACGACCGTCTGAGCTCCATGACAGACGAGGCGGTGGACCGCTTCTATACCTGTATCCTCTGCCAGTCCTTCGCCCCGGCTCACTGCTGCGTTGTCACACCTGAACGTCTGGGTCTGTGCGGCGCTGTGTCCTGGCTTGATGCCAAGGCTACATATGAGCTGAATCAGAACGGTCCATGCCAGCCAATCATGAAAGAAGGCTGCATTGACGAGCGGACCGGCCGCTACGAGACTGTCGACAAGATGGTGAATGAAGCGACCCATGGTGCGGTGGAGTCGGTTACGCTGTATTCCATTCTGGAGGATCCTATGACCTCCTGCGGCTGCTTTGAATGTATCTGCGGTATTGAGCCCGTATCCAACGGCTTTATCGTTGTTAACCGCGAGTTCGCCGGCATGACGCCCGCCGGCATGACCTTCGGCGAGCTGGCCTCCTGCACTGGCGGCGGCGTGCAGACCCCAGGCTATATGGGCCATGGCCGTCATTTCATTTCATCGAAGAAGTTCATTTATGCCGAGGGCGGCATTGAGCGTATTGTCTGGATGCCGAAAGAACTGAAAGATGACGTGGCGGAAAGGCTCAACAAGACTGCGAAGGATCTTTATGACATTGACAATTTCACCGACTACATTGCCGATGAAACGATCTGCACGGAATGTGACCAGCTAATGGAATTTCTGACCGAGAAGAATCACCCGGTTCTGGCCATGGAGCCGCTGATGTAAATACAAACAAGCGTTTCGGGGGAGGGAGCCATTCCTTCCCCCGAGAATGTTATACCACAACGCAGTCGAATACAGGCTGTAAACGAGGAAAAACAAATGTTCGAGATTATATTTCAAATAGAAAACGGTGAACCAATCTCTGTTTCTGCTAATCAAGGCGATAATCTGCTGGAAGTCGCCAGAAGCTCAAATGTGGCAATCGACGCTCCCTGTTCGGGAAACGCTTCCTGTGGAAAATGTCGGGTGAAACTGCTGGAGGGCGATCTGGATTCGCTTCAGACGGCCCATATTTCCCAGGAGGACTATGATGCCGGCTGGCGGCTGAGCTGCTGCAGCAAGGTAACGGGCAACGCGACGGTGTTAGTGCCAGACATTGCTTTTGCCTATCAGCAGAGAATGAAAACGGCGGATCTGTCCACCGGTGAAGAAGTGGCGATTTTCGAAGAACTCCAGGCTGAGATCAAAAACACCGGTATATCCTTTTGTAACGAATTTACCACTGTGGACGTTCAGCTAAGCGAGCCTACATTGGATGACACCATGCCGGATAATGAACGGCTGGAACAAGAGCTCCTGAAAATGACCGGAGCCGACCGGTGCAAGATCAGTCTCCCGGCTATGCAAAATCTGGCTGCGGCGCTGCGGAACAGTTCATTCCATGTTCGTGTTATGGGTGAGCAGAAAGAGGACAGCTTCCTGGTCTATGCTATCTCGCCGGCCGCGGATCAGACACCGCTATGTGCCATCGCCATCGATATTGGCACGACTACCGTTTCTGCTGTCCTGACTGATTTGGAAACGGGCAGGTTACTTTCCAAAGCATCAGCTGGGAACGGCCAAATTCGCTACGGTGCAGACGTCATCAACCGCATCGTGGAGCAGACAAAGCCTGGCGGACGTAAGCGTCTGCAAAAGGCAATCCTGGATGAAACATTATTTCCACTGATCCAGCTTTTGTGTAAAACTGCTAAGGTCGCACCCGACCATGTGATGCGGGTGGTACTTTCGTCAAACACCACGATGAACCATCTTCTGCTGGGGGTGGATGCCGGTCCAGTGCGTATGGAGCCATATATCCCCAGTTTCTTCCATTACAATGATCTGTATGCAGCCCACTTGTCCCTGCCTGTCCACCCATGGGCCAGAGTATTCCTTGCGCCCAATGTGGGTTCCTATGTGGGCGGTGATATAACGGCCGGCGCTTTTGCCAGCCTGATCTGGAACAAGGAAGAGTTTTCGCTGTTCATCGACCTGGGAACGAACGGCGAGATTGTCTTCGGCAATAACGAATTTTTGATGTGCTGTGCCTGCAGCGCCGGTCCTGCCTTTGAGGGCGGCGACATTTCCTGCGGTATGCGTGCTACTGACGGAGCCATCGAAGCCGTCACGATTGACAAGGAGACCATGGAGCCTGTACTCACCGTTATTGGAAAGCAAAAGCCGGTGGGACTGTGCGGCAGCGGCATCATTGATGTGATCGCTGAACTCTATCGGACATCTATTCTAGGCGCAAACGGTAAGTTTACCCGTGAAGGCAGGCGGATTGCCTGGGACAGACATGGTATGGGGCGGTATATCCTGGCCTTCGCGTCTGAGTCCGAGACTGGGCGGGAGATTGCCATCACTGAAGTAGACATTGACTCGTTCATCCGGGCCAAAGGTGCGATCTTCTCTGCGGTTGACACGATGCTGGCCGCACTGGAGTTCGAGACGGATATGATCGATCACGTCTATGTTGCCGGTGGAATCGGCAGCGGAATCAATATTAAAAACGCTGTGCGTATCGGTATGTTCCCTGATGTGGAATTGGAGAAATTCTCCTATATCGGCAATTCCTCGCTGTCCGGCGCCTATGCCATGGCGCTGTCTGACGAGGCGCGGCAGAAGGCCGCCGAGGTTGCAGACAGCATGACCTATATGGAACTTTCAACCCACCCGGGATACATGGACCGGTTTGTGGCAGCCTGTTTCTTGCCGCATACGGATGCCGGACGTTTCCCATCCAGTTTTCAGGAGTAACGCTATGGAGATAAAGAATAATAAAGAAGAGGTTCCTTTTCAGCACTACCTGCAGGAATTTAAGCAGATGGATCCTGAGGATTCCGTCAGACGACTGGAAATACCCTTTGACAGGAACACGTTTACAATTCGTTTCCTTGACCAAACCTATACGATCACCTGGCCGGACTACACAATCTCGGGTGACGACCCTTATGCATTTGCACTTGACAGACTACAGGCTCAGACCTTTCTTCTGCGTTATCTGCTGACGGGAAAGCACCTTCCGGCTGCGGGCGCGTGGAAAACTTTCCGGCAGCTCCCCTGGGGCGAGGTGTACATACAGCCTTTTAACGGCAGATGTATTCGGCGCAGTGCCTTCGTCTTCGGTAAGGATCTTCATAAGTTTGCCGCTGCAAGCCGTAAGCTGGGCGGCGTGGAGATTGACCAGGGCGATAAGGGGTTTGAGTTCATCGTAGTGCAGGACTACCGGATTAGAATCATCGTCTGGGAGGCGGCCGAGGAGTTTGCACCGAATGCCCAGATCCTGTTTTCTGACAATTTTGCAGCCGGTTTCCTTGCTGACGAAAGCGTGGCAGCGGCAGAGCTTTTGATCGGAGCGATCTGTGCAGCCATGGCATGACAGATGATACAGTTCCTTATAACAATAATAGAAGATCTGAACGAAAAATAAAAAGGAGGGCTTTACGTTGAAACGACTCAAAACCTTTATCTATGGCATCTTGGCCGGGGTCAGCATCGCTATCGGCGGAACGGTATTCCTCTCGGTGGAAAACAAGGCGCTGGGTGCGCTTTTGTTCACCGTTGGACTGTTTGCCGTTTGCACTTTCGGCTTCAACCTGTTTACGGGCAAGGTCTGCTACGTTTTTGAGCGGGACAAAGACTATGCCATTGATCTGCCGGTCATCTGGCTGGGCAACCTTTGCGGTACATGGCTGACCGCATTTCTGGAAAGACAGACAAGAGCGGGTTCGGCGCTGTCTGAGAAAGCCCAGGCGCTGTGCCAGGTGAAGCTGGGCGACAGCATCTTAAGCATTTTCATTCTGGCAATATTTTGCAACATTCTCATCTTCATCGCAGTGGACGGCTACAACAAAAATCCTCATGAATCGGGCAAGTATCTCTCGCTGTTTTTCGGTGTTATTGTATTCATCCTCTGCGGCTTTGAGCACTGCGTTGCCAATATGTACTATTTTTCGGTAGCGGGTGCGTGGAGCATGAAAACTTTCGGCTATGTACTTGTCATGACCTGTGGCAATTCTGTAGGCGGCGTACTTATTCCTCTGCTGCGCGGCAAATTTGCCAGCTTACCGTAGCTGCCCCGCTCAAGGCAGCTACGGAAGGCTGCCTTGAGCGAAGATCTCCTTTCTGGATACTCTGTCCTGGCTCTTGCATATTCTAAATTTTAAATCGATATCTGCCTTTTCTATGTCCAACAACAGGTACTATCAATTTTACTTTTACATATCATCGCTATACTGCTCCTTCAATCGCAAGATTTTTTTCTTTGCAGGTGTACTTATCATTGATTCATTTATTTTATTTTCAAACAACTGTTTTTGACTCCTTGCTTCTTCAACTGCAACATTATAATTCAGATTATAAAGCGTCACCCAAAATGAAGAGGTATCAGAATAGAATACAGGCTCTAACTCTAAGCGATAGTTAACGGCTCTACGATAATCATCCTTAATCTTTTTAAAACCACTTCCTCTGCGTTCCATATCCTTTTCCTTGCCGGTTCGCTGCCGATATACCGAACGAAACTTTGCAAAGGAATAATTCTCATATGGATAATGTGAGCTCAGACTGTCATAAGTCTAATTACTTCCACGCAGTACCAGACGTTTTAACTCAATCGCTCCTGCCTGCACACTTTCATTTCCAATGCGTACAAATGCTGTTTTACTCTCATCACCCACATAATAGTATGGACAATCTATCTTTGCCATTTCTCCATTCTCAATATTTCTCCGCCTTCTACCTCTACTATAATCGCCCCATTTTCCTGCGTCGAATATACCCTGCTCCCAACATCCGCAAACCTCTTTACTGTTTCCTGATGCGGATGCCCATACCGATTCCCCTGTCCAGCCGATATGAGTGCATAAGCAGGCTGTACCTGCTGAAGAAATTCCTCGGCTGATGAATTCTTCGAACCATGATGCGCTACCTTCAGAACCTCCCATGTACAATCCTCATAGCTTTCTTCTAACTGTTTTGTAAGCTGCTTTTCTCCTTCTTCCTCCACATCACCGGTAAAAAGCATGTCGAACTCCCCGTACTGCACAGCCAATACCATAGATGCCCCGTTGCCTGGTTCCAGCCCTGTACTGCCTGTTCCCGGCACAGCTTTTTCCTGCCTTGATTCGGCATCCTCTGATTTTATTCCCACATTCCCCGGCTGTATACATGTGAGTACCATCTCCCCTTCCCTGATACTCTGTCCCGGTTCTATCACCGCTACACGGATTCCATGATTCCTTGCTTTTCCTGCCAATTCTTCCAAAGCCTCATCCCACGCCTCCTTCACCGGCAGAACCAATGTTCCAATCTTCACACCAATTTTCTGTCTCTCAATCAGCTCTTCCACACCGTTCATATGATCGCTGTCTCCATGGGATATCAATACATAATCAAGTTTGCCGACTCCCTGTGACTTTAAAAATGGCTCCAGCCTGTACTGCCCCACATTCTTAATATCGCTGCTCCCGCCGTCCACAAGATAGGTGCCTCCCTCCGGTCCTCTCATGAAGATTCCGTCTCCCTGCCCCACATCCAGAACTACCGTTGTAAATTTCCCTGCCTCTCCAAAACGAGTCGTTAAAATCATAATTCCCACTGCCCATAGAATAAACATAGCAATTTGTTTCTTTTTCCTGTTTCGCCAATCTGCTTGATTACCCTTTTCCTTCTGTCCTTCTTGCGTCTTCACTGATAAGACCATATATCTCAACAAAAGCAAACCCAAAAGCAAAATCCCATAGTATACCGCAATCTGCCACAGATCAGGCCTTCCGATCACAAGCCTTGCTCCTGGCAGATGAAGCGTTATCTCGCAACTCATCTTATAAATCCATAATATTTTGCTGCACATCCAAAACAGTAAAGCGGATATGGGAACAAACCACAGCGCCAGCAGGCTTCCCGCCATTCCCAGAAATAATAATACAGACATCAACGGGATTACAAAGAGATTCAGAACAAAAGAATACAGCGGAAATTCAAAGAAATAATAGAGCAGAATCGGCAAGATGACCAGATTGATACCAATACTTGCCGTCAATCCCTGCAAAATCGTATGCCGTACACACCCCCATGCTCCTATTAGATATACAGATATAGAACTATCTTCCCTATTTCGCTTCGGAGGACTTTGTAACTCTCCCTTCCTATTACTTGTCACTCCCGCCAAACCATTGTATGGAACATCTGTGCTGTGTGATGTATATATAGATAAATTTTCTTGTACACTCACCTTTGTCTTCATTTTCATCTTCTGCCCGTTACTGTGTAATGTACCTATGGATATGCCTTCCTGTACCGCCGGCACCACCGCCAGAATCGCAAACACGGCCCCAAAGGACAACCAGAATCCGCCGTCATACAGACTGAGCGGCCGCCACAATAGCACCGCAGCCGCCGCAAAAGAAAGTGCCGTCGGCGCGTCATAATGGCGCCCTGTCATATCCGCCCCCACACGGAACAGAAACATCACCAATGCCCGCACCGCAGACACGGTAAACCCAATCATAAGAATATACAGCATCAAAAACAAAATGCCAAATATCCCGCCAATCGGATAAGAACCCGTAACTCTCCGCAATATCTTATACACCCCAATCCCGATAAAGGACAGGTGGAGCCCGGAGATCGCCAATATATGTCCTATCCCATTTTTCTGGTACAGCTCCCGAAGCTCTTCGTCCATCTGAGACTTCTCTCCTAAAATCATAGCAGACAGTGTATTCCCGTCCTGATCTCCCATCTCTTCACAGAGCTTACTTTTCCAGCTCTGCCTGAATTGATACAGATTATTTTCCAGTTTTTCAAATAGTGTACAGGCTTTACCTTCTTCTTTCTGTATCGATTCGGTCCATACATTTGCATGGATATCCTGTTTTTGATAATATAACTTACTGTCAAAGTTTCCCGGATTTCTCGCATTTAGGAAAAATCCGATTTCACCATGTACCGTAAGGACATCCCCTATATTCACTTTTTCTTTATGCTCATCATAGATTATTAATCTGGATTCTTTCAGCGACTGCTGACGATATCTCATAGAATTATTTTTTAGATATATGATCTGATACTTTTCTTTGTCTGCTTTCTGGTACACCCTTCCTGTGACCAGGACATCCTCTTTATCTTTAAGATGACTTTCTGCTGCGGATGGTCGGAGCTCTTTTACCAGCTTCTCCCCTCCGCAGACAGTCCCAATCCAAATAACCAGACAGACAAACAGACATATACTGCATAGTGGTCTGTTTCTCAATCTTACTTCTCTTCCTCCACAATTTCTAAATTTCTTGAGAGCGGCTTTTCCAGGCCGATACTTCCCTGATAAGTCACATCCGTCTCCCCATTTATCAATATCTGTACCTGACCTGTCTCCCCTCCCGCAACAATTGAATTAACAACAGAATAAATCCTGACCTCAGGGCTTATCTTATAATCCATATTTAGAAAGCCTTCGTCGAAGTTCACGTAACAGATTCCATCTCTCACAGATACTCCTAAAATCTTCGTCTCAGGCGGGAGCGTAGGATATACTCCTTCCATCGATGGGCCCTTAATAAGCTGTTCTGTGATCAGCTTCTCTACGGACATATTGCTGTTGTATCTGACACTTACAACCTCTTCCGTCAGTTTATCTCCTGCCTCATTGGCAAAAAACAGATGAAGGCTTCCCTCCTGATAAGTGTGAATGGACGAACCTGTATTTTCCACAAAAGAGTCATGATTCATATAACCTTCTTCTTTTCCTTCGCTATCTTTAAGTTCCTCACCTTCCACTGTAAATTTAATATAATCTACTCCTACGATCTGTTCCAGTGTATGCACGGTAGCCGCACGTAAAAGCAATTCCTCCGTCACATCCATATTCTTATAGGAATCTGAAAAATCTATCTCCAGATCTGATTCTTTAATCTCCCAGCCTTTGATATGCACGTAATCCGGATAAACGCTCTTATATTCAATAGAATCTGTTTCTTTCCTAAGTTCTTCAAGCGCAGCAGATATCTGTACTTTCGTACTGCCTCCCGGCAGCTCATACTCTTCTTTTACCAGCCCGGTCCCGTCACCGTTGACGTAATAAATATAAGTTCTGTTCCTGTCCGGCATCGTTCCCTGTCCACAGCCTCCCAAAAGTACTGACAGGCATAAGACCCCCAAAAAACATCCTCGGTATCTTCTCATATTTCTTTCCCTCACACTACATATTTCAGCGGAATCCGCATGGTAAATGTTGTTCCTTCGCCAACTTGACTGTACACCTGAATAGAGCCTCTGTGCATAACAACCACATTTCTGGCAATGGAAAGCCCAAGTCCGGTTCCGCCGATTTCCCTGGAATGAGATTTGTCCACACGATAAAATCTCTCAAATATATGTGCCTGTTCTTTTTTCGGAATCCCTGCCCCTGAATCTGCCACCTCAACATAAAACACTTTATGGTCCGCATTCATCGAAACATGGACCCATCCGTCTTCTTTGTTATACTTAATAGCATTTTCTACGAGATTGGTAATTGCCAGTGTAAGCTTTACCTCATCAACTTCAGCAGTTACCGGGCGAAAGCTTTCAAAGATCACCTCTATATTGCGGAGCTTTGCAATGGGACGAAGACGCTTTAAGATCCGCTCCACCAGCATATTGATATCTTCCGTCTTTATATTCATCGTCTTAGCTGTCTTGTCAAGTTTGACCAACGCCAGCAGGTCGTCTATAATCTTGCTCTCCCTCTCAATCTCTTCGGAAAGGTCCGCCATAAACTCCTGATACAATTCTACCGGAGCTTCCTGCTGGGCGAGCAGCGAGTCTGAGAGTACCTTCATAGATGTAAGCGGTGTCTTTAACTCATGAGATACATTGGACACAAATTCATTTCTGGAATCGTCAAGCACTTTCATCCTGCCCAGCATCTTGTTAAATGCCTCAGACAAAAGCTTTGTCTCCGTATAAGAGTACTCCTTCAGATAATCATCCTCATATCCTTCTGTAACTGCACCGATCGACCTGGTAATTCTATGAAAAGGACGCACCATAAAAGTACCTGCAAGAAATGCCAGTGTAATTATGATAAGTCCTGCCATTGCAATAACAAGATCTGCTTTTCCCAAAAGATTTTCCATATTCTCTGCTATGGAATCTGTACATACACTGACGAGCATAACTCCTCTGATTTTTTCTGAGCCGCTGTCTAAAACCGGTGTTGTCACTTCAATAAATCTGTTCTCTGCATCATAATTGCTGGTACGCTCCCCCTGAAAACAACGGATAACATCCTCCGATACAATCGTCTTCCCCTTATCGAGATTATAGGTATCCTCTGCAATATGATAATTTTTGTCTATAACCATAATACGCCCATTATAAATGTTCGATAACTGGGTAAGCTCTAACTGAATACTTTCAGACGTAACTCCCGTAAGATAATCTGCTTTACTTAACTGGTTACAAAGAATTGCACATTGATTCTGGATTTCGGCGGTGTGCATCTCCACCGCCTGTTTTTCATAATTTTTCAGAATCACCGTCCTCATAATTACGGTAGGAATGATTCCCGCAAGAATGATCATAACCGCAATTCGAAAACGGAGACTCCTTAAAAAATTGATTTTTATATACTTCCTAACCCCTAAAATAATAACCAACTCCCCACTTCGTATAAACATACTTTGGATCGCTTGGGTTCGCCTCGACCTTTTCCCTGAGACGCCTGATATGTACATCCACGGTCCTGGCGTCTCCCGGATACTCGTACCCCCACACAATATTCAAAAGATTCTCCCTGCTGTATACTTTATTGGGATTCATGGCAAGCAGCTCTAAAAGGTCAAACTCTTTGGCCGTAAGGTTCACTTCTTTTTCTCCGATCGTAACCTGCCGGCTCTCACAGTCTATCTTCATATCACCCTTCACGATAACCTTTGGATTCCGCCCTTTCCCGTCTTTCTTTCCGGTACGCCTCATGATCGCTTTAATTCTTGCTTTTACTTCCAGAATGTTAAACGGCTTGGTTATATAATCATCCGCACCGTATTCCAGTCCAAGAATCTTATCCATATCATCACCTTTGGCCGTCAGCATGATAACTGGTACATCTGAGAATTCCCGGATCTGCTGGCATACTTCAAAACCATTATATTTTGGAAGCATAACATCAAGAAGAATGATGTCGTAATTGTTCTCCCTGACAAGCCTTAAGGCCTCTTCCCCGTCAAAAGCTGCATCCACTTCCATGCTGTCTTGTTCCAGACTAAACCGGATTCCTTTTACTATTAACTTTTCATCATCAACAACCAGTACCCGTTTGCTCATACTTCATCTCCTTATCAGACTGTTATACAATCTTTTATCTTATTGAACACTCCATCTTTGATCCCCTCAATCTTCTTTATATCCTCCACAGATTGAAAGTTTCCGTGTTCCTCCCGGTATCTTATAATGGCATCCGCCTTAACTTCCCCGATACCGCTAAGAGTCATAAGTTCTTCCTTGGAGGCTGTATTAAGATTCACTCTGCCGTCGGATGCAGACACACCGGACGAAGAAGCATTGCCAACGGAACCTTGGCTGTCTTTCATCTCATCCTTTGAAAGGACATAGATTTGTTGGCCGTCTGTCAGCTTCTCCGCCTGATTCACACAGACGGCAGCCGCATTCTTCGTCAGGCCCCCGGCCTTTTCTATCGCCTCGTACACCCGGTTTTCACTTGTAAGCTGATAAACTCCCGGATGATTCACCTCTCCGCACACATCTACATAGATGATACCCGTCTCTTCTTCCACTGTATCCGGCGCCGCATCTTCTTCTGCCTGCTGCTCTTCATCCGGCAGAATATCCGGTTGTTCCACGCAAACGAGATGATCTTCCTTTACATCACTTTTACAGCCAGCCATTATAATAACTGTATATGATAACATCACCCATAATAAAATAACTCTCTTTTTGCCGCGCATAAAATTCCTCCTTTACAGATGTCGAAAACTGTAAATACCCCTCTTATGCTTAGACAAACTTTATTGTACTATTTCCACTGAAAAATTGCAACTCCAACAATCGCAATAATCATACCAATTACTTTTCTCCACTCCAAAGGTTCCTTTTCCACACCGAAAAGTCCTAAAAGTTCAATGACATACGCCACTATAAGCTGGGAAATAACAATCAACAGTGCCGCCTTCGCAGGCCCCAATTGCTCCATACTCTTGATGACCGTCCACGTAATCCCTGCTCCGATCGCGCCGCCTAAAAGTACGTATTTCGGCTCTACCTTCGCAATAGTCCCGATATTGTCACGTCCCGCAATGAACCAGGCGATCAGGCACACAGCAAATGCGCTGAACTGCACCCAGCCGTTGCTGACCCACATTCCTGTCGTCTTTGTCACCTGTGTATTGAATACCCCCTGCACACTCATCAACGCTCCTGACAGCAGAGCAATAAAAAAACCAATCATGTCTATACCTCCTGTTTTTCATGTAGTATATCCAATCATTGGTTTTTCTATGATACATTATAATACATTCACGGAACAAAAATTTACAGCATCTCTCTAAGCACCTTGGAGAGCACATCAATCAACGCATCCACATGTTCTTTCTCGATCACAAGGGGCGGCACCAGACGTACCACATCACTTCTTGCGCTGATGATCAAGGCTCCTTCTTTAAGCGCTTTTTTCGTCAACTCACCGACCGGCTGATTCAGGCGGATTCCTTGTATCAGTCCGATACCTCTTCTTTCCAGCACCGCATCGTATTCTTTCACCAGTTCATCCAACTTTTCAGCCAAATATGACCCCACTTCTTTTACATGGGCTTTCATGTCCTCTCTCTCAAAAATCTCGATAGTCTTTGCCACAGCAGCACATGCAAGGGGATTTCCCCCGTAGGTAGTGCCATGATCACCTGGCACCAAAGAATACTCTGCCACCTCCTGTGTCATAGCAAACGCACCCACCGGAACACCGCTCCCGATTGCCTTTGCCATCACCATGATATCCGGCTTCACATCATATAACTGACAGGCAAACATCTCTCCTGTGCGCGCCATACCGCACTGGATCTCATCGCAGATCATGAGGATTCCTTCTTCACTGCACAGTTCACGAATCCCTTCCATGAATTCCTGGGTTGCCATATTGATTCCGCCCTCACCCTGAAGCGGCTCTAAGATAATCGCACAAGTCTTATCCGTGACAAGCTTTTTTACACTGTCAAGATTATTGAATTCCGCGAAGCTGACACCTGGTATCAAAGGCTCAAAAGGCGCCCGGTACGCTTCATGTTCCGTTACAGACAATGCACCCATACTTCTTCCATGAAAGGAATCCTTCATAGCTATATACTCATATCTGCCCGTTTTCTTTGTCCATGCATATTTTCTTGCAGATTTCAATGCTCCTTCAATCGCTTCTGTCCCGCTGTTCGTAAAAAACACACGATCCATTCCTGATATTTTCTTTAATGCATTCGCTGCCTCTCCGCATGTAGTATTATAATACAGATTTGAGGAATGCATCAATTTATCAATCTGCTCTTTCAAGGCAAGGTTAAGCTCCTGATTCCCGTATCCAAGGCCGGACACTGCAATCCCTGCCGCAAAATCCAGATACTTTTTTCCGTCTGTATCATAAATATATACACCTTCACCTCGTTCAAGAGTCACTGGAAAACGATTGTACGTATGCACCAGATTATTATCCGTTTCCTGCATATATTTATTTGGCGCCATTCTTTCACCATCCCTTTCTCTGCTTTTGTGCTGTTCGCACTGCCTGTCTATTCACCCATATAAAACCGCTGTTCGCCGTCATTGATGATCGCTGTGCCGATTCCCTTATTGGTAAATATCTCAAGGAGCAGACAATGCGGTATTCTTCCGTCCAAAATATGTACCCTTGAAACTCCATGTTCGATAGCCGAGATACAATTATGAAGCTTAGGCAGCATCCCTCCCCCGATATAACCTTCATTCATCAGTTCCCGAGCTTCCGAAATCTTCAACTCAGAAATCAGTGTCGAGGGATCCTCCGGATCTTTATATACTCCCTCTATATCTGTGAGAAATGCAAGCTTTTCTGCACGCATAGCTCTTGCGATCGCACAGGCTGCATCATCCGCATTAATATTGTAAGTATTATAATCATCATCCAGACCAATGGGACAGATGATCGGAAGGAAGTCTTTTTCCAAAAGATCATATAGAATACTTGCGTTTACGTTTTTAATATCTCCGACAAACCCTATATCCTTTCCCTCCGAAAGTTTTTTGTTTACCGACAAAAGTTTGCCGTCTTTACCACTCAAGCCGATGGCTCGCACGCCAAGACTTTCTACTAGCTGAACAAGGCCTTTATTCACCTTGCCCAGCACCATCTCTGCAAGCTCCATGGTCGCCTCATCTGTCACACGAAGGCCGTTCACAAACTGCGGCTCCATTCCCACCTTGCTGACCCATCGGCTGATCTCTTTCCCGCCTCCATGGACGATGATTGGTTTGAACCCGACTAACTTAAGAAGTGTTACATCCTGGATAACCTGCTCCTTTAACTGCTCATCCACCATGGCACTCCCACCGTATTTTACTACAATAACCCGGCGGTTAAAACGCTGGATATAGGGAAGCGCCTCAATCAGCACTTCCGCCTTTTCAAGATATTTTTCCATATCCTTATTCATTTTCCTTGTCCCCGCTCCTTCTTTTCTCATTTCATAAAGCTTCACTTAAGCACACTCTGATCAGCTTCGGTAATCTGCATTGATATCGATATATCCGTGCGTCAGGTCACACCCCCACGCCGCAGCAGACACCTCGCCCATCTTCACATCCGCAATCGCTGTCACAGAAGATTCTGATAAGATCTTCGTCGCCTCGTCCTCACTATAAAGACATGCCGTACCATTTTCAATAATCTGTATCTTTCCGGCAGCGCTTTCAAAAAACAAGTCCACCTTCTCCGGGTCAAACTGCGCACCCGAATAACCCATAGCACAAAGAATCCGTCCCCAATTGGCATCATGTCCCGCAATCGCTGCTTTTGTCAAGTTGGAGCACACAATAGACTTTGCCAGGATCTTCGCCTGTTCCTTATCCTGACAGTTTACCGCCTTCGCTTCAAAGAGGGCTGTCGCTCCCTCGCCGTCCCCCGCTATTTTTTTCGCAAGATATTCATTGATCGTATGAAGAGCCTCCGCAAATTTTTCATAATCTTCACTGCCCGGCATAATCTCAGGATTTCCTGCCAGACCGTTTGCCAGAAGGAGCACCGTATCGTTAGTTGAAGTATCTCCGTCTACAGAGATCATATTATATGTATCACCCACATCCTCACGGAGAGCCTTTTGAAGTGTCTCTTTAGAAATCACTGCATCTGTGGTGATAAATGCCAGCATGGTACACATATTAGGATGGATCATGCCGGAGCCTTTCGCCATACCGCCGAGAGTCACTGTCTTTCCTCCAATCTCAATCTCTACGGCCAGCTCTTTCTCACAGGTATCTGTAGTCATGATAGCCTTTGCCGCCTCTGTGCCGCTTTCTAAAGAAGTACTCTTCTTTTCCGCCAGCACATGAATCCCTGCCGTCAGCTTATCCATAGGGAGCTGCTTTCCGATCACTCCTGTAGAACCGATAAAAACCCCTGCCGGTGAGATACCAAGTGCTTTCGCTGCCGCCTCCGCTGTATCCTTGCAGTACCCGAATCCTTCTTCTCCCGTACACGCATTGGCAATACCGGAATTTACCACGACTGCCTGCGCCTTCTCTCCGCCTGCGATGATCTGCTGATCCCACTTTACAGGAGCCGCCTTTACCACATTGGTAGTAAATGTTCCTGCCGCCGCACACGGCACCTGACTGTAGATCAATGCCATGTCTGTTCTCCCTGTATATTTAATCCCTGCCGCTGTGCTTGCAGCCTCAAATCCTTTTGCCGCCGTAACTCCGCCTTGTACCTGTTTCATTTTATCCGCTTCCTTTCTATTCTTTTATCCTTTATTTATTTTCTATAACTACTGATTGAAAGCCGTAATATTCTCCTCATTCAGTGTGAAATCATAATAATTCAGATCTAACCTTTTCGTCCATCCAATTTCCTTCCAGAATGCATTGCCGATATCATTTTTCGTAAATGCAATTAAAGACACTTTGCTTATCTTTTCTTTTTTGAGTGCCTCCATGGCAAATACGACCATAGACTTTCCGATTCCTCTCATGCGATAATCTGCATCCACGCACACATGATACATACACCCGCGTCTCCCGTCATGGCCGCAAAGAATCGCACCCACAATCTTTCCATCTTCCACCGCGACTACGCTGGTATCAGGATTGCGCTTTAAAAACCGTGCAATCCCCTCCTTAGAATCGTCAACGCTGCGGATCCCGAAGCCATGGATCTGCTTCCAGAGCGCATAGACTTGTTCATAATCATCAATTGTCATTATCCTTAACATATTCTGTATTCTCCTGATATCTTTTTTCACAAAGCATCCTGCACTAAGGAAACATAGGGACAAGTTTAAGCCCCTCGCTCTCCTCAAGCCCGAACATAATGTTCATATTCTGAACCGCCTGGCCTGCTGCCCCTTTCACCAGATTATCAATAGCTCCCATCATAATGATACGGTTTGTCCTTAAGTCCAGCTTAAAATTAATGTCCGCATAGTTGCTTCCTTCCACCCACTTTGTCTCCGGACAGACATCTTTTTCAAGCACTCTGACAAAAGTTTCTTCTTTATAATAATGATCATAAATTGCCTTTACCTCTTCATAGGTTACCTCTTTCTTAAGAGATGCATACTCCGTGGCAAGGATTCCTCTGTTCATGGGAACCAGGTGGGGGGTGAAATTGATCACTGTCTCTTCCCCGGACGCGTAGGATAGCTGTTCTTCAATCTCCGGCGTATGTCTGTGGGTTGCCACACCGTATGCCTTGATATTCTCATTCACTTCACAGTACAGATTCGAAAGCTTCGCTCCTCTGCCTGCCCCGGACGTGCCCGATTTTGCATCTATGATCAATGTGTTCATATCAATGATACCTTCCTTTGCCAGCGGATAGGCAGTCAATATCGAACAAGTCGTATAGCACCCTGGATTGGCGATCAATCTGGCTCCTTTTACTTTCTCCCGGTTCACCTCACACAATCCGTAGACTGCTTCCTCAAGAAACTGAGGGCTTTTGTGCTCGATGCCATACCATTTCTCATAGACAGAGACATCCTTTAATCGATAATCCGCACTCAGATCAATGATCTTTGTCTCTGACAATATCTCTTCGCTCATAACTGAAGCAAGAAATCCCTGAGGCGTCGCAGTAAAGATAACATCCGCCTTCTTAGCCAGTTCCTCCATATTGTCGTTAAGGCAACTGTCCTCCACAACCTCAAACATATTCCGATATATATCCGCATACTTTTTATCTATGTAGCTTTTTGAGCCGTACCATACAATCTCAGCCTCTTTATGTCCGGTAAGAAGTCTTACCAGCTCACCTCCTGCATAACCTGTCGCCCCGATAATTCCAACCTTGATCATCTTTTCTGCCTCCAAATATTTCTCAAATAATTCCCGTTTATCATAAACCTTTTAGACAAAGTTGTCCAGCAAACTAAAAGATTACTTCTTGCATAAGAAAAACACTTGCATAATTATACATCTTCTATGTATATTATGCAAGTGTTTTTTTAGATTCCATATCCATCCTGCTTTTTCAATTATGTTTTATAATATTTCTATAATGAAATAATCCGCCTAACTTCCCTGCCGGCTCCGCCGACACATTTTGATACCGATAGATACTCAGCATGATCCCGCATAAAATGTACGTGATGACCATCCCGCTTCCCCCCTTGGTAATAAACGGACAGTAGACAGGCCCTGTCAGCACAATCCCAAGATTGGTCAGCACATACCAAGCCGCCTGCAATGCGATAGTCACGCCGCAGCCTGTCCCCATCAACGCCCCTAACTGATTCTTTTGTTTAATGGTCATAGCTGTCAGTTTATATATCAGTATTGTGATTACACTAACGACGCAAACTGCTGCCAGAACACCAAAACAGGACATGATATAGGTCAGAGCAAAGCTCGAATTATCCGGAAGCATACCTGAATACTCAGCAAAATTCTTTCCTTCTCCAAAAAGCCTGCTCCCTTCCAGCAATTTTCTCAGTGTATAAAACTGATAGCCTTCTTCCTGCGCATATTTTGCCGGATGAAGCAGTATGTCAAGCCGCATCACCTGATAAGCGGAACCCATCCGGTAGAATCTGAATACTACCCCACAAGGAAATAGAACCGCTGCACCCCAGATCACCGCCAGTATCCGCCTTACCTTCACTTGAAAATATCCCTTGCAGACCGCCACAGTCAGAATCACCGCCAGTGTCGGTACCAGCAGGATGATCCCTGCAGTGCGGAATATAAATTGTGCAACGATTACCGGCACCATCCAGAGAACACCTTTTAAAAGTCCCAGATAACCTTCGCCTCGATAACTATAGAGTACCGCACAGTACAGCGGGACCACCAGGAGCACCCACTGGTTCACATTGACCAACGCCACCCCAAATACATTCAGAAATCCTTCCGCTCCGTTAACCGTCGTGCCAAAGACCGATGTCCCCACGATCAATAACAGAAGATATCCTGCCAAAAATGCTTTCGACCAACGGGCGATCCACGTATAGTCAAGATAGCATATTCCAATCATTGCTGCATACCCGATTACCATATAGACCAAATGACTCGCCAGATATAAAAACGGCATACTTTTCTGTTCTACAACCACATCGAGAAGCGCAAGCATCACCATCCCAAGCAAACTGACCACACCGATTCCAAAGATAAGCCGCCAGTTCATCTTCGGCCTGTGAATGCGGTCCATCTCCACACCCACCGTCACCGGGTCACCCATCTCACGTACGGCAGCTTCTTCTGCTTCCCGCTCCGTCATCCCTTCCGCCAGAAAGTCCTCCTTCTGCTCCTCGATATGTAACTCCAGTTCCCTTGTCACAAGAGGAAGCGCCCGCTTACAACGAATCTGTTCGGTTAAAAGCTTCATATAATTACGCCTGTCCATAACATGCACTCCTTCCGTTATCCCCCATCGCTCCCATGACATTTACTACTGCACGAGAGTATTCCTTCCACTCCTCTGCTTTTACTTTAAGCTGCTTTTTTCCGGCTTTCGTCAAGTGATAATATTTGCGCACTTTGCCGACTGCCTCCTGTTCATACGCCTCCAAAAATCCTTTTTCTTCCATAGAGTGAAGGAGCGGATAGAGCGTTCCTGCCTTAAGCTCGAACACGTTCTCCGATTTCTCCCTCAAAGTCTCGATCATCTCATACCCGTACATATCCTTCTCTGACAAGAGCCGCAAGATCAACATTGACGTGCTCCCTGATACCAAACTTTTATCAACTGCCATTTATATTACCTCCTTTTTATGCCTCCGATATGCTCTGATACCGGTAGATACTCAATATAATTCCCAACAACACATAAGTAACGATCACACCTTTGCTTTCTATGACAAATGGACAATACATCTGCTCCGGTATGATCACGCCCATATTCACCAGCATATATCCGGCTGCATGAGTAAGAAGCAACAGTCCGCATCCAAGCCCCATAAGCCGCCCCAAACGGTTCTTCTGTTTCATCGACAGAGACAAAAGCCTTAAAAGCATTGCACCGATCACCAGACTCGCCACAGCCGCCGCAAAGGTTCCAAAGCAAACTGCCGTATAAGTCAGCATGAACTCACTGCCTACCGGGAATACCTCTGTAATCTTGAGGCTCTCGCCCTGTACGTTCACTGAAAACTCTAAGGTCTCATCTTGCACGCCCCGCATCTCACCCGCACTTCCAAGAGCACGGCTTCCTGCCACGATCTCCTGCACCGCATCCTTGCTTTGCTCCATAAATTCTTCGTACATCTCCGGTATGATGCCAAAGCTTGTAAACCCGTCGGCCTTTATGATCCCGGCAAACAGAATCATTGTCACGGCCCAGATACTAAAAAGTGTCCATTTCGCCGGAATGTGAAATGTCCCTGTCCCCACCGCATAAGATAAAACTACCGCCAGTATCAGTATAAATAACAACAACTCCATCCTGTTCCGGTAAATAAGCGGCGAAATCACAACAGGCAGCATCCATGCCGTACCTTTAAACAACCCTAAAGTCCCCTGTCCCCGATAGCTATAGAGCACTCCGCAGCATAAGGGAAGGAAAAGAAAAGCCATCAGCCACACTGCGGCTGTATACCCTTCTGAAAAAACATCGCCTAGTGGCTGTACACTAATGATCGGAACCAGCAAAAGCGCCCCGCTGTATACAAGCATGATCTTTTTCGCCTTTGCCGCCAGCCAGGTGTAATCGATATAACAAATCCCCACCATTGCCAGAAAACCTGCCGCCGTATAAACAACATACCGTAAAAACAAGTGATAGATATCACCCGGCGTCTGATCTGCTCCTAACGCGAACCGGATATTTAAGCCATACCATGCCATAAGCCCCGCCGCGCTCACCAATCCGATGAGAAAGATCAATCCCCAGTTCATCTTCGGCCTGTGGATTCCGTCCATCTGAATACCTACCTCCACCGGATCTCCCATTTCCTTAACAGCCAGCTCCTCTGCCTTGCTTTCTGACATTCCTTCCGCCAGAAAATCTGCCTTTTGTTCCTCAATGTGTGCCTCCAGCTCCTTAGTCACCAGAGGAACCGCCCTCTTACAACGAATCTGTCCGCCAAGAAGCTCCATGTATCTCTGTCTGTCCATCCATGTCTCCCTCCTTTCATAACTCGATCATGCGCTCTATAATTTCTTTGTAAAATCCTTCATTACCCGATTGTTTTTCCATCTGCCCAAGGATTTCCCCGTCCTTTAGCAGGATGATCCGATCACAGCAGCTTGCCATCTGCGGGTCGTGAGTCACCATGATGACCGTCTTCTTAAACTCTTTATTGATTCTCTCTAAAGCATCGATTACTACTTTTCCTGATTTGGAATCCAGGTTGCCCGTGGGCTCGTCGGCAAATACAATCCGCGGGTCATTGATCAGTGCCCTGCATATAGCAGTTCTCTGCCTTTCTCCTCCTGATAATTCATCCGGCATCTTCTGCTCAAGACCTTCTATCCCGAATCTTCGGATAAACTGCCCCGCCCTCTCTTTCCCGGTTCCGTCAGTGCTCCTGCTGATAAGCAGGGGCAGCATCACATTCTCAAGTACAGTCAGACTGTCCATCAGGAAAAATTCCTGAAAGATAAACCCCAGCTCCTCCCGCCGTATCCTTGCCGCCTCTTTGCCGGAGAGTCTTTCTGCACTTCTCTTCTCGTAAAAGACCCTCCCGTCCGTCACCGGCTCGATCATGCCCATGATCTTAAGAAGTGTCGTCTTCCCGCTCCCGGACTTTCCCATGATTCCCACAAACTCTCCTTCATGAACCGTCAGGTCTATACTTTTTAATACTTGTGTGTTTTGATAATTTTTGACTACATTCTCTACTCTGATCAGTTCCATATCATCACCCCGTTTTCTTCGTCTATTCTTTCCTTCACCAGTCGGTATCCGTAATTACCTGTCCCGGCAATAAAGCATCCCTGTGCAATAACTAATGCAAGAAACAAAAAGATGATCCACATATCAAACCCATACTCTCCGCCGCCAAACAGCCACATAAGCGTGCACATCCCCATGGCAAATGACAATACAAAAGGAATCTTCATACAAATGGAAAGCTCTCCCTTTACATTGCTTTTTACCTCCTCGTCATCCATCCCAAGCTTTTTTAAGAACCCGTATTTGCCGCTGAGCACCGGAATCTCTGACCACACTTTGACTGCAAGGACTACCATGTTGCTGATCATCAGGAAAATCCCCATACAGACATAGAAAATCAACGTCGTGATGTCTTCTTTCCTGTCTAGCAGCATCAGCTCCGCCTTAGAATAAAAAAGCTTTGCGCAGGTGTCCTCAGCCAGTTCTTTCATCCATTCCTCATTCTCCCCGGTATCATCCGGCATCGTCTGCGTGACCAGACACATCCTGCCTCTGGTCTCCCGAAGTAAATCGTACTCCCCGTCATCAAACACTAAAATCCCCATGCTCTCCGGCTGCTGGGCAACAAACAGGATACGGTTCTTCTGTCTGCCGGCCTCAAATCTTCTTATTCCCTCCCCGGTCTCAAAAGCCACATGCCCGGACGAAAGCAGTCTATCCTTATCCGCCTCATGCTTTTGCAGGATACCCAACACCTCCCCGGGACGGACCTCCTCTTCTTCCCCGGATATCCTGTTGTAGGCTGACACCGGCATACCGATATACTCCCCATACTCCACACTGGTAAGGAATACACATGGATATGCGTCTGTATCCCCTCCTGCTTCACTAAGTTTCAAGCAAAGAGGTACGGCCTGTTCGTCTGCCACTGCGTACACATAATCATAAGGGTATTTCCACAGATATCGAGAATCCGTGTTTCCATATTCCACTATATTTATATTGATAAAGATAAGCACCGTAAAATTGATCACAAAGCTCAGCATCATGATATTTTTATTATCTGCAAACCGATAGTACAGATTCTTTATTCTGAGCAAATACTTATAATACTGCCTTTCATGGCTGCTAAACAAGTACAAAAGCAGCCTTCCGATATATGTAAAGCAAAGGAACAGACCAGAGAACGCAAAAAGCAGGCTGTATCTCATCCTTATATATGGAGGAATGTGCGCATTGGTCATCAAGATACAGGTCGCGGCAAAGCATAATGCCCCACATACCGTACCGATAAGGCTTGCTTTTATGGAGGGCAGCCTGCTCTTTTTCCTGTCAAACTTCATCAGCGCTGACGGGGAACTCCCTTGTAAATACACCGCGTTCATCAACACTGCAGCCACGTATACGACCAGCATATAAAACAGTGTCTTTAACACCACGCCAAGATACATCTGTCCGTCAAGCTCCATATGAATATCCTCGGAAAGAATGACTTCTCTCACTGCAAACAAAAACACCGTTCCCAATATGCTCCCCGCCCCATAAGAAACTATGCCGATCATCCCATACTCCGCCAATATCATCCAGGCAATACTTCTCTTCTCACATCCCAGCACTAAAAACGTCCCGTAATCTCTAAGCCTTACTCTGCTGTAATTGTTCACCGTATACAAGATCAGTATGACACCGACAAACAAAAGCACATAGATGTAAAGATACGTGGACATGCCAAGAGAAGACTGCAATCTCTCTTCTCCGCTCATAGTGTGCAAAAACATGACTTTGATGCCTTCAAATAAAAACAGCGTCGCCGTGACCAATATCGAACTCATAAAACAAGGCAGGCATCTCCACATATTGCTTTTAAATATCTTTATCATAACCTTCATCTTCGAATCCCTCCTTTTATGTAGTTCATCTATATATCGACTATCTACATTATATATAGATAATCTACATAAGTCAATACCAAATTTAAAAAATGATGTGCAGACTTATTGTTTTATGCATATTAATTGTATATTTTGCATATTTATAATTATTTTTTATTTTTTTCTTGCATAAATATAAGATATGGTGTATAGTAATCTTTGCTATCGCGAATATACCATTTATGATTTATAAAATAATACATAGCTGAGGAGGATTTTAAGATGAAAGAAAAAGTTGTATTAGCATATTCCGGAGGACTTGATACTACATCCATCATCCCGTGGTTAAAAGAGACTTTTGATTATGAGGTTATCTGCTGCTGCGTTGACTGCGGCCAAGGGGAGGAACTCGACGGGCTTGATGAGCGTGCGAAGCTCTCCGGCGCATCCAAGTTATATATTGAAGATGTAGTGGACGACTTCTGTGATAACTATATCGTACCCTGTATCCAGGCTCACGCCATTTATGAGAATAAATATCTTCTCGGAACTTCCATGGCGCGCCCGGCTATCGCCAAACGCCTTGTGGAAATCGCAAGGAAAGAGGGCGCTGTCGCCATCTGCCACGGAGCTACCGGAAAGGGCAATGACCAGATCCGTTTTGAGCTTGCGATCACAGCTCTGGCCCCGGATATCAAGGTTATCGCCCCATGGCGTATGACTGACGTGTGGACTATGCAGTCCCGCGAAGATGAGATTGCATATTGCAAAGCTCACGGCATCAACCTTCCGTTTGATGCAAGCCACAGCTACAGCCGCGACCGGAACCTCTGGCATATCAGCCATGAAGGACTTGAACTTGAAGACCCTTCTCTGGAACCAAACTATGACCACCTGCTTGTGATGAGCGTTTCTCCTGAAAAAGCTCCTGACGAGGCGGAATATGTGACGATGACATTTGAAAAGGGTGTTCCGAAAAGCGTCAACGGCGAAGAGATGAAGGTATCCGACATCGTCCGCAAGCTCAATGAACTTGGCGGGAAACACGGAATAGGTATCTCTGACATCGTGGAGAACCGTGTGGTAGGCATGAAATCCCACGGGATCTATGAGACCCCGGGCGGAACGATCATCTACGAGGCACACCAGCAGTTAGAAGAACTGGTATTAGACCGCGCTACCTATGAAGTGAAAGAAGAGATGGGCAACAAGCTTTCCCAGATCGTCTACGAAGGGAAATGGTTCACGCCGCTTCGGGAGGCTGTCCAGGCATTTATCGAGAGCACTCAGGAGTATGTGACCGGAGAAGTAAAGTTCAAATTATATAAAGGCAACATTATCAAAGCAGGAACTACTTCCCCCTACTCTCTGTACAGCGAGTCACTTGCAAGCTTTACAACCGGAGATCTTTACGATCACCATGATGCGGACGGATTTATCAACCTGTTCGGATTGCCTCTGAAAGTCCGGGCAATGAAGATGTTAGAATCCCAAAAAAATAAATAGTAAAATAAAAAATCATCAGCCTTCACATAAAAGGAAGGCTGATGATTTATTTATGTATCACTGCTGCAACTTTAAAATGGAGCATAGGGGATTCGAACCCCTGGCCTCAACAATGCGAATGTTGCG
>CAJUMF010000005.1 GCA_910586965.1 uncultured Dorea sp. | reverse complement strand
CTCACAACTTTTTGCCTCATCATACAATTCAGAAAACAGCCCAAATTTCATCATCTAACCTCCTTGCAAACTCTTCCGTTTACGCTTACAAAATACCACGTCCAATGTGGAATGTCAAGTCATTTCCCACGTCAAACGTGGTTTCTGAATTCTCCATTAGCAGTGATGATGTCAAATCAAAAACAGCCAGGGTAACAGACGCTCCTACTGATACCCTGACTGTACATTTTTTATCTGTATGCTTTAGCAAAACACTAAACCTTTTAGCGAAACTCAAACATTTTAGCGAAACCCATACAATTTAGCGAAACTCCATTTCAGCAAATTATCTTTGAACCCCACCCCAGAAAACAAGCCGTCTTACCAAACATATTTCACGAGAAATACAGCAACATTTTCTCTTTGAATCGGCTCAAACCTTTGATTTACTGGGCTTTTTTCGTCAGCAGAGCGACTGTCTCAACATGCACCGTATGCGGAAACTGATCCACCGCTCTCCCTTCCACCATTTCATACCCCCGCTCTCTCAGATACTTCACATCTCTCGCCAGTGTCGCCGAATCACAGCTCACATATACAATCCTCTCCGGCCTCATATCCACCATTGTCCTAAGCAGCTCCTCCTCGCACCCTTTCCGCGGCGGGTCCACGACGATTACATCGGCATGAGCCTTCTCCCCGCCGTGGCTCTTTTCATATTCCTCATAATACTCCGGCAGCACTTCCTCTGCTTTCCCCGCAAAAAATTCTACATTCTCTATCCCGTTGAGCCTGGCATTATTCCTGGCATCCTCAACAGCCTGGGGCACAACCTCCACACCGTATACCCGGCACCTCTCTTTCGCCAAAAACAGAGAAATCGTTCCAATGCCGCAATACAGATCCCAGACTGTCTTTTCGCCCGCTCCCGCATACTCCACCGCCAGCCGGTACAGTCTCTCCGTCTGCACCGGATTCACCTGGTAGAATGAAAGCGGCGATATCTGGTACTTCACATTCCCGATATAATCCGTGATATACTCCTGCCCCCAGATAAGCTTTACCTTATCCCCAAGTATCACATTCGTCCTGTCCTTATTCACATTCAGGGTAATGCTTGTCATCCCTTCTATCTCAGCCAGCCGCCCCACAAGTATTTCGCTGTGAGGAAGCTTTTCCGCGTTCACTACAAGACAGACCATGATCTCTTTCGTACGAAACCCATAACGAATCAGCACATGACGGACGATTCCTTCATGCGCTGTCTCATTGTAAGGCTTTATCTTATACTCTTTCATAAAGTCAAGGATCAGGTTCAGGATTCTCTCATCTACCTCCACCCCCAGCGCACAGCTTGTATTGGGGATGATGCTGTGGGTGCGCCCGGCGTAGAATCCTGCAATCGGATTCCCCTCCTTGTCCTCGCCGACAGGGAACTGGGCTTTGTTCCGATAGTAAAACGGAGCGCCAAGATAAGCGCTCTCTTCCATTCCCACGATTGGGGCCATTATGCGGTCTAAGAGCTCCTCCGGTACGCCGCCGATGCGGGCGAGATTCCCTCTTACCTTTTTTTCTTTAAACTCAAGCTGCTTTTTGTAGGACATCTCCTGTATCTGGCAGCCGCCGCACTTCCTCGCCATGGGGCAGACCGGAGCCACCCGGTCCGGGGAAGGGGTAAGAATCTTCACAAGCCTTGCGTAGCCGTAGTTTTTCTTTGCTTTCATAAGCTTTGCCTCTATGACGTCACCGATTACGGCGTCTTTGACAAATACCGTGTAACCCTCTACCTTTCCGATACCCTCTCCGTTTACCCCTATATCTGTAATCTCTAAATTAAATATATCATTTTTCTGCATACTCTCTGTTTCCTTTATATCCCAACAGTTCACAACCCTCACTGCTGCCTTATATCACAGTCTTCCTTAAATTTGATTCAAACAGCCGGTTATAGCCCAGCCAATCATTGCTGTTCTTTTCTTTGAATATCTCCGTCAGCGTCTGCATCTTGGCATCGGCACAATCTGCGAAATTAAGCGCTAACGCTTCTGCAAGCGCCGGTTTTTTCGGCGAACCATACTCAAGCTCTCCATGATGGGCGATAATACAATGCTTTAGCTCACTTGCTAACCGCTCTGGAAAGCCCGATATACTTCTTACCGCATCGCTTATCATCTCTACGCCAATTACAATATGACCTATAAGTTGACCGTCATCCGTGTAATCGTTTTCCGGAAATGGAGACAACTCTTTAATCTTTCCGATATCATGACAGATTGCTGCCGTATAAAGCAGATCCCGGTTTAGGATCGGATAAGCTCCCGCCATGTATTCACAGAACTTTACCACACTCAGCGTATGCTCTAACAGACCTCCTGAGAAACCGTGATGGACGCTCTTCGCAGCAGAATGTGCCTTAAATTTTTTTACAAATGCTTCATCTTTGACAAAATAGAATTCCACAACCTGGTGAAGATAGGGATTCTCTATTTTATTTATATAGCCGAGCAGCTCCTGATACATACCATCCGTGCTTTTATCCGTTGTCGGCATATAATCTGCCGGTATATAATCTCCCTTTGATGCCCTCCTGATCTGGCGTATATTGAGCTGGAGATTATTGTTGTATGTAATGACATCCCCGAACACCTCAATAAAATCATTCTCTGCATAATCTGCAATCCCGTTAGAATTCGGGTCCCACACCTTACCGTCAAGAGTTCCTGTCTTATCTTGTAAGATCAGATTATCATATGGTTTTCCATTCCTTGTCTCTGCAGAGCGCTTTCCTTTGCAGAGATAAATATTACGTATTGTTTCTCCCTCAACGAGAGTATTGATATATCTCATTATAAATGCCTTTCTATTTAACCTTTATTCTGCTTCCAACGGTGACATTGAAATCTATATCCACATACTCGCCCCCGGTTCCCTGTCTCAACCCTTGAAGCTTAAATTGTGTCCCCACACTCCTATGTATTAGTATACTGTGATAATTGGACATATTGATTATATTTTGCCCATCAATTCCAACAATCACATCACCGCTCTGAATACCTGCTGCCATAGCCGGTGAATCCGGCTCTACCTCTTTGACATATACACCCTGAGGCATCCCCTTTGCCTCAAGCTCCTCCGTTACATCCATTCCACAGATTCCGGTGTAAGGAATGACTGAGCCATTAGACAAAAGCTCTATACTACTCTTGATATCCGAGATTCCATACCCGACAATCCGCCGATTCCCTTCTTTTCCAAGGACCAACTGGCTGATTACTCCTACAAGCTGTCCCCGCCGGTCAAAGATCGCACCACTGCCATTATCATTGCCTGCGATATTCGTACTGATAAGCTTAAAAGAGCCGTCCGAGAGTTCTATATATTCTTCATCCATGGTCACTACGCCATATCCTGATGCCTCATCCACCCCGTAAGGCCTGCCAAGAACAATTACTGTATCTCCGCTCTTAACAGAATTAGAATTGCCAATCTGTGCCGTTTGAATTCCAGACCAGGTTGCCTTTTTGATATTGTCTCTGAGAACCGCATATACACATAGACCCAAGTTCGAATCCCTCATTTTCTCAACTGCTGTACAACTGCTTCCGTCCGGGAATCCAATCTCTATATGCTCCCCTTCTTTGACTGCCACAATATCCGAAAGAATCAATAACTCCTTTCCGTTATCTGCGATCAATATCCCTGCCGCGCCTCCTGATATCTCCTCTTTCTTCTCCTTATCCGCAGCCCGGCTCACCGACACAAGGCTGCGCTTCGCCTTTATAGATTCTGTATTAAGTGTCTGAAGCACCTGTCGGTAATCATCTTTCTCTGATTCCTTTTTTTCCTCTTCCTCTGACTCCTTATCAGGCTGCTCCTCCTCTACATCTTTCGGGATCTCAACCTGCTTTGGATTGTTATTCATATGCGGTTCAATCCACGGAGTAAATGCACAGAAAACGACACTGGCTGCCGCCCCGAACACTGCCCCGCTGCCAAGAAGCCGCAGAATACCGCCTTTCAGCCTTTTTCGGCTGACAGTCTCATCCTTGATAACCTCCTGTAAAAAAGAATACTCTTCGCGCCCCTTTTCCCCGTTAAGCTCTTCCTGTGGAATATTCTTCTCTTCCATTGATGCTCGCATCTCCTTTGCAATCCTTATATTAGTATACATGAAAGCCTGCAAATGTTCAATATTTATCCTTTTCTTTATTGGGCAAATAGGTTAAAATAGAATTACTGTTCACAAGGGACTTTGATACATAAGAAAGGTTTGGTGCTAAGATGAACAAAAAGACATTAACGAAATTAGAATTCGACAAAATCATAGATTTACTCACAGAACACGCTTCCTCCTTCAGCGGAAAGGAGAAGTGCCGGAAGCTGAAACCGAAGACGGATATCGGAGAGATCGAAGCCGCCCAGGAGGAGACTTCCGCAGCATTTTCACGGATCGTAAAAAAGGGACGGCCCTCTTTTAACGGCTGCAATCCAGTCAACGACTCTTTAAAGCGTTTAGAGATCGCAGGCACACTGGGAAGCGGTGAGCTTCTTCGTATCTGCAAACTGCTGGAGTGTGCCGGACGCGCGAAAGCTTACGGGCGCCGGGACAATGCTGATGAAGGCGAGGACTGCCTTGATTCTTATTTCTCCCGGCTTGAACCAGTGACTCCTCTCTCATCCGAAATCCGCAGATGTATCTTAGAAGAGGATGAGATCAGTGACGATGCAAGCTCTAATTTAAAGCATATCCGGCGTTCCATCGGGCAGATGAACGATAAGGTCCATTCCACCCTTTCCGGCCTGGTCAATGGTTCCCTGCGGACGTATCTCCAGGATGCCATCATTACCATGCGAGGAGACCGCTACTGTATCCCGGTCAAAGCCGAGTACCGAAGCCAGGTGTCCGGCTTGATCCACGACCAGTCTTCCACCGGCTCTACCCTGTTTATCGAGCCGATGGCGGTAGTGAAGCTTAACAACGACTTAAAAGAACTTTACGTGAAAGAACAGGAGGAGATCCAGATCATTCTTGCCCGGTTAAGTGCAGACGCAGCGGAACACACCGACACGATCCGCAGCAATTATTCTGTACTTACGGAGCTTGATCATATCTTTGCCAAAGGAGCCCTGGCCCTTGACATGAACGCAAACATGCCTGTATTCAATACCGAAGGGCGCATCCATATACGGGAAGGACGGCATCCGCTTTTAGCGCGCAAGACCGTGGTCCCCATTACCGTAACTTTGGGGGATACTTTTGACCTTTTGATCGTCACAGGACCGAACACCGGCGGAAAGACCGTATCTTTAAAGACCGTGGGCCTGTTTACACTGATGGGGCAGGCCGGGCTTCATATCCCGGCTCTGGACCGTTCAGAACTTGCCGTGTTCCATGATGTATATGCAGATATCGGCGATGAACAGAGCATTGAACAGAGCTTAAGTACATTTTCCTCTCATATGACAAATATTGTCTCATTCTTAAAACATGTAGACGAACATTCTCTCGTACTTTTTGATGAGCTTGGCGCCGGAACCGACCCGACGGAAGGTGCTGCCCTTGCAGCCGCCATCTTAAACCACCTCCATGTGCGCGGGATCCGTACGATGGCTACTACACACTACAGCGAACTTAAAGTGTATGCTCTCTCCACAGAGGGCGTGGAAAATGCCTGCTGTGAATTCGACGTAGAGACCCTTCGTCCTACCTATCATCTTCTGATCGGCATTCCCGGAAAGAGCAATGCATTCGCCATTGCAGGAAAGCTTGGACTTCCGAAAGACATCATCGACGAAGCAAAGTCACAGCTTACCGAACAGGATGAATCCTTTGAGGATCTTCTCACTGATTTGGAGTCAAGCCGCAGGACGATCGAGAAAGAGCAGTCAGAAATCGCCGCCTATAAGCGGGAGTTGGAAAGCTTAAAGCAAGAGGCAAAGAAAAAACAGGAAAAATTAGAAGAACAAAAGGAGCGGATCATACGGGAAGCTCATGAAAAGGCTCATGATATACTGGCAGAAGCAAAAGAAACTGCAGATGAGACCATGCGCAATTTTCACAAATTCGGCAAAGAAAATATTTCCGTCTCCGAGATGGAAAGAGAGCGGGAAAAACTCAGGAAAAAGATGGAAGCCGCCCGTTCAGGTATGGCAAAGGAGATTGAAAAGCCGCGCAGACAACACAAACCCGGCGACTTCAAGCTTGGAGAATCTGTCCGCGTGCTGAGCATGAACTTAAACGGAACAGTCACCTCACTTCCTGATGCCAAGGGAAATGTGTCTGTCCAAATGGGGATTCTGCGCTCTCAGGTTCATATTTCCGACTTGGAAATTATCGAGGAAAAGCCTTCATACCTGCAAAAGACCAGCGCACACACACGAAAGGGTAAGGTGAAGATGAACAAAGCCCTTTCTGTCAGTACAGAGATCAATCTCCTTGGGAAAACCGTTGACGAGGCCATCGCCGAGCTTGACAAATATCTTGATGACGCCAGCCTTGCACACTTAAGCTCTGTGCGTATTGTACACGGAAAAGGTACAGGTGCGCTGCGCTCCGGAATCCACAATTACTTAAAGCGTCAAAAACACGTAAAATCTTTCCGGCTCGGCGCATTCGGCGAAGGTGACGCAGGCGTGACGATCGCAGAATTAAAATAACAGGAGGACACTATGGTAAACAAACAAAAAATCTTAATTGTAGATGATGATGAAAATATTGCAGAGCTGATTGCCCTCTATCTGACAAAAGAATGCTTTGACACAATGACCGTCAATGACGGGGAACAGGCTTTGGTCGCCTACGACACCTATCAGCCCAATCTGATCCTCTTAGACCTGATGCTCCCGGGGATTGACGGCTATCAGGTATGCCGGGAGATGCGCACACGCTCCAATGTACCGATCATCATGCTCTCCGCCAAGGGAGAGATCTTTGACAAAGTTTTAGGGCTTGAGCTTGGCGCCGACGATTATATCATGAAGCCTTTTGATTCTAAGGAGATGGTTGCCCGGGTAAAAGCCGTGCTGCGCCGTTACCACGCTGTCCCGAAAGCGGAAGCTACAGCGGCAGACAAAGGCAAATGTGTGGAATATCCGGGACTTACCGTTAACCTGACAAATTACTCTGTCATTGTAGACAACCGGAATGTAGAGATGCCGCCGAAGGAGCTGGAGCTTCTTTATTTCCTTGCTTCTTCTCCGAACCAGGTATTCACCCGCGAGCAGCTCTTAGACCAGATCTGGGGCTACGAATATATCGGTGATACCCGGACCGTGGATGTCCATATCAAGCGGCTCAGGGAAAAGATCAAAGACCACAGCGGCTGGAGCCTGAGCACAGTGTGGGGCATCGGATACAAATTTGAAGTAAAATAAGGGGGATATCCTTAAGTTTATGAAGAGTACACTGTATTTAAAGTTCATCATCATATACTTTATCTTTGGTTTCTTAAGCATTTTTACTGTAGGTGCCTTGGCAACCGGATTATTCTCGTCGCCCTTAAATCACGCGATTGCCTCGAATCTCTATAAAGAGGCGAACCTGGTAGCTACCGATTATCTGCCAAAATACTTTTCCGAGCAGGTATCACTGTACAATGTACACACACAGATTGACGGGATGAAGACCCACTTAGATGCCGCAGTCTGGTTTGTGGACAGGGAGGGAAGCCTTATCACCTCCTCCCAGTCGGAGGAATATCCCCTGGCCCCTTACCAGATTGCTGACTTTAATCCTGCGGAGATTGGCAGCTCCCAATACAATATCGGCGATTACCACGGATATTTCACGGAGGATGTCATCACCGTCATCGCACCTGTCATTTACGAATATTCACCGAAAGGCTATCTTCTGATCCACAAAGACTTATCTGACACAGAATATATGGAAGATCTGTTTCTTCGGACAATTTACATTACTGTCACTGTAATCTATATCTTGTCCTTTATGATCCTGCTTGCTTTCCGATTCTTTGTCTATCTTCCGCTCAGCAAGATTACCGAAGCTGCAACACAGTATGCCTCCGGCAACCTGGATTACGAGATTCCGGTAACAACGCAGGATGAGATGGGCTATTTGTCGGCATCCTTAAATTACATGTCCTCCCAGCTCCGGGATATGGAGGATTACCAGAAGAAATTCGTGGCAAATGTCTCCCACGATTTCCGTTCACCCTTAACCTCCATCAAAGGCTACGTGGAAGCTATGGCAGACGGAACGATTCCGCCGGAACTGCACGAGAAATACTTAAAGATCATCCTGTTCGAGACAGAACGGCTCACTGACCTGACCCAGGATCTTCTCACCCTGAATGAGTTTGACACGAAGAACCTTCTTCTGAACCGAGAGAGATTTGACATCCATGAGATGATCAAAAACGTGGCTGCCTCTTTTGAGGGAACCTGTACCCAGAAGAAAATCTCCATTGAGCTTGTCTTTGCCACCAAGCACTTAGAGACTTTTGCCGATAAGCGAAAGCTCCAGCAGATCCTATATAATCTTTTAGACAACGCGATTAAATTCAGCGACCCGGAATCTTCGATAAAGATTGAGACTACCGAACGGGGTGATAAGATCTACACCTCTGTCAAGGACGAAGGCCCGGGAATCCCCAGGAATGCCCTGAATAAAATCTGGGAGCGCTTTTATAAGTCCGACCTCTCCCGGGGGAAAGATAAAAAAGGCACCGGACTTGGGCTTGCCATCGTCAAGGAGGCCGTGCAGGCCCACGGGGAGAACATTAACGTGATCAGTACGGAAGGTGTTGGGACAGAATTTATCTTTTCCCTTCCAAAAGCATAAAAATAAGGAGCTGCATACCACATATGGTATCAGCTCCGTTCTTTTTTCTACTCTTCCGGAACTACGATCAGATCCTTGGTAAAGCTGTTCAATACTTCACAGCCGTCCTCTGTAATAATTACAAGATCTTCGATACGTACACCGATTCCCTCGTCAGCAAGGTAGATACCTGGCTCTACGGAAAAACACTGCCCAACTTGGATGATATCCTCATTTACAGAGGAAACATCACCGAACTCGTGATCTTCAAGTCCGATAGAGTGCCCGGTCCTGTGTGTAAAGTACTCACCATAGCCCTTCTCTTCAATGTAATTCCTTGCCGCAAGGTCAACATCGCACATTCTGTTGCCCGGTCTTGCTGCCTCGATACCGCGTCTGTTCGCCTCTACAACAATGTCATAAATCTCTCTTGCACGGTCAGATACCTCTCCGATAAATACGGTTCTGGTCATGTCCGATGCATAGTTATCCTTGAAAGCTCCGATGTCAAGAATTACACAGTCGCCGCGCTTACCCTTGGAATCATCTGTCACATGATGCGGGTCAGCAGCGCCCTTTGCATAAGCAGTGATCGGGTCGAAGGATACATCCTCACAGCCAAGTTCTTTATAGATCTCGCGGATCTTATTGTTCAACTCTCTCTCTGTCAATCCCTTAGATACCCACGGAATCAGCTTTTCCATAGCGATATCATTGAGCCTTGAGGACTCTCTCATCAGTTTTTTCTCTTTCTCATCCTTGACCATTCGGATATAGTCAACAATCGGAGAAGCGTTCACAAATTTGCTTCCGCCGCCTAACTCCTGCAGACGGATCAAAAATCTTGCCGGCCATGTCTTATCGATACCCATAACCTTATCTTTCTCAACAAATCTGCTCAAGATCTCTACGCCGTCCTCAATGTCATCATACCAGACAAGTTCTACCCCCAAATCCTTCTCCTGCGGGAACAGCTTATTGATCACCAGTTTATGGTTTCCGTTAACATTCAGATATAATGCTAATAACCTCTCTCCCGGAATGATCCATTTCCCTGTCAGATAAAAGATCGCAACCGGATCAGATATGATCATCTGCGGTACTTCGTGCTCCTCCATTGACTTCAATACTCTTGAAACTTTTCCTTGATCCATTGTTACCCCAACCTTTCTATAAGTATTTAAGTAGGTAAACCGCAAAATCCCCGGCGGTTTACGTTGATTCTATTATAGACCGCAGTATAGCAAAAGTCAATCTGAACACGATATTTGTATGGGGCTGTCGTAAACGACAGCCCCATTTTAACACTCTTATTATTAATCAAATTCATAATTAAATTTCTGCTCCAGATAATCCTCTACCGTCTCCAGATAATCTTCTACTGCCTCAACCTTTTTTTCTACTTTCCGGTACTTAGAATATGTGATCTTTCCATAATCGTACTTATCTTCCCACTTATCCTCAAGACGACCGAGTTTATCGTCAATCGCATCAATCTTATTCTTATAAGTATGATACTGTGTCCTTCTCTGTTGGAAAGTCTCTGAAAGCTGAATATTACTAATCTGAGTTTTCAACGCTTTGGCATCCGCCTTATATTGATCAATCTTTTTAATTGCTGCATTCAAATCTGCCGTTGTTTTTTTGGACGCTTTTTTGACTGTAATCTTGCATTTCTTTTTAATCGATGTTCCTTTGATACGTACTGTAATCGTTGCAGTTCCGGCCTTCATTCCTTTAATCTTCGTATCGTCATCTCTTTTTTTCAAAACTTTTGCCACCGATGGTTTGCTGCTGGTCCAGATAATGTTACGGTCTCTTACCTCTGCTTCATCCGGTCTTATCTCACTGTCTAATTTAATTGTACTTCCTACCGTAACAGTCCTCTTCCCTTCGATATAAATCTTTCTTGCTCTAGGAGCCGCCATTACCGGCATTGCTGAAGATATTATCATTGTGAATACTAACAAACCTGCCATTAATCTCTTTTTCATCGCTATTTTACCCTCCTGTTTACATTATTGTCCTAAATTCAAAAGGTTTCTCAACTCTATATTAATTATCTATATTATACAGCAATCTGTTAAATAGTAAATAAATCATTTTTAAACAATTTATAAATTTTTTCTCTTACTTTTTCCTGAAGCGGTATCCTGCTCCCCATACAGTCTCTATTAATTTTTGATTGTCTTTATCAATTCCAAGCTTTTCACGAATACGATTTATATGCACTGCCACCGTCGCCGTATCTCCTATAGCATCCATCCCCCATATTTTATCAAAAAGAATCTCCTTAGAATATACAATATTAGGATTAGAAGCCAGGAAGTAAAGAAGTTCAAATTCCTTATTAGCCAGTTCCACTTCCTTGTCACTGCAAAATACCTGTCTGGACAGTGGAAGTATCTTAAGATTCGCCACCTGGATACTTCCATTTTCAAAATCATGACTTTTTACAGATCCACTTCCATTCTTACATTTCAGTCGCTCATGAATATTGATATGTGCCTTTGCTCTTGCCACCATCTCTCCAGGGCTAAAAGGCTTTACAATATAATCATCTGCCCCGACCCCCATGCCGCGTATTTTATCCACATCTTCTTTTTTTGCAGTTACCATGATAATTGCTACGTCTTTCTCCCGGCGTACCTCCCGGCAGATTGAAAAACCATTGATACCCGGAAGCATAACATCAAGAATAATCAAATCGTAGTCCTCCTCCAATGCCCGTTTAAGCCCTTCCTGCCCATTCTGGCAGATAGTTGTCTCAAACTGTTCAGCTTCCAGATAGTCTCGCTCTATCTCCGCGATCAAAATATCATCTTCCACAATCAATATTTTTTTCATTCCTGTTTATCTCCCTTCTGCAAAGGGAACTCCATAATCAGCCTAAGTCCCTTTCCGTTCCTGCCTTCTGCTGCAAAAATCACGGCCTGATGCCCTCTTAATATCTCTCTCACAATAGAAAGACCAAGTCCGCTCCCTCTTCCGGGATTGCTGCGTGCCTTATCTCCACGGTAAAATGTGTCAAAAATCAATTCCCTCTCCTCCACAGGCACCCCGGGGCCATCATCCTCCACTTCCAGCACAGCCCTGTCACCTTTACTGTAAAGAATTATTTTCAATACAGTTTCATCCTTTTCCCTGTATTTTAATGTATTTTCAATCAGATTACCAAGCATCCTTCTAAGCTGTTTTTCATCGCCATTTATATATAAGTGTCCTCTGTATGGGTTATCCCAGTCCAAAATGATATGGTTTCTTAGTAACTCAACTGCATTTTCCTTAAAAAACTTTGAAAGGAATTCTCCAAATTCCATCCTTTCCATAAAATAATATTCACCCCAATCAAATTTAGAAAACAGTGACAGGTTATCGATCAGAGCTTCTAAATCCGCAGTACGTATCTTCAATGCATTATAATACCGCCGTCTCTTTTCCTCTGTATTCGCAATGCCATCACTCAGACCTTCCACGTATGCTTTGACAGAAGTAAGCGGAGTTCTCAGATCATGGGAAATCCCCGCCAGCATCCGCTTTCTGGCTTCTTCGTATTTTTCACGTTCTTTTACAGAATTCTCCAGATATTCTGTCATCTCATCAAATTCCTGACAGGCCTTTCCTAACTCATCTTTTTTCCTACTGCAGATCCGATATCTCAGATTGCCATCCTGCACCTGTTTTACCGCTTCAGAAAGCTGCGCCAGAGAACTACTCATCCCCCCGCTCAACCATTTTGTCAAAATAAATATACTGATAATAATTGTCACAGTTAAAGCAATCATGAAGAGAAGTACCAGGACAAAGAAATCTCTGATAATCCACGATATATGACTGCTGCCGTCATACTTATCACAATAAGCCATAACATCCAACGTCTTATGGCCGTCGGAATAAGTACGTTTCACAACAGATTTTCCTCCGTCTGTCACAGCAAAATTCCGGACATTCATATATTCCTTTCCTGCCAGATTGCTAATCTCATTCCCGGCACTCTTAGGAAGGTTAGAAAGGAGGACATGATCTCCATATCTGATCTGATGATAATACCCCATTATTCCCAGCTCTTTGATTAGATTTCCAAACGCATATGCTGCTGATTCCTGATTGATACGTGTTCCATCGTCATCATCATCGTCATTTTCGTAATACTTTGACGGCGTGTAACTCAAGATTCGGCTCTCATGAGAATACAAAATAGTCTGCACACTTAAGAGCCCATTGTCATTCTCATAAAGGCTTTTTAAGCGATTCAAAGTACTGTCACCTTTATAGAACACCACAATAACGCAAAGAAGTACAGATACTATAAAAGGAATCAATATCATCAATATACTGGCTATCGTCAATTTTTTTCTTAAATTCAATTCAACACCTGTCTTGCCCTTTCTATCTCTTTTTTATCTGTACGCAGAATACAGTACTCACTAAATCCTAAAACCCCCCATATTAACTCCTTGTTTTCGATAGCTCATACCACTGTTTAATACTTGTTTCCCAGACATATGAAAACTGGTTGCTTTCGCTGACTTGCCAATCTGCCGGATAACCTCCGCATTTACCCCGCCGCCCACCAGGATTTCTATTCTTTCTCCTGCCTGCGCAATCAGCTTCTTAAGGACCTCTACCCCTTCCGTACTTGAAGATGCCTGTCCTGAGATAAGAATCGTATCAATCCCCAAACGCACAGCCTCTTCCAGAGTCTCATAAGGATCCTGGCATACATCAAATGCCCGGTGCAATGTAAACTTTAAGGATCCGGAACATTTCTTAAGCTCTTCCATCTGCTTTCAAGCATCCTGCGGCTATTCCGTCTGCCCCCAGCTCCCGGAACATCAAAATATCTTCCTGAATCATCTTAAACTCGGTCTCTGTATACAAAAAATCTCCGAATCTTGGGCGTATCAATACATTCAGATCTATCCCACAGACTTTCCGAATCTGCTTAAACATACTTACTCCCGGGGTGTGCCACCGATGATGAGATTCGAGCAGACCTCCAGGCGATCCGCGCCTCCTTCTTGTGCTATCAGGGCAGACTCCACAGAATCAACACACACTTCTAGTCTTGGTTTCATAATTCATATCCTCTGTTCACTAATGATAAACTTACATGAAAGGAGTTGCCTTTTAAGACAACTCCTTAATAGTTCTAATTTCTTTTTTATCTATTCTTCTGCAAAATCAATAACTTCTTCGGCCTCTTCCTCAGTCTCCTGCGGTTTCATATCAGCCTCAGTCTCCTGCGGCAATTCTTCTTCGGCCTCTTCCTCATTGAAAATAATCTCATCGTCCATCAGAAGCTCCGAATCCAACCTGATATCACGGTATTTTCTCATACCTGTACCTGCCGGGATATGCTTACCGATAATGACATTCTCCTTAAGGCCCACAAGCGGATCTACCTTGCCCTTAATTGCAGCTTCCGTAAGAACCTTCGTCGTCTCCTGGAAGGATGCGGCTGACAGGAAGGAGTTAGTCGCAAGAGACGCTTTGGTGATGCCAAGCATGATCTGCTCGCCCGTAGCCGGCTCTTTTCCTTCTTCGATCAACGCCTTATTAGTATCCTCAAATTCAAGGATGTCCACATTCGTTCCCGGAAGGAATTCGCTGTCTCCGGCTTCCTCCACACGGATTTTTTTCAGCATCTGTCGAACGATAACCTCAATATGCTTATCATTGATATCAACACCCTGCAGACGGTAAACTCTCTGTACTTCCTGGATCATATAATCCTGAACCGCACGCAGTCCCTTAATCCTCAGGATATCGTGAGGATTCACGCTGCCCTCGGTCAGCTCATCGCCAGCTTCAAGTTCTACTCCGTCCGTGATCTTAATCCGTGAGCCGTAAGGAATCAAGTATGCTTTCGACTCACCGGTCTCATTATTCGTAACGATAATCTCCCGCTTCTTTTTCGTGTCGTTAATGTTCGCTGTTCCAGCAAATTCAGTGATGATAGCAAGACCCTTCGGCTTTCTCGCCTCAAAAAGCTCTTCGACACGAGGAAGACCCTGTGTGATATCATCACCGGCAACACCACCTGTATGGAAGGTACGCATCGTAAGCTGTGTACCAGGCTCTCCGATAGACTGTGCAGCAATAATACCAACTGCCTCTCCCACCTGAACCGGTTCTCCTGTTGCCATGTTGGCGCCATAGCATTTTGCACAGATCCCATTGTGGGAACGGCAAGTCAGAATCGTACGGATCTTAATCTTTGTCAAAGGATCACCATTCTTATCCACACCGTTTTTCATAATGAGCTCCGCACGCTTCGGCGTTACCATATGATTTCTCTTCACTAGCACATTTCCGTCCTTATCTACAATATCTTCACACAGATAACGTCCGGTAATACGCTCCTTAAGACTCTCAATCTCTTCATTGCCGTCAGTAAATGCTTTCACATACATTCCCGGAATCTCTGCATCCTTCTCCACACAGTCAACCTCATGGATAATAAGCTCCTGAGACACGTCAACAAGACGCCTTGTCAAATACCCGGAATCAGCTGTACGAAGAGCCGTATCAGACAGACCTTTACGTGCGCCGTGGGCGGACATGAAATACTCCAAAACGTCCAGTCCTTCACGGAAGTTAGAACGAATCGGCAACTCGATGGTACGTCCGGTCGTATCTGCCATAAGACCGCGCATTCCTGCAAGCTGTTTGATCTGCTTATCAGAACCACGGGCTCCAGAATCTGCCATCATGAAAATATTGTTATATTTATCCAAACCGGAAAGCAATGCTTCTGTAAGTGCATCATCAGTTGCCTTCCATGTCTCTACAACTTCTTTATAACGCTCTTCTTCTGTAATAAGACCACGTTTAAAGTTCTTTGTAATCTTATCTACCGTATCCTGCGCCTCCTGAATCATCTGAGGCTTCTGGGGCGGCACGGTCATATCTGAAATAGATACCGTCATAGCTGCTCTTGTAGAGTATTTGTAGCCGATAGATTTTACGGAGTCAAGCACCTCCGCTGTAGCAGTTGAGCCATGGGTATTGATTACTTTTTCAAGAATCTGTTTCAACTGCTTCTTTCCCACATGGAAATCCACCTCGAGAAGCAGTGCATTCTCTGGATTCTCACGGTCTACAAATCCAAGATCCTGCGGGATGATTTCATTGAATAAAAATCTTCCCAGCGTTGACTCTACATTACCCGTCTTTACTGTACCATCAGCAAGTGTCTTTGTAACACGCACCTTTATCTTGGAATGAAGTGTAATCGCATTATTCTCATAAGCGAGAATCGCTTCATTGACATTCTTAAATACCTTGCCCTCGCCCTTGGCTCCGGGTCTTTCCTGCGTCAGGTAATAGATACCAAGTACCATATCCTGAGAAGGAACCGCCACCGGACCGCCGTCGGAAGGCTTTAACAAATTGTTGGGCGATAACAGCAAAAATCTGCACTCTGCCTGCGCCTCAACGGATAACGGAAGATGAACCGCCATCTGATCTCCGTCGAAATCGGCATTGTACGCGGTACATACCAGCGGATGAAGCTTGATCGCCTTACCTTCTACAAGAATTGGCTCAAATGCCTGAATACCAAGTCTGTGCAGAGTAGGGGCACGGTTTAACATAACCGGATGCTCTTTGATCACTTCCTCTAGTACATCCCATACCTCCGGCTGGAGACGCTCCACCATCTTCTTTGCATTTTTAATATTATGCGCAGTTCCGTTCTGTACAAGCTCCTTCATAACAAAGGGCTTGAACAGCTCGATCGCCATCTCTTTCGGCAGTCCGCACTGATAAATCTTAAGCTCCGGTCCCACAACGATAACCGAACGGCCGGAGTAGTCAACACGCTTTCCGAGAAGATTCTGACGGAAACGACCGGATTTTCCCTTAAGCATGTCAGAAAGAGACTTCAGCGCACGGTTACCAGGGCCTGTCACAGGACGTCCGCGGCGCCCGTTGTCAATCAGCGCATCTACTGCCTCCTGAAGCATCCTCTTTTCATTTCTTACGATAATGTCCGGTGCTCCAAGCTCAAGAAGACGTTTCAGTCGGTTATTCCTATTGATGATCCTTCTGTACAGATCATTAAGATCGGAAGTCGCAAACCGACCGCCGTCAAGCTGTACCATCGGACGAAGATCCGGCGGTATCACCGGAATATTAGTCATGATCATCCACTCCGGCTTGTTGCCTGACTCGCGGAAAGCTTCCACCACTTCAAGACGCTTCACAATCCTTGCGCGCTTCTGTCCGGTCGCTCCCTTTAAGCCTTCCGACAGTTCTTTATACTCTTTTTCTAAATCAATGGCCTGCAAAAGCTCCTGAATCGACTCCGCTCCCATACCTACACGGAATGCATTGCCGTAGGTCTCCCTTGCCTCCTGATACTCTTGCTCTGACAACACCTGCTTATATTGAAGCTCTGTGCTGCCCTTATCCAATACAATATAGGACGCGAAATACAGCACCTTTTCCAAAGTCCTTGGAGACAGATCAAGGATCAGCCCCATCCGGCTTGGAATTCCTTTAAAGTACCAGATGTGTGATACCGGCGCAGCTAGGGCAATATGTCCCATTCGCTCACGGCGAACGCTCGCTTTTGTAACCTCAACACCACATCTGTCACACACAACGCCTTTGTAGCGAATCTTTTTATATTTTCCGCAATGACACTCCCAGTCCTTACTTGGTCCGAAGATCTTTTCGCAGAATAATCCATCTTTTTCAGGCTTCAGAGTTCTGTAGTTGATCGTTTCCGGTTTTGTAACCTCGCCCTTAGACCAATCCAAAATCTTCTCAGGTGATGCCAAACCTATCTTGATCGCATCAAATACCATTGGCTGAAAAGTTTGTTGGTTATTATTTTCTGGCATATTGGCACCCCTCTCTACATATCATCTGATAAATCATTATATGCGTAATCGTCAGTTTCCTCAAAATCCATGTCGTAGTCATCATCGTCCTCGTCGTCCGCTTCGACATCGACAAGCTCCTCTCCCTGGAATTCCTGCTCTGTATATCCCTGCTGTCCAAGGTCGTCCTCATCACTGTATTTTCTGTCTCCCTCGATCAGTGAACGGAAATCTGTCTCACCCATATCAACAGTTTCCATGATTTCAACCTCTGTATTATCGTCACGAAGCACTCTCACGTCAAGTCCGAGAGACTGCAGCTCCTTAAGAAGTACCTTGAAGGACTCCGGAATACCCGGCTCCGGAATATTTTCTCCCTTGATGATCGCCTCGTAGGTCTTCACACGTCCCACAACATCATCGGACTTCACCGTAAGAATCTCCTGCAGTGTATAAGATGCACCGTAAGCCTCAAGTGCCCACACCTCCATCTCACCGAAACGCTGTCCGCCGAACTGCGCTTTACCGCCCAACGGCTGCTGTGTTACCAGTGAGTAAGGGCCGGTAGAACGAGCATGGATCTTATCGTCAACAAGATGGTGCAGTTTCAGATAGTGCATATGTCCGATAGTAACCGGGCTGTCAAAATACTCTCCTGTCCTTCCGTCGCGCAGGCGCACCTTTCCATCTCTGGAAATCGGAACACCTTTCCATAGTTTTCTATGCTCACGGTTTTCCAACAGATACTTCATTACATCTGGAAGCAACTCTTCCTTATGCTTAGCTTCAAACTCTTCCCAGCTTAAATTAACATAATCGTTTGCCAAGTCAAGGGTATCCATAATGTCGTTCTCATCTGCACCGTCAAACACCGGTGTAGCAATATTAAAGCCCAATGCCTTTGCTGCCAGTGACAAATGAATCTCCAACACCTGCCCGATATTCATACGGGACGGCACACCCAGTGGATTCAGCACGATATCAAGCGGGCGTCCATTGGGAAGGAACGGCATATCCTCTACAGGAAGCACACGGGAAACAACACCCTTATTACCGTGACGTCCGGCCATCTTGTCTCCAACAGATATCTTTCTCTTCTGTGCGATATATATTCTTACCGACTGATTAACTCCCGGTGAAAGCTCATCGCCGTTCTCTCTTGTAAATACCTTGGCATCTACAACGATTCCGTATTCACCATGCGGAACCTTGAGGGAAGTATCTCTTACCTCCCTGGCTTTCTCGCCAAAGATTGCACGAAGAAGCCTCTCCTCCGCGGTAAGCTCTGTCTCTCCCTTCGGAGTGACCTTTCCAACCAGGATATCTCCCGCACGCACTTCTGCTCCGATACGGATAATCCCTCGCTCATCCAGATCTTTCAGTGCATCATCGCCGACACCCGGAATATCACGGGTAATTTCCTCCGGCCCAAGCTTAGTATCACGGGCTTCCGCCTCATATTCCTCAATGTGGACAGATGTATACACATCATCCTGCACTAACCGCTCACTGAGCAGAACGGCATCCTCATAGTTATAACCCTCCCAGGTCATGAATCCGATGAGCGGGTTCTTTCCAAGGGCCATCTCTCCATTAGCTGTAGACGGACCGTCTGCAATCACATCTCCCGCTTCTACCTTGTCACCTTTAAATACAATCGGTCTCTGATTGTAGCAGTTGCTCTGGTTACTGCGAAGGAACTTCGTCAGCTTATATTTTTTCGTACTGCCGTCATTCTGCCGGATAATGATCTCTTTAGACGTAGAGCGCTCAACAACGCCTCCTTCTGCAGCGACGATACACACTCCCGAGTCAACCGCAGACTTCTCCTCCATACCGGTTCCTACTACCGGAGCTTCAGTCATCAGAAGAGGAACTGCCTGACGCTGCATGTTAGAACCCATCAGCGCACGGTTAGCATCATCATTCTCAAGGAAAGGAATCAAGGCTGTTGCCACCGAGAATACCATCTTCGGGGACACGTCCATATAATCAAACATTTTCCGCTCATACTCCTGCGTCTCCTCGCGGTAACGTCCGGATACATTCTTGCGGACAAAATGCCCTTCCTCATCTAACTGCTCATTGGCCTGGGCAACATGGTAATTATCTTCCTCATCAGCCGTCATATAGACAACTTCATCGGTAACAACCGGATTTGACGGATCATCATGGTTAATCTTACGGTAAGGCGCCTCCACAAACCCGTACTGGTTGATCCGCGCGTAACATGCCAGCGAATTGATCAGACCGATATTCGGACCTTCAGGCGTCTCAATCGGGCACATTCTTCCATAATGGGAATAGTGTACATCCCGGACCTCAAATCCTGCACGGTCTCTGGAAAGACCTCCAGGACCGAGCGCAGACAGACGCCTCTTATGGGTCAGCTCACCGAGCGGATTGTTCTGATCCATGAACTGGGAAAGCTGTGAAGAGCCAAAGAACTCCTTCACCGCTGCTGTTACCGGCTTTATATTGATCAATGACTGGGGAGAAATCCCCTCTAAGTCCTGTGTCGTCATCCTCTCGCGGACTACTCTCTCAAGCCTTGACAGACCAATCCTGTACTGGTTCTGCAAAAGCTCTCCAACTGCACGGATACGTCTGTTGCCAAGATGATCGATATCATCATCATTGCCAAGACCGTACTCTAAATGCATATTATAATTGATGGACGCAAGTATATCTTCTTTGGTAATATGCTTCGGGATCAAATCATGGATATCCCTTCTGATCGCATCCTTAAGCTCATCGATATCCCCTGCCGTCTCCTCCAAAAGACCTGCCAGCACCGGATAATATACAAGCTCTGTCACCCCGACCTCCTTCGGGTCAATGTCCACAACTGACGTAAGGTCAACCACCATATTAGAAAGGACTTTGATACTGCGCTCTTCATCCGGCCGTTCAATCCATACATAAGGAACTGCCGCATTCTGAATCTCATCGGCAAGCTCTCTCGTCACCTTAGTTCCTGCCTCGGCAATCACCTCTCCAGTGATCACACTGACTACATCTTCAGCAAGGACCTGTCTGTTGATCCGGTTCCTGAGCAAGAGCTTCTTATTAAACTTATAGCGACCTACCTTCGCCAGATCATAACGCCTTGGATCAAAGAACATACTGGTGATCAGGCTTTCCGCACTGTCAACCGCCAAAGGCTCACCCGGACGGATCTTTTTATATAATTCCAAAAGACCTTCCTGATAATTTGTAGCCGCATCTTTCTCAAAACTTGCCAGGATCTTCGGCTCCTCACCGAAAATCTCAACAATCTCTGGATTAGTACCGATACCCAGCGCACGGATCAATACAGTAATCGGCACCTTTCTCGTTCTATCTACTCGTACATAAAAAACGTCATTGGAATCCGTCTCATACTCTAACCATGCTCCGCGGTTAGGAATGACAGTGGATGAATACAGTTTCTTTCCTAATTTATCATGGGCAATCGCATAATAAATACCCGGAGAACGTACTAACTGACTTACGATAACACGTTCAGCCCCGTTGATCACGAATGTTCCGGTACTTGTCATCAGCGGCAAATCTCCCATGAAGATCTCATGTTCATTAATCTCGTCTGTTTCTTTATTGTGGAGCCTTACCCTTACCTTCAGAGGCGCAGCATAAGTCGCATCACGTTCTTTACACTCTTCGATTGTGTACTTTACGTCATCCTCGCACAGTGTGAAATCTACAAATTCCAGACTTAAGTGACCGCTGTAATCTGCAATCGGTGAAATATCATCAAATACTTCTTTCAACCCCTCGTCAAGAAACCAATGATAGGAATCTTTCTGGACTTCAATCAAATTCGGCATCTGAAGAACTTCTTTTTGTCTGGAATAGCTCATGCGGGAACTTTTTCCACTTTTAATGGGACGAATTCTGTTTTTCTCCATATTGACGTTTCACTCCTCGTTTATTTTTTTGTGGGCAGCGAATTGCCCGTAAATCGTGCACTTTCACAAACTTCACTATTTGTCAAGTCGTTTTTTCATGTAAATTCACGGCATAACTTTCCACAATAGCGCATTTTTTATAATAGCACAGTCTTGTCAAGCTTGTCAACTGAAAAATTCTCAATTTTTACCATATATTAAGGAAATAATAAGACACTCAAACAGCCCCCACAGATAAGATAGCATTTTCCCCCGTATCATGTTATACTGGTATAAGAGAATTTATGGAGGATACTGTTATGGATACTTTGCAGAGCTCTTTTGAAAACATGGAGACCGTTATTAATGAAGGGCTTCGCATTGCCCTGATGGAAAAGACGCCGGACCGTTCCCTTAAGGTGCAGTTAGAGTACCTGGGGAAAGCTTTAAACGGGGAGAGAACCTATATTTTTGAGCGCAACGCGGCCGGCTGCGACGATAACACTTACGAATGGGTGGCCGACGGGGTGCAGCCGGAAAAAGAGAATCTGCAAAACCTTCCCCCGGAAATATGCGCGGGCTGGTATCAGAAGTTCAGCGTCGGCAAACAGATTGTCCTGAAAGACTTAGAAGATATCCGCCAAAGCGACCCTATTGTGTACGAGACGCTGAAACGGCAGGATATCCATTCCGTTGTCGTGGTCCCGCTCTATGACGACGGCAGGATCATCGGCTTTTACGGGGTAGACAACCCTCCGGTAAAATCAATAGACTATACCTCAAATATGCTGCAGATTGCGGCGCACTTTATCGTCTCATCCCTGAGGCAGCGCAATCTGGTCAGGGAACTGAAGAACCGGAGTTATGATGTCCTAAGCAGCCTCAATGTAGACTATGTAGGCATTTACCAGGTGGACTTTGATACTGGCAGATGCGAGACCTACCGGGAGTCGGAACGTCTGCAGACGAGACAGGATGTGAATTTTGAGGACGGTTACGAGGAGGCAATGGAACGGTATATCTCCTTATACATAGAGCCCCGGGACCGGGAGCGCATCCGCGTAATGACCGAGAAAAGCCGTGTTCTCGCCGAGCTTACGACAAAAAATAAATTTTACATCCGATATCAGGTAATGGATAACCCGCAGGGCGTGAAAAATGTTGAACTCCATTTTTCCACTCTGGAAAATGAGAAAGGCAAAAACACTGTAATCTTCGCGTTCCGTGATATCAACGCCGTGGTGGAGCAGGAAGAGAAATACAGGCTGGAGGCGCGGCGGGATATCGAGACCATTCTGGAAGGGGCAAGAACCGGGATTTGGACCATCGAATTGGAGGAAGGCTGCGCTCCCAGGATGTACGCCGACAAAACCATGCGGATGCTGCTCGGCGCAGGCGAAGATATCGAGCCGGAAGACTGCTATCAAATCTGGTTTCAGAATATTGATCCCAAATATGTGGACATCGTACAGCAGGCGGTGCAGGAAATGCTGGACACTGGGCGCAGCGAGGTCGTTTACCCATGGAACCATCCGACGCTTGGCAAAATCTACGTCCGCTGCGGCGGCGTACCCGACAGGAAATTCCAGAAACCGGGAGCCTGTCTGAACGGATATCACCAGGACATTACAGAAACCATGGCGACACGCAAAAAGCAGGACCAGTCCATTATGGAGCTGCTGGAAAAGGTAAGGCAGGCGAACTCCGCAAAAAGCAAATTCCTTTCCCATATGTCGCACGACCTCCGCACGCCCATCAACGGGATTCAAGGGATGCTGACAATCATGGAAAAAAGCCAGGACAACCCTGCAAAGCAAACGGAATGCAGGGAGAAAATCCGCGTGTCCGCAGAGCATCTGCTGTCTCTTGTCAACGATGTGCTTGAGGTCAGCAAGCTGGAAAGCGGACGCCCCTTTGACGCAGACGAGCCCTTCGACCTCCACAAACTGCTGGAGGAATGCACCGCGTCGCTTTCTCCCCGGGCTGAGGCTGCCGGCGTCCATCTGAAGAGCGGGCTTGAGCTGACGCACAGAAAATTGATTGGAAATCCTTTGTACCTCAATCAAATCTTTTCAAACATCATTGACAATGCCATCAAATATAACCGGCAAAACGGAACGGTTTTTGTCAGCGCAAAAGAACTCTTTTACAAAAACGGCATCGCAGGTTATCAATTTACTGTGGAAGATACGGGAATCGGCATCGGAGAAAAGTTCAAAGAGCATATTTTCGATGCGTTTACCCAGGAACATCAGGACGCAAGGACAGACTATAACGGCACAGGCCTTGGCATGTCCATTGTAAAAAGGCTGGTGGACCATATGGGCGGTACGATTGAGCTGGAAAGCCGCCTCGGAAAAGGAACGCTGATCCGCATTGCCCTGTCTTTCCAGACCGACGCCGAACAGATGCATAAAAAGCCTCAGACAGAAGAAGAGTGCGGGGATATTTCCGGATTGCATGTCCTCCTGGTGGAAGATAATGAGATCAACTGCGAAATCGTGCAGTTTATCCTGGAGGATGCCGGCGCAGCAGTCGTCACTGCCAAAGACGGAAAGGCTGCGGTAGATGCCTTTGCGGGTTCAGAGCAGGGAGCCTTCGACTGCATCCTCATGGATCTGATGATGCCCGTCATGAGCGGACTGGAGGCAGCCCGCGTGATTCGCGGCATGGACAGGACGGACGCACAGGCAACGCCCATCATAGCTTTGTCCGCAAATGCTTTCGAGGAAGACGTGGCGATGGCAAAAGAGGCAGGGATGGATGAGCATCTGTCCAAACCGATAGATATAAATAAACTGCGCCGTACTATGTGCCGGCTGGTAAATAACAAGTAGTATTTTCACTTGCAAAACTGAACCAGTATGATTATCCAAAAACCGCTCTCTTAAATTGGGCGCAATTCTTTAATGCAGAAACCAGAGAGGAGCTTGAGATGTTTGCAAAATCAGATGATTATGTACAGAAAGCTTATGATAAGCTCGTCAATATCAGCGCAGATGAACAAAAACGGCTGGAATATGAAGAAAGAGAAAAAGCACTCCGCGACCGTTCAATCCTTATAATCAGCGGCAGGGAACAGGGACTGGAGCAAGGCCGGACAGAAGGCCTGAAACTCGCCCGGGATATTCTCAGGTTGCACAAGTCAGGGGCTGCCCCGGACAAGATTGCAGATGAGTGCGGCATATCCGTGGAACAGGTAAAAGGGTTACTGGAATAGGCAATCGTCAATTCCAGTAAGTGCTTGAACTGCTGACAATTTTTTTCTCTCCGTTTTCCTCTACCGAATAAATTTCAGTTGTTTGCCACCACTGGGCACTTCTGTCATCTTCCCGGATATCCTGGGAAGAGACTGCCTTTACATCCAATTGGGGATACCTTTTTACAAGTTCCCTGAATGCTGCGGTAATCTCTTCCTCACTTATCTGCAGTGATGCCGAAAGCATCTGCCCTGTGCATTTCCACTCGAACTCTTTATCTTTGAATTCCTGTGAAAAATAATCTTTCACATCTTCAAAAGCCGAAGAACGGTCGGATTCGCGGGCATAAATTAAAATATCCATAAATAACCTCCAAAAATAAAAACATGCTATAACAAATGATGTAAAGCCACATTAATCAATGTCAGCTTTACATCATAATTTTATATTGTATACAATACAATTTTCAGACCCGGCATTTCTCCGTCATTACTTCGTCAGCACCGTCTCCACCGCCGCTTTCCATCCGGCGTACTTTTTATCCCGGACTTTTATTTCCATCTCCGGCTCATACTTCACTCTTTTCAGTTTTCCAAAGATGCTCTCATCCCACACGCCGAGCCTTAAGCCCGCTGCATACGCCGGACCGATGCCGGAAAGTTCCTCGGAATCCGGTACCTGCACGGTTGCATCCGCGATATCGCTCTGGAACTGCATCAGATAATCATTTTTCGTAGGGCCTCCGTCTACCCGCAACTCCCCGACTTTTACGCCCGCATCCTCGCTCATAGCCCTTACGATGTCGGTAATCTGGTACGCGATGCACTCCACGCCTGCCCGGACGATTTCTGCCTTTCCCGTTGTCCGTGTCATACCGACGATGGCCGCTGCCGCGTGGCTGTCCCAGTAAGGCGCGCCGAGTCCGGAAAACGCCGGGATCAAATACAGGGAATCATCCTTCACTGCCGCCTTTGCAAGCCCTGTCGTCTCTCCCGGAGACTGGATCAGCTGCAGATCGTCCTTGAGCCACGTGATGACTGCCCCCGTGTAGTTTAAGTTCCCCTCCAGCACGTAATTTACCTTTCCGCCCATGCTCCATGCCAGGGATGTGACTACGCCGTGGGTGCTGAGCACCGGTTTCTCCCCGATATTCATCATGATCGAAGAACCTGTGCCGTAGGTTGCCTTTGTCATGCCGGACGTAAGGCACCCCTGCCCGAAAAGGGAGCCGTGGGAATCTCCTAACACGCCGTGGATCGGTACCGGCGCGGGAAGAACACCTTCAAAATCCGTCTCCCCGAACTTCGAATCCGAGTCGCACACTTCTGCCATATTCTTTGCGTCAATCCCGAACAGCCCGCAGATTTCCTCATCCCACTTCAGCTCGAAAATGTTAAATAACTGGGTTCGGGAGGCGTTGGAATAATCGGTCTTATACGCCTTTCCCCCGGTAAGCTTGTAGACAAGCCAGCTGTCAATGGTGCCATGGCAGATCTCGCCTTTTTCTGCCTTTTCTTTAGCCCCCTCCACATTTTCCAGAATCCACGCAATCTTGGACGCCGGGAAATAGGACGACAGGTTCATGCCCGTCTTCCTCCGGATATTCTCCGCCTCACCTTTTCTTTCTACCCGCTCGCAGATAGATGCCGCCCTGGCGCACTGCCATACGATGGCATTTCCGAGGGGCTCCCCGCTTACGCGGTCCCACGCCAGGGAAGTCTCCCGCTGGTTGCTGATCCCGATACCTGCCACCTTCGACTTGTCAATGTCCTCCGTGAGCATCCGCACAACCTCGATGACATTTTCATAAATCTCGGACGGATTGTGGGACACCCAGCCCTTTTCGTTCACAATCTGCTCATGAGGCTTGTCCGTACGCTTGATGAGGCTCCCGCTCTCGTCAAACAAAAGCGCCTTTGTTCCCTGCGTGCTCTGGTCTATACTTATGATATATCTTTCTGCCATTATTCTTCCTCATCTTTCCCAACTCCGCAGTCTGCCGCCTGATATCTCTTGCACAGATATCCCTGCTCCAGGCTGCTCTTATCTCTTACAATTCTGCTTTAAGCACTTCCTCCTTAAGCGGAATAGACGCTGTAGCTCCTTCTCTCGATACCGCGATTGCCGATGCCTTCGCAGCCAGAGAAAGCCCTTCCGGAACCGGCAAGCCGTCAATGACAGAGGAAATAAAGTACCCGGTAAAGGTATCTCCCGCCGCCGTCGTATCCACAGCCTTCACCTTGTAGATCCCCTGACGGTACTGCTCGTCCTTGTACTGGTACACGGAGCCGTCGCCCCCCAGCGTTAGGACTACCTTCGCCTCCGGGTAAAACTCTTTAAGTTTCTCCAAAATCTTGTCCGTCTCTTTCTCGCCCGTCACCTGACCGCCTTCAATCTCATTTAACAAAAACATGGAAATCTTCCCGAAATCACACACGTCAAGGGCACTGTCGTAAGGCGACGGATTCAGGATGATCATCATCCCCTGCTCATACGCTTTATCAATAATATAGTCCAGCATATTCACCTCATTTTGCAGAAGAAGGATATCCCCCTTTTCAAAATTCCCAAGCACCTCGTCTACAAATTCTTTCGTAATGCTCCTGTTGGCGCCGCCGTACAAAAGGATGCAGTTCTGCCCGTTTTTGTCCACCTGTATGATCGTATGCCCGCTCTTTTCCGGAATCGTCCGGATAAAATCCGCATTCACGCCGCCCTCCCGGCAGGCCTCAAGGAGAATGCCGCCCTCCTCGCCAATCATCCCGGCATGGTAAACGTCCACTCCCGCCTTCGCAAGGGCGATAGACTGATTCAGCCCCTTGCCTCCGCAGAACACATTCATCCCCGAGGAGCAAAGCGTCTCCCCCGGCATCACCATATGGTCAACCGAATACACATAATCCAGATTCAAAGACCCAAAATTCAATACTTTCATCACAACACCTCCTGCGCCCGCACTTTTCATCCGAAAATGCAGCCGCCTTCTTTCACCATATTCTCAGCCTAAGGAACAGTCCCTAAAAAGCAACCCCCGCCCGCAGAATAACATTCGGATACGGCGTAAACTCCCCCGTCCGAATCACAAACTTAAGCCCCGCAGACCTCTTTTTAAGCTCTTCATGGGAAATCATCTCCGACTCCGCCCCATCAAGCTTTTCCTTAATATAAGAAAGCAGCTCCGGATTATTCTCCACGATTTCCTCAGCTAAAGTATACCCTTCCACCTGCACCTCGTCAAGAACCGCATCCATCACCTGCCGAAACGAAGGCACCCCGCCGCAAAGCGCCAGGTCCACAATCTCCACGCCCTTCGGAACCGGCATCCCCCCGTCCGCGATCATAAACAAATCCTTATGCCCCAGCCCCGCGACAAGCCCCGCCAACTGAGCATTAATAATCCCTCTCTTCTTCATCCAAAACACATCCTTTCCAAAAAATCCGCTAATAGAAGGTTGCGAAACTCAAGTGTTTACTCAGGTCATTGTGCAGCTTGTATATTCCAACACAGACACGCTCCCGCTCCAAGTTTACCGTAGCGGTACATAAGCTGCCAAAATACGGCAGCTAAGTACCGACGATAAACTAAGGTCTGCTTATGGAATATACAAGCAGCACAATTCGGCACTGACAAATCAAAGTTTCGCAATTAACCAGCGCCCCCAAACAAACTCAACCCGCTAAAATCCACAATCTACCAAGCAGAAACCAGCGTTCCCAACAAACTCAACCCGCTAAAATCCACAACCTATGGCGCAGCCCGGTCAGATTGATGTTCCTAAAGGAATCCCGTAAAAAACGTCAGCACTTGGCGAGGTTTTTTCGAGCCTAGTGTCTGCTACGTTTTTTCCCGAGCGAAAGCGTGGTTCCGTAGGAATATCAATCTGACCGGGCTGCTCACTACCTTTATTTGTTCTCGTTCCGCGCCTGCAATGCCATCTTCGCCTGCAGGTTTCTCTGTACCTGGTCGATGATTACCGCAATAATGATCACAAGACCCCTGATAATCTTCTGCCAGAACTCTGTAACGCCGCACATAGTCATACCGTCGTTGATCACACAGATTACAAACGCGCCGACAATCGTTCCGCCGATAGTTCCGACACCGCCTGCCATGGATGTTCCGCCGAGGACGGATGCCGCGATGGCGTTCATTTCCCAGGACTCACCGGTCTTCGGCGTCGCGGATACAAGCTGTGAGGTCGCGATGATGCCGACAACCGCAGAGCAGAATCCGGAGAATGCGTACACCCAGATTTTTACCCGGTCAACCTTGATACCGGAAAGCTTGGACGCCTTTTCATTGCCGCCGATGGAAAGCACATGCCAGCCGAAAGGCGTTTTCTTAAGCACAAGCCCCGCTGCCACGGCGATGATCGCAAGGATGAGAACGCCGCAGGGAATCGCTGTTCCCGCAAGGTTACGCCCGAACACTTCAAAGCCGGTATTACCAAGCCCTTCACTTCCGGCAAGCTCGGAAAATGTCGCGCCGTTGGAACGGATATTCGCAAATCCGCGCCAGATGTACATGGTACCCAGCGTCGCGATAAACGGGGCTACGTTGAATTTCGTGATGACAAGACCGTTGATCATGCCCATCAATGCCCCCAGAAGAACCGTGATCAGCACGATCATCGGTACGCTGAAATACAGGGTCACGCCGAACATCTTAAGGGTTAAGCCCTCCTGGATCAGTCCGCCCGCGATCATGCCCGCAAGGCCCGCCACCGAACCTACGGAGAGGTCGATACCGCCTGTGATGATGACGTAAGTCATGCCAATCGCAAGGATTCCGTAAAGAGCCACATGCTTTGCAACCGTAAGGAGCGCTCCCGCACTCATAAAGTTATCTGCCGTAATACTGAAGAATATAAGCAGAATGATCAATACAATAAACGTACGACCTTTTAATATGGTCATCGCCAATTTATTATTTCCAGAATTTTGTTTCGCTTCCATAATTTAACTCTCCTTTTCTTAATGATGGCCCTTGTAGGATGCCAGTACCAGTGTGTCCTGCTCAATCTCATCACCGTAGAACTCGCCTGTCTTCAAGCCGTTTGACAGAACGATGATACGGTCCGAGATTGCCACGATCTCCTGCAGCTCAGAAGAGATGACAATGATTGAAAGCCCTTCCTCCGCATACTTGTTGATGATCTCGAAAACCTCTGTCTTCGCGCCGATATCAATACCGCGGCTCGGTTCATCCATAAGCAGGATCTTCGGCGTCGTCAGGATGCCTTTTCCGATAACGACCTTCTGCTGGTTACCGCCTGACAAGGAAAGAATCGGCAGTTTCTTATCCGCTACTTTGATATGTATATCCTTGATCTGCCCGTCTACTTTCTCCCCCTCGATCTTGGAGTCGAGGAACGGACCTTTCTTGTACCTGGTCAGCGCCGACAACGAGCAGTTCTTCTCGATGTCTAATGTCTGCACAAGCCCTTGAGCCTGCCGGTCCTCCGGGATCAGGGCAAATCCGTTGTCAATCTGCTGCTTGATAGACTTGATGTTAAGCTCTTTGCCCTCCATGAGAACCTGACCCGTATGCTCCGGGTGCAGCCCCATCAGGCACTCGAACACTTCACTTCTTCCCGCGCCCATCAGACCGTAGATTCCGAGAACCTCTCCCCTCTTCAGCTCAAAGCTTAAGTGGTCTACCAGGTACCCGCCGCCTGCCTTCGGAAGACACAAGTCTTTTACTTCCAGTACATTTTCCACCTTGGACCAGTCAACCTCACGGTCTCTCGTGGGATAGGACTTAGCTCCTCCTGTCATCTGGTGGACGATCCATGACACGTCGATATCCTTTACGTCCGAATCCGCAACATACTTTCCGTCACGCAGGATGGTTACATGATCGCCGATCTCCATGATCTCCTCCAGCCTGTGGGAAATATATACGATGGAGATTCCCGCCGCCGTAAGCTCCCGCATGATCTTAAAGAGAACCTTAACCTCCTGCTGGCTTAAGGAAGACGTCGGCTCATCCATGATGAGTACCTTAAGGTCGTCCTCCACAAGATTTCTCGCGATCTCGATCATCTGCTGCTGCCCGACTCTCAGCTCCCCGACCTTCTGGTTCAAGTCCAGGGGATGCTCTAATCTCTCAAGGACCGCCTTTGCCCCTTCCATATGCTGCTTATTGTCAAGGGCGAATTTTCCCTTGGTCTTTTCCTTGTTCATGTAAATGTTCTGGTATACATTAAGATTCGGGAACAGGCTCAATTCCTGGTGGATAATCCCGATGCCGTGCTTTCTCGCCTCGGTAGTGTTCTTAAAATATACTTCCTCTTCTCCGATATACATCTTGCCCTCATTCGGCTGCTCGATTCCGGCAATCATCTTCATCAGGGTAGATTTTCCGGCGCCGTTTTCCCCGATCAGTACATTTACCTTGCCCTTAAGCAAGTCAAAGGATACTTCATCGAGCGCTTTCGTACCGGGGTAGATCTTGCTTATCTTTTCTGCATGGAGGAACACATCCTCCCTGCACTTATATCCTTCACCCATAGTCTGCTATCTCCTTTTTGCTCTCAACACTGCCTACTTCGCCTCCAGTACAACCGGTGTGATCAGTACGTCCGTACTTCCGGAAGACACGGTAAATGCTCCTACAAACGAAACCGGCTTTCCCTGTAAGGATTCCGGCTTAACAGGCGCTACCACGTCCTCTGCCACGACCTTGTTGATGCTCTGCGACACAGCCGCCCACTCTTCCTGGTTTTTGTAGTCGCCGAACTTGATAAAGCTTAAGCAGTCGCGGATGGATGAACCTTTATATACAGGCCCGATCTGAATCTTCACTGCCTCGGAACCGGTGTAGCCGTCAAGCTTTACAGTCATGAAACCTGCCTGGGATTCTGTATTGACTTCCTCCACGGTTCCCGTTCCCTTTACCACGTAGCTCAATTCCCCGGAATCTCCCATGGAATATTTTCCGTAATCTTTCGCCAGCGCCGTCAGATCCCCGTTTGACTGAGTGAGGAATTCGGTCAGGTCGACGGCTGTCTCGTTCATCTCCGGCAGCGCGGAATCCTCCCAGATGGCGGCAACGTCGTCGCCCGCGTTAAATTCCACATTTCCGGTATACTTTCCCTCTTCCCCGATTTTTACCACCTTCACGATCCCGCATCCTGTGAGCAGAGTGGATGCCGAGAGCGCAAGGGTAAGTCCAAGAGCTATTGCACGTTTTTTCATAGCTGCCTCCTTTATTTCTTTTATTTTAAATATCCTTCCCCGGGATATTTATGTTCCTGATCATTCATACTTTGCATAAAGAGTCTTGATATCATACGCAAGGGCGCGCCGCAAAAGCGCGCCCTTTCATAAAAGTCATGCCGTCTTTTCCGGCATTTCCCCAGGATTACTCTGTGAATACGAATCCAGATAATTTGTCAACGTTCTCGGATGTGATTGCGATACAGTCAATGAGCTGTTTCTCATCTGCGCCTGTAGAGCCTTCCTTTAAGTACTTGTCGACCTGTACAACTGCTGTCTCAGCGATTACTGCGAACTGCTGGAGAGCGGTACCTGTAGCGTCGCCGGATTTAATGAGAGCTGCTGCCTCGTCAGAACCGTCAACACCGATAACCGGAAGTTTCTTTCCTGCTGCCTGAAGAGCCGCGCATCCCGATCAGATACTCCATAGCGTGGCACACCGAATCTGTATTGTTGATCAAAACTCCGTCAAATCTCATATCCTCAGACCACCCGTCAAGAAGGACCATATGCCCCTTGTAGCTCTTGAACGGGATAAAATCTTCCTCTAACATCTCCGCCCCTAAAAGGAGCATCAGGGAGCTTGTATCTTCTAAAACCTCCGAAAGCCTCTCTTCAAAGCCTTCCTCCTCGCAGTCCAGCCTGCTGAAAATGGTCTCATATCCTAAGTCCTTCGCCTGCTTTTCCACGCCTTCTATCATGGCAGGGAAAAACTGGTTGTTATCGATGATCTTTCCGTTCTTCCGGTAGGTGACGAACTTAATCTTCGTAATCACCTTCTCCGGGTGGTAGCCCAGCTCCTCCGCCGCTTTAAATATCTTTTCCGACGTCTCGCTGTTGACGCCCTTTTTACGGTTCAAAGCGTTGGATACAGTCGCCGGAGAAAAACCTGTCGCCTGGCTGATCTTCTTAATACTGACTTTCACTTTTCACCGCCCCTTTGTTTTGCTTTTTCTCTATGTCCTATATTATAAATATTTATATAAATATTTCAATAGTTTTTCTTTATTTTATTTGATAATATTTATATTTTGTTTATTATTCCTAGTTTTTTGATGTGAAATTTGTGTAATATTTACAGTTCATTTATTTCATATTTACATTTTATTCATATTTACCTTTTATTTTGATAAATGTTTATATAAATATTCGCATAAACATTTATATAAACAAAATGTATTTTTTAATAAAATGTTGCGAAATATCTGGAAATGTAAAGATACGTCATTTTAGAAATAAAAAATATAAGAATTTAGCACTCGCCCCTTGACATTGCTAACAATGTATGTTATATAATATATATAGCAATTAAAACAAATAATTTTTATGCTGCTTACTGGCAATACTAAACACAGTAAGCCATATATTTTAAGGAGGAATGATTTATGTTACTTGCAAACAGAAATTATAATTTATTTGACGAGATGTTCAATGACCCGTTCTTCAAACGTCCTTTTGAAAATTCTTCAACACAGATTATGAAGACAGACATTCACGACAAGGACGGAAACTATATGATTGAGATGGAACTTCCCGGATATGCGAAGGAAGACATAAGAGCTGACTTAAAAGACGGATACCTGACCATCACCGCATCCAGAAATGAGACAAAAGAAGAAAAAGACGCAAAGGGCAACTGCATCCGCAAAGAGCGCTACACCGGGAGCTGCAACAGAAGTTTCTATGTAGGCGACAATGTAACGCAGGATGACATCAAGGCCGCATTCAAAGACGGAGTCCTCTCCCTTCAGGTACCAAAAGAGGTTCCGAAAGCAATTGAGCAGCCGAGGCTTATCACAATCGAATAATTCATCGCAAAAACTGCCGCGCCGGTTGATTTCAGCCGGGCGGCAGTCTTTATCTTACCCTTGATCTTAAACATTTGACTTTAACGTTTCATATGGCATATATTTTTCTCTGTATTTTTTAGCTGTTTTCGATACAAACGGATTCCCTTTTATAAAATATCTCCATAAATAATCCTTACACTCCTCTGCATAATCAATATTGATTCTCGGAGAAACCATAATCTGCTCTTTTGGCACATCCTGATACGATTTAATAAAAAGCGGCGGGCTGCAAAGATCATATCCGTACTGTTCCTTCGTGATACCAAGAGCCCCGCAGAGTTTCCCGGGGCCATTGCACAGAGAAACAGCATTTTCCGTTTTCCTGCGCCGTTTCATCAGCTCAATCCCATCTACAGGCTCCAGGGCGCGCACCAGTATTGCCTCCGGTTTCATGGGCATGTTCACCACGGCATTAAAGCAGTCATACATCCCATAGATTGTAAAAATATATGCAAAGCCTCCCATGCCATATTGGATTTTCGTCCGCTCTGTCTGCCTGTTCCCATAGGAGTGCGCTCCCTTGTCGTCCGGCCCGGCATAGGACTCAACTTCAACAATCATGCCCGACGCAACACCTTCCGGCGTCTCATGTATCAGGAGCTTTCCCAGCAGCTCGGGTGCCACTGTATTAACATCCCTTATATAAAAATCTCTTGTAATCATACTTCCCTCTTATAACAGACAAAGCCTACTCTAATATCTGATTTACTCTCTCCACAGAGACACCCTCTTTTTCCGCAATCTGCTCAACCGGCAATCCTTCCGAAAAGAGCTTAAGAATCCTTTTTGTATAGTAAATGCCACGCTCTAACCCCTGCTCAAGTCCGCGCTTAAGCCCTTCCTCCTCCGCTCTTTTAAAATCCTCTGCAAATAACTCTCTAAATGCATCACACATCTTTCTCTCCTCCTCCATCTGCTCCCAGTTCGCCCGCATGATCAGATCCATCACCGCCTGATAATACGGCTCCTGTTTTTTCTTTTCATATCTTTCCGCAAGAGACTCTATTTCCGTTCCCGCTTTCAAGTCATTTCTCAGGTTCTGCATCCAATAGTTATCTTTCCTGGACAATTCTTTTGTCACAATCACCTGTATCGGAAATTCGTCTCCCTCAAGATAATATATCCCGTCCGCCTTTTCTACTGCTCTTAATTTCCTGTTATTTTCAAGTTTCTTTATCATCTCACGGGGATAGTGGTTGCACACATATGTAATCGTCAAGTCATCAGAGCGTATCTCATTTACCGTCCCTGTGTCGGACTGCAAAAAACAGGTATATGCGTACACCTTATAAAAATCATTGATACTCAGGGAATCTTCCGGAGATTTATACTCTATAACATTATATTTCCGAAAAATCCGCCCGATATTCTTACGGATTGCGGTTTCTTCTGTCTTTTTGATAACCAGGATATCAATCTGCATTGGTTTCTTCCCAAGCTGATGTTCTGATTCTATCTCCAGCACGTCCATCTCATCCTCAAACTCGATGTGCAGGGCTGCGACAAACGCCGGATGCCACTGCAATTTCCCGTCTGCCATCTTCTTCTCCTTATAGTATAATACAAAGCCGGTTTTTGTTGCAACTGATAAATAAATGTCTGTTGGAATTTAATGGCCGAACGGCCAGATAAAATAAATTCTTTAGATGTATAAAGTATACGGGATATACGTTAAAAACGCAAGGAAAATTTAAAGCCGGAGCAGCAATCCCTTACAACAATTGTTGCCCCGGCTTTTGCGAACAAATCTATTTTTGAGCATTTCATTTTAACGTTTATTATATCCATATTGTTCCTACGTGATACTAAGAGCCCCGCAGAGTTTCCCGTTTCCATAGGTGTACGCCCCTTGTCATTCGACCCGGCACAGGACGCAACCTCAATGATCATGCCCGACGCAATACCCTCCGGCATCTTATAAACCAGGAGCTTTCCCAGCAGTTTTTCTGGCATTACGATGCTTAGTTCCTCATTTGGGACTTACCTTTACTGTTTGTCTTCACATCTCTTTATATCCTCTTCACGCTCCCCCTCTCCACAAAATCCGTACACACCTGTATCTTCGTCTTGATCGTGCTCTGGTTCTCTATGGAATAAAGCAGCTCCCTCACTGCCGTCGCCCCCATCTCGTGCTTGTACACATTTATCGTCGTAAGGGGCGGATCCGACACCGCACCGTAAGAGATATTGTCAAACCCGATAATAGACACATCTCCCGGGATGTCATAGCCGCGCTCCTTAAGAGCCTGCATCGCCCCAATCGCTATAGTATCATTGTCCACGAAAAATGCAGACGGCAAATCCCCCGCACCTTCCAGATATTTTTTCATGCCCTCATAAGCCGTCTCCACCTTCGTTCCCACCGTGGGGATAAACTCCTGCCTTACAGGGAACCCGTGAGCATCCATCACACGCCGGTAGCCAATCTCCCTGTACTTAAACGCCTGTATGCGGAAATCCCCCCGGATATAGCCAATCTCTTTATGCCCCCGCTCCACCAGATATTCCACTGCTTTTGCCGCCGAATCTGTGTTGCTGATAAGGACGCTGTCGAAAAAGTACCTGTCGCTCCACCCATCAAGCAGGATAATCTTATTCTTTGCCTGAGTGTAAGGTTCAAAATCCTCCTCCATCATCTCCGTTCCAAGAAGGACTACCGCGCTCTCCTCGTCCGACAGGATTTCCCTGAGCTGCACGGCATATCCCGGGTCATTGACATCCACATGGCAAAACAGCGTCTCAAGTCCCATCAGTTTCGCCTGCCGCTCCACGCCCTCGATCACCGCCGGATGAAACGGGCTGTCGTCGATGATCAGCCCGTTCCTCCGGAATATGACAAACCGTATCCTCCGGATCTTCTCCCCTGTATGATACCCCAGTTCCTCTGCTGTCTTTAAAATCTGTTCCGCCGTCTCCTTGTTGACGCCCCGCTTATGATTCAGTGCATTTGACACTGTCGCCGGCGAAAATCCTGTAATCTCGCTTATTTTGCGAATACTGATTTTCATAACTCTATTTCAACCTTTCTGATATTTAACTAACTCTATTATATCTGCACCGCAACCGAAAAACAACTTTAAGATGCCATTTTCCCCATCCTGTTGTATAATATAGCTAACAACACGAAAGGAACCGATACCTATGATTAATATCCCGATGAAAGTAACGGAAAGCTACGACCGAAACAACATTTCATCACTGAGCCGGGCAAAAGTATGTCCTGCCTTAAGCCGGCAGATCATATCTTCCGCGGGCGCATTCTCTGCACAGACCTCCCGCACAGCCGCGTCAGGAACACGCGCCGCACAGGGAACATCTGCACCCCGGACTACCCAGGCGCCCCAGACACCGCCCCCTGCCGCCGCCCCTTACCGCAAGCCGCCTGCCCTTCGAAACCTCATACAGAAAGGTCAGAAGGTAAACGTAGGAGCTGCCGGACAGTTAAAAGCCATAAGAATCGCCATGGGCTGGAACACTTCCGATTCCAGGTGCGACATTGACCTTTCCGCCTTTCTCCTTGACGCCTCCGGGAAAGTGCCGGGCGACGACTGGTTCGTCTTCTACGGGCAGGCCAAAAGCCCCGACGGCAGCGTCTCCCTGAATACAGACGGCTCCGCCGAAGACCGGGAAACCGCGGACATCGACCTTGTGCGCTTAAATCCCGGCATTAAAAAAATCGTATTTGTGCTCACCATCAACGAGGCATTTACATACCATCTTAATTTCAGCATGGTGAAGGACGCCTACATCCGGCTGCTGGAGCCGGACACTGGTCGGGAGCTTTACAGTTTCCGGCTGACGGACTACTACGCCAACGTCACTTCCATGATGCTGGGAGAGCTTTACCTTTATAACGGCACCTGGAAATTCAACGCCGTCGGAAACGGAGTCGCAAAAGACCTTGAGGGCTTATGCGGACTATACGGCGTTCAGACAAATTAAATTTGGAGGAAATAAAACAGATGATTACATTTGAGACAATCAACGAACTGACCCTGAAGGTCACCTGTACCGGAAATGACGTAATCTTTACCAAGGCTGGAGCCTACATCGCCGGAGACTGCGCCGGGAACACGAACTACCGATTCGAGAAAGTCCTATTAGGACCCCAGAGCAGCCTTGCCCAGGCAGTTATCGGCTCTTTGGCAAGGCGCGTGACAGGAGAGAATATCCCCCTTATGAAAGTCACCATGAACGGAGATTCCGAGACTTACTACGCCTGCAATGCCCAGCATGTCCTTGTCTACCGCCTGGAATACGGCGAGACCATCTCCGTGGAGTCGGAAAACATCCTGGCATTCACCCAGGACTGCAAGTACAGCGTCCGCTTTATCGGCTCGGGTGTGCTCTCGCAAAAAGGAATCGCAACATCCACGCTTACCGGAGAAGGGAAAAACGCCTATGTTGCGATACTCACCGACGGCAACCCCATCGCCCTCAGCAATGTACATACCCACAACACCATTGCCGTCGACCCTGACGCCGTCATCTGCTGGATGGGAAACGGCTCCTGCGACCCCCACATCCGCACGGACGTAAACTGGAAGACCTTTATCGGCCAGGCCTCGGGCGAATCCTACTCCTTTGAGTGGCACGGCGGTATGCCGGTGACCGTCATCATACAGCCGTCGGAACGCAAGGGCGGAATCCAGCTAAAGATTGATTAATTCTTTTATCCGGGAGAGCATTTCCTCTGCGAAAATGCCCTCCCCTTTCATTTCTTCCAGATTGCCCGCCGCGCCGTATTTCTTACAAAAGCCCGCAGGAACGATTCCGATATCCGCGCTCTCCGTCATAGATACGTCAAACTCGCTGTCTCCGGCGGCAATCACCTCATCCGCCCCGACGTAACGGCAAAACCGCTCCGCCGCGGCTCCTTTATTAAGCTTTCCCGGCACGACGTAGAGCTTTTCCCCGTTGCAAAATACGTCAACCTTGCGGCTGTCCAGGCATTTTTTAAGCCGCTCCGCGGTCCTTTCCGGTTCCCCGCACTTCGTAAAAAGAAACAACTCTTCGATAAACCTTACCTCCAACTTTCGCGTAGGTTCGCTCCTCAAAAGCTCGGCCCCCCGCGAAAGCTCCTCCATACAGTCCGAGATGAGCCGCCTTGACTCCTCGTACCACGCGCTGTCTTTCTGCCCGTTTACCAGCAGGACGCCGCCGTTGCACACAAGGGCATAGGGGAAATCCCCTGCCCTTAGGTCAATCCGCTCATACTGCTCCCTCGTCCTTGTGGTGGTAGGAACAACGAGGCACCGCCCTTTTATCTCCTTCAAAAGCTCACAGGTCTTTTCCGTCATAAAAGAAATCTCTCTCCCCTGATAAATTTCCACATTCATCTTACGCTCCCCGATGTCATGCTTATAAGAGTATATCAGGGTATTGTCAAGGTCTAAATTAATGACCCGCATTGCTCACAAACATCTTCCTTATCAGGTCAACCGGTATGATAAGGAACCCTAGCGCCATGGACACCAGCAGCGCACGCACGCTCAGTGTCGTCGTATTGAACACCGGCCCGCCAATCTGGATGATGACTGTCTGGAGAATGAAGATTGAACCCATTACCAGGATAAAATTCTTATTCTCCCCGATATGCTCAAACAGGTTGAAACGGTCAGACCTTGTGTTAAAGCTGTTGAAAATAATCGAGTAGATAAAGAACGCAAACATAAAGGTCTTTTCATACAGCCCCGGGTCCGCACAGGATACCGGCATGACATAATCCGTAATCCCCCCGATGTTCTCAAGGATTAAGATGGAGCCGAGGGTAATGAACACTGAGCTTGTGCCGATTGCCGACTTGATATATCCCGTAAGGATATTGTCCGTCCGCTTAACCGGCTTGTCATTCATATACCGGTCAAGAATCGGCTCGCCGCCAAACGCCATCGCAGCCAAAGTATCCATGATCAGATTAATCCACAGAATCTGCACGATTGAAAACGGCTCCGTCCATCCAAGCACCGGCGCGATAATGTTCATCAAAAGGGTGCTGATATTCACAGTAAGCTGGAAGATTAAAAACTTCCCGACAGACTTCGCCATCGTCCTGCTGTTTAAGACGCAGTCCTTGATAGAAGTCAGGCTGTTATTCAAGATGACCACGTCTCCCGCCTCCTGGGCAACCGCCGTTCCGTCTCCCATGGCAAACCCGATATCCGCCTGCTTAAGGGCAGGTGCGTCGTTCACGCCGTCTCCGGTCATGCCGCACACATCGTCAAGCTGCTGCGCCATAGTGACCAGACGTTTTTTGTCCAATGGTTTCGCGCGGCTCACAACCCTGAGATTCGGAAGTTTCTTCTTAAGCTCCTCGTCCGGCATCTCTTCAAGCTCGTCATGGGTCAGCACGACGTCCGTCTTTTCATCCTTTAAGATGCCCGCCTCCTTCGCAATGGCTACCGCAGTCTCCTCGGCGTCTCCCGTTACCATGACAACCTGGATGCCCGCCCGGTTTAAGACTTCCACCGTCTCCACCGCGTCCTTTCTCACATTATCCCGCAGGCACAAAACAGCAAGGAGAATCTTTTTCTCCCCCTCAAATTTCGCGACAGAAAGGAGTTTCATGGTTCTCCCAGCCTCTTCGAGCATCCGGTCTTCCAACTTATTTTTTTCGGCTGCCGTAAAGCTCCGCACTTCCCCGTCCTGCGCCTTATAGTGGGTGATGTCGTCAATGATATTCTCCGTCGCGCCCTTCCAGTATATGGTTCCGTCATTCAGCTCTACCGTGGCGCACTTCTTCTCCGAGTCAAACCCGCTGACCTCTTTGACCTTGGAGCTGTCTGCCTTTGCCCCGCCGTTTGCGATTGCGTAGGTAAGCAGCGCCCTGTCCATATTGTTGCTGCCGATGGCCTTTCCCTCGGATATCTTGGCAAGGTTGTTGAGCGTGATTGCCTCAAGGAACTCTTTGTCCAGAACCTTGTCCGTCACGGTTCCGTCTCCGGTGACGAACTCTACCAGAGAGAGGTTTCCTTCGGTAATCGTTCCTGTCTTATCGCTGAACAACAGGTTCATGTAAGCAGAATCCGAGAACGCCGCCTTGTGGCTTACAAGGATGTTCTTCTTATACATGGATTCCGTATTCATGGACTGAACAAGGCTGTTCATCATGGGAAGACCTTCCGGAACCGCCATAATGACGATGGATGCCATCAGCATCACTGCCTCTGCCGCCAAAAGCACTACAAAGACAGGCGTTACCGCCTCGTCCGTCCGCATGATGGTGAGCACCACCTGGAGGACGCCCGCGATTGCCGCCGCAGAGACGCCCAGCTTTCCAATGCCCGCCGCCACTACTTCAAGTTTCAGGCTGGAGGTGTCTTTCCGCTCGTCCTCCTCTGAATCATCTGTCAGCGCCTTGTTAATCTTTCCAAGCTCGGAGGCATCTCCCACCACGGTCGCCACCATGTAGCCTTCCCCGCTTGTGACCACAGAACCCATGAATACCTTGCTCTGGGAATTGTAATCCGTAGATTCTGCGTCCTCCATAGTCTCCGCCGCCGTCTTCGTCTCATCTCTGGACTCGCCGTTTAACGCCGCCTGGGATACCTTCACATTTCCCTCGAAGATAAGGCCGTCCGCCGGAACCTTGTCGCCGGACTGGATGAGGACGGTATCGCCCTTCACAATCTCGCTTGTAAGAATCTTCACCAGCTTTCCGCCTCTTATGACCTTGGCGTAAGTCTTATTGTACTCCTCCTGCAATGCCTCGCTCCGGGAAGTGTTCCGGTACTCGGACAAGGTGCTGAACCCTGTCGCAAGCCCAATGGCAAGGACGATACTTATAATCTCCACCGCGTCATTTTCCCCCGCGATGGCAGGAATCATCATCCCAAGGAGGGCAAGCACCACCTTTAAGGCCAAGGCTCCGCACAGCACCTTTATCCAGATATCGTCAAAGGCCCCGATAAACATCGACCAGAGAGATTCCTGCTCTTTTTTGGCAAGCTCGTTGGTCCCGAACTTTGCTTTGCTTTCTGTTACCTGTTCTTCGGACAATCCCTTTTTCAGGACGTCCTTTTTCAGCACTTCATTCATACACATTCTCCTAACTGTTTTCTCCTTGTTGTATTATTTGCAGAAAAAGAGAAACTTATCGCAGTTTCTCTTTTAAAACCGTTTTCTAGACATATCTCTTGCAGAGCTCTCCCAGCGACGGGTCGGTGGTTCCCTGTCCAATGGCCCCGAACTTCCACTCTCCGTTGTGACGGTAGATTTCCCCGAATATCATAGCGGTCATGCCGGAGTAGTCTTCCGTGAGATTGTACCTGCACATCTCCCGATTGTTCCTTCCATCCACCAGCCTGATAAACGCATTGCGTATCATCCCGAAATGCTGCCTTCTCGGAACCGCGTCATAGATATTTACCACAATAACGATTTTATCATACTCCGGCGGCATCTTGGCGAGGTCTATAAGAATCTGCTCGTCGTCGCCGTCTCCCGCGCCGGTGAGGTTATCCCCCATATGCTGCACCGTTCCCGACCTGTGGCTTAAGTTCCCGAAGTACACAAGGTCGCCATTGCCGCTAAGCCGTCCACCGCGAAGAAGGATGGCTGACGCATCGCAGTCGATATCCGCCTGCTGCTTAAAGCCGAAAAACCCCTTTTTCTGCAGAGCCTCATCCCATCCAAGTCCTACAAGCACCGTTGACAGTCCTTTATTTTCTTTGGACAGGCTGACCTTCTGCCCTTTTTGCAAACTAATTGACATGTTAAATTCCTCCTGTTCATTGAGATTCGCCTACTTGCGCCCCGGTCTCCAGTTAAGCCCCCAGTTAAATGCCCTGTCCATCACGGCATGGCCTCCGAAAAACCGGACAATCTTCTCCACGCTGAACGTCTCGTCTCCCACATTCTCAAACAGGGCAAGGGCGCACATGGTATCGCTGGAATCGTAGGAATCCATCTTTACGACAAGGTCCTCCGCCCCGGGATACTTGATGGTGACCGTGGCATCCGCCTGCCGCCAGTTGGCAACGCCCTCATAGATAAATGTATACACAAGCACCCGCCGGATATCGGCAATCCGGTTGCCGTTGATCCTTAAGTTTTCCCCGGCGGCGGCTACCCCTGTCCGGTCATCTCCGTCCAGGGATACAAAAGGAGGCTTGTTTAAGGAGCCAAAAGAATTGCCCAGCGCCTGCACTGCTCCCTTCTGCCCGCTTTTCAGCTCATACAGGCATCCCAGGTCTAAATCGATGCCCTGCTGCCCTCCGAACAGGCTCTTTAAAAAGCCCTGATTCTGAGGTACGCTGTTCCAGTTCAAGTTGACAAGGATTTCCCCCAGTCCGGCGGAAGATTTTTTCTCCAGACTTACTTTGTGACCTTTCTGCAGACTAATTGCCATAATGCACTCTCCTTTACTCTACGTCAACGCCGTAATTCGCGCACAGCGCCGCTAAGCCGCCCTGATATCCGCTGCCGATGGCGTTGAATTTCCATTCCCCGTTGTTCTTATAAAGCTCCCCGAATACGACCGCCGTCTCGATGGAGAAATCCTCCCCCAGGTCGTACCTTAAAAGCTCCTCTCCCGTAAGCTCATTGTAAATGCGGATGAACGCATTGTTCACCTGGCCAAAATTCTGCCTCCTCTGCTCAGGCTCATAGATGGTCACCGTAAATGCAATCTTCGTCACACTCTCCGGCACTTTGGAAAGCTCTATCTTAATCTGCTCGTCGTCGCCGTCGCCCTCTCCCGTGAGGTTGTCGCCCATGTGCTGCACGCTCCCCGACGGGTGTGTCAGGTTTCCGTAGAACACAAAGTCCTCCGACCTTGCCACCCTGCCGGACTCACCCAGGAGAAATGCCGCCGCGTCAAGGTCAAAATCTCCTCCGGTATCAAACTGGTTCACATCCCATCCAAGTCCTACCACAACTTTCGAAAGCCCCGGATTTCCTTTTGTCAGGCTCACTTTCTGGCCCTTCTTCAAACTAACTGGCATAATATGCTCCCTCCTTACGCAACCTCGATTCCATAGTGTCCGCACAGTGCTGCCAGGCCGCCCTGGAATCCGCTGCCGATGGCGTTGAATTTCCACTCTCCGTTATGCCGGTAGAGCTCCCCTACGACTACCGCTGTCTCGATGGAGAAGTCCTCCCCTAAGTCATAGCGGATAAGCTCCGTATCCGTCGCCATGTCCACGATTCGAATAAAGGAGTTGGACACCTGGCCGAAATTCTGCCTTCTCACATCCGAATCATATATAGTCACCGTAAATGCAATCCGCTCAACGTTTGACGGGATATCCGGCAGTTTCACCTCTATCTGCTCGTCGTCTCCCTCGCCCTCTCCGGTGAGATTATCACCCATATGCTTTACCGCACCGGACGCATGTTCAAGGTTTCCGTAAAAGATAAACTCCTTCTCCGTCGGGCATTTCCCGTTGGAGCCCAGCATGAATGCCGCCGCGTCAAGGTCAAAATCAGCCCCCGAATCAAACGCGTTCACATCCCAGCCCAGTCCGACCATGATATTCTTAAGACCCGGATTCTTCTTTGTCAGATCAACTTTCTGTCCTTTTGATAAATTAATTGGCATAACGTATGTCCTCCTTTATATGAATGTCTAACCTTTTGTTACCTCATTTTATTTTACCCCGCCGTAGGACTTTAAAAACTCCTGCTTTATCGTCTCTAAGCGGGCAGCGTCATCCACGCGCTGCTTTCTCGCATTCTCCTGGATTGCCCTCGTCTCGTCAATCCCGTTGACAATGGTCCTCCAGGTGGTCTCTAACGTCTCAATCTTTATAGAGCTGCCGGAGGCAAGCTGCGCCGTCAGTTTCGACTGCTCTACCGTGTTCCTCGCATTCTTTATGAGCATCTCATTGGTCTTCTTGTCAAGCTCCGCCATTGCCTCCGCCTGAATCTTCTGGCGTTTCAGCATGACTGCCTGTGCCAATGCCTGTTTAAATACCGGCAGCGTGACGATAAACGCAGAATTAATCTTTCGCACAAGGTTCATGTTGCTGAATTCCATCGTCTTGATCATGGGAATAGACTGCATCGCCACATTCTCCGCCGTTCTTAAATCCTGGGTGCGCTGCTCAAGCATCATCAGGGAGTTATTGAGGCTCGCCAGCTCAAGCTGGATGGAATTGTCCCCGGTAGCCTCATAATCAGCCTGCCTCTGGGCAATATACGCCTCTAATTCCTTCCCTGCCTGCTCTCCCGCCAGGATATATTTCACCAGGTCATGGTAGTAATTCACATTTGCGTCAAACATCTGGTCAAGCTTTCGGTTCGCCTGCTTAATCTCGCTCTCATACTGCTTGAGCTGGACGTAGATTTTATCCACCTCGCCGCCCATCGTGTGGTATTTTTCCAGAATCTTTTCCAACTGTTTCTTCACATTTCCAAACAGCTTTCCTAAAAATCCCTTGTCTTCCTTCAGCTCGTCAATGTCAAATTTCGACATGATCTTTGAGAGAGCCGTGAGCATCTCGCTGGACTCCTCAAGCTGGCTCATATTCATGCTATTCAGCACGATATCGGACGCTTTCGAAATCTCCTCCGCCGCCTCGGAGCCGAAAGAGGCAATCGTCTCAAGATTGTATACCTCAATGGTGCTGACAATATCGTCAACCTCCTTGGAATTCACCAGTACCTCATTCATCTGCGCCCTGTCGGCAACGATATCATACGGCTTTACCGTCTCAATCTCATTCTCCACCGTCGCCGCCGACGGCATTGTTCCTGCTGCTGTTTTGCTAAAATCAAGTCCCATAAATGTTTATCCTCTCTTAAATATTTTATCACGCCACGACGTGCGGATAGCCGAAGGGATTCTCCCCCAGTCCGGAACTTCCAGGTCGTACATATAATCCCCCGCCTGGTGCTCCTCCATCAGTTTTCGGTTAAAATGTTTCTCAATATTATATCCTGTCGGCACAAAGAAAAGGATATCAAACCCGACAAGATTCAAAAATGCCGTATAAATCGAATCCTCCAGCGTAGGCAGCGTCTCCGACGCCGCGATATAGATAAGCTTTGGATTCTTCTTTGTAAAATCAAACTGCTGGATGAGCCGCAATGTCTCTTTTGGCAGGTTCATCACAACAGATACAATCGTATACTCCGTCCCGTTCTCAAAAGTCCCCCGAATCAGTTTTTGCGCGATTAAAAGCTCCAGCTTATCCAAAATATGCTCCTGCATCTCTTCCCGCAAGAAACCGTAAGGGTAGCTTGCATGGCTCTTAATTTTACCCCGCCTTAATTTCCCGTTCTTAAAAAACTCTGTGGCATACATCTTCATGGGATTCGGCGCTGCCGGGGTTAGAAACGGAACCTGGTCAATGACAAGCGTCTCCGGCGTCATAAGCTGTTTGATAAAGACCCAGTAATCTTCCGTCTTCCGATTTTTCACCCCCGATATCTTAGAGAAGATGACCGGCATACTCACCGCGCCCGCCTCTGCATGAAAGCCCAGACGGTACTTAAGCTCGCACTCCCACAGAATCTTAATCTCCCGGTCCATAGTCTTAAGGGTTATGCTGTCCGCTTTCGCGAACTGCCGGTCGCGGAACATCCCCGAATCGCTGTACAAAAGCGAGTCCAGCTCACGCTCCGCCTGATACGCCGCCGTGCCAAGGCTCACCCGGGAACCCTCGTCGGGGAATCTCTCAAGAACCATAGAAGTCTCATAGTTCATCTCATATAAAAGGGAATCCTCGAGACAGCACCTTGCGTTCAAATCGGGGCAAAGAATCAGCACATCCACCGGAATCCTTGCAAGGAACTTTAAAAACAGCGCCTCATTTTTATCCCTGCACCCGCCTAAGCAGATAAAACACCCAACCTCCGGCATCCGCCAGTTTTGAAACAATTTATCCTGATATCTCTTAAGCCAGCAGATTAAATATACCGCCTTATTGAGCAGCCTGTTCACATTCATGCCCGGACTCTTTGCCTCCTCCGTCATCACCTGCATGAATGCTTTTACAAGCAGCCCTTTAAGTACCTTGCTGGCCGGATACTGTATGTTCGCAGACAAATCCATAAGCATCGGCTCAGCGCTTGCATAATTCCCCCTCCGGACGGCTGAGACCTCCTCCGGCTCCGGCCTCGGGATGCCCCCGCTCACGACTACCGTATGCCGCTTTTCCTTTTTCAGCGACAGGCTGAACTGATACAGCTCATTTACATAGGTAAGCTTGTCTTCCACGCCGTTAATCCGATAGTAGCAGTTATAAAACAAATCCTCTTTCTTTCCCCTGGCCGCCGGGGCAGTGAGGAAATCTTCAAGCCCCTTCCCGGCAATCCACGCGTTGGTGCAGTTTGCAATGCCGGAAAGCTCCCCGAACATCTTTTTTTTCTGCTCTTCTTTTTCTCTTTCTTCCAAAAGCTCCCCAAGCGGAAATGCTCCCGGAAGTAAAACCACGTCGCACCCTGCATTCCACAGAATGTCGATAAGCATCCTCTCATAGCTGCCGATGTCGCCGTGGTACAGAATCTTCGGAACTTCCTCCTCCCCAAGACGCCCTGCGACTCTCTCAAATTTATAATACAGCCAGCACATAAACTTGATATATGAATTTTTCAGCATATTCTCCGTCTTGCCCGACTTCCTCAAAGTTTCCAGCGAATCATAGATGGCATACGCCACGCTCTCCCGCTGAGATGCCTTCATCCTGGGCAGCCACTTATTTATGCCGGAGGATATGAATCCCAGGCTCATCTGGAACTCCATCCCCATCATCTCTTCATAATATGCCAGATTTCCCTCTGTCGGATTCCCAATCTTTCCTTCAATCACTACACCGCACTTCCTGGCAGCGTCAAAATATTTACAAAGAAATCCATTTATTTCATCCGAAGATTTGTCAAATACGCAAAAATATGCTTTCCGCTCCGGACGCTTGCTCAGTCCTGCAAAAAAATCCTCCAGATTTTGATTTCCATAACGTTCTCTGTCCATATCATTTCTCCCGGCGCATAAACAACCCACTGACTTCGATTTTAACATAAGCGCACTGATATTACAAGCTGTACCGGACACCTTTCAGCCCGTAAGCCCCCTGACAAACAGATTTATCGTCTCATAGCCAACCGCCAGGTTGATATTCTGCCCGCCGTCAAATCCCGCCGTGCTGATGCCGATAATCTCGCCCTGCATATTAAGCACCGCACCGCCGGAGCTCCCGTGGGATATGGGCGCCGTAAACTGAATCATGTCCACAGAATCAATCTCCCGGAATCCCGAGATAATCCCGTCCGAGACAGAATTGAAAAGCCCGAGAGGACTTCCGATTGCCACTACCTTCTGCCCCCTCGCCAGTTTTTTCACACCCCTGTATACAGGCAGGGGTGAAAGCCTTCTGTCTATCCGGATAACAGACAGGTCGAAGACCGAATTGTACTTGATGATCTCATTGGTGCGGTAAACCGCGCTGTCTTCCTCTATCCGCACCGAAAAGCTGTAGCCGCCCCTTGTCACATGGTTGTTGGTAAGGATAAATCCATCTTTCCCGATCATAACGCCGGAGCCTGTCCCAGCAGGCTTTCCCCCGCGGTCATGCACCTCTATCATCACAATGGATGAGGCCAAAAGAGCCAGCTCCTCAAAGCTTTTCTCCCGGCTGGCATCCGCCTTTGATTCTGGTTTTGATTCCGGTTTTCTCACCTGTTCTATCCGTATCCTTGACACCGGCTTTCCTTCCGGTGCCGGCTTTACTCCTGAGACAGGCTTTCTCCCGTGATAAGGCCTGTACTCCGGGAACGCCGTCTCGCAGAATCCCCCCAGCTTAAGCTCCTGAGACAGACACTTAACCTCATCCGCCGTCCGGATATCCTCCCGGCTCTGAAAGAGAAGGACATCGCACCCAATCATCGTGAGCATATAGTAAAACAGATATTCCTGCTCCCTCACCACATTATCCGCCAGAACCTTATAACACTTCCTCTCATTCCACTCTGACAGCATGCCGCCGAGAACGCTGTCCGTCCAGTACAAAAGCTTTATCGCAAGGTTTTTCTCCATGGACTGCGTCACGTTTTTCTTTATGAGCCTGTATTTATCCAGCGCATCCCGGCAGGCAAAAGCCAGCGCATTGCCGAACACCGCATTCCCTTTTAAACTTTTTACATACATCTCTCTTCCGGACTTAAGCGCGGCAAACTGCTCCTCGTAAAAGCACATATCCTCCTGCGGCGGCATAAAGGCAAGACGCCCTGCCCTCCAGTAAAACAGCCGCTTGCTTTCCATCTCCTGCTCCATCCGCCGGTCAATCTCCGCAATCACATCCGCCAAAGCCGCACCCGGTTTCCAGCCGATGGCCCTGACAAAATACACATCCCTGCGCCCCATATGACAGCCGCCCTTTATCCCTAAAAATGCATCCAGTGATTGAATTCCCATCACATTGTGCCTGTAAGTAATCACTTTTTCCATCCTGCCCACCTGCCCGCACATTTTAAACCCTGTCTAAATCTTAACACAACACGAAAAATATATCTACCAATTCCCGCTTTGATGTGATATATTTAAAGACAATTATGTTATGATAAAGGAGTTTCTGACTACTATGAACAACAGCGCCATCTACTACAGCGTAGGGCCTCTCCTGTACTGCCCCGCAGACAAGGTTTCTATCGCGTCCTCCATAAAATTACAGAAATTCGGAACGAACTACTCCCTGGCGCTCTGCCTTGAAGATGCAGTCAATGACAATTTTGTGGCAGAGGCCGAGGAGCAATTAATCGTGTCAGTGGGCGAGATATACCGCTCCCTTCAGGACTCGGAATTTTACCTGCCGAAAATCTTCATTCGTGTGCGAAGACCCGGGCAGATTAAAGACCTTGCCCGCCGCTTAGGCGACAGCCATGAGATTATCACAGGGTACATCCTCCCCAAATTCTCTCCGGACTGCGCGGATACCTATATCGAACAGATTGTAAACATAAACAGCGGCACGAATCCCGCCAAATACATGATGCCAATCTATGAAAGCTCCTCCGTCGCGAACCTCCTCACCCGCCATAATATGCTGTACGGCCTTAAGGAAAAGCTGGCTCCTGTGGAGGCAAACGTGCTGAATATACGGGTGGGCGGAAATGACTTGTGCCATCTGTTCGGGTTCCGGCGGGAGCCGACGGAATCCATCCATCAGATTACGCCCATTGCAAATATCCTGTCAGACATCGTTACCGTATACGGAACGGAGTATGTAGTCTCCGGCCCTGTGTGGGAATACTATTCCGGCAAGGAATGGGAAAACGGGCTTAAGAAAGAAATTTCTGATGACCGGCTGTGCGGATTCATCGGCAAGACCATCATCCACCCCAACCAGATACAGCCTGTAAACGACGGCTACAAAGTAACCGAGAAGAATTATAAAGACGCCCTGCGTATCCTCCACTGGAACATCAAAGAAGATTCCTATGTCTCCGGGAGCGCCGCCGGCGACAGGATGGATGAATACAAGACCCATATAAACTGGGCGCAGAGGACACGCTTTCTGGCAGAGTGTTACGGTATCATACCATAAATCCAGAAAAAGAGGGGCATGGATTCCTCCATGCCCCTTTATGATTTCTATATTTTATGCATCCGCCAATTTCTTTATAATCCCGCAGCATTTATAGTGCCGCAACGGATAATACTCTATCGGCACGTTTTTCTCTTCTGCAAGCCTCACAAGATGCTCAAGCTCCCTCTTCCCCTTATGCCTTTCATCGATAAGCACCTTCCACGGCACCCGCCGGAGCAGGACCCGGGTCGCCTCGCCGATGCCCGGCTTGATAAAATTAATGTCCGCAATGCCGAACTTTTCCGCGATTTCCCGCACCTCGTCGATTCCTGAGCCTTCCACCCGCACATCCCGAACCTCTGAGACAAACGTAAACTCCCTTTCAATCGCCTCTATAAATTCATAAGATAAATCCGCCTCCAAAAGCTCCCCGTAAAACGCCGCCCCGTGAAAATCCTCTTCTCCTATGATGTCATCCCTGAGAAACGTCCTGCTGACAAGCCCAGAGACCGTACAGTTTAAGCAGGAGCTGGGAATCAGGATATCCTCATGGGTCCCGCAAAGCTCCGTCACCCCCGCCGGGTCCGCCAGGACAGCTATCTCCGGAGACACCCCCTCATATGCAGCCGCATCTTTCTTAAGCTCATTTAAAATCGCCCCTTTTCCAATCCATCCGTCCACAAAAAGGAGCCTTTCCGGCGCATGGTTTTTCAGCAGATACTTCATCGCATTGCCATCAATCCCCCTTCCCCTTATGATAGAGATGGAATAATGGCAGACATCCGCATGATATTTGAACTTTATATATCTCTTCAGCAGTATGCCGACCGGGATTCCCGCCCGGGCAAGAGATACAAGCACTACATCCCTTCCCCTGGCATCTATCACCTTATCTGCAAGTTTTCCCACTGCTTGGGCAGTAGCGCCCGCATACACCCGCAAAGCCTCCTTATATGCCTCCATATATTCCTTTGTCGGAACGTACTCTTCCGGCAGCATCTCGCTGTAATGCTTCCCGGACTGGATAAGCCTCTCCCTCTCCTTCGCAGGCTGGGGCTTTACAAGCCCCGTGATATCCTTCAAAAGAAGGGTCACGTCATCTTCCTTATACGAACTTCTCACCTTAACACCACCTGATCAAGTTTATATCGTCATTTTTCCGGGCTATGGCATTCACCAGGGAGTTTTTCCCTTCTTCCTCCCCGCCCGCGGCATCCGTAATGATAAATACTCTGTCATAGCTTTCGATATTGTAAAGATACGTCGTCCTGTCCTTATCGTACAGGCTCTTAAGCTTATATCTCGTCTTCAAAGGATAACTTTCATCCTCAAACACCATAATCGGGCTCCGGGTCGTGGAATGGCTCCACGCCAGAACCCCCTTCTCCTCCATACGCTTTGCCGCAAACAGCGCCGGGTACATAAACTCCTCCGTTCCTGCCACCAGCACTCTCTCGCCCGCCTCAAATCCAAAGGCCGTCTCTATCTCACTCCACAAGAATTCACACGCCTTCCCGTAATCCAACCCATGGACAAGCCTCCTGGCATCCATTTTCCCGCTGATTTCCACTTCCCTCACAGAAGGGCAGTCCGAAAAACCGCATTCTTCGTAAATCCCGGGTGCCTGCGGCCTCTCGGCAAGAGCCGCGTACTTTTCATGCGCCGTCTTAAGTATACAGAGCGTGTGGATTCCCCTTTTCTCATAAATCTCAAGGTGCTCCTTTTCCATGCCGTTAAGGAGCGATGCAACCGCAAACTTCAGGCTTTTTCCATACAGCTCCTCCAGCACATTTACGATATTCAGAATCGTGTTGCCCGTCGTGACCTCATCCTCGATAAAGACCACACGGTCAATCTCACCTATCACTCTGTCTATATCGTCTTTCACAAGCTTTTGCTCCGTGGCATGGCTGTGGCTCTCGGAAAAGAACAGATACGAAACGCCCGGAATCTCCTCCCTCGTAGTCTGGATGTACCGCGCTCCCAGCCGTACCGCCGCCTCTGCACCTATGGCTGTCGCCGTCTCCGCAAATCCAATCAGCAGCAGCCTCTCCTCCCCGTACTCTGCCCGTATCCTGTCCGCCAGCGCATCAAACAGCCGGAAAGCCCGGCCCGGACGCACCGGGATGTGCTTTCCCTGCAACGGGTTTACCACAAGGTAATTTCGTTTCTTATTATTTTCCCTCTTTCCGACGGTGACCAAATCGTTTTCCGAATACATAATCATATGTCTCCTTCAAATGTTGTTATTTTCTAATCTGCAAAAAGAGCTGCCTCTATTACGAAGCAGCTCTCATCATACCGTATAAAATTATTTAAGGTTAACCTCTGCACCTTCAGCCTCAAGTTTCGCCTTGATCTCCTCAGCCTCTTCCTTGGAAACGCCTTCTTTTACTACCTTCGGAGCTTCATCAACTACTGCCTTAGCCTCTTTCAGTCCAAGACCTGTAATCTCACGAACAACCTTGATAACCTTAACCTTGGAAGCACCTGCAGATACAAGCTCTACATTGAACTCTGTCTGCTCTTCCTCTGCTGCTGCCTCTCCGCCTGCTGCTGCAACTACTACACCTGCTGCTGCGGATACACCAAACTCTTCTTCACATGCTTTTACTAATTCATTCAACTCTAATACTGATAACTCTTTGATAGCATCAATAAATTCAGCCGTTGTTAATTTTGCCATTTTATTATCCTCCTATAAAATATAATTCATTCCAATTGATTCGTACACGATCAAGTGTCCTACTCCGCGGCCGGAGCTTCTGCTGTCTCTGCTGTCTCTTCAGCCGGAGCCACTGCCTCTTCTGACTTCGCTCCCTCGCAGGCTTCTGCGCCGCCCTGCTCTGCAATCTGATTGAGAACACGGGCAAGATTGGTAATCGGTGACTGTAAGCTTCCAAGCAATTTGGAGAGAAGTTCTTCTCTTGACGGAATACTTGCCAATGCCTGCATTCCCTTTGCATCATAAGCTTCGCCTTCAACGACACCAGCTTTAATCTCAAGAGCCTTTGCTTCCTTTGCGAACTTAGCAAGAATTCTTGCCGGAGCTGTCGCGTCATCCTTAGAAATCGCCAATGCGCTCGGTCCTTCCAAGTGCTCATCTAAAGCTGCGAACTCGGTTCCTTCAAAAGCTCTCTTCATCATAGTGTTCTTACAAACCTTGTATGTGATGCCTGCTTCCCTTAACTGCTTACGAAGCGCGGTATCCTGCGCAACAGTAAGTCCGCGGTAGTCAACAAGTACAACGCTCGCTGCGTCCTTTACATCATCTGCAATGGCCTGTACGATAGGCTGTTTTAATTCAACTTTTGCCACGAATGGTGCACCTCCTTATATTATTTTCGGTATGCTGCCAAAAAACCTCTGCACCTTAAAGACGCAGAGGTATAAATCCATATCTGAATTTAACTCTTCCTCGGTAGGCGTTTTAATCCTTACGCTTTGCAGCACCTACTGTCTTCGGCAGTTACTAAATAAAAATATCACACAAACTGTAATATGTCAACTATTTTTGCTTATAACCATCAAGAAATCTTCCTATACGCTTTACTGCATCCCGAAGCACCTCTGCCTCCGGCAGCATTACAATCCGGAAATGATCCGGCTCGTCCCAGTCAAATCCGCTTCCGGGCACTACCAGTATATTCTCAGCATGGAGCAGATCATGTGCAAACTTTTTATCATTCGTAATATTAAACTTCTTCACATCCAATTTCGGGAAGATGTAGAATGCACTGTTATTTTCCACAAAAGAAATCCCGTCTATCTTCTTTAGTTCAGATACTGCAGCCTGCCTCTGCTCATAGATTCTTCCTCCCGGGCGTATCATAGAAGCCGGTGTTTCCATATCTTCAAGAGCCGCCGGAATTACAATCTGTGCAAGGGTATTTGCACAAAGTCTCATGGAAGTCAACTGGATAATCCCCTGCTTATAATCCTCTGTCAATTCCTTCGGACCGCTGATCACCATCCACCCGCAGCGGTAACCGCAAAGACAATGAGATTTCGAAAGGCCATTCAACGTAATGACCGGAATATCATCTGCTAAAGATGCCAAAGACACATGCTTCAAACCATCCATCACTAAGCGGTCATAGATTTCATCTACAAACAAAAGAATCTTCGCCTCTCTCGCCACTTTGACAAGCTCCCTCAGCACATCTTCTGAATAAAGCATTCCGGTAGGATTATTGGGGTTGATGATCACCATAGCTTTTGTTTTTGGTGTGATTTTGGAGCGGATATCTTTGATGTCAGGATTCCAATCTGCTTTCTCATCACAAGTATAAAACACTGGCTTTCCCCCTGCCAAATAGACCGAATTTCCCCACAGAGAATAGCTGGGTGACGGAACAAGAACCTCATCCCCATCATTAAGAAGCGGGAACAATGCAAATGAAACCACCTCGCTCACACCATTACCAATAAATACATCATCCGGAGTAATCCCTTTTATTCCTTTACTCTTTTCATACTCACAGATTGCTGTTCTGGCCGCCGGCATACCTTTAAAATCACAGTATCCCACACCTTTATCTATATGGTTTGCCAAAGCATCTTCAATGCTCTTAGGAAGGCCGAATCCAAATGCCGCCGGATTTCCCGTATTGAGCTTCAACACATGAGCTCCCTGCTCCTGCAACTTTAATGCTTCCATAAAAAGCGGCCCTCTGATATCTGAATGCACATTTTCCATTCTTTTAGCTCTTAATATCTTTCCCATATCTTTTTCCTACCTTTCAGCAAGTTTTTGTTTTGTTTTCTTTGCCTATATCATACTCCCATGTTATAATATACTCAAATACCTATAATCATATATTAATTATATTATTTTATCTATAAGGAGTTCCGTATGTTTACAGGAAAAAAATACATATACGAAGTATATAAAGAGAAAAGTTTTTCAAAAGCTGCACAAAATCTCTATATCAGTCAGCCCTCTTTAAGTGCACGTGTCAAAAAAATAGAAGAGCAAATCGGAGTACCTTTATTTGACAGGAGCACAAGTCCTTTAAAACTTACCGAAATCGGAGAAATATACATAGAAGCTGCCAAAGAAATTTTTGAGATCGAACAGCGTGTGGAAAACCATATCAACAATCTGACGACTTTGAAAACCGGCCATCTGTCTGTCGGCGCCAGCAACTTATTTGCCGCTTACGTTATGCCGCAGCTTATCACACAATTTCAGCAGCGCTTTCCGGATATCCGCATCCGCATTACCGAGGGAAACACTACGCAGTTAGAATCCATGCTGAGCAATAATTATCTGGACTTTGTTGTAGATAATTACCGCTATGATAACATTATGTACAATAAAGAGCTATACTGTACAGAAAATATTCTGTTAGCGGTGCCAAAGCATTTTTCCGTCCATGACCGGCTCACAGATTACCAACTTTCCTACAATGACATTAAAAATAAAAGCTATCTTAACGATTCTTCTCCTGCTGTGCCTCTATATAAGTTCTCTAAGCTGCCTTTTATCATGCTTGCCCCCGGAAACGACACTCGTCTGCGGGGCGATAAGCTATGCCGCGAAGCCGGATTCCACCCGAATATTATTCTGGAGTTCAATCAGCAGTCTACCTCTTACATGGCTGCTTCTACCCAGCTTGGCGCTACATTTATCAGTGATATTTTAGTAAGCCAGCTTCCCTCTTTCGAGAATCTCGTCTACTATAAACTTGCCGGCGAATCCGCAAAACGCGAAGTATACTTTTATTATAAAAACCACAAATATAAGACAAGAGTTATGGAAGAATTCCTCTCCATGATGCACAAATAAATACGCAAAAAGACACCGGCACTAAACTCTCCGGTGTCTTTTATATATCATTTTTTACGTTCGGTTATGCAAGCCTCATGGGGTTGATCTTCACGCCCGGTCCCATTGTAGAAGAAAGTGTCACGCTCTTTAAGAACTGACCCTTTACTGCTGCCGGTCTTGCTTTGATAACCGCCTCGATCAACGTCTGGAAGTTGTCCGTAATCTGTTCTTCGGTAAAGGAAGCTTTACCTAACGGCACATGGATAATGTTTGTCTTATCAAGTCTGTACTCAATCTTACCAGCCTTGATATCCTGGATTGCCTTTGTAACATCCATAGTTACTGTACCAGCCTTCGGGTTCGGCATAAGTCCTTTTGGTCCAAGTACACGGCCAAGACGTCCTACAACACCCATCATATCCGGTGTAGCAACTACTACATCAAATTCAAACCAGTTCTCTTTCTGAATCTTCGGGATCAGCTCATCTCCTCCAACATAGTCAGCGCCTGCTGCCTTCGCTTCTTCAGCCTTTGCATCTTTTGCAAATACAAGAATGCGGATCTTTTTACCAGTTCCATGCGGCAAAACTACAGCGCCGCGGATCTGCTGGTCAGCATGACGTCCGTCACATCCTGTTCTGATATGAGCTTCAATCGTCTCATCGAATTTGGCAATTGCGGTCTTTTTAACTAATGAAACTGCCTCTGCAACATCGTAGAGAGTTCCTCTCTCGATCGCCTTCGCAGCTTCTACATATTTCTTTCCTCTTTTCATCTAAATAACCTCCTTGTGGTAATGTCGGGATAACCCTCCCACTTTTTGTTTTTACAGTTTTGACTCGGTTGTTCTTCTCGCTTCGCTCGAAGAGCGGCTAAAACTCTAAGCTCGAAAGTACCTCGCTAAGAGTTTTATGCCACGGTGACTCCCATGGAGCGGCATGTTCCTTCTATCATGCTCATAGCTGCCTCAAGGCTTGCTGCGTTGAGATCCGGCATCTTGAGCTCTGCGATTTCCTGAATCTGAGCCTTTGTGATCGTTGCAACCTTTTTCTTATTCGGGGTACCTGAACCTGATTTGATCTTGCAGGCTTTCTTAATAAGAACCGGTGCCGGCGGCGTCTTTGTGATGAAACTGAAACTTCTGTCACTGTAAACTGTAATAACTACAGGGATAATAAGATCTCCCTGATCTGCGGTTCTAGCATTAAACTGCTTTGTAAATTCAACAATATTCACACCGTGCTGACCAAGTGCCGGACCAACCGGTGGTGCCGGAGTAGCTTTTCCGGCAGGAATCTGTAATTTAATATAACCTTGTACTTTTTTTGCCATTTCAATTACCTCCTTGTGGTGATGGCGGAACTAATATTCCTCCCACTGATTTTGTTTTTACTTACATCTTCTTAACTTCTGCGAAACTGATTTCAACCGGCGTTTCGCGGCCGAACAGCTCAACATTGATTGTCAGACTTTGTTTCTGCAGATTCATTGCCTGGACAACTCCAACCGTATCTGCCCATGCACCGGCGATTACCCGAACAGTATCTCCCTCTTCAAAGTCAACGACAATATTCTCCTGACGAATTCCTAACGGTGCCATCTCCGCATCTGTAAGCGGCACCGGCTTAGAGCCCGGCCCTACAAAACCTGTAACGCCTCTGGTATTTCTGACAACATACCACGTATCATCATTCATAATCATATGAATCAATACATACCCCGGGAACATCTTTTTCTGGGACGCCTTCTGAACTCCGTTCTTAAGCTCCACTACTTCCTGCATAGGAACGCGAACTTCCAGAATCTGCTCTTCCAGATGTCTGTTCTCGATTGTCTTGTCAATGTTTGCCTTTACCTTGTTCTCATACCCTGAATACGTATGAACTACGTACCATTTTGCCTCTGACATATAATCACCTTTCTTGCATGCAGTTTTAATCAGCCCAGGTTGACAAGAACGTCAACACCATACTGAATCATGAAGTCCATCAATGCAATGATTACTCCAAGCACTACCGATACAGAAACAACCGCTACTGTCTGTTTTGCAAGTTCTACCTTGCCCGGCCAAACGATTTTCTTAAACTCTTTGTTAAGACCTTTGAACCAGCTTTTTTTCTGAGTTGTCTTTCCACTCACGTCATTCACCCCTTTGCAACGGTTACTTCGTTTCTTTGTGCAATGTGTGTGACCTGCAGAACTTACAATACTTTTTCGTCTCCATGCGCGCCGGATGAGCTTTCTTATCCTTCGTCATGTTGTAGTTCCGCTGCTTACATTCTGTACACTCCAATGTGATTCTTGTACGCACAACTTCCACCTCGCTTTATACTTCTTTGTTAATGTGTTTCGCGGTAGCTTGCGAGGCTACCCATATTTAGGCATAAAAAAAAGACCTACTTCCATTCGCTCTGATAGTGTATCATATCAAGCAAACAAAAGCAAGCCTTTTTTCTCACTTCCTGAACACCCACAACTGTTTTATCTGGCCGGATATATCATCAAAGCTCCAAAGCTTCTCTGTATTTGCTCTGCTATTTGGGTCGTTGACACGAATTTTTCCATCTTCATATCCAACAAATACAATAAAATGTCCGTCCGTTGTAAAATCCCCCGGTCCCATGACAGCCACCACCGGGTTGTCCACTTTCAGATTCTCCGCAATCCTCTTCTCATCCAGCGGAATCTCCGTCACGTCAAATCCAAGCTTCTCTCCCCCTTCAGAAAACAACGCCCATGCTGTACCGCTTCCCTCGGCCGCATAGCCGTTTTCAGTGGAAAAATCTGCCATCCACTTTGGATTCTTCGATGTATCGCCGCTGAGATATACTGTCACCATGGAAAGACATGTCGGACCGCACCCCGTAAGTCCCATCACATTCCCGGAATACTGATGATACCCCCACCGCTGGTCCCACTGCATGAAAAGAGGCATAGAATCACTGTTTTTGTATTCACTAAGATCAATCTCTGGCTCTTCATCTTTTTTAAGCGGATACTCCCACACAAAATCTTTTGCCTCAGGATTCTTCTCATATAGCTCTAAAAGCTCCGGCAGATAGGAATCCATCGGAATCCCTTTCTTTTCCGCGAATTCTTCAAGAGTCTCCGGCGATGATTTTTTCGGTGCAATAACTTCTTTTCCTTTAAGCCCTCTCGAAACCAAAAAACCACCCACAAGAAACACAAGCAATATAATCTCCATCCCCAGGATCTTCATTCGTCGATTCCGTCTTTTTCTGTGTCTTATAGACGCTCTGTTCCTTTTGTATCTTCCATTCGTTTCCCTGTATCCCATCTGCGCACTCCCCTTCCCTTCTTACGCAAATTTATCCGGAACTAAAAAGAAGTTCCTGTCTCCTGCATAAAGTATAGCAGAAAAAGAACTTCTTTTCTTTTAGAATTTCATAGAAATTACGTCTTTTTTTCTTTAGAAATATAAATTTTTTCTTAATTCCCACATTCAATACTGATCTCATTAAAAAGCTTCAGCACATCCTCCACGCATATATCTTCCTTCTCTTTCCCTTTTTTATCCAGCACTGCCTCTCCCTGATGCATCATAAGCAGCCGGTTCCCATACTCAACTGCATATCTCAGATTATGTGTTACCATGATTGCTGTAAGCTCCTTTTCTCTCACAATCTTATCTGTAAGTTCCATGATCATCTCCGCAGTTTTAGGGTCAAGCGCTGCCGTATGTTCATCCAGTATAAGATATTCTATAGGCGTCATCGCAGACATAAGGAGTGCCATTGCCTGCCGCTGCCCGCCGGAGAGGGCTCCTACCTTTGTATCCATCCGTTCTTCCAGACCGAGGTTCAACTGCCTGAGCATTTCTTTATAATATCCGATCCGCTGCTTGTTCGTCCCTCTTCCAAGGCCGAAAAACTTCCCCTTATTGTCAGCAAGAGACATATTCTCAAGAATCGTCATAGACGGACATGTACCCATTGACGGATTCTGATATACCCGGCCTATTTTTGCATTGCGTTTATATTCCTTCTCCTTTGTTATATCTTTGCCGTCCATTAAAATCTGCCCTGACTCTGCCGGTATACTCCCGCAGATAATATTCAGCATGGATGTCTTGCCGGAACCGTTGCTTCCCACAACAGAGATAAAATCCCCTTTTTCAACTTTCAAGTTAAAATGGTCAAACAGGCACATTTCGTTAACCGTACCGGGGTTATAATATTTTTGAATACTTTTAAGCTCAAGCATTTTTATTCACCTTCGTCTTTCTCTCCATACTGATAATAAGGATGAGCAAAAACAGCACCGCTGTAATCAGCTTCATCGCCCGCGGCTCAAAGTTCCTTAGTGCTGCCGCCACACACGCTTTGTATATGACCGAACCGATAAGCACCGCCGTCGTCGCCTTAAAGACTGTCAATGTTTTAAACAGGCTCGTTCCTATGATGACACTGGCAAGGCCGATAACAATCGCACCGGTTCCCATAGATATCTCAAACACTCTTTCCTCCTGCGCAAATACACAGCCCGCTAAAGACACCAGACCATTTGCAAGGGCAAGCCCTAAAATCTTTACATTCCCCTGACTCTTAGCAAGAGCTGTCACCACCACATCATTGTCCCCAACTGCCCGGAGCAGATATCCGGACTTTGTCTTTAAATATAAGTCCAGCAATATTTTACAGAATACTGTGATCACCAGAATCATAAGCACCGTTGTATAAGGTGCGATTCCCGAGGGAATCACACCGCTTAACAATTCATTTTTAAAAATAGTTTCCTGAGAAAACAGCGGAACATTTGCCGTCCCCGCAATATACAAATTGATGGTCCACAGTGCTGTCATCATGATAATGCCGGAGAGCAGATCTCTCACCTTACATTTTATATGGATAAGTCCCGTACAGATTCCTGCCAGTGCCCCTGCCAGAAACGCAAGAGGCAAGGTAAGATAAGGATTCATCCCCCGTGTAATAAATGCCGCTGTGATCGCTGCCCCCAAAGGGAAACTCCCATCCACTGTAAGATCAGGGAAATCCAAAATCTTATAAGTAATATATACGCCCAATGCAAGGATTCCATAAATTAATCCCTGTTCTGCTATTGATACGAAAAAATCCATGAATCTGCCTCCCGCTTGCTACTTTGTTATCTCGTCAAAGCTTTCCACCGCACTGTCTGAAAGCTCCTGCGGCACCGTTACTCCAAGATCTGCCGCCACCTTATTATTTACATAAAACCCTGGTTCGGTAATCAGTTCAAAATTCATCTCTGATGCTTTCTTTTCACCTTTCAGCACCTGTGCCGCCATCTTCCCTGTCTGCTTTCCAAGAGCGATATAATCGATACCCTCCGCCGCAAGACAGCCAATCTTTACCTGCTCAATCTCGCTCCCGAACACCGGAATCTTTTTCTCATTTGCTTTCTCAAGAATCGTCGGAAGGGAAGCCACTACAGTATTGTCAGTAAGGTTCGTGATGCAATCTACTTTGCTTAAAAGGTCATCCGCAGCCAACGCCACATCGGCTGTAGTCGTGATTCCCTTTTCTACCAGCTCAAATCCGTACTTTTCTACCAGCGATCCGTATTCTTTGATTGTAGATACCGAGTTTGCTTCACTCGTTGTATACATAATCCCGAGTTTTTTCGCATCCGGCAGGAGCTGGCGCATCATCTTAAGCTGCGCTTCTACCGGAAGTTTATCCGATGTACCGGTAACCTCACCTACCGGAGTTCCGTCTTCCTTCGCAAGTTCTGCGCTGACCGGATCTGTCACTGCTGTATATATAACCGGAATTCCCGCATCCATCGCTGCATTGTATGCACTCTGCGCTGTCGGCGTAGCAATCGCACAAATCATATCCACCTTATCTGACACAAAACTATCTGATATCTGCCCGGCCGTTCCCATATCCGCCGCTGCATTCTTCAAATCTACCGTAAGGTTCTCTCCCTCTTTGATGCCCTCCCCGGCAAGCCCTTCAAGGAACCCTTCCCTGCAATTGTCAAGAGAGCCGTGCTCTGCAAACTGTGAAATGCCGATGGTATAGCTTTCCTTTTTCTCCCCGGAATCCGCGGAATTGTTTCCTGCACACCCCGCCAGCATTGCCGCCGCCATTGCTACTGTCAATAATCCTGCCATTACTTTGTTTTTCATAGTTCCATTCTCCTTTTCTTTTTTTGCTTTTACCGTTGTCAGGAGAGAAAATCATACGAGCGGATAACGAAAAAACCGCCCCAAACCCTACGGTTTGAGACGGTAATATATACTTCTATATATCATCGCGGTACCACTCAAATTGACAAAATGTCCACTTTCTCATGTACTAACATACACTCCTGATTGATAACGGGTTCGGTTCCCGACAAGCCATACTCTCCAAAAGATTTCAGGCCGCCCTCGAAAGTCCATTCGCCTATCTGCTCTGTACGGCAATCCCACCACCTGCCGCTCTCTGTGACTTCGCTTAATAGATTACTACTCTTTCTCAACGGTTTTCTTATTTACGATATTCACTTTACCCCAGTAACGTGCATTTGTCAAGCACTTTTTTTATTTTTCTGTTTCCGGATGCCTGTCCCCGTCCAGTCAGACCTTACGAGAAACACCAAAAATACCACCGCGCTGCAGCTCCATGTAAGAGGATACGCCCACGGGAGCAGCCGGAAATCATGCCGGATATTAAGCGCCGTGGTCACATATATAATCCTCACTCCGCACCAGAACGTAAGCATGGCAGCCATCGGGATAAAAGACTTTCCGCATCCCCGCAATACACCTGCCGCGCAGTGGGAAAACGCCAGCAGGAAGAAGAACAGGCTGACAGTCCTTGCCTGAACCGCCCCAAAAGCAATCGCTTTCTCTGTATCGACAAAAAACTTAAGCGCCATAGGACACCAGAGATAGAATGCCAGGCCCACCGTCTCCGCAGTCGCCATCCCGAACAGGATACCGAAGGCTGCTCCCTTCTTTGCCCTGTCCGGCCGGGCCGCCCCAAGATTCTGGCTGATAAAGGTAGGCAGAGCCATTGCCATACTCATAATCGGCAGGAACACAAAGCCTTCTATTTTTTGGTACGCTCCCACCCCGGACATTGCATATGCCCCGAAGGAATTGATATTTGTCTGGACGACGATATTCCCGATGCTGATGACCGAGTTCTGTATGCCTGCCGGAAGCCCCTGCCTGAGCACATCCCCCATCATCTTAGCGTCAAACGTAAGTTTCCGGAAATCAAGCCTTATATCCTCCTCTTCCCTGCACATATGGACAATGCACAGAACCATGCTGACGCCCTGAGAAAATACCGTCGCAGCCGCAGCCCCCATAACTCCCCATTTAAACACCGCCACGAAAGCCAAATCCAGCACCACATTCAGCACGGAAGAAAATGCCAGGTAAAAAAGAGGATGGAGGCTGTCTCCCAGCGCCCGCATCACTGACATGCAGATGTTGAACATGATAACCGTGGAGACGCCTGCAAAATAAATCCTGAAATAAATCATAGAATCCGATATGACATCCGCAGGAGTCTGCATCCATCGGAGTATGTACGGAACCATAAGGAATCCCGCTATCGTCGCCCCCACAGATGCAAGCAGCCCGAACAATACATTCGCGTGGATTGCACGGCTTATATTTTTCTTATCCCGCGCCCCGAAATAATGCGATATCACCACGCCGCCGCCTACCGATACCCCGTTAAAGAATCCTATGATCAGGAAAATAAAGCTGCCTGAGGAACTGACCGCCGCAAATGCACTGTTGCTCCCAAAATTCCCGACTACCCAGGCGTCCGCCACATTATAAAACTGCTGCAGCGTCTGCCCTAAAAATATCGGCACGGCAAACGCCAAAAGCCCCCGCCCAATCGCCCCCTCAGTCAAGTCTCTTGACAATGCGGAATGCTTTTGTTTTTTTATCTTATCAATGAGTTTCGCCACAATTACGCCTCCCATTTTCATCTTGCTATATTCCATCATAACACCATTACGCAAAAGCTCCAAGCGGTAATTTACAATTATCATCTGCAATAGAAAAACCACCCCCTGGGGTGGTTTTTCTATGTCGGCAATTTAATCCATATTGGTCTTGACACAATATAACATCGCGTCTCCATTGGACACTTTGCGATATTTGTGGGGCATGTTGGCACGGATATAGACAGTATCTCCGGGACTTAACATATATTCTTTATTTTCCAGCGTGACCACAAAATTTCCTTTTTCGATAATAAGAAGCTCATCACAGGTATGTCCATAAGAAACCTCTTCCCCGTAATAATCTTTATCTACTGTCAGTACAGAACCCTTAAGCTGCTGTCTGGAATCCGTGATCATCCTGTATTGTACCCTATGAGAATCTCTGAAAATCAACTTTCGTTCATCTTTACGTACAATCGGATTAAATGACATGGTATCATTCAACAATTGTATAAAGTCAATCTCCAAAGCCGTACATACTGTCTCGAGATTCTTTACAGACGGACTTGTGACCCCATGCTCCATATTGCTCAGGCAGCTTACCGAAAGGCCTGTCCTGACAGAAAGTTCATGCAGCGTAACGCCGGCGTTCTTGCGCGCCAGATTTAGTTTATTCCCAATCGCACTGTTATTTTCCACGTATTGCCTCCTGATTTTTTACTTGTCTTCGTTATATGTAAAGCACCGGGTAATCGACCATCCTCCATCTACAAGGAATGTCTGTCCTGTCGTAAATTTTCCTGCATCACTCATAAGATAGACGGCAAGCCCGAGATAATCTTCTGCCTCGGACATCCTGCCCATAGGCACCTGGCCGATCGCAGCATCCAGATAGGACTGCGGCCGCTGTGCCATCATCGGGGTATTGATCCATATGGGAGCAACACCATTCACAGTGACACCTGACGGAGCCAGGCGTACAGCAAAAAATTTGGTAGCCTGTGCAACACCGCTTTTCCCGACACCGTATCCCATTGCATCGATGGCATTGACGGACAGACAGTCAATACTATTGTAATTCAAGATGCTGCCCGAACCTTGCTTTTCCATTACTTTCCCAACTTCTTGATTCAGAAAAATCGTTCCCAGCAGATCGTCATTAAGTATTTTGCGCAGCTCTTCTTCTGCAAATGTCATGGTGTCTTCCACATGGCATCCTGCGGCTGTGTGGATACATCCATCGATACGGCCATATTTTTCTGCAATCCATGCAATTTTTTCAATGATATCCTGATGGTTGGCAATATCCATCTGAATTCCGTCTATGGTAAGCCCTTCCTCTTCCAGTGTCTTTTTAAGTCTGTCTACCTTGTCCATATTACGGGATGCAACAATCACCCTGCTTCCGTTTTCAGCAAAACAGCGTGCATTTACCGAGCCCGTTCCTCCCGCTCCCGTGATCAGAATCACCTTATCTTTTACACTGAACATATTTTCGATTCTCAAGCTGTCATTCATATTATACCTCCTTATATCCTGAATTGGTATCTTTTTATATATTTTCTCCTGTTACATTTACTTTCATACCGTGTTGCATGAAGATTGTTTTCATCCATTCTATACGTTCATGGTCTGGCGGAGCAAATTGGTACTCTCTTTCACCCAGTCCTCTTCTCTTGGCATTCCCAAGGTCATGATACGGTATCAGCATTACTTCCGATAATCCGTACTGTTTATAAAACGCCGCCGTCTTAATGACTATTTCGTCTGTATCATTCACTCCCGAAACAAGCGGCATCCTCATCTGTATCTTGCTGCATATATTTGGAATAGCCGCCAGCTTTATCAAGTTGTCCAATATAAGTTCGTTGCTTCTCCCGGTATATTCCATGTGAATGTCATCATCCATAGACTTCATATCATACAGTATCATCTGTGCATCTTTCGCCAGTGACAAAAGTGTCTGGTCATCGCCATATCCGCTCGTGTCGATCACATAGGAAATCCCATGCCTTTTACACTCCTCAGAGATACGGAACGCGAATTCCGGGTGAGTCAGTATCTCTCCTCCGCTCAATGTCACTCCTCCGCCGGATTTATCATAAAATTCTTTATCCTGCAGGATAACATGCATCACCTCTTCAATCGTCATAGGCTCGGCAGACATCCGCAATGCCTTAGAATAGCAGTTATCCACGCATAACTCACATAGGCTGCACTTCCCCCGGTCAATGTTAAGCCCTTTATCATCGTCCCTGGATATGATATGCTGCGGACACATTTTCACACATTCTCCACATCCGATACAACGATTTAAACTGTAGATAATCTGATTTCGGCTTTCCATCAACTCTGGATTATGGCACCATTTACACTTGAGCGGGCATCCTTTCACAAAGATACTGGTCCGGATGCCCGGCCCGTCAGATGTCGAAAATTTCTGGATACCCCCGATATCATAAATCCTATCCATCATTTCCTCCATGACTTACGCTGTATGCGCGGTTCTCGCGATGATATTATCCTGTACCGAGCGGTCAAGGTCTGTAAAATACGCAAGATAACCTGCCACTCTTACAACCAGGCCGCGATACTTCTCCGGATCTTTCTGCGCAGCTCTAAGTGTGGCGTCATCTACAACATTGATCTGGATATGTTCCCCCAAATGGTCAAAGTAAGTCTTAATGACATCCTCAATCACTTCCGTTCCGCGCTCTCCTTCAAGTCCATTCGAATCAAACCGAAGATTAAATAACGTACCGTCATATGTTTTTACCTGTTCACATGCTCCCACTGATTTCACCGTTGCCGTCGGTCCCGAGATATCTCTTCCGCAGGCCGGACAGGAATTGTCGCTTAACGGCTCCCCGGTATGCCTTCCATCAGGAGTTGCATTGCAGTATTCTCCGAAAAGAAGATTGATCGTCTGGGACAAATTGCAGACACAATACTGGCCTCCGCGGGAATCTTTAAACTTCTGTACATAATCGCTGCTGCCGATAATAATATCATGACAGACCTTATCTACAGATTCGATATCGTTCCCGAATTTCGGCGGTTTATTGATCAAATACTGCCTGAGTCTTTCATTCCCCTTAAAGTCATTGTCACAAGCGTCAATAAGTTCCTGCATCGTGAGATGTTTATCTTTAAATACCGCGTAGTCAATGGCTTCCACCGCATCAGCAAGACTGGCGGGACAGCTTAAGAAGGCTCCCGTATAAAGATGCTCTGCCCCTCCTTCCTGTACGGAAAGCCCCTTCTCAATGCTTCCATTGAGAATCAAAGAGGAAAAGATGACCGGCATCTGCGCTGCATGGAAAGGAACCACCACATTATACCCCCGGATCAGAAGATCCCATTGATGGCGCAGTTGTATCATTACTGCTTCAAAAAGTTCTTCTTTATTCTTAAAATCATCGGGATTTCCTGTCTCAACTCCCGCTTTTTCACCAGACACAGGATCGATTCCATTATGCAGGGCTAACTCTAACGCTTTCATGCAATTAATATATCCCGCGATGGGGCTTGCATCAGAACCGCCCCCGCCAGGATGGGGCTCCACACATCCGACAACTGTCCAATCCCTGGCCTCTTCCAGTGTTCCGCCTTTATCCAGGCAGATTGGGATACAAGCTTTATCGTTAAAAAATGCCGGATTTCCTATGCCCTTTTGAATCATTTTAACCGCTTTATCAAATAACGGACGCGGTGTCTCATCATGGATCCTAAGTCCGATTGCAGGCTGTGCCAGTTTTACCTCATTTTGAGCTTCTAAGCAGAGATATGTCAGTTCGTTCGTGGCATCATTACCTTTCCGGTCAATCCCGCCTACCATCATAATCTGCCACAGCGGATAACCTGCGAATTTCTTTGCATCCGCATCTGTCCGTACAATTTTCAGTTCACTGGTTTTGATATACAGACACTCAATAAGTTCTAATGCCTCTTCCGGAGTAATGTTTCCGGATTCAAGATCTGCTTTATAATACGGATACATATATTGGTCGAACCGCCCAAACCCGCATCCTGCCGCATTTGCCTCCACATGGACAAGCTGTTGCATGAACCAGACAAACTGAATCGCCTGATAGAAGTTCCCGGGGGCGTGCTCAGGGATGACCTTCATATTATCCGCAATAGTCAAAAGCTCTTTCTGACGCCTTGCATCCGCTTCATTTACAGCCATCTCTTCTGCAAGCTTTCCAAAACGATTGGCGTAACGTATGATTGCCTCCATGACGATGATACACGCACTCCAGTAATTTACCTTTTCCCGCTCACCTTTCCTGTCCGGCACTGTTTTTTGTATCTGTTCCCGGCAGCGGCTTATGTACCCGGAAAGCCCTTCCCTCATAAGACGTGCATGATCCGGCACGACACCGCTGGATGGCTGGGTCCGGTTCCCAAGGACGATCATCCCCAGACGCCTTGCCTGCTGCACATCTGAAAATATCACTTGATCAAGATTAACTTCTGTACTTCTGCCAAACCACCAGGGAAGTTCCCTCTTAAATATCTCTTTATCTTCCGGCTCCACAACCAAAGGATCATGACTTCTTGTCTCAATGGTGTCAAGCGCGTGATAGAGCCACTCTGCCGACATATATTCCGGATAAAAAGACACTCCGTGACGTTTGTCTGCCTGACTGCCGATGATCAGTTCTTCGGGAAATATCTTGAGTGTCATATGGTCCAACACATACGCGAACACATGCGCCCGGAAAATACATGGAACTTCTCCTGAATATCGCTCGTAAGCTTCTCTTGCCAGGACGATCCGCTCCGCGCAGACCCTTGGCTTTGTATCAAACATGGCCTTTCGTAAAATATCAATTCTTTCTTTCATAAAGTCTCTCCTTACTTTACTAAATTATATATTTCCCTCAGCCTCTTCCCTCAATATTTCTTCTTTCTGTGTAGATTTCGGGCACCCCAAACCTGTGATCGCACAGATAATGGAGAAAATCGGTGTCAGCCAGCCAATAAAATAATAAAATGCGAACTGGCTCACCGGAATTCCCAGGCACTGGACTACATATACGCCGGAAACTCCCCACGGAACAATAGGCTGCTGGACTGCTGCCGCATCAGAAATAGTCCTTGACAGCACTGCCCTGTCAATATCAAACTCTTCATACTTGCTTCCAAGGGCACTGCACGGAATCACTCCGCCGATAAACGGATCTCCTGTAAAAAAGCTCATCACTGTGCTGGAAAGAAATGTGGAAAAAACCAGGCTGAATCTTGACTTGATCAAAAATGCAAGCTTATCAACGATTTCAGCCAGCACTTGCGTTCTTCCAAATGCACCTGCAAGACTTAAGGAGCTTAACAGCATCGTAATATTGTACACCATGCTCGCCATACCGCCGCGATTGCAGATGGTGTCAACAACTTCATTTCCGCTGTCCATGCTGACCCCGCTGTACAAATATCCTATCACCTCAGATGCCGAATACCCTTGTGCGAATATCGCAACAAAGATTGCTGCCACAGCACTTGCCAGCAGTGAATATGTAGCCGGAAGCTTGAAGAATATCGCAACTGCAAGTGCTATTAAAGGAATCCACATTGCTGCTGAAAAATGGAATGTCGCTTCCAGTCCCGATATGATATCCTCGATTTCTGACAGTTCAGCCGTTGTATTGTGAAACCCAAACCCTAAAATTAAGAAAAGCAAAAATGCACCTACAATGGATGGCCCGGATGTATAAAGCATGTATTTTGCATGACGGTAAATATTGCATTTGGCAACGCCTGCCGCAAATACCGCATAATCCGATACCGGAGACTGCTTATCGCCAAAAAACGCCCCGCAGCAGATGGCGCCCACTGTCATTCCCAGCGGAATGCCAAGCCCAAGGGAAATTCCCATGAAAGCAACTCCAAGGGTGCCGATCGTCGTCCAGGATGAACCTGTCACCGTAGATAGAATCGTACATGCCAGACACACAAATGCTAAAAACCACGCCGGATTAATGAGTTTCAGCCCCAGATACACAATATACGGAACCGTCCCGCAGATCACCCAGGATGCAATTAAGATCCCTATTGATATAAGAATCATAAACGGCGCCTCTTTTGCAGACTTTACAACTGCATTTTCCATATCATCCAGAGAGATATTCAACACAAAATATCCGTATGCAGTGACAACCAGCATACTTGTAAGCAGCGGTACATGTGCACTCTGCCCCAAGCCCAGGATTCCAAACATTAATATGCAGATAACGATCAAAAAAACCGCAAGAGACCATCCAAATGTCGGCTTTTTTTCAATTCTTGTATTTCCCCCGTTTTTTACAGATTCTGTATTCATTTTATCCATCTCAATCCTCCTGTTCACACTAATCTACTGTTCTTAACTGTAATGCCAATTGTACAGGTTCCCTTGCATTGAGTTCATCAATGAAGCTTTGAGCAACTTCCTGTCCGCCATTAAATGTTAGAAGCCAACAAGTTCCGTTTGTAGTAATTGAAATATCTTCCAAATCCCGAACCTTTAAAGATATTTCCTCTGCAAATTCTTCTTTCACCCCTTCCGCCCAAATCTCGAGAAATACCAGAAAATAATTCTTCTTTCCTGTAAAGGAAACCGGAACGCCGTCAAAATTATAAATCAGGCAGCTTTCTTCATCCAGGCAGGCCGCATAAAAGAAATACCGTTTCTCTCCTTTAGTAAGCGTCACTTTTACACAAGTATGGCATCCGGGATACTGTGGAAATTCTGTCACCTCGTCATTCTCAACAGAAATCCTATCCGGTATTTCCTGAAACGCCTGCATACATAAGTTAGTTACCGTTGCAAATGCTTTCGCCGCAATCATATTACGCACCTCCTTTTTTCACAGTATAGTACACGAGGGAAAGGCTGAAAAGTCAAAAAACTGCCGTTAATTCAACTTTGTGAAACATTATTTTCGTTTAAAAAAATTAATTTTATTATTTCATTTTATTTTATATTTATGAAAATAAATCCATCGCTTTAAAGGGGCAAAAAATAATAATTTACATTTATATTTTCCCGTGTTACACTGATTTCAAGTCAGATATCCATGCAGTCATGGCTGGCTTCACGAAATATTTTTCACTGGGGGACTATAATATGTTAAGAGAGATTGACCTTTCTGAAATTTCTGACGGAAAATTATATACCGGCAATGACATGGTAAAAGCGGACTGCCGCGGCTGCGCCGGCTGTTCTTCCTGCTGTCAGGACATGGGAAGTTCCGTTATCCTGGACCCTTACGATATCTTCCAACTGACCGGGCATCTGGATAAAAGCTTTGAACAATTGCTCGGGGAAGATCTGGAGCTTAATGTAGTGGACGGCATTATACTGCCGAACTTAAAGATGGCCGGCAAAGACGCCCGCTGCGTCTTTTTAAGTCCTGGCGGGCGCTGTACCATCCACAAAGCCCGCCCCGGTTTCTGCCGCCTGTTTCCGCTGGGCCGCTATTATGAAAACCACTCTTTCCGCTATTTCCTGCAGGTTAACGAGTGTCCCAAGCCAGACAAGACAAAGATCAAGGTCCGAAAATGGCTCGATATAGAAAACTTCCGGCAATATGAAAAATTCACGGCAGACTGGCATTATTATTTAAAAGAGCGCCAGGAGATGGCCATGGATTCCGAGGGAAGCGAAGGTGCCGAACTGGTCAGGAAACTTAGCATGGATATCCTGCGGCGGTTTTTTATCCGGCCCTATAACCAGAAGGCAGACTTTTATCCACAGGTTTATGCGCGCATGGAACAGGCAGGAGAAGAAAGTCTGTAACCTAAAGATTACACTTTCCTACTCCTGCCTGTTCTTCTGCCTGATTTTTCTCTACCTGCTTTTCCCGCCTGCTCTTTTTCTGTCCTGGGTCAGGTCAAAGCTCTCTGCGATCATCCGCTTTATCTCTTTTTCCGGAACCGTCCCGTCAAGAATCACCGAATTCCAGTGTGTTTTATTCATGTGATAGGCCGGGACAACCGACGCAAACGCATCACGCCAGAAGTCCCTCCACTGCGGCTCGCATTTTACATTGACCCACACATGCTCCTGTTTGGTGTAGATATAGGCAAATGTTTTTTTCGTATCCTTATGCCGCATCACACACCAGTTGTCGTCATGAAAAGGATAATCCTCATATACCTTTCCAAGAGTCATGCAGTACGCAATCACTTCTTTTTTCTCTCTCATAAAACCTTCTCCGCAAAATCTTTGTACACGTCAAATCCCGTGCTGACCTTATGCCCTGTAAACGCCTGTAAATCTAAGCTCCGGCAAACTGGCTCTGGTATAAGCTCTGATAGAACCCGCCCTTCTTAAGCAGCTCCTCATGGCTTCCCTGCTCGATGATCTTCCCGTCCTTCATGACCAGAATCACGTCTGCCTCGCGGATTGTCGATAACCGATGTGCTACGATAAAGCTGGTACGCCCTTCCATCAGCCGGGCAAATGCCTTCTGGATCCGTATCTCCGTGCGCGTATCTATAGATGAAGTCGCCTCATCTAAGATAAGCATAGGCGGCTTCACTAACATCAGTCTCGTGATACACAAAAGCTGTTTCTGCCCTTGGGACAGATTGCCGCCGTCCTCAGTAATCCAGGTATCATATCCCTTGGGCAGCCGCTTAATAAAGCTGTGGGCGTGAGACGCCTTCGCTGCCGCCATGATCTGCTCCTGGGTAGCGTCCGGCTTACCCATGATAATGTTGTCCCGGATCGTCCCGGTCTTAAGCCACGTCTCCTGGAGCACCATACCGTATCCCGCCCGAAGGCTTTTCCTTGTCAAATCCCGGATATCAATATCCTCCACCTTAATACTTCCATCCGTCACATCGTAAAACCGCATCAAAAGATTAATAAGCGTCGTCTTTCCGCATCCGGTCGGACCCACGATCGCCACTCTCTGCCCCGGCTTCACCTCGAGATTAAAATGTTCGATAAGCTTACTCTCCGGAACATAGGAAAAGGACACATCATCAAGATTTATATTACCCTTTACATCTGTAAGTTTCACTGCCGTCTCCGGCTCCGGAACCTGCGGCTCCTCCTCAATGAGATCAAAAATCCGTTTTGCACAGGCAATGGCATTCTGAAGCTCTGTCACCACGCCGGATATCTCATTAAACGGCTTCGTATACTGATTCGCATAGCTCAAGAAGCTGGTGAGCTGCCCGACGCTCAACGCCCCGTTTATCACCCCGATTGCTCCTGTCACGCCGACTCCTGTATACACCAGGCTGTTGACAAACCGAGTGGCAGGATTCGTAATAGATGAAAAGAACACAGCCTTTAAAGAACAATCCTTAAGTCTTGCATTCACCTCGTCAAACCGCTCCATGACCTTCTCTGTCTGCCCAAAAGCCTGCACGATCTTCTGGTTCCCGATCATCTCCTCAATCAGCCCCGTCTGCTCCCCTCTCGTCTCTGACTGCAGTTTGAACATGGTGTATGTGCGCTTCGCGATAAATCCAGCCACCAGAAAGGATACCGGTGTGATCAGCACAACCACCAGCGTAATCTTTACATTCACCGACAGCATAAAGCAAAACGTCCCCACAATGGTCGCAACCCCGGTAAACAACTGGGTAAATCCCATCAAAAGCCCGTCTGCAAACTGATCCACATCCGCAATTACGCGGCTTACCACCTCTCCATAAGGATGTCCGTCGATATATTTAAGCGGCAGGATCTCAATCTTTTTAAATGCATCATTGCGGATGTCGCGCACAATCTGATAAGTCATCTTATTATTGCAGATATTCATCAGCCATTGGGCAAATGCGGTAATCAGAATACAGATGCCTATCTGAACAAGGATTTCCATCACTCCCCCAAAATCTACCTGCCCCTTCGTCACAATGCAGTCTACAGCCTTTCCCGTAAGCTTTGGGATATAAAGCGTAAGGGCAACTGTCACTACCGACAGCAATATCGTGAACAAAAGGAAGATCCGGTAGCGCCCAAGCCGGTGAAATACTTTTTTTAATGTCTCTGTCTGTCTGTCTTTTCCCATCTTACTGCGCCCCCTTTCCGCTTTCTCTTGTTTCTTCCGATTCCTTCGGGAACTGGGAATAATAGATCTCCTGATAGATGCCGCAATCTCCGAGCAGCTCCTCGTGAGTTCCAAGACCTGCCATCTCTCCGTCGTCTAATACTAAGATCAGATCCGCGTACATGATGGAAGAGGCCCGCTGAGATACGATGAACACCGTCGGACTGCCCTCCATCTGCCGGATCGCTGCGCGAAGTTTCGCGTCTGTCGCAAAGTCGAGGGCAGATGCACTGTCATCTAAGATCAATATCTCCGGTCTTCGCACCAGCGCCCGTGCAATCGTAAGTCTCTGCCGCTGCCCCCCTGACAAATTCTTTCCGTCCTGGGAGACCTTAAATGAAAACCCTTCTTCTCTGCTGACTAAAAACTCCTTTGCCTGCGCCGTCTCTGCCGCCTCCCAAAGCTCTTCCTCCGAAGCCGCTTCATTGCCCCAGCGAAGATTTTCCGCAATCGTCCCTTTAAACAGCACGGCCCTTTGAGGGACAACACCAATCCGCTTACGCAGGCTCTTTATCTTATAATCTTTCACATCTTTTCCATCAATCCTCACCTGGCCGGCAGACGCATCATAGAATCTCGGGATCAGATTTATAACCGATGATTTTCCTGAGCCTGTCCCACCGATGATACCGACCGTCTGCCCCCGCTTTACCCGGAAGCTGATATCACTGAGGGAATCCGCTCCCGCGCCCTCATAGCGCATGGACACATGGTCGAACTCCACAAACACCTCATCCGAAGCTTTGCCATCCGCACTTATGTTTTTACCGTCTGTATCTCCCTCCGGTACACCGGCTTTCTCCTCAAACACACGCCCAATCCGGTTCCCGCAGGCGATAGCCTTCGTCACGGTAATAATGAGGTTCGCAAGTTTTACAAGCTCCACAAGGATCTGAGACATATAATTGATCAGCGCCACAACCTCGCCCTGGGTGAGAATCCCCGCATCTACCCGCAGCGCTCCCACATAGATCAGTACGATCAGCGCTCCGTTTACGATGATGTAGGTCAGCGGGTTCATCAGCCCTGAAAGCTTCCCGACATATTTCTGTGCATCCGTCAGCTCCTGGTTACTCTTTTCAAAATTCTGCTGCTCATACCTTTCTTTGTTAAAGGCACGGATCACCCTTGCACCCATCAGGTTCTCCCGGGTGATCAAAAGCACCCGGTCCAGATCCGACTGCACTTTTTTATAAAGAGGCATGGTGATCAGCATGATTCCGAACACGACAACGGAAAGCAGAGGAATCGCCACCACAAACACCATCGCTCCTTTAACGTCCACGGTAAATGCCATCACCATTGCTCCCACTACGATAAACGGCGAACGTAAGAACAGCCGCAGCACCAGATTCACTCCCGACTGCACCTGATTGACATCGCTGGTCATCCTCGTGATCAGCGTAGAGGTTCCGATGGTGTCCATCTTTGTATAACTAAAATTCTGGATATGCGCAAACAGGGATTTTCGAAGTTCCGTCGCAAAACCGGTAGCCGCCTTCGCTGAAAAATACTGGGCAGTGATCGAGCACACAAGCCCGATAATGCCAAGTGCCACCATGATCAGGCACATCCTGACTACATAAGGCTTGTCGTTGTTTGCAATACCGTTATCAATGACCGCCGCCATCACAAGCGGCACGAGAAGTTCAAAAGATGCTTCTAACAGCTTGAATAACGGTGCAAGAACTGTCTCTTTTTTGTAATTTTTCAAATAGATAAGTAATGATCTCATTATCCATCTTCCCCTTTTAGCTTTTCTCTGACATCAAAAGCGGCAGCGCAAAAATATGCGCAAGCCGCAAAAAGTAATGGCTATCCTTATCAGGATGCACTTTTTTTTCTATTTTCACTCTTTCTGTTTTCCTCCAGAAACTGCGCGACTTCCAGATTGAACAGATCAAAATTTTCATTGGCAATAAAATGATTCCCCGGAATCGTGACAAGCTTCGCTGCTGGAAGTTTTTTGTATATCTTCCTGCTATGGCTTTTCTTGATCATATCATCCTCTCCGACAATCACAAGTGTCGGAACACGCACTTCCCTGAGCTCATTAACAGGGATATTGGGTTCCTTTACCATCAGCCTTAAAAACTCCATCTTCCTGTACGACTCTTCACTCTCGTCAGCAGCAGCCTTTGCCGCCCTGTATTCTTTCATCAAAGAAAATCTTACGGATGTTTTTAAACCTCCGGGATTCAGATTCGCCCCATTTAAAATCAAACGGTTCACCCGCTCCGGATGACGGATTGTAAAGAGAAGCGCAATATTCGCCCCATCCGAAAAACCAAGCATATCTGCGCGTCTGATCTCGTGCTCCTTCATAAAAACATATAGATCATCTGCAAACTGGCTGATCGTAAACGGCTCCTCCCCTCTGGGCGTTTTTCCATGTCCTCTGGTATCCACCGCAATTACACGGTATGACTTCTGGAAAAAAGCAATCTGATGACTGAAATAAGTTCCGTCTTCTCCATTTCCATGCAGTAATATAAGCGGTTCCCCATTTCCCCTCACAACATAATGAAGCTGTACATCCATGCAAAATCTTCCTCTCTTCTTCTTAGTTCGTAATTATGTCAGCAATCCTTTTTGGAAACATTAATTTTGTTCCAAATAAATATTAACATAAGACCCTTTATTTTCCAAGGAAAATTCACAAAAAAGACTGCGGGATATTACCCCTCGCTGCAAAGGACGATAATCTTTCTCGGCGTTGTCTGGGGCGGGATGCTCCTGGTGGTAACCGTGTAATACACAAGCAGCATATGACCTCCCAGATTGCAGGTGATATTCTGCCCGTTCAGCGTCTTTATGACCGTGCCTCCCGCTATATTAAGTTGCAACGAGCCGTCCGACGCCGTGAGCTCCTCATCAAAGTAATTCAGCATGACCTGTTCGTTTCTCCCAAGGACCGTGATGATCTGCGCACGGTACTGGGGCGGGAAAATAAGCGGCACCGGAAGATTGCTGTCGTAGAATGCCGCCACACGCATCCCCTGCCTGAGCTGTCTGCTGTCGATGATCACCGTATCCATGTCCACGGCAAAATTCACGATGCCATTGTCCGTCCGGAGAACCACCATCTGGCTGCAGCAGTCATTGCCCCTCGTTATATTCATGATCACACCTATAATTGGAACTAAATTCGCATAATCCATAAGGTACTCCTAAAGCTTTTTCTATAGATTATGTTATCATGAGGAAATTGGTTCAGCCCAGCCTCAAATTTGCTGTAATTCTGCTTTCAACTCTCTTGACATTTGTTGAAAAAACGCGCAAAATAATTGTGTTAAAAAAGGTAAAGAGGTGATGGAATTGTATTCAAATGAACCACGAATGATGAACAGGGATACAGCACAACTAATGATTGAAGAAATGAAAAATGAGCTTGAAAAGCAAAAGAAACTGCTGGATAAAAAAGACCGGGAAATTGAAGAACTCAAAAAGCTCCTTAATAACGGCAATTCCAGACCAACATCGGATGCAGAAGAACAGCCTGACGAACAAAAAGATAGTTTGAATATGGTATATAAAATCATATCCAATCTTGAAAAGTATAAGAATGAAGAAGTATTATTTTATGCGGCGCCCATACTTGCCGAACTTATGAATACCAGAGACGCGGCTGTATATATGGCAGTGAACAGAGATTACGCAAGATTATTCTCAGCTACTTCACAACAGGCACGCCGTCTTGGAAATTCCATAAAGTATTCAGAACTGGAAGGTATGTACAGTGATTTAAAGGAAGGCCAGATATATATCAACACCTCCGGGAAATCCGGACTTCCATTAATGGCAAGCGCCGTATATGCGGAAGACGAGATACAGGTAATTCTGATGTTCTGGGGGATTCCAAAACAGCAGATAACACTGCTCACAGCAAACCGTCTTACAGCTATTACAACGCTTGTCCAAAATGCCATTTTACGCGCAAAGCGCTGCATGGCAAGTTTCAGACGCAAGAATCACATGGAAGGAACTAATGTGCTGATTGAAGACGCATTTACAGATCTTGCCCGCGCATTCCTTGAAGCAAAGTCAAAGGGATTAACAGAATGTACAGTAGTGGAAATCGTAACGGGTTATCAAAACTATCAGGAAATAGCCGAAAAGATTGCCTGCAATATACGGCAGACCGATTATATGGGAGTTATGGATGGCGGAAAACTCTACATACTGCTTTCCAATACAGATATTAAAAATGCCGAAGTTGTCAAACAACGCCTGCTGAATCTTGGTTATCAGAGTGTGTTAAAAGAAACCTTGGGATAAATCATTACTTGCACCCCCATTTTTCCTATGATAAACTTAAAAAAGAATAGGAAATGGGGGATATTTATGGGAATTTATCTTAATCCGGGTAATAAAGGATTTTGGGAATCTATACGCTCAGAAATATATGTGGATAAAACAAACCTGATCTCTTGCACAAATGCTCTCCTCAATACAGAAGATAAGTTCGTATGTGTCAGCAGGCCAAGACGTTTCGGCAAATCTATGGCGCTCAAAATGCTTGCCGCCTATTACAGCCGCGGCTGCAATTCCGCCGAATTATTCAAAGGGTTGAAAATAGAAGACAGCGATACATTTCAGATACACCTGAATAAGTATAATGTGATTTTTTTAAATATGCAGCAATTTCTAATCGAAGCAGGTTCTGGAAATATAACAGAATATTTGGAGTCTGAACTGCTTGAAGAACTTTTTGAAGAATATGGAGACATTTTAACAGAGCGAAACGTGGGAATTGCTGCCGCATTAAGAAAGATATATGCAAAAACGGATAATCAATTTATTTTTCTAATCGATGAGTGGGATTGTATGATGCGGGAAAGACAACAGGCAGAGAATTTGCAGAAGCAGTATCTTGATTTCCTGAGAAATCTTCTGAAAGATCAGCCTTATGTTGCACTTGCATACATGACAGGAATTCTGCCTGTAAAGAAACATGGACAACATTCTGCTCTTAACATGTTCTGGGAATATTCCATGACTGGACAGTTTACATTTGAAGAGTATACCGGCTTTACGGAAGAGGAGGTAAAAGAACTGTGCAGAGAGTATGACATGGATTTTTTTACCATCAGCAATTGGTATGACGGCTACAGCTTTCGAAGATTTAAACACATATATAATCCCAGATCGGTTGTGGCGGCTATGAAGAATCATGTACTTTCTAATTTCTGGACCTCTACAGAAACATATGAGGCATTAAAGCTCTATATAGATATGGATTTTGACGGACTGAAAAATGACATTGTACAGATGCTTGGCGGAGAACGTATAAAGGTAAACACATTAAGCTTTCAAAATGACATGCATACTTTCAGGACAAAAGATGATGTTCTTACTTTGTTGATTCATCTTGGATACCTGGGTTATAGCCAGGAGACACAAGAGGCATTTATCCCAAACAAAGAAATTATCGGAGAATTTGAAAATGCCATGAGTGTGAGCGGCTGGCCGGAAATCATGCGCATCCTCAAAGCATCAGAACGGCTCCTTTCGGACACTTTAAGCGGTGATGCGGCGAGCGTTGCCCAAGGGCTTGACCGGGCACATACAGAGGCTGCTTCCATACTCACTTATAATGATGAGAATTCCCTTAGCTGTGCCATAGGACTTGCATATTACAGTGCAAGAAAGGACTATCGTCTCATCAGGGAACTTCCTTCCGGGCGGGGCTTTGCGGATGTAGTATTCCTTCCGCTGCCCTTTGTTAATAAGCCTGCCCTCGTGGTGGAATTAAAATATGACAAAACAGCAAACGCCGCCATACAGCAGATTAAGGATAGAAAATATACACAAGCACTGGCAGATTACACTGGTGAAATCCTGCTGGTAGGAATCAACTATGTAAAAGAACGTAAGGATAAACCCCATAGCTGTATCATTGAAAGAGTAAAAAAGCCGCATTAGCGACTTTTTTACTTTTATAACTATTTTAAACTTATCCCCACTGTGTACCCACGCCGGACTCCAACGCCTTTTCATAAATAATCTTCGCCGTCACCAAGTCCTGCGCTCCAACGCCAACCGTTTCATACACGATGATTTCCTCATCGTTCTCCCTGCCGATAAGCTCTCCTTTGACAACTGCCCCGATATCCCCGGTAAAGTCATCCTCGGTGATAATCCCTTTCTCTAATGGAATAAGGATATCTCCGGATTCGGAAAGCACTGCATCCTTAGAATCAAAGTAAATCTTTGACGCTCTCGGCAAAATTGCCGGATCCATCTCCTGCATATGATGCTGGTATGCACCCACACAGCTTATGGTACATCCCTTTTTCACCTTTGTCCCGTCAAACACTGGTTTGGATGACGGTGTAACAGTAATGAGAAGATCTGCGTCATCAACCGCCGCATCTGAAGAATCCACTGCAACGATCTTCGTTCCGTATGCCTTAAGTTCCTCTTGCATCCGCTCCGCGAACTTCATCGTCCGCTCATAATTCAGATCGTACACGCGCACTTCCTCTAATTTTCTCACCGCGATCATTGCCTCCAATTGTGTAGCGGCCTGTCCGCCTGTTCCGATTAAGGCTCCAATCCGGCAATCCTTCTTTGCCAACAGGTCAAATGCCACACCGGAAGACGCTCCCGTGCGGAGCTGCGTCACATAAGTTCCATCTAAAACCGCCGTTACGACTCCCGTCTTCCCGTCAATCAAAAGCACCTGTGCAGGCGATGTAGGCAATCCGTTATCAATATTGTGTGGAAAGATATTCACCGTCTTTAGTGATGCTGTCTCCATTTCTTCCACATATGCCGGCATAAACAGGAAACAGCCGTCATATTTTGGAGCCTGGATCTTTGTACGCAGCGGCGAATCACATTTCTCTTCTACAACAAGTGTAAATGCTTTTTTATCTGCCTCAACCGCATCTCTAATAGAAAACACCTTTTTAATATCCTCTCTTGACAAAAGTAACATATTCTTCCTCCTTATACATTTTTCTTATCCTTCATTAATGTAATAATAAAGGATGCTGACATATAAATCAATACCAGAGCCACAATGTATGTCAATGCTGTAATCGGCATAGACTTCACAATATAATAAGCCACAAACACACCTAAAACTCCGGTGATCGATGCAATCACTGCTGCCCCCCTGTTATATCTTCCGTTCTTAATAAACTCCATACTTGCAGGAGGCATTAAAAATGCACAGGAACCCATCATAATCGGGAAAGCAACTGTAAGATTCATACCAAGCAATGCACACAGCGCCATACATGGTGCGTACAAGCCCACACCGCATGTCATCAGTGCACCTAAGACAAAGTTGACCAATATCCCAATAACCAGTTTTGTACCTGTCAGCCCTGTCGCATCTCCCATGATACCAAAGGGACCGATTCCGTTGATCTTGATTACAAGGATAATTGCCACAAATGGCAATGTCACTGCCAATACACCACGGATTGCATTAATCGGAAGTTTCGATACAATCCTTGCCCCGACGACAGCACCCAAAACAGATGCAACAATCATCGTAATCAAAGTAACCGGCTCTACTTCTACGATATCCAAAAACAAAAGAAACTCCACCGCTACCGGAATCGCAAAGATTACATTTCCATTACCCGGAAGCTCATCGTCCGGACTCAATTTTGTGAATTTAAAAAATGCCGCCTGTGTCGCGTTGCTCCCGACCCCAAGTGTATCGAGAATGTTCAGGAAAAATCCCATCAGTCCATATAGCACTTTATGTGTCATCGATACATCTTTCGGCCCATTCTTAATCACATCCCTGCAAAGGTATGCTCCGTAAAATGCAATAAACAGCACTGTAATAACACGAAATGCGAGTATCATAATATTCCCCCTTTATCTAACGATTCCATTTTGCGTCCAAATCCCAGGGCTGCATCGCCCCGCCCTCCTCTGCCGGGCGGCACATCCTTGCATAGATGTTAAGACATCCTTTCGCCTCTTTAAGCGGCGGGCAGACCCAAGTCTCTCTTCTCCTTGCAATCTCATCCTCCGAAACAAGAAGGGATATCTCGCCCCCGTTAATATCCATCACAATCTCGTCGCCGTTCTCCACAAGGGCAATCAGACCCCCGTCATAAGCCTCCGGCGACACATGCCCGACAATGGCTCCAAAGTTAAACCCGGAAAACCTGGCATCGGAAATCAGCCCTACGCTCTTGTGAAGACCTTTTCCAATCAGCGCATCGATACTCAGCATCAGCTCCTTCATGCCCGGCGCGCCCTTGCATCCTTCATAGCGGATGACAATGATATCTCCCGGCACGATATCCCCTGCCTGAATGGCATCAAATGCCTCCCGGTCTCCGTCAAACACTTTTGCTTTGCCTTTCATATACTTGACTTCCTCGTAGACAGCCGTCGGACGCACGATAGCTCCGTTCGGCGACAGATTCCCCCTTAAAATCTTAAGCCCCGGCTCGTTAAAGAGCGGTTTTTCAAGGGAATGGATGACCTTGTTCTCCTGGGGCGTTACCCTGGCAAGCATCTCTTTCCATGTAACACCATACATCCCCGGCACATCCGTAAAGAGTCTGCTCTCCAACTGTTTCATCACGTTCATGACTCCTCCCGCATAGTGGAAATCAACCACCGTGTACGGTCCGCTGGGAACGACTGCATTGATGCATGGAATCTCCGCGGCATATTTTTCAAAATCGCTAAGCGTCACCCGGATTCCCAGCTCATAGGCATAGGACTGCAGATGCAGCACCGCATTGGTAGAGCCTGCAACCGCCATGTCAAACATAATGGCATTCATCAGCACTTCTTTTGTGATAAGTTCTGAAGGCTTTCTCCCCGATTTTACAAGCTCCACCGCATAGGCGCCCGCTTCCCTTGCTTTCCTAAGCTTGGCGTTGTCAGATGCCGGAATCGTCGCTGTTCCCGGCAATACCAGATTCAGGACTTCTCCAAGCATCTGCATCGTGTTCGCCGTTCCCATGGACGGACATGCCCCAAAGGAAGGACATACGCGGTCCTCTAATCCAAACAGCTCTTCTTCTGCTGCCCCGGAAAAACGCGCTGCATCCAAATCCGCCTCCACAACCGTCTTGCCGCAGTACTGCCCCGGCTGCATGGAGCCGCCCGTCACTACCATGGACGGAATGTCAAGCCGCATTGCCGCTAAGTAACATCCCGCGATAATATTGTCGCATGTGGCAACCATCACAAGACCGTCAAAATTATGTACTCTCGTGACGAACTCCACGGACATAGCCACAATATCCCTGCCTACCTGTTCGTACTTAAGCTCCTCCGCTCCGTTTGCCACATTCCCGCAGGTCGCCGGAATCCCGAACTCTACCGGAACTCCTCCTGCCGCCCAGATGCCTTCCTTCACTGCCTCAGCAATCTGGCGCAGATGCGCGGAGCCGGGAGAGCCCGCCATATAGGAATTCGGCACGCCGATATGCGGTTTCTTACGGATGTCGCTGTCCGAATATCCGGCTGCCTTCATCATCACTCGCCTGTGCGCCGCCTCTGCGCCGTTCCAAAATTCTGTACCCATATTTCTCCTCCTTATTCTTCTTGACAGACCTTTATCTCTTGTGTTAATAATAAAGAAAACTTATAGATAAATAAATCTCATTTTATTTATCTTACTTATAAGCTTCACTTATATCTTTGAAAATTGCCGTATTTTATGCATATTTTTAAGTTTTGTTAATTTAAGATATTAATATTTCTTATATTTTGAGGTGAAAACAGTGAGCAAATATGAAATCATACTGGACGTATGCAAGACAAACAGCATCTCCAAAACCGCAGCAAAGCTAAATTATACCCAGTCTGCTGTCAGCCAGCTCATCAAAGGCTTTGAAAAGGAGCTTGGACTTCCCTTGTTCAAGCGAACGAAACATGGCGTACAGCTCCTGCCAAACACAGAGGAAATCGTCCTCTCCCTGGAAATCATCTGCCGGGAAGAAAAAAGGATCCGGCAGACTGCCGCCAACTTAAACAGCCTTGACAGCGGATACATCCGCATCGGCTCCATACAGAGCATCTCCTATCACTGGCTGCCTGATATTCTGCGGAAATTTTCGGAATGCTACCCAAAGATTACTTTCGAACTCTATGTAGAAGGTTTCCGCCCTCTCATTAACAGCCTGAAAAATAATAAACTAGACTGCATCTTTGTATCCCGGTATTCGGTTCCCGACTACCCGTTCCTCCCCTTGGGGAAGGACGAGCTGATGCTGGTGACACCGAAAGGACATCCTCTTTCGGAACAAGTAGCAGTATCCCTCTCGGATGTAAATAAACAGGACTTTATATTGACCTGTGACCGGCTGGATTATGAGACTGGAAAAATATTTGAGATGAACGGCATCCGCCCGAAAATCCGCTATCAGGTCAATGAGGATTTTGCTGCCCTGAAAATGGTGGAAAAAGGATTTGGAATTACAATTCTGCCAAAGCTTTTATTGCACAATGCACCTTTTGACATATGTGTGCGCTCCTTTACGGAGCACTATTCCCGCGTACTCGGAGCCGCATATCTGCCTGACACACAGCCATCCCCGGCCACATTAAAGTTTCTGTCCTTTGCCAAAGAGTGGGGGAAAAATATATAACCATTGACATTACAATTATAAAGGAGGTTTCCACCATGCAGATTTCAAGCCGTTTTACGCTGGCAGTCCACATCTTTGCCTGCATCGACACTTTCGGCAGCGAGTACAAAGTCACCAGTGAATTCCTTGCCAGCAGTACCAATGTAAATCCGGTCATTATAAGAAAAATCCTCGGGCAGCTAAAAAGCGCAGGACTGATAAACGTCACCCGCGGAACCGGGGGCGCTGCCGCGGCAAAGCCATTAAAGGATATCACATTCCTTGATATCTACCGCGCCGTAGAGTGCGTGGAGGACAAAAAGCTGTTCCACTTCCATGAAAACCCCAACACAAACTGCCCGGTAGGAAAAAATATCCATCACATACTGGACGATAAGCTGATTCGGGTGCAGGATGCGATGGAGCGGGAGCTTGCGGCAATCACGCTGGAAGATTTGAAACGCGATACACAAAAATTTTTGTTGTAACTACTGGCATTACATCTACGGTGTGTTATATTGATACTGCAAGTTGTAACATCAAAGATTACAACAAAAATAAATTTTTCAGGAGGTATTCATTATGAAGATTGCTGTTGTTTGTGCAAATGGAAAAGCCGGAAGGCTGATTACTGAGGAGGCCGTAAGCCGCGGACTGGATGTCACCGCTATTGTAAGAGGAGCGAATCAATCTGCCGCGCCGCAGTCTGTTGAAAAGGACGTATTAGATATTACGGCGGAGGATTTAAAAGGTTTTGATGCGGTTGTCGATGCTTTTGGAGCGTGGACGGAGGATACCCTTCCTCTCCACAGCACTTCTCTTAAAGTATTGTGCGACGCTCTTTCGGGAACCGACACAAGACTGCTTGTTGTCGGAGGTGCCGGGAGCCTTTATGTAAATCCGGAGCACAGTGCATGTGTCGCTGACGGCGCGGACTTCCCCGATCTGTTTAAACCCCTTGCGGCTGCCATGGCAAAGGCTCTGTCCGAACTCAGGAAACGGGATGATGTGAAGTGGACGTATATAAGCCCTGCGGCAGATTTCCAGGCTGAGGGGAAACGCTGCGGCACTTACATCCTGGGCGGCGAAGAGCTGACCTTGAACGACAGGGGAGAGAGCGTCTTAAGCTACGCAGATTATGCAATTGCCATGGTTGACGAAATCGTATCCGGCGCACATATACAGGAACGGATATCTGTCGCGGGGAAATAAAATTAATTATTCGTCATACCAGCGAAGGATTCCTATGAATATTAAGAAGAATGAGCATATGATCCAGTCACTGCGTCACGCCTTTCATCAGGCGGACGCAGTTCTCATCGGGGCAGGAGCCGGGCTTTCTGCCTCGGCAGGTTTCATCTACACAGGAGAGCGGTTTCAGAACTATTTTAAGGATTTTGCGTCAAAATATGGATTCCAGGATATGTATTCCGGAGGATTTTATCCGTTTGAAACCCCGGAAGAATACTGGGCGTACTGGAGCCGGTACATTTTTATCAACCGCTATATGGAAATTCCAAAGCCTGTCTACCAAAGATTATTAGAGCTTGTCCATGACAAGGATTATTTCGTGCTGACAACAAATGTAGACCACTGTTTCCAAAAAGCCGGTTTTGACAAGCGCCGCCTGTTCTACACCCAGGGCGACTACGGGCTGTTCCAGTGTTCGGAGCCCTGCTGCCAGAAAACCTATGACAATGAATCTGTCATCCGGGAAATGGTAAAGATGCAGGGGTTTGCTACAGATAAGGACAACTCGCTGTATTTGCCGGACGAAACGGCTCCGAAAATGACGGTTCCTGCCCCACTCGTGCCGCACTGCCCGGTATGCGGCAGACCGATGGGCATGAATCTGCGGTCAGACGCTACCTTTGCGGAAGACAGCGGCTGGCATAAGGCAGCAAAAAGGTATCATGACTTTCTGCGCGGGCATCAAAACCAGAAAGTCTTATTCCTGGAACTCGGAGTCGGGATGAACACGCCGGGCATAGTAAAATTTTCTTTTTGGAGGATGACAACGGAAAATCCAAAGGCAACCTATGCCTGCGTCAATTCAGGGGAAGCCAGTGCACCAACGGAAATCAGAGACCGCTCCATCTGTATCAATGCAGATATTGGAAAGGTACTCGAACAATTATAAGACAACAGAGTCAGTTAATTGCTCCGATTTCCCGTCTTACTTCTGCATTACATAAAATTGTGTAAATACACAAAAAATAGGAATAACATATTGAAATAAGATTCTGCTTGTAGTAGAATAAGATTACTTAAAAGTATGTATTTGCACAAAAACAGGGAGTGACAGGATGGAAATTGAAAGAAATTGTTACCTTCAGCAGCTTATTCTGAGAAAAGATAATGGAATGATAAAGGTGATTACAGGCATACGAAGATGTGGAAAATCATTTTTGCTGTTTCAAATATTTAAAAAATACTTACTGCAAAATGGCGTAGATGAAGGCCATGTCATTGAGATTGCGCTGGACGGCATTGAAAATGAAGAATTACGAGATCCCAAAATATGTTATCAGTATGTGAAAACTGCAGTAAAAGACGATGAAAGATATTATCTGCTTTTAGATGAAATACAATTTATGCCCCGATTTGAAGAGGTACTGAACAGCCTGCTCCGTATAAGTAATATTGACATCTATGTGACAGGCAGCAATTCCAGATTTTTGTCCAGTGACATTGTGACAGAGTTTCGGGGCAGGGGAGATGAAATCAGGGTTTATCCTCTTTCTTTTGCAGAATTCTATTCTGCCTGCGATGGAGAATATGAGGATGTATGGAACGATTATATGATTTATGGAGGACTGCCGCAGGTTGCCGGATTTCATACGGAACACCAGAAGGCAGAATATTTGAAAAACATTTTCACAAACGTATACCTGAAGGATGTTGTGGAAAGAAATGGTATTCAAAGTATGGACGATTTGAATACGTTGGTTGATATTCTGGCATCTGTCATCGGGGCGCCGACAAATCCAACCCGGATTTCCAATACCTTTGCAAGTGAGCGCCAGATTAGCTATACGAATAAAACAATATCCAAACATATTGATTACCTTGAGGAAGCATTCCTGATTTCAAAATCCAATCGTTATGATATTAAAGGAAGAAAATATGTTGGTGCGAATTTAAAGTATTATTTTACGGATGTAGGTCTTAGAAATGCAAGATTAAATTTCCGGCAGCAGGAGCCAACACATATTATGGAGAATATCGTTTATAACGAATTGCTGATCCGCGGATATAATGTTGATACAGGCATTGTAGATATGTACGGAAAAAATAAAGAAGGAAAACGCATACGCAGGCAGCTTGAGGTTGATTTTGTAGTGAATCAGGGAAGCCAGAGATATTATATTCAGGCGGCCTATGATTTGGCATCAAAGGAAAAGCAGTCGCAGGAATTTCGTTCTCTGCGTAATATTCCAGATTCCTTTAAGAAAATAGTGATTGTAGGCGGAACGACAAAACCCTGGAGAAATGAAGAAGGATTTGTCATCATGGGAATGAAGTATTTTCTTTTGAATCCAGACAGCCTGGAATTTTGATATACCAGACAGTATAAAAATGGTGCACAATAAACATAACACACCCGGGATTATCAAATATCCCTTCTGGCAGATGACAGCGGCGAATCCGAAGGCAACATATGCCTGTGTGAATTACGGGGAGACGCTCTGTCCGAAGGAGATTGCGAGGCAGTCAATCTGTATTGATGGGGATATCGGATGGGTCCTGCAGCGGCTCAGGCATCCGCTATGCGGTTCTTGACCTCAGGAATATGGACTACGGACGGATATATGAAATATTGTCTGTATGGAAATTGCCAGGACAAAACATCCGAAATACACATATGAGGGCTTTAAAATATGGGATATTGCGGAATGGCTTTTAGAAAAATAAAATATTTAAAAATATGATTGAAATGCCAGTTATTTTATGATAAAATAAATTTGACTTTATATTTTCATAAAAATGAGGTTAGGACATGAAATATTTAGAGCGTACATTAGAGCGTAAATTCTTACACATGAGTTCTTTTTTTAAAGCGGTTCTTGTTACAGGCGCAAGACAGGTCGGAAAGACAACAATGTTAAAGCATTTAGCGGCAGAGCAAAGCCGTACCTATGTTTCTATGGATAACACAATGGCACGGACACTTGCCAAATCCGATCCGATATTGTTCTTCCAGACTTATAAACCACCGATTATCATTGATGAAATACAGAAAGCGCCAGAACTGTTTGAACAGATTAAGATTATATGCGACGAAAGCGAAGAGCGGGGATTGTTTTGGCTGACCGGCTCGCAACAGTACAACATGATGAAAAACATCCGTGAAACATTGGCCGGCAGGATTGGAATTTTAGAACTGTACAGTTTTTCAAAAAATGAAACGGAGGGGCTAAAATTTTCAAACGAGATGGATTTTTCTCTGCCCTGTCTGCTCGCAAGACAGCCGCTTGTTCCCAAAAATGACATCGTTCAGGTATTTGAACATATCTGGCGGGGAGGTATGCCGGATGCCCAAGAGGCAGATTCGGAACAAAGACAGGAATATTTCAATTCTTATATAGAAACCTATCTCATGCGGGATGTTGCAGAAGAAGGCGGGATTACCGATACGGTACGTTTTCACAAATTTTTGAAAGCTTGCGCCGCATTGACCGCAGAGCAGGTAAATTATAAGACATTGGCGGAAACAGCAGAGATATCCCAGCCGACAGCAAAAGAATGGACACGTCTGCTGCAGGGCCTGGGCATCATTTATCTGCTGTCTCCATATGCCAATAATGAATTGAAACGGCTTTCTAAAACGCCAAAGCTCTATTTCTGCGATACAGGTCTGTGCGCTTATCTGTCCATGTGGCTTACCCGGGATACGCTTATGAACGGGGCTGCAAGCGGACATTATTTTGAAAACCATGTGGTGATAGAACTGCTTAAAAATTTCGCCTATGCGCCTTCAAAGGTAAACCTGACTTATTACCGGGATTCAAATGCAAAAGAAATCGATATATTTGTGGAGGAAAATGGCATCATCCACCCTTTGGAAATTAAAAAATCAGCAAATCCGGACCGGCGCGAAGTTAAAAAATATAAATTGCTGGATAAAGCAAAAGTAACGAGGGGAAACGGCGGTATTATTTGTATGTGCGAAGAGGTAATTCCGATTGATGAGCAGAATTGTTTCATTCCCTGCAATTTAATCTGATGAAAAATATCCCTGTTCAAACTCCCTTATCCGCTCTGCAATCGAACGCCCCTTGACGGTTCTTTTGTATGTCACCACGGGAATCACGGCGCATATCACTGTCACAGCAAGGCCCGCGCACAGAAACGGCAGCACCGGAACGGCAAAGGGGATTTCCATATAATTCATGGACTGGAATACAAGATACGTTATGCCCATTCCCGCTGTGGCAGTTAAAAGCAGAGAGCCTCCCGCATACAAAAGTCCTTCCCATATCAGCAGTTTCTTTATCTGCCTCCCGGACATGCCCACGCTCTCCATAACCGAAAATGTCAGTTTCCTGCTCTGCATGCTGACTGTCATCGTATTGACATAGTTAAGCATGCCCACCAGCAGCAGAAGGACCGAAGTCACCATCCCGGCCTCAAGCATCCCGCTCTGGGAATCCTGGATTGTCTTCATCTCATCGTACTTTGAAATGTAATGTAAATCCTTGCTGTACTTACTTCTCTGTACCAGATTCTTAATCTCTTTTTCCGTATCCTCGTCATAGGACTCTTCATACCTGATATTCAGGCTTAACACATACGGCTCCGTACACAGGCTCTCCAGATATTTTTCACTGACGATCAGATTCGCCCCGGCATTTACCGTCGCACCGTAATAATCCCCGTAGTTCACGGCTCCAATCCTGATTTCCTGCTCCTCTTCCCCAAGAGAAAAACGCACCGTGCCGTCCGTCAGCCCGTCCGCCAGCTCAAATCCCGCATATTGCAGGACTGCCGTCTTTCCGTCCAGAAAATCTCTTTTATCTACCGCATTTCCAAGCGTTGTGTTCAGATAGTCAAACTCCTCTTCGTCAATCCCTTTCAGCATGCCATAGTATTTTTCTGGATTCTCCTCATAGTCCGAGACCGTCTCCGTGCAGGACAGATACGGTTTTCGCTCTGCGTACCCTCTAATCCAGCAGTCCGAAAAACCGCCCGCATCATATGGAAATACAACCGGAACACCTTTCACCGCATGAACCTCCGCCACCCCGTCCGTTTCCCTCACTTCCGATATCAATTTCCCGTCCAGAGCCTGCTGCAATGAAGAAATGTCCTCCATCGTCTGCGTATTGTTGTACAGAATAAAATCCGCATCCCAGTAATTGGGATATACCGTCCGTTTTCCCTGGCTGACGACCACCGTAGTCAGGCAGCAGAATACGATCAGGCTCGCGCCGAGGGATAAAAACACAACGGCTGTCCGCTTTTTATCTTTCCAAAGCTGCTCTTTTGCTAAACGCCGGCATAAACCGCCCTTCCTCCTTTTCCCGGCGCGGGAAATCCCTGTGTCTCCATCGTACATTGCCGCATCTTTCCTGTACCTTGCTGCCTCCACGGGAGTCACATCCGCCGCCATACGAACCGGCATCCGGATGCCGCAAAACACCGCCGCCCCTGTCACCGACACACTTAACGCCAGCACTTCCGGGTGAAAGTCAGAGCCCGTATCTCCAAGAGATATTCCTAAGACTTTCATAATGTAAGGAACAAAAGACAGGGAAAACAATGCCCCCACAGCAACCCCCGCAGCGATTCCTCCCATTGCCGCCGCCATCATCTGTCTCCGCAAAAATAAGACCAGCTGCCTTTTTGTCATTCCCAGCGACTTAAGCAGCCCGTAGTATCTGATTTTCCCCGAGACGGACATATAAAGGATATTATATATCAGCAGATACGCACTCAGGCAGATGATAAAGCACAGGCCAAGCACAGCAGCCAGTACCGTAAGCGACCTTTCGATATAATCCGTCGGCTGGAACACCTGCTGCCGTGACAGTTCCAGACTGTCTTCCAGCCTGTCTATCGTCCATCCCGGCACATAATTGCCCTTAAACTTCAACTGCAGAATCCCGTCAGCCGCCAGCTCATAGCCTGACTGTCTGTAAAACTCCTCCGACACATAAAAATTCCCTTTATCTCCCCCGTAGCCGTCCCAGATTCCGCTGATGACAAACTCCTCTATATGGATGCCTGTATTGTCCTCATAAGTCATGGAAAAACAGTCTCCCACACCGAGAGCGCCTATGCCGCACTCCTCAAGCACTTCTTTTGCCGCCAGCACTTCATTCCAGGCCTCCGGGTAACGCCCCCTCATCCCGGTTCTCGCGGGAGCCTTCTGCTCTTCCCAGAATGTCCTGTCTCCCCACAAAAACGCTACATTTACCGTATCATCCGCATCTGTTCCTATGACATGCCCGCAGTACGCCTGTACCCCCACCGACCGGACAGACGGATTGCCGCTCAGAATTTCCTTCTGCTTTTCCGTAAATCCATTCATGACAGCCGCGTCATGTTCCGAGCCGTGCAGCCGCGTATCCTGCAGCCTGCTCAGCTCCAGATAGGAAAGACCCACCGTTAAGACTGAAAACAGCATAAACGCCGAGAGGGCAATCGCAAAAATAAGGACGGCAAACGGACGGCGGTTCGCCCGTACCGAGTTCCCTGCCAGTTTCTTTATTACCGCACCATTGTTATTTGCCAGCATAAAAACCGCCCCCATTCCAGAGCTTCCCGTCCTTCAGCCGGACAATCCTGTCCGCCATCTGGGCAATATCCAGGTCATGCGTGACCACGATAAGGGTCTGCTGATACTTTTTGGCCATCACCTTTAAAAGCCCTATGACATCATGGCTTGCCAGAGTATCCAGACTTCCCGTCGGTTCATCCGCAAGGATAATGGCAGGGCGCGCCGCCAGCGCTCTCGCAATCGCCACACGCTGCTGCTCTCCCCCGGACAGCATGGCCGGAAACATCTGCGCCTTATCCGCGATGTGAAGGCTGCTTAAAAGCTCCCCCACAAGCCCTTCATCCGGGCGCACCCCGTCAAGTTTCAGGGGGAAGGTGATATTGTCGCAGACATCAAGATCCGGAATCAGGTTATACTGCTGGAAGACAAACCCTGCCTTCCGCCTCCGAAAAAGCGCAAGCTCCTCCTCGTCCATCTCCGACAGGTTCATACCGTCCACGACCACCGTTCCGGAGTCAGGCTTATCAAGACCGCCCAGCATATGGAGCAGCGTACTTTTCCCGCAGCCCGATTTTCCGATAATAGAGACAAACTCGCGCTCCTTCACCTCAAAATCCACCCCGTCAAGGGCAGCGACCGTCTGCGTGCCTGTTTTGTACTGTTTTTTTAAAGAAATTGTTTTCACAATGGCATGTTCCACAGCAATCCCTCCGTTTCTTTGCTCACTAGGGATATCATAACCCTGAAAAATCACAAACCGCTCACAAAAAGAAAAAATCACAATACTGTGATTTTTCAGCATCTTTAATCGGACTTCTCTCCATTGCCTTCATGGAATGGATGCGCTATTTTTATATTTCTTCATTCCTGTCTGCAGATAACATTCTCAAAAATCCATCCAATCTTTCATTCAGATATCCTGCAGACAATTTCTCCATCGCTCCCATACCTTGTCATCCATCTAAACCTCCTGATTTGGCAGATAAATATGAAATGTACTCCCCTCCCCGATTTCCGATTCAACTTTGATATATCCATCCTGCATCGTGATGATCTTCCGTGCCAAGTACAGCCCGATGCCCGCCCCTTCGCTGTCATGAACCTCCGGCTCCCGGTAGAACCGGTTAAATACCGCTCCCTGTCTTTCCGAAGGGATACCTTTTCCGGTGTCAGCGATGCTTATCTTCGTAAATATTTCCTCCTGCTTAACATGGATATGGATACTGCCCTTATTCTCCGTATATTTGACCGCATTGTCAAGGATATTGAAAATTGCCTCACCCGTCCACTTTTTATCATGATTCAGCCGGATACCCTCGTCATACATAACATGAATCCGGATGCCTTTTTTGTCCGCTTTGGGGACTGCTGCGCCAATGGCCGCCGCCAGCGTCTCCGCCAGAGGAGCCTCCGACTTTTTTATGCGGATTGCCCCCGTCTCAAGCCTTGACATCTTCACCATGCTCTGAAGGAGAAAATCAAGCTTGTCCACCTGTCCGCCCATTTTCCTTAGACACTCCTTATCTTCCTCCGTTACCGCCCCGTCCGAGAGCATTTCCTGGTACAGTTTCACATTCGCAAGAGGTGTCTTTGTCTGGTGCGATATGTCGGACACAAGCTCTTTTAAGCTTTCCCTCTCCTCATAGATTTCCCGATTCTTATGGGTGTACATATCCGAGACGCGGCAAAGCTTTTCGTAAATCTTCCCCCACAGATCGTCCTGCCTGTAAATATCCCTTTTCAGGCTCTTTCCTTCCAACAGCTCACTTAAACCCTTTTCAAGCTTTCCCGCAAAATCGTAAACATCCCGTTTCAGGCAGTGATTCTTCCACAGCAGCCAGACAGCACATCCTGCCAGCAATAAGACTAATATATACATTATTTCCATATATAACCCATCCCGTATACATTTGAAATGCAGCTATGCTCCTGCGTCTCGATTTTTTTCCGCAGACGGTTGATATTCACGGCAAGGGCATGCTTATCCAAAAGCTGCACCCCCTCCTCCCACAGCACATCCAGAAGGACAGAATAAGTCAAAAGTTGTCCTTTATGTTCCACCAGCTTTTTCAGAATCCGGTACTCCGTCGGTGTAATGGGGCAATTCTTCTCCTCAACCTGTACAGTTCCCAGCTCGAAGTCAATCTTTAAAAACCCGTCGTCGTACACATCCGCCCTTTTCGTTTCCCGCGACAGGATCACCGGGATTTTCTTAAGCAGAATCTTCATGGAAAACGGCTTTGTCACATAATCATCCGCCCCGTATTCATAACCGTTTAAGACATCTTCCTCCAAATCCCGTGCAGAAAGGAACAGCACAGGGATAGCGCTGCGGGCTTTTATCCACCTGCAAAACTCATAGCCGTCGCCGTCCGGCAGATTGACATCCAGTACCGCCATGTCAAAAGTACGCCCTAACGCAAGCGCCTGCCCTTCCTTGTAAGTGCGGGCGCTGTACACGCGATAGCCCTCCTTTTGGAGGGAGGAGCAGATTGTATCATTCAATTCCAGGTCATCTTCCAGTACAAGAATCGTATCGATAAGGCAGTCCTCCTCTATATAAAAACATTATTTATCCTTATAATGACCTCGACAATGTGCTATATAAATCCGGTCGTTTTCCATATGATAAACAAGACGGTCTTTATCATTAATACGACGGCTATATTCACCCTGCAAATCCCCTGTTAAGGGTTCTGGCTTTCCAATTCCCTTCATACAGCCATTGCGCTCAATATCTTTTATAAGCTGATTGATACGTTTTACCATTTTTTTATCTTGTGTCTGCCAGTAGATATAGTCCTCCCATGCATCATCAGACCATATTTTATCACTCATCATCCACCTCAATCAATTCATGCGCTGTTCCTTTTCCATTCCTCAACTCTTGCACAGATTTTTTTACATACGCTAAATTCGTTTCAGAAAAAAAGGCATCTTCTGACTGCGTAATTTCAAAAGGTATCCTGTTTTCCCTTAAAACTGCTTTTACAAAAAGATTAATTGCGGTAGATGTATTTAATCCTACATTTGAACAAAAGGCATCAAAATTTGCCTTATCTTCTTCCTTCACCCTTGCCGTTAAAGTTGCCAGTGCCATAGATTTCTCCCCTTTCTTTATGACTCTATGATGCAACGGATTGCTCTAAATTTCACATATGACTTTTTGACTCTTACATCATATCACTATTGTATGTCAAAAGCAAATATATGTATTATATTTTGAATACATTTTAACAAATTATCCGACTCAGGAATTGCTCAGTTCACACATAAAAACAATTTTTTAAAAGTCATCAAATGTCTTCACCCCGCCGTCACCGGCACCGCCCAGCAAATCCAGCCTGTACTCCCATGCGGTAAGCTCCCTGTACTTTGCGTCAAACTTTTCCTTTTCGACGGCGGTATCCCCCATTATATACCTTCCTTTATCCTCCTGGTTATAATTTCCATGATTTTCCAGATAATAGCCGGAATCCCCCAGCGCACTTTTATCCTTTTCCCAGGAAAAATAAGTATAATAGTTATTGAAAAGATCCCCCTCCGGCTCATAACGGTAAACCGCCAGATAAGGTACGCCGCCCGGTTTCACGATACCGACGATTCCATTGTTTCCCCCGACTTCTTTGAACAGTACCTCTGACTTGATTTTTGCCGTCCCGTCTTTCCCAAGACTCCACAAATCATACATCACATTGATTCCTGCCCCGTCTTTTACCTCATAGACTGCCAGAAGTTCCTGCACGTTATCCCCGTTAAAATCATCTGCCACTGCCAGCGGTTTCCATGATGAATTGTCTACAAATCCTGCCTGGCTCTTGATTTCCCTGATGACTTCTGATGCCGCGTTTATCGCATTTGCCCCGTTTTCTGTATCCTCACCTTTCGTATCCCCGCTCGTTAAGCCTCCAACTTCCGGCTCCCCGGAATCTCCGCTGTCTGCCTCGATACCTCCGAATCTCAGGGAACTGAGGACGTCCGACATTGCCCCTGACACGGCGTCAAAATTCGCATCTGTACTCTTTAGCTTAATCTCCCAGAATCCGCCGTTATGCGACACAACAAATTCCGAGCATGTGTATCTTTCTCCTTTTTCATAATACCCCATATCCGCGCCCAGCACCGGGTATCTTCCTATATTCAGTTCCTTCGGCTGAGAAATAAGCTGCGCCCCGTCATAGTGGGAAAGGTCAAATTCTATGTTTTTCTGTATAAGCGCTTTTATATCTCTGCCCACTGATTCCCCGTCATCTTCATCCATCCAGATACTTGCCCTTGAGTATTCGCCTTTCACCGGATACACCACGATTCTGTCTCCGGACTGTTCCGTACTTTCTAATACCTCATCCCTTACCGCAAAGCTTACGTCCGGCGAATCGTAACTGTAAATCCTATATCCTTCTGCCTGATGTGCTCCGGTGACTTTAAAGGTCTGCTCCGCTGCATCCCGCTGTTTCTTGTAAAGTGCCGCTTCCTCCGCATTTTCATTGATTGCGCTCATCAGGGAATAGCAGCCAAACTCCCCGTCTCCTTCTATTAAAATGAGCCTTCCCGCATTCGGATTTCCCTCCATTTCAAATGTGAAGTCATACTGATAACATTCCCTTCCTCCAAGCGTCCCCTTTTTTGTATCGGTAAGTTCAATCTCCTTCGCTCCTGTCCACGCAGTCAGCACATCTCCGTCATCTTCAATCTGCTCTGCAAAATCCTTTGCAGAATAAATAAAAGAATTCCCCGCCGTGCTGACTGCATATTCCGCGGAAATCTGAAAATCCGCCTCACTGCCCTCCGTTATAAGCACATTGTTGCTGTCCGGCTCCGTCACCGTATACCCCTCCGGATAGTCAAGGGAAAAACAGACCACATCATTTACATAGGAGACATACTTCGTATCATCTTTCGGTTTTCCTCTTGGCTTTTCTCTCCCCGCAGGAAAAAGAATACCGCAAAAATAAGCGCCAGCACTGCCACAACTCCCACGGCAAGCTTTGCATTGCCTGGTTTCTTATTGCCATGACTGCTGTCTGCCTTTATCTCTTCCGATGAAAAACCGGTCGGCTCTGTCCGTTTTACTTCCTCTTCCTGTTTTACAGGCTCCGACCGCTTTCCCTCCTCACCTTCATTTCCCCCGCGAACCGGTTCCCCGCAGTAAAAGCAGAATTTATCCCCGTCTCTCAATTCTTTCCCGCATTTCGTACAAAAAGCCATCCTCTTTATCTCCTTATCCCTCTGCGCTGCCGAAAAAACTTCGGTAGCATTTTAACTGGTATTTAAGCACTTTCTTAAGCCTTACATGCTGCACTTTCTCCATCTCTTCATAAATCGCGTCATAATCCAGACGGATTCCCGTCCCCAAGACCACCGCCTGCTGCTCAAAACTCCCGCTGAACGGCTTTGCTGACGCGCAGGAAATCTGCTCTTCCAGCTCTTCCCCCGGCGGAAACATGCCATAATTGCTTAAAAGCGATGCGCCATTATCAAAAATCGGGCATTCCCGATATCCGGAATCACTCCTGATTAACGCAAGATTGTGAAAATGCCTGTCCGTATTCAGCACAAGCATGTCAAAACTAAGGATATCCCGCAGATATCCTGTGCAGTCTATCCCCGCATATTCTTTCACGAAATCCGTCACAAACTGTATTCTTTCTTTTACATCCCGGATAGTGTATACACGGTCCGTCAAATCCCCGCCGCATGCAATCTCATATAAACGCTTGAATGTAACAATAGACTCCCCCTCTTTCAGAAAGTTCCTGCTCCTGCAGCCGGATCTCCCATTGATCATGCAAGCCTCGTACTCAATATATTTTTCTACATTTGAATGCCGCAGCACCATGCTGCACACTTCCTCCGCCAAGCCTTCATACCCACTGATATCCTGCTTGTACCAATATCCGTCTTTATAATATTTGCTCTCAACACCAAGACTGGAAAATCCCGCATCATTTCTTCTGTAAGACTCGTCAATCCTGTAATCAGTCACGCAGTTTCACATCCTTCCAGCCAATCTCCTCCCCCGGAAATTTAAGCCACTGAAAATCCTCCCACATCGTTCCGTGGGTAATCTTCACAATCTCATAGGGATTATACTCCTCAAGCCCCAGCCACTTTAAGTATTCCGGCAGACACGGCCTGTTCCTGTCCATACATCTGCCCTCAAGAAAACGGTATACCCGTTCCGGCGTCACTTCCCCTCCGTAAAACGGATTCTCCGGAAATGTATTCTTATATTTTTCTATCCGCACTTTTCTGCGCTTATCATAAAGCTCCACATCAGCCATGACATCCTCTTTCCACATGACCGTAAATTTATAATCGTCCATCCAAACCTCCGCGCCTGCGCCTAAGTGTATTCACCATTTTCACTCCCTCTCCGCTACATATTAATAGTATAACAGTTCTTTACATATTAAACAATGCATGAAATTGGTATATAATCAAAACACTGATTGTTTAGGAGGAACTGCCGCATGTTTTCGTATGAAGAAATACAAAAGTACACCGAAACAGATATTCGTATCTATAAATATATCATTTCAAATATTGACAAAATCCAGTATATGACCATTCGGGAGCTTGCGAAAGAAATTCATGTATCTGCTGCCACAATCCTGCGCTTTTGCAATAAAAACAATTTTGACAAGTATGCTGAATTTAAGGACGCTCTGAAAAACGAGATCACTTTGCAGACTGCCCGCCCGCCTATGGAAGATTTACAAGAACTTTCTGATTTTTTTGCCAGAGCCAATTCAAGTGCTTTTGAAGAAAAATTATCGTTTGCGGTTGATGTACTTAAAAAAGCTGATTTGATAATTTTTACAGGCATGGGGTCTTCGGGAACATTGGCGAAATACGGGGCAAGGTATTTTTCCAATATGGGGCATTTTGCCATAGGACTGGAAGATGTATTTTATCCGATTGAAACATTCCGCTGGAAGAACACAGCCGTAATCGCATTATCAGAAAGCGGTGAAACTGAAAAGCTGATTGATGCAGTCAGCCAGTTTAAGAAAAGGAATTGCCGTGTGTTAAGCATCACGAATCCCCCATTTTCAACTTTAGCGAAATTATCGGACTGGAATTTTTCTTATTACTTAAATACCAGACGGATTAACGGTGGATATAACGGAACAACGCAGATTCCTGTCATTTTTGTGATTGAGGCGCTTGCAAAAAGAATATAAGGAACAGCCTGTTACTTGCTATGTAACAGGTTTTTTTCTACCATGAAATACGGAGGTGATACCATGACGGAATTAGAAAAATGTATGGCAGGAGACATTTATGACTGCCACAATGAAACTTTTTTGTATTTGAAGGAAGAAACAAGGCGGCTGTTAAGAGAATATCATTCCCTGAGATATGAGCAGAAAGAGGAAAAACATGATATTCTTAACAGGCTGTTTCATCAAATCGGTACAAACGTATCCGTAGCACAGCCCTTTCTTTGCGATTACGGAATGAATATTTATCTGGGGAACAATGTTTCAATCAACATGAATTGTACATTTGTGGACTGCAACAAAATTGAAATCGGTGATAATGTCCTGATCGCTTCCAATGTGCAGCTTTATACGGCAGCGCACCCCATAGAATTGTCTGAAAGGCTTACGCCGGACTGGAACAAGGAAACATGGCAGTATTTTTGCCGTACCTACGCATTACCCATAAAAATCGGGAGCGGCTGCTGGCTGGGCGGCGGCGTAATTGTCCTTCCGGGTGTAACGATAGGTAATGGTTCTGTTATAGGGGCTGGGAGCGTTGTCACAAGAGATATACCGGCAAACTCGCTGGCAGTAGGCAATCCCTGTCGTGTAATCCGAAAGATTAACGGAGGAAACATGTAATGTTTAAGATCATTGCGTTTGATTTGGACGGAACAATAGCCGATACCATTCCCATGTGCATAAAAGCGTTTCAAAACAGCGTATCTCCCTATGCAGACCATGAACTTAGCCGGGAGGATATCTTACATACGTTTGGCCTGAATGAAATTGGCATGGTAAAAGCTGTTGCCGGTCAAAACTGGGAAAAGGCGAAAAAAGCTGTTCTGTCACTTTAGAAAAATTAGAATTCTGTTATATCGGCGATACGGTCCAGGATATAAAAGACTGCCGGGATATAGGCGTGGTCTGCTTTTCAGCAGCATGGCAGGAATCTCCTGATGCCGCTATATTGGAAAAGGAGAATCCTGACCATGTGTTTTATTGTGCAAATGCATAACACATAATTTATCTTATATATTATTTTATTTGAATTGTCACCGACTTCTTTTTTCCGCTTCCGTCTGTAGCCATAGCGGTAATCTTCACCTTTTTGCCTTTTCCTTTCTTTAGTGCCTTTACCTTTCCGGAGCTGTTTACGGTTGCATACTTTTTATTGCTCGTCGTCCACTTGAGCTTCTTATTCGCCTCTTTTGTGGCTGTGACTTTCGCTTTCAGTTTTAGTGTCTTTCCCACCTTCACGGATTTCTTGCCGGAGATCGTCACTTTCTTTACGATGCCTTTCATAGACTTGATCTTATAGATTGCTTTCACTCCGCTGCCGTCCTTGGCTGTTGCCGTGATGGTCGCTGATTTCCCGCCGGTTTTTTTCTTTATAGTGACGACACCGGCGTTGTTTACCGTCGCAACTTTCTTGTTGCTGGATTTCCATGTAATTCCTTTGTTGGCTGCATTAGAAGGAGTGATCTTCGCGGTGAGCTTTATCTTCTTCCCGGCAGCAATCTGTTTGGATATCCCGGAAAGAGTGATCTTAGAGACTTTTACCGATTGACCTAATTCTGAAGGGGGATTGTTAGAGCCTGACGAGCCAGACCCCCCTGACGTACCGTTGTCTCCGTTGTCTCCACCGTCCCCATTGTTCCCGTCATCGGTTTTACTTACTTCCCTGTCAATACTTACCGTTCCTCCGTAGGTATAGCCGGACGACAGATCAAGGTTCAAAGCAGGACGCATGCCAAATCTGTTAAAGTTAAAGCTGACATCACTATCCTCATCATAATCGTAAACCCAACCGTTCGCAAAGACAAATGCAGACTCCCCAATATATCGACCCGGCGAACGGAGGGGGCGCATACACTCCCCCTTATGTTCTGAGAAATGTGTCCCCATCGCCTTTGCATAAGTACTGCTCATACATCTGCGAGCCTCATCAGGGACATTATCAGCTAAGAATCCATAAGATGCCGCGCTGTCCCCATATATTTCTGATTCTGACAGGAGGAAAATCTTTTCTATAGTGTCATTTCCTCCTTCGGTTCCCACAAAATTGTTATCATCATTTATCACATTGGTATCTTCTATCGCTGATCTTTCTTCCGGGGAAAATGCACTTCCGATAAAGTTTTTTTCTGTATAGTCAATCGCATTTTCATTAGAGTCTATACCATAGCCATTCAGCCAGCTTCGGAGCGTACAGGTTTCCCATGTTACAACTCCATATCCGTCTCCGACATTATATCTTTGGGCGTCCAATGCGATATCTGACAAAAGAAACGCCCGTTTCCCATCCACTTTCAGTACCCGCCATTTGATCGGCTCATATCGAAAATAGCGATACGTATCAGATGTCAAGGATGCCCCATACCAATCATAAACACAAAAACCTTCATCATCAAAAAGTGAACCAGTGGCATCATTCCTGTTCATCTTTCGGTATTTGGTTCCGTCTACTATAGTCTCGTTATTGGTATCCCATTCAGCGGCAGTAAGCTTGTCATACAAATCTTTATCCTCTATGATATCACCGTCTCTCAACATACTTTTGTCTATAGCGGCATAACTATCTGCCGAAGGCACAACCTCTGCCTGGGGGTAGCTTCCGAACAAGACGCAGTCCCACGTCACTTTCTGCCCTGTTTCTGTATTCTCAATCCTTGGGTCTGCCAGACCCGGATCCGTCAGCAGCGCCGAGTCCTGCCCTGCTGTTTCCATTTGCTGCGATGGGCCGCTGACTTCCTGCGCATTAGAAGTAAACTCTGCGCTTAAGCTTATACACAATACTGCTGAAAGAAATAACGCTGTAATCTTACAAGCTGTGTTTTTCATCTCCTTTTTCCTCCTGTTCCAATGTAACTCTAATCTTATAAAAAAACGTCATATTATTTTATTTGGATCGTCACCGACTTCTTTTTTCCGCTTCCATCTGTCGCCATAGCGGTAATCTTCACCTTTTTGCCTTTTCCTTTCTTTAATGCCTTTACCTTTCCGGAACTGCTTACGGTTGCATACTTTTTATTGCTGGTCGTCCACTTGAGCTTCTTATTCGCCTTTTTTGTGGCTGTGACTTTGGCTTTCAGTTTCAGCGTCTTTCCCGCCTTCACGGATTTCTTACCGGAGATTGTCACCTTTTTTACGACACCTTTCATGGACTTGATCTTATAAGTCGCTTTCACTTTGCTGCCGTCCTTGGCTGTTGCCGTGATGGTCACAGATTTCCCGCCGGTTTTTTTCTTTATAGTGACGACACCGGCACTGTTTACCGTTGCGACTTTCTTGTTACTGGATTTCCATGTAACTCCTTTGTTGGCTGCATTAGATGGGGTGATCTTCGCGGTGAGCTTTATCTTCTTTCCGGCAGCAATCTGTTTGGATATCCCGGAAAGCGTGATCTTAGAGACTTTTACTGGTTTTTTCAATGTGTCTGATGTCCCTGGATTATTTTCGTTATTCCCGTTATTCCCGTTATTCCCGTTATCTCCGCTTCCTCCGCCCGTCTCATCTTCTTGCTTCTCGGAACTTATCGTCCCCGCAGATGTATAACCGCCCGACGACAGCTTGAGATTCAACGCGGGACGCACACTGCAAATCATGTTGACAGCGCCGCCCGAATGCTCGTCATCAGCCTCTTTGCTATTGTTGACAACGTCTCCATGGTAACATACATACGCAGCGCGGTCCGGACCGCTGCCCGGCGTACGCAGCCACCAAAAGCCATTTCCCTTCACATTCATCATATTAGAGCCAAAGCCCCCCCCTCGCCTTTGCATAGGTACTGCTTTTGCAGAAACGCCCCTCGTCTTTTATGGTAACCGAAGGTACGAACCCGTAATCTGCTGCGCTGTTTCTGCTTACTTCCGATTCTGACAAGAAGAAGATCTTATCCTCCGTATCATTCCCCCCATCCGTCCCACTATCTATATTGTCAGCATTTACCACAGAAGTCTCCTCTATCGCAGTCAATTCTCTCCCCGTAAATGCGCTGTTGATAAAATTTCGGTAGTAGAGCTGAGTCCCTGTGCAATCCATTCCATCCTTATTAGATGTTCTTCCATAACCGTTCAGCCAGCTTCGGACCAGACTATTTTCCCATGTTACGGGGGAAGTATAGCTATATACCATGCAGTCCAGCCCTTTATCGGCCAGAAGGAGTGCCCGGTCTCCGTCTGCCTTCAGTACCCGCCATTTGATTGGTTCATACTTGAAATAATGGTACTCCTCCGAATCCTTCCAGTCATAATAGCCATGGCCACCTGTACCGGTATACCCCTCTGTCCTTTTTATCCTGCGGTATTTTCCCCCGTCTAAGGTAATATCATTGATTTTATTCCACTCAGACTCAGGTGCACTCTTAAGCTTATCATACAGGCCGCTGTCTTCTATGATGTCCTCGTTTCTCAGTACTGCTGAGTTTACAGCAGTATAGGCTGCTTTAGACGGCACGACCTCTGCCTGCGGGTAGCTTCCGAACCAGACACAGTCCCATGTCACTTTCTGTCCGGCCTCCATCGCCGAATTTTTTTCAATCTTTGGGTTGTTCAGCTTGATTTCAACATTTCCGCCATCTCCGCCGGTTCCTTCATCCCCGCTTCCCGGAGCACTCTCTGTTCCATCGGAACATACTGTCCCTTCATAAGTGTAGTTATCCGATGACAATGTAAGATTCAAACTGACACGTACACCGACACCCACAATATTTAACTTTATACTTCCACCCATACTGACAATCTGGCCACGCGAAACACTTTTTCCTGCCGGTGTGCGTATCCACCAGCTTCCTATTCCTGTTGCCGGCTCCTCTGTCCCGAATTTTACTCCCTTCGCCTTCGCATAAGTATTGCTCTTACTATAACGCGTCTCGCAGGGCAGATATCCTTTCGGATTGAATCCCAGATTCTTGTCACTTGCCTCTTCTTCTGACAGCAGGAATACCTTGTCTGCCGTATTGTTTTCTGTGTCCGTTTCTATGACATCTGCTTGTTCCCCCGAAGTAAATGCTCTGTTGAAAAATTCACCGTTCAGCCATGTCCGGACATCGCTATTTTCCCATGTTACCTCTTCCTGTTTGTTATATGTCTGCGCATCCAGCACGATATCTGATAAAAGGAGCACCTGATTTCCTTCTGCTTTCAATACTCTCCATTTGACCGGCTCATATTTGAAAAAATGGTAATGCTCATATGTTGTCGTCCACTGATAATGCTGTTTGTCTGCGTCAGGATTTTGCATTTGATTGTCATAAAACGACATTCTATGGTATTTTTCACCGTTCAGTTCAATGTCATCATTCTCGTCCCATTCTTCATTTGCTTTATAAGCTAATTCGTTATAAAGCTGCGCGTCTTCTATAATATCGCCGCTTTTCAGCGCACATGCCTCCACTTCCGCATAATCCGCCGCCGACTCAACAATCTCTGCCTGCGGGTAACTTCCGAACGAGATACAATCCCACGTCGTCCTGTAAGATTCGTTTGCGTCAAGATCGATACCTATATCCGGGTTTTTCAGGCTGTGTACGGATTCTCCGGAAACCTCCTGCGCGTTGACAGAGAAGCCTGTACACAGCCCTGTGCACAGTATCACAGCCATCAGTGAGGCAATTCCCTTATGGATTACAGATTTTCCCATCGCTCTCCCTCCGTTCATAATTATTGGATCCTAATTGTTACTGACTTCTTTTTACCGCTTCCGTCCGTTGCCATAACAGTAATCTTCACTTTCTTACCTTTCCCTGCTTTCAACGCCTTTACTTTTCCGGAACTGCTTACTGTTGCATACTTTTTATTGCTGCTTGACCACTTGAGCTTCTTATTCGCCTGCTTTGCGGCCGTGACTTTTGCTTTCAGCCTCAGCGTCTTTCCTGCTTTTACGGATTTCTTGCCGGAGATGGCTATCTTCTTTACCGCGCCTTTCATGGACTTTATCTTATAGGTAGCTTTCACTCCGCTTCCGTCTTTGGCTGTCGCCGTAATGGTCACGGACTTTCCGCCGAAATTCTTCTTCATGGTAACGGTACCGGCGCTGTTTACCGTTGCAACTTTCTTGTTGCCGGACTTCCATGTGACTGCCCGATTCGCTGCATTGGAAGGTGTGACCCTGGCAGTGAGCTTTACCTTCTTTCCGGCAGCGACCCGTTTGGAGATTCCCGAAATCGCAATCTTTGTGACTTTTACCGGTCGCTTCGATATATCGGCTGAGCCCGAATCGTCAAGTGTCCCACTTCCGCCGTTGTTTCCGCCAGTCCCGCCGCTTCCATCATCTCCGCCAGCTCCATCATCTCCGCCGTTCCCGTCATCTCCACCAGTTCCGTCATCTCCGCCGTTCCCGTCATCTCCGCCGCTTCCATCATCTCCGCCGCTTCCATCATCTCCGCCGCTTCCGTCATCTCCGGGTACAATCTCTTTTTTCTCCTCAGCTGCCACCTCAGCCACTAAGCCATCCGAGGTTACTCTCCCTGCATAATAACCATGATGCGCAGAAGACAGATCAAGGTTCAGCGCACTGCGCACACTGACATTGGAACCTGAAATCGGCATATCAGAAAGTGTTCCGTGGCTGCTGACATCCAACACATGCATCTCCCCGCCCTTGCTGCATGGCGTACGCAGCCACCAATAGCAGGAATCTTTGCCCCCTTCCTGTGTGTCGAACATTGCCCCCATCGCCTTGGCATAAGTGCTGCTCTTACTCGGGAGTATCTTTTTATTGCCCATTTCCCCGAAGCCAAACCCATACATTTTTGCTCTGTCTCCGCTTACTTCCGATTCTGACAAGAAGAATATCTGATCTTGCATGTCATTCCCTCCTTCTATTCCTGCGTCAGAACCAAGCGCATTCACTACATCCGTAACTGCAACCGCTGTTTTTTCCTCTTCGGTAAATGCACTTTTGATGAAGCTTTTACTCTTGTAATGCCCTTTCTCATTCTCATCCGCCATCTCATATCCATTCAGCCATTTTCGGATGCCGCTGTTCTCCCACTTCCAATCTCCTCCCGGAATACTATATGACTGAGTATCCAGCGCAATATCAGATAAAAGGAATGCCCGTTCCCCATTCACATCCAATACCCTCCACTTGACAGGTTCGTATTTGAAGTAGTGGTACACATCGCCGCTTTCCCAGTGATAAAACGTACTATCCTTAAGTGTAGCGTCTTCCTGTTTGATCCTGCGGTATCTTTCCCCGTCTAATATAATATCATTCCCATCCCAGTCGTTATCTTGGGTATCCGCCAGCTTCTTATACAATTCGACGTCTTCTATAATATCGCCTGCTTTCAAACGTTCCTTCTCTATAGCGGTATAAGCCTCTGCAGACTCAACAACCTCTGCCTGCGGATAACTCCCCAGCCAGACGCAGTCCCATGCCACCTTTTCCGCCGTGTCCTCATTATTGGCGAGCTTTTTTACTGTCGGGGTCTGCAATCTGTTTCCTCTCTCCCCGGCAGCATACTGTGTCTTTGGATTGCCCACCTTTTCAATCCCTTCTCCTTTTTCTGCCGGTATCTCTTCCACCGTCCCGTCAGAACACACCTTTCCTGCATAGCAGGCGCCGTGTCCCGATGACAGCTTAAGATTCAACGCAGCGCGGATTCCTGTTGTGTAATCCAGCATCATAACATCGTCGCAGACTTTTCCGGTACTCACTGCCCTCAATGGATAAAAGTTGCTGCTTCCCGGTGTACGTGACCACCACGCACAAAAACCTTTATCCCCATCCGCTGTCCCATTAAATCCTGCTCCCCATTCATATTCAACACGCGCCATTTAACCGGCTCGTATTTGAAGTAATGATATGTACTTCCGTCACTTTCCCACTTATATGCTATGTTTTCAGGCTTGGGATTTGCTGTATCACTTGATTGCACTCTGCGGTACTTTTCCCCGTCTTCTAATGTAATATCGTTCCCTTCCCATTGGTTGTCTTCTGCCTCTGCCAATTTCTTATACAATTCGGCATCTTCTATCACATCGCCGTCTTTCAAGATATTCTGATCTATAGCGGTAAATTTATCTGCTGACTCTACAATCTCTGCCTGCGGGTAACTCCCGAACCATACGCAGTCCCACGTTGCCTTCACATTTGGAGCCGAATCGGCAGCAAAGCCTGTGCATGGACTTATACACATCACTGCAGACAGCAGCAACACCGTTATCTTATAAACCATATTCTTTTTCATTGCTTTTCCTCCTCATATTTCTTCTTCCCTCATTATCCCCCCCCCCCCCAATAAAATTGTCAATCTTTAAGACATAACAAAAACAGGGCATCCCCATCGATACCCTGTTCATTATTTTTCAGTCCATGCTTTAACACATGACACGATTTTACTATTCTTATTTCTTCCCGGTCTCTTTTGCAAAATATTCCCGAACCAGCTTTACAACGGTTCCCGACAGCAGGAACAATGCCACTAAGTTCGGTATAGACATCAACCCGTTACATGTATCTGCAATGCCCCAGATAATCCCTAAGTCTACCGTCGCTCCAATGATTGCCACAAGCGCATAGACAAGCATGAACGGCTTTACAATCTTCGTGGAGAATACGAACTCCACACAGCGCGCGCCGTAAAGCCCCCACCCAAGTATGGTGGAAAACGCGAAACAGCACATGGCGATTGCCGTAAAGACAGACACCCAATTCCCATAAGTAGAAGTAAATCCGGAGATGGTAAGCTCTGCCCCTGCTGCCTCCCCGAAGTTGATATTAACACCGCTGCACAGGATGACAAGTGCCGTCAGCGTACAGATTACGATCGTATCTGCAAATACTTCAAAGATTCCGAACATCCCCTGTTTCACCGGCTGATCCGTATCCGCACAGGCATGTGCGATGGAACCTGTACCGATACCGGCCTCATTAGAGAATATTCCCCTCGACACGCCTCTTCGCATAGTCACCAAAAAACTTCCGATCACGCCGCCGGTAAATGCAGACGGATTAAACGCCCCCGCAAAAATCATCTCAAAAACTACCGGAACATTGCCGATATTTAAAACAACAACTCCCAATGCAAGGATAATATAAAATACCGCCATAAAAGGAACCAGCTTTTCTGTCACGCTGCCGATACGCTTAACACCGCCCAAAAGCACGATTGCCACCAGCGCAGCGATAATGATTCCGATGACTAAGTTCACCGTACCTACCTGGGACTCACTGATGATTCCATAATTGATAAACGCGGAATCAATGGATGCCGTGATTGTATTCACCTGGGTCGCATTGCCTGTACCCATTACGGTCAGCGCTCCCAGCATCGCATACACGACAGCCATCCAGTACCATCCCCTGCCAAGCCCGTTCTTTATGTAGTACATCGGTCCGCCCACATAATCCCCCTCCGGATTCCTCTCACGGAAATGAACTGCCAGCGTAACCTCTGAAAACTTCGTACACATGCCAAGGAGCGCAGATATCCACATCCAGAATACCGCTCCCGGCCCGCCGATTGCAATCGCACCGGCTACCCCGGCAACATTGCCGGTCCCCACGGTAGCCGCTAACGCCGTGCAGACAGCCTGAAACGGAGTGATACTTCCTTCCTTCGCCTCAGACTTCGTAAAAATCCTGCCGATAGAGTTCTTCAGCGCATACCCGAACTTGCGGAACTGTATAAATCCCGTCCGAAAACTAAGGACAAGCCCCACGCCGATAATGCACACCATCGCCGGCACGCCCCACACAAAATCATTCACTGCCGCATTGATGGATTCAATTGTCTGTAACATAGTTTTTCCTCTCTTTCCTACCCTCTCCTCTACAGAGAAAGTACATAGTATGACATATCCATTGTCAACCATATCATACATTCCCATGTTTGTATACAATTGATATTTTTCCATCAGTATTGTTATATTTGTCGCAATAATGCGGTATTTTTAACGTTAATTTATGCACAATAGCAAAAACTCATCTCCAGATTGTCTCTTTAGATTTCAACAGCCGTTTTCTTCACCTGGTTAAGCGCATCCGCAACCGCCGGTATCATCAAGATTAACACGGTAATGATTCCCTCTGCCAGAAGATAGCTGTAATTATATGCAATCGGATAAATGCTCCGGAGTGACTGCGGGAAATTTTCCGGCATATAGTCCATCCAGTAAAGATACCCGCCAAGGGAATGAAATGCCCCTCTCGCCAGCACCGCCGCTATATAGCCCTTTACCAGACCATTTGACCGCTTCGCAAAGAGCCCGGCAATACCGAGAGCTGCAAAAGCGAAAAAATAATCGCAGCATACTTGGAAAAAGGACAATATAAACGGCTCCTGGATAAACTGCAGGATACTATAGGCAAGCCCTACTAAAATCCCCGTCTTCACCCCGTACCAGTTTGCGACCAGCACAATAAAAAGCATACTGCACAGTGTCACACTGCCGCCCCAGGGCATCTCGAAAATCTTGATATACGATGTCACAAACGCAAGCGCCATCGCCATCGCACAGAATACAAGCTGCCTTGTGGTCATCTTCCTTTTCTCCGAACCTCTCCCCGCGAAGATGATTGCCAGCAAAAACAGGACAATCCCCGCCACAACACATACCACATAACCGACGCCGGTCAGGCCGCCTTCTGCATTTACTAAAAACTGAAACATAAAAATACCTCCTTTATCTTCGATTGAAGACAAAGGAGATATAATATCTCTCATAACGCGTCCCTACGTTGGCATTATCCAAATCAGGTTATAGGTCTGGGCGGTGTCAGCCCACTCTCAGCCTGCTCCATACAAGCTCCCTTGTCATCAATCATATGAAATTTTACAAAATTTATCATAAATCACCCTTTAGAAAATGTCAAGCTTCAATTGACATTTAACTAAAGATGCAGTAAAATATAAAAATGTGCAGCCGGGGTGTTAGCGGTACCTTATACCTGCAATCCGCTATAGCAGGGGTGATGTTACGCAGAGGGCCTGTATTTGCAGAGCTGCCCTTGGAAAGTGGCGTTGAGGCCTGGGTCTTACGCGACGGGAATCTGTGAACCGTGTCAGATCGGGAACGAAGCAGCACTAAGCAGAACCTCCCGGGTGCCGTGAGGGTGCCTGGACTGAGTTAACTGCCAAGGTAACGTCTGTGAATGTAGGTTCGAAGCGTAACGCACATAAAATAAGCTTACCATTTTATGTTATACTATCTTTCTTTTTCTTCTCCCGCAGCTCTTTAAAAAAAGACTTCATCATCTGGCTGCATTCCTCCTCAAGAATCCCTATTGTAAGTTCTGCCTGATGATTAAACTCCGGCATCTGCAACAGATTCAGAATAGAACCGGCACATCCCGCCTTGGGATTCATGCACCCCACCACAACCCTCGTCATTCTGGACTGCACGATTGCCCCGGCACACATCTGGCACGGCTCAAGAGTAACATACATCGTACATCCCTCCAGACGCCAGTCACCTACCTTCTTACTGGCCTTTTTGATCGCGATCAGTTCCGCATGTGCCAATGTATTTTTATCAATTGTTCTGCGGTTATATCCACGCCCTATGATCTTATCCTGATATACGATCACACAACCAATCGGTGTTTCGCCAAGTACATAGGCTTTCTTTGCCTGCTTGATCGCTTCTTTCATATATTTCTCATCCGTACTCTGCATTGTTTTACCCCGTCACTTTTAATCCCACTTAAATGCCCGTTTCACCGGTCTGCACCAATATCCAAAAGGATGTTCCTCATTGCATTCTTCCGGGCTCAGCTTGATATCAAGCCTGTCTCTTGCGATAAACTCCACAAAACCAAAGGCTCCCGCCGCTGCGGCCTCTTTCTCATGATATATTCCCGGAACACCCAGCATAACTTGCTCTTCTCTCTCAAGAATAATCAAATGGTGGTAATTATAATATCCGTGTAAAAGGAAATTATTATTTGCCAGGCGCCATTCACAGCGGGCAAGCTTTGCAAGCTCCGTGCGCTGGATCTTTTTCGTCCGCCATCCCCTACGGACATCCGTTTTTCCTTCCTCTTCCGAAAAAAAGATATCCTCGCTGCGAATCGCAGGCACTGCCTCCATAATATCACCTGTTTCCTGTATCTCTTCCGTTTGTTCAGATTGTTCGTCCGCCACCCCGGCTGTCTGTTCTGGTTCTTCTTCCGCCATCCCGGCTGTCTGTTCTGGTTCTTCTTCCGCCATCCCGGCTATTTGTTCTGGTTCTTCTTCCGGCTCCTTTGATTCCTTGCTCTCTCTACTGCCTTCGCTCTCTTCCGCTCTCCAGATCTGCATGTTAGATACATCCATCTGGGTATCGTTCCAAAGCGCTGCATAGCGCCGCCCGTCTCTGTTCTCCAGGACGATACCATTTACTTTTCCGTAGATTTCCGGAGTTCCTGTTTCTTCCGCTGTATAACTGATGCACTCATTCACAGCAGGATTGATATTATCTGCCTCGCCTTGCCAGATACCAAAGCATGTTCCGGCCTCTTCAAAGAGCAGGTAGATCTGTAAGCTTGTTTCACTGCCCATCCGCAGTCCCTTTCCGTGTATGTGAACCATACACTCATCCTCTCCCTGCTCTACCTTCACGAAGCCGACATTGCGCATACGTTTTTCCTGCTCATATTCGTACAAATAGCGAATAAATCGTTTCAATATTCCACTTCCATTCTAGCTTTATTCATCATAATCTATTCGCTGTGTACGCCGTTCATTCCTAAAATTAAATTATTTATTATTCTTTTTGTCACACCATTGCATTCAATTCCTGATACAGCCTTTTGGCATAGCTGTCCGTCATACCACAGATATAATCCGTTGCCAGGAGAAGACGGAGATAGAGCTTTTCCGCCTCCGGCTTTCCTCTTGCCTGCCTGTGATAAGCATTCTTATAATTATCGGAGATAAACCAGATCATCCGCGACTCAATCGTTCCAAGCTTCTGCGTGCTGTCATCATACTTTACAGCCGCCGACACAAATCTGTCCATCAGGTAATCGATCATTGCAGACTCCGACACTTCCATGCGATATATTGCATCAGAAGTAAATACCTCCCGAAATGCGAAATCACCGAGCAAATCCATGAGCTTGTCTGCAAATGTATGATAGAACAAATCATGCTTGTATGTTCCGCTCATAATTGCCCCGTAATTGGAGGTAAATCCATAAGTCGCACAATTAAGCAAAAATCCCTGTACTCTCACAATCCAATTTTTAACAGCAAATTCCTCCGGATTATCCACATGCCGCTCCTTCCCTACCAGATATATCTCTTCCAGCTTATCTGCCGGATAAAAAGCACCCGTTCCCTCCTGCCTGTACAGCATTTGAAGCTCCTTAAGTTCCTCCAAGAGACGATTGTAACTGATAAATCCCTTTACAAAAGCATCTTCAATGTCTGCTGTCTTATAGGCAATATCATCTGCCGCCTCAAGAATAAACGTCAGAGGATGCCGCTTACCAAACGTCCCCGTCTCCCTCTGGATATCCTCAAAAATGTCTTTATCTGCATAATAATAGCCCATCTTCTTATCTTTGATGTCACCGGAACGTCTGTCAATCTGTACAGACGATACCGGATATTTGATCATCGTACCAAGAAGAGCATAGGTTAAGTTCATACCATTATCATCCACCAGGAAATGAAGCTTTGTCACAAGCCTTAAAGCCTGTGCATTTCCCTCAAAATGATACAGATCTTGCCGCATCTGTTCCGGCAAAACCTTGGCAATGGGCACTCCCCGAAACTGACGCACCGGAAGCTCTCTTTCAAACCATTCCCTGATCTCTACTTCTCCAAAATGACCAAAGGGCGGATTCCCGATATCATGAATCAGCCCTGCACATTGCAGAATATTGCAGATGTCTTCTTTCATTCGAGGCGTAAACCCGGATTCCCTGTGGTAAGCCAGTATATTCTCACCAATATTCTGCCCCAGGGACTTCGCAAAAGAAGATACTTCCAGAGAATGTGTGAGCCTGGTGCGGATAAAGTCACTTTTATCTAAAGGGAACACCTGCGTCTTATCCTGCAGCCTTCGAAATGAAGCACTCCCAATGATCCTCTGGTAATCTTTCTCGAACTCACTTCTCAGATCGCTTCCTGCCCCGCGTCGTCCTGACACACCTCTGCTTCTCTTCGTTGATAGTAACTGTCTCCAATCCATAACACTCCTTAATCGAGATAAACCGGCGGTTCATAATCCTTTCCAAGCAGCATCTTTTTCCGCTCCTGATATCCTAAAAACGCCCATTCTGTCATATCCGTCCATTTATGGTCTTTCCTGTTATATACCTGCACATATCCAATACGCTTCGGATGCATCCGAACACTATTTGAAAAATATTCTCTTCCAGTATAGGGATTCACATCCCCCGCCTCAAGATCTTCCTCTTCATCTTCATATATCTGGTCCTGAACGTCATTGTCCGGCCCTGTATATTCCTTTAACCGTTCTGAAAATGTATTTTCCGGCTCTTCATTTTTCTCCTGTTCATCTGCTTCTTCGTAAACTTCTTGTTCTTGTGTATCAGGGATTTCCTCTTCTTCCTCAGAATACTCTTGCGGCTTCGGGTCTTCTTCGCGTTTTCTAAAGGGCAGATGTGACATCCATCCGCCTTTCTTCTCCGCTTTTTTCTCAGCTTCCTGTTGCTCCCTTTTTTTACGGCGTCTTTCCCATGCTATATTTCTCTCCCGGTCCTCCCGCTCTATAGAGTCCATCTCCGCAAGAAGCTCCTGCATCAACTGCTCCTGTGCCGATTCCCCGGAACTCTTGCGAATCTCAAGAAACTCTCCCACTGTAATATCTCTGCCGGAACTTTCATCCTGCACATCCTCATCGGGCAAGGCTGCCGTCTCGTCCTCATCTGTCACAACATCTGTCTCATCCTCATCTGCGTCCCCGTTCTCCATCTCCTGCTCTTCGACGGCGGTCCTTTCTGCTTCTTTCGTTCCTTCATCCGCTTCCTCTGTAGTTACCGCCTCTTGCTCAACTGCCTTCTGGTCTGCTTCGTCCGGAGTATCTTCACCAAGAATATCAAGTTTGAACGGACATTCTAAAATAGAGGCGATCATCCGCATATCCTGTTCCTGGAAATTATCCCTCCCCAGTCTCTGCGTGAGATTCTGCCTCGACATCTTTTTATCTGTACGCTGTTCAATCATTTCCGCAAGCTCTTTAATTGTCATCCCTTTTCTGCCGAGGACAATCTTTACCTGCTCCCCAAATGTTAAATCCGGCATACTTTACCTCCTTCCCTATGGAATCTATTTTAGCAAATCAGAAAATAAGCGTCAACAGGGTCACTGAAAAAGTAACAGAGAACAGCCGGTGCAGTTGTCTGCCCCGGCTGTTCCCCATAGATATGCACTACAAAAATTAGGTTATCGGCCAAGTCATAATAAAACGGAATTTTATCGGCTGATAATCTCCTGCACCTACCGGAAGCGGTATCCCTGCCTTCATTAATGCGGCACCGGTATAAACTTCTCCCGTAGCTGTGTCTTTGTAGTGTTCATACGGCTCTAGCCCTTCCAGATAGATCAAATGAATATGCGGATTTGCTTCATTTCTTAATTGAACACCGTTGACAACAGCCTCTTTTTTATCTTTGGAGACAAACTGCCAGATAACATAATCATCATTCTTATAAGGATTGGATAAACGGTAATAATCACCTGTCTGAACCAGGTGCTCCATTTCTTTATACTCCAAAATCTGCTTTTTCGCAAGGTCTTTTTCTTCTTTCGTAAGATGCTCAAGATCAAGCTCATAGCCAAACGTTCCTGCGCTTGCAACTACCGCCCTGGTCTCAAACGGTGTCGTGCGCCCGGTCTGGTGGTTCGGACATACACTGACATGCGCGCCCATAGTGCTTATTGGATAACCAAAGGATGTCCCGTACTGGATCTTTAAGCGGTCAATGGCATCCGTATTATCACTGCACCAGATCTGCGGTGAATAATATAGCATTCCCGCATCAAATCTTCCGCCTCCTCCGCAGCAGTTCTCAAACAGAAGATCCGGATACCTGGTCACAAGCTGCTCCATCATCTCATACACGCCAAGTACATAGCGGTGGAACACTTCGCCCTGCCTTTCCGGCGGCAACGCTGAAGAATATACATTCGCCACACTTCGGTTCATATCCCATTTCACATAATCGGCGCCGCAGCTATCCAGTACGGCAAAGATCTGTTTCATCACATAATCCCGGACTTCTTTCCTCGTGATATCCAGATTAAGCTGATGGCGGCTTCTCGTCATGTTACGCTCCGGAATCCGCAGCACCCAGTCGGGATGCTCCCGGTAAAGGTTACTGTCTTCCGACACCATCTCCGGCTCGATCCAGATACCGAACTTCATACCAAGGGATTTGATACGTTTCACCAGCTTCGGCAATCCTCCCTTGATCTTGTCCTCATTCACGATCCAGTCGCCAAGACCCGAGTAATCCGTATCCCGCTTTCCAAACCATCCGTCGTCGAGAACAAACATATCAAGCCCGATATCCTTCGCCTCTTTCGCAATCTTATAAAGCTTTTCTTCATCAAAATCAAAATAGGTTGCCTCCCAGTTATTGACCAGAATCGGCCTGGGGGCCTTAACATATTTGCTCCGGATCAGGTTGGAACGGTACGCATCATGATAGATGCGAGACAGTCTTCCCAGCCCTTCACCGGAATATGCCATAATCACTTCCGGGGCCTCAAACTCATCCCCTCTATTCAAACGGAAAGAAAAATGATACGGATGTATGCCCATTACAAGCCTTGTCTGCTCCATCTGGTCCACCTCGATCTCACAGCGGTAATTGCCGCTGTAGGCGAGAGCGAACCCATAACAGTCGCCGTGTTTTTCCGATGTCATCTTGTCACATAAAATCACAAATGGATTATGTTGATGACTGGACATTCCGCGCTTGCTCTCCACGGATTGAACCCCGTGGTGCAGAGGCAGCCGCTCCGTCATACGCTCCATCGTATGCCTTCCATAAAAATGGATAAAATCCATATGTTTATTGGTATAATCCATCTCCATGGACATGGCACGCTGTATCGTAACCGTCTTCTCTCCCTTATTTTCCATTCTAACTGCCCTGGTGATCACATCAAGATCATAGAATACTCCATATAACAGATGAACTTTAAGGTTCGTAATCCTGTCGTACAGTGTGATCTCCAGAGTCTCTGCTTCATTTTCATCACCGAACATACACGGAAGCCCCTTAAGTGAGTACTTTCCCTCTATCATGCGGTAACTCTCATAACGCAGATGAACTGCGTCACTTCCATCCTCATGGGTCATCTCCATGGCATTGATCCGGTAATCCCCATTTCCGTATCCGGAATACTCCTGCGGCAACACATCCAGGGAGAACGTCCGATCCTCCCCCGCTTCATAGGGATTTCCTGAAAAACCGCGGTCCAGACAGATAATTCGATGCGCGGCTTCTGTATCCCCGATGTCAGCACCATAGTATAGATGTGTCAATGTATCATACGCTCCTACCTGCATCTGATACATACTGTTCTTTGTGCGCAGAGTAAAAACTTTAGTTTGTTCATTATAAGCAATATATTTCATAATCTGCCCTCTCACAATTCTATATTTCAGCACATAATATTTATGCAGAAAACACCTGGCCTGTCGTAAACAGACCAGATGTATGATAACTTTTTACTGCCGTATTATTTTACCGCGCCGTTTACAACGCCATTGATAATCTGCTTCTGGCATATCAGATAAAAGATTAAGATTGGCAGCAATGCCAGCAGGTAAGACGCAAATGCCAGATTATAGTTTGTACCAAATTGTGTCTGGAAAGTCAACTGTGCCAGCGGCAATGTATTAGCTCCTGTACCCGACATGATAACAAGAGGAGTCATAACATCATTCCATGTTCCCAAAGCAGTCAATACAGCAACTGTAGCATGCATAGGTCCCATGATCGGGAAGATCACTTTCCAGTAAGTTGACCATGTAGTTGCACCGTCCACAAAAGCAGCTTCCTCTAAAGCGACCGGGATATTTTTTAAATAACCGGAATAAAGCATTACATTCATCGGCATATAGAACACAAGATAACACAAGATAACGCCAACCCAATTATCAACTCCCATCTGTGCAGTCTGTTTTACCAAAGGCATCATTAAGATAGCAAAAGGAACAAACATACCGCTGACAATATAAAGATATGAAAATTTGTAAAATTTGCTCTTAGCCATACTCCTGCCGATGGCATATCCAGCCAAAGAGTGAATCACAATGGCCAGCACTACAGTAATAACTGTAATCATAACACTGTATCCCAAAGAATGCCAGAAGTCTGTGACACGCATAGCTTCTGCAAAATTTTCAAGACTCCAGCTTTTCGGAAGGCTTAATGCTCCGGCAATATCATTCGTCATCTCCGATGGCTTTTTAAATGCAATCACTACCGCCATGTAAAGCGGGAAGATAACAGTAAGACATCCAATTATCAAAAGAATAGTAAGTGGCCAGTTAGTGACAGCCGCAACTTTATTTTTCTGTTTCATTATAACTGTTCCTCCTTCTTTCCTGTTATAGTAAGCTGGCATACAGAGATTGCAACGATTACAATAAAGAATACTACTGCGTTAGCACTCTGGAAACCAAATTGTCCGCCGCCCATACCATTGTTATAGATCAGAAAGGATATGGATTCCGTACTCTGTGCAGGACCACCTTTTGTCAATGCCATGATCTGATCGAATACCATCAGAAAGTCTTTCATGCTTAATACCATGTTGATACTGAAGAATGGAATAATCAACGGGAATGTTAATTCCTTAAAACTCTTCCACCCGGTAGCGCCGTCAATAGCGCCAGCCTCATATACGTCCTCTGGAACAGTCTGAAGACCGGAGATATAAATCAGCGTTGTCTGCGCAATAGACTGCCATGCCGCAACAATTACGATCGCAATCCACGCTGTATTTGTGTTGGAAAGCATACTTCCCTTTCCAGTCAATGTAGGAAGAATATATGTAAAGATATATCCGAAGATATAACCCACAACCAATCCGCCGAGAATTCTTGGTACAAAATACACGCCTCTCAATGCACTCTTAGCTTTAATCTTGCCGTTTAATCCTAATGCAAGAAGCAACGCGATTACGTTTGTTATGATTGTAGCAAGAATTGCAAATTTGAAAGTGAAAAGGTAAGATTTTCCTACACGTCCGTCTGTAAATAAGTCTGCATAGTTACGCATACCTACCCAGTCGTAGCTTCCGAAGCCTTTAAAGTTTGTAAAACTATAGATAAGGCCCTTGATCAGCGGCAAAGTATTAAAACAGAAAAACAATGCCAGGACTGGGATTGTGATCAGCAAAAAGGTCTGGTTTCTGCTTAATTTGTTTTTCATCATTTATTTCCTCCCTTTTCCTCATATTCCTGTACTTTACGAATAATATCACGGTTATAACGTACCCAGTCGGTGTCGAACTTATTCAGGAATTTATCCACATTCCCGTCTAATAAGAATGTCTGAATCTGGGCATCCACGCTCATCTCAGACGGATAATAATGATCCTGATAATCAACCATCTTACCTGAATTGATATACTCAAGCATACCATCAAGAGCAGGAGAAAGCTCAAATTCTTTGTCTTTGCAGGGAACTGCGTTCTGATTGTCCAGATATATCTGAATCGTGCTGTCCTCAAGCATGAAACTTAATACTTCGTAAGCAGCTTCTTTATTCTGGCACTCACTTGCAACACAGAACTGAAGATCCACACCTGAATTTAAAATATTGCCATCCGCATTGTCACATCCCGGCATAACAAAAGAATCTATATCCATCTCCGGATTGACTGACTGAATCTGCGGAACAGCGTAACTTCCGATACAGTACATTGCGGACTCTCCATTCGCAAAAGCTGTACATGCATCATTGTAACTATATGCAAACGGATCACTTTGTGCATGTTCGAGAAGCTCCAGCATCTTTTCTGCCACTTCCGGATATTCATCTTTAAATGTCGTTTCACCTTTATTTACCTGGCGGCAAACATCTGCCGGTGCCAGATCACAGGCCAGCGCATTCCATGGCGCTAAACATGTCCATACATCTTTATAGCCAAAATACAGCGGCTGCTTCCCAGAAGCTTTAATGGTATCACACAGGCTCATAAATTCATCCCATGTAGTGGGTATTTTCCATCCATTTTCTTTAAACATCTCTCTGTTATATAAAACTCCTGCTGCATTCGCTACATATGGAACCGCATAAACACCATCCATCGGAACAAACTCAAGATTTTTATCAATATCCAGATAAGCTTGTTTGATCAATGATAATCCTTCAAAATCCGAAATATCCATAAGAATTTCTGCATCAAGAAAATTAGAAAAATTAACATCACCACCGATGCCAATAATATCCGGCGCACTTTCCTTGATTAATCGCGTCTTCAATACAGTCATAGCATCGTTTGGGGATTCAATCGAAAGAACAATATCGTCATGTGTTGCATTGAATTCTTTTTCCATTGCTTCAAAAGCATCGACAGCCTCCGGCTTATACTGAAGCATGGTGATATGAATTTTCCCATCCGAACTGGTTGACGAACTGCATCCGACAGCCGAGACAGCAGTTCCAATTAGCATTGTTGCCACAAGTATTGCAGCAATTACTCTCTTTTTCATTCCACACCTCTCCTTTTTCGTCATCTCGACGTTTTTTCTGTTAAACATTATACAGTTTCATACAAGTTGCATAAATGGCATAATTAAATGTGTTTATGTCAATTTCGATATAGAAAAATCGTACAATATATGCTATAATAAAAACAGACATCAGCAAGATCATCGTTTTGCATTATATAGAAGTTCTAGTAGGAATATAGCGGGATTGCTTACATCGCCTTGTTTATATTCCTATATCATTTTCACCGTTTAGGAATTAAAATAATGAAAAAGGAGAAATCGACTATGCGCAATGTGAAATATACCGATAGTGTTACTTTCCGTTGTCTGGAGCATTTAAGAGAGACTTCCTTAGACATCAGCCTAATCCATGCCGGAAGAGAGCATTGTAAACCTCTTCACATCTGTCCAGGCGAACGGGAGGAATTTATCATTCATTTTGTTTTTTCAGGAAAAGGCTTTTACTCAATAAACGGTAACACCTATCCATTATCTGCGGGGCAGATGTTTGTCATCTATCCGGGTGTCTCAGTTACATATGGCTCTGACGCTACGGACCCGTGGCACTATGCATGGATTGGATTTAATGGAATCAGAGCTGACTCAATCTTAAGTCAATGCGGCTTCTCACCTAAAAAGTTAATTCTTCCATCGCCGCTTCAACCGGAAATCATCATGGACTGTATTGATAATATTCTGGATTGTAAAGCTCTCACTTTCGCTGATGATCTGCGCAGAGAGGCATGGATGCTCATGCTTTTTTCCAGACTGATTGACAACCGCACAATGCTGCGCCACAAACATTCACCGGAAAGTCATAATTACGGCTCTAACGTCTACATGGAGCTGGCGGTCGAACACATCAAGATTTACTATAAGGACGGGATCAATGTATCAGATATTGCCGGGCATATCGGCATCAGCCGGGCATACTTGAATCACGTATTCCAAAAAGAACTTGGTATATCCATACAGAAGTTTCTCATCGACTACCGGATGCACAAAGCTGCGAACCTTCTCGTCAGCACCAATGACACCATCAAGGAGATCTCACGCGCTGTTGGCTATGAAGACCAGCTTGCATTCTCGAAAGCTTTTAAGAAAAAATTCGAGATGAGCCCGAAAAATTATCGGACATTCCGGGCAACTACTGTACTATATAATGAAAAACAATTGATCGACCACAAAGAAGACTTTTCCGATTAGGAAAAGTCTTCTTTCATGTCAGATATTTACTGCATCTTTCTCCGGTTTGCTGAATACTGCCAATGCTGCTGTAGTTAATATAAGCCCTGTCACCGCAAGAACTGTAGGTTTCTCTGAGAAAAACAAAAGCCCAAACACCATCGCAGCTACCGGCTCACCTGCCGCCAATATCGATGCCTTTCCCGCCTCCATATAGTTAAGAGCAAGCGTATAAGATACGTACGGCAATATGGAAGTAACCAGTGCATTGACAAGCATAAACAATACCATCTTCACACCGCCGCCCTTTGTCACAGTATAGATGCATCTCCAATCTGTCACCGGAAAGAGGGCAGCGGCACTAATAAACATACAGTAAAATATCATTGTAAATGCATGATATTCCCTCCTCGCAGACTCCTTACTGACCAAGCTGTACATTGCATAGAAAAATGCAGCTAACACGCCAAATCCAATCCCCGCTGCAGACCATTTCATACCTGAACCTGTCTCTAACACTCCGCTCACCAATACACAGCCTGTCAGAGCAAGAGCCATACACCCCAACTTCTTCCCGGTTATCTTCTCGCCGAACAGAAGCGCCGCCAGAAACAGCACAAATACCGGTGACATACTTAATAACACTGCTGCCAGAGATAAGGTAACTTCTTTGATCGATGCATTATAGGCAAGCATTACTCCAAGAATCCCGCAAAATCCGCCAAGAGCAAATATCCAAACGTCCTTTAATTTGATGCGAAACAGTTTCCTGTCATACAGACAGATCATTCCCGCCAGCACGCATACCGCCACCGAAAGTCTTGACTCTGCCACCGTAAATCCATCCATGCCAAGCTCCGTAAGCGTCCTCACAAAGATACCGCCGGAACCCCACATAATCCCGGACAGTATAGGAAACATGTAAACGATTCTTTTCATCTTTTGTTTCCCCCAAGCTCTTTTTTGCCAAGCCTTACCTCTTCCATCTCTCTTAAGAGCTCTTCGTCCATAGTATCAAAGAGGTAGTTCTTCGTACCGCATACTTTGTCTCCATACTCTTCTTCTATCTGTTTTCTCATAAGCTTCACCTCCTCAAGAAACTCCCTTGCAGATATCAGTGTCCCTCCCTGTCCAAGCGTTACTACCTGCTCCACTCCGTCCGAGGTGACAACCGTAACATGATATTTTCGCCCAATCTCATGCACCACTTTTTCTATATACTGGTCAGCCGTCTCCGCCTCTTTCGTATATACTACATGGATATTGTGGTACTTCTGTATCTCCAGGGCATAGCCACTCACCTTATAGGCATCGAAAACAAGGATTACTGCACACTTTTTGAATCCCTGGTAATTACAGAGGATATCCATAAGCTTTCCCCGCGCCCCTTCGATGTTGTCCTTTGCCAGCTCCTTCAGATCGTCCCATGCAAAGATGACATTGTACCCGTCCACTAGCAGATATTCCTTTAACGGTTCTTTCTTTTTCTGCTTTTTCCCAGCAGATGACGTTACCGTTCTTGCAGCCGGAGCCGGTTTTGTCTCATATTTGCCATACGTACGAATGAAAATCTCCTCAAGCTCTTTTTCCTCTTTTCTATTCAAGGAATACATCTGTGCAGCTTCTTTTCCTGCCGGAAGACGCCCTGCATCTCTCCTTCCCGGTGCCGCTGATTCCGGCTTGTCCGACTTTTTTGTCAACCACCTTTTCAACTGGCTTTCTATGTGCATGTACTCAGGCACCTCATGCCACGGCACGTAATATCCTGCTCCGTGAGAACAGAATACAGACCCCGACGGGTTATCTGTATCCTTTTCCGGGTCATACCCAAACTCCTCCAACACCTCTTCCTGATTATGGCAAGGCTCATAATCTCTATATTCAAGAAATAATCTCCCCTGCCCTTTTGAGTATCCCAGAACCTCCCTCTGGTAGTCACGCATAACAGATACCGGTGCCTTCCCGGTAAGAACAGCCATATCTCCTGCTGTCTCAGGTGCATCTGCCTCCCCGTACATTCTCTGGATATCAGTCATCGCACGCCCGGTCATCTCCGCCGGGACTTCCAGCCGGAAGGTGTAATACGGCTCTAACAGAATACTTTCTGCCTGCATAAGTCCCTGTCTCACCGCACGATAAGTAGACTGCCGGAAATCGCCGCCCTCTGTATGTTTTAGATGGGCACGGCCTGCCGCCAGCGTAATCTTCATATCTGTGATAAACGAGCCGGTCAGCACTCCGCGGTGAGGCTTTTCCGTCAGATGGGTAAGGATAAGCCTCTGCCAGTTCTTATCCAGCTCGTCTTCACTGCATGCTGTTTCAAAGAGAAGCCCGCTCCCCGGCTCTCCTGGCTCCAAGATCAAGTGCACCTCCGCATAATGCCTGAGCGGTTCATAGTGCCCAATCCCCTCTGCTATCGTCTGAATCGTCTCTTTGTATACAATATTGCCCGTGCCGAACTCTACGCAGACGCCGAACCGCTCCTGTATGACACTTTTTAAGATCTCTGTCTGGACTTCTCCCATAAGCCTGACATGAATCTCTCCAAGCTCTTCATTCCAGATAACCTTAAGCATCGGATCTTCCTCTTCAAGCTGCCGCAGAAAGATAAGCGTCTTATGGAGATCAAAGCCATCCGGCGGTATGACCTGATAATTTAAGACCGGCTCTAACAATGGGCTTTCCGAATCTTCCTCACTCCCAAGGCCCTGACCGGCATATGTGCTGTTAAGTCCTGTAACTGCACAGACCATCCCAGCCTGTACTTCCTGCACCGTCTCATACTTCTCTCCGGAATAGACGCGGATCTGATTCACCTTTTCATCGCCAATTAAAATGTCTTTGACTTTTAATGTTCCGCCGGTAAGCTTAAGATGAGTCAGGCGGATGCCCTGAGAATCCCGCGATATCTTAAATACCCTCGCCCCGAAAGTTTCCCGACTTCTTTTTCCGGCACAAGCTCCCGCGTATTTTTCAATTCCCTCTAAAAGCTCCCGGACGCCTTCATTCTTTAACGCTGCTCCGAAATAACACGGAAAGACTTTTCTCTTTGCTATCATCTCCGCAACCGTCTCTTCCTTAAGCTCTCCTGTCTCCAAATACTGTTCCATTGCCTCTTCGCTGCAAAGGGCAAGTTCTTCATAAAAATCATCTTTCGGTACATCAAAAGAAACGCAGCCTTCATCAAGACCGCGGGCCAGCTCTTTCAGAAGGGCGAACTTTTCAGTTCCCTCCTGATCCATCTTATTGATAAAAAGAAATACCGGAACCCGGTACATAGTAAGAAGCCTCCACAAAGTCCGTGTATGCCCCTGTACGCCGTCCGCTCCGTTGATCACCAGCACGGCCGCATCCAGAACCTTAAGTGTACGCTCCATCTCTGCCGAAAAATCCACATGCCCCGGAGTGTCAAGAAGAGTTACTGTAAGATTCCCCAAGGGAAACACTGCCTGTTTTGAAAAGATAGTGATTCCCCTGCTTTTTTCCAATTCATAGCTGTCTAAAAAAGCATCGCCGTGGTCTACACGTCCCTGCTTCCTGATCTTTCCTGTAAGGTAGAGAATGCTTTCAGAAAGGGTTGTCTTTCCTGCATCTACATGGGCTACCAGACCTATTACAATATTCTTCATCATTATCTTTGAACGTATTCTCCTTCAACTTTCATTAATCATAATAATCATATTCATCGTAATTGTCCCTTCTTCGCCTGCTCCCGCCACCGGATAAAGAACGAATCAATCTGAAAATTCCAAGTATGACTGCACGTACCGCTGCAAACACAATGAACATCGCCATGAAGCCTGCAACACCGGCTACAATATCGTCAAAATCCATCTTCCCGGTTCCTGTAATTCCCTGTCCGATCTCAATGGCAAATGCAATCACAATGATCACTGTAAACACATAAATCCACGCGATCACAAGCACATGATTCTCACTCAGCAGCTTAAACAGCGGATAGATAATAAACAACATCCCCATTCCCAGAACTCCTATCACTAGAAAATGAAGCTCTTTGTCCGAAAAAACAGTCTCAAAGCTATCGTTCCACGTCATGATCATATCGTGGAGCACCGCAATCATCTTAACAACTACATATAAAAAATCAGCCATAATATCCCCTTTTCTTTTGAATTATACTATACTTCGTCCACCAACGTATTATAACGCAAAGACTGCCGGACATCAAGCCCGGCAGCCTCTAATAATGTTATAAACTATTCGATTATAATCTCAAATCCTGTATCAATCTCTTTCGTCGTCGTCTTTTTGCCGCGATCCTTCGCCAGCTTCTCCACATTCGTCTTCTGGTGAGGCTCACTGACCAATACTTTCACCGGTCCATTGGCACTCTTTAAAGCCTCCGCTGTCAGCATGATCGGCTCCGGACAGGAAAGACCTCTTGCGTCTACTTCTTTCATAATACAAGCCCTCCTATTTCACATTTTCCCGTTTATTTGTAAATGCAATGATAAAACATACGATGATGCAGATGATAACCGCTATCTTACCAGCCGGTGTAGCTGCTCCTGCAACCACCTCGCCTGTCTCTGCATTCAGCGCCGTTCCGCTTGATGCAAGTCCCAGATTATGGCAAAGCGCAGCTCCTATGAATAAACCGAGTACAGTCACCGCTGCATCGGACGACCCCTGTCCTGCCAAGATCAACTGGCGGAGCGGGCAGCCGCCTGCCAGAACCGCAGCGAATCCAACCGCGTACATGCCAAGGATATTCCACAGATGCTCAGAATGTGCAATTATTCCCGGTGTATCGAATCCTACGACAAATTTGCCCATTGCAAGGTTAAATACCAGCATTACAACAAACACACCACCGATGACTGTCAGCAGATCAAAATTTTTCATCAAGATCACGTCACGAATACCGCCCGCAAAGCACATCCTTGCCTTCTGGGCAAGTGCGCCGAACACAAGTCCGCCAAGCAGTGATAAGATGATCGGGGCATGCATACTTCCCGGACCTGTCTCGCTGGCCTTCAAAAATCCCATAACGCCAAGAACCAGTACGCCGATTAGCAGAATCGGCAGCACCGCGCCGCTTTCTTTTCCTGTATCATGGGAACGCCCAAGGCTAAAGCCCTTCTTCAACGCAAACGTACCTGTTGCCACGCCAAAAATGAATCCGACCAGTGCGACCCACGCATTCAGATCGCCGGCTGACATACGGATGACCATACGAAGCGGACAGCCCAAGAATACGAGAGAGCCGATCATAATGACCATCCCTAATACAAAGCGGATCATCGGTGATGAACCTGCTGTTGAGCGGTACTCCTTGGTTGCAACAGAGATTAAAAACGCCCCCAGCACCAGCCCCGTGATCTCCGGTCTTGCATACTGGACAACCTCTGCCTGATGCATCCCGAGAGAACCAGCCATATCACGCACAAAACACGCGATACAGAATGCCATGTTTGCCGGATTGCCGAAATATGCCAGAACAGCCGCAACAACTCCGCACAAAACCCCCGCAACTGCGAGTTTCTTCCTTGAATCATACAAATTCATGTTACTTTCCTCTCTTTCCTCTTTATGTAATTTTTATATGTCTACTCTTCTATTATGAACTTGTATGAATCTTGTGTCCAATTGATTATGTCAATAAATCGTCACACTTATCGATATTATCTATAAATAACCTCAATATATAGGATTATCCTGAAAATATTTACAAAATGTACTCCCTGTCGCCAAGCTCCTGATAATCCACATGATGTCCCACATACTTGTAAGCTGGACGGATGATCTTACCTTTATTCACCAGTTCCTCAAGCCTGTGGGCGCTCCAGCCAGAGATTCTGGAAATGGCAAAGATCGGTGTAAAAAGCTCTGTAGGGATGCCGAGCATACTGTACACAAGCCCGCTGTAGAAGTCCACATTTGCACAGATTGGCTTAAACAGTCTCCTTCTCTCCATCAAAAGCTTCGATGCGACCCGCTCCACCATATTGTAGAGAGCGAATTCCCTTTCCATACCCTTCGCCTCGGAAAGCCTCCGGGCATATTCCTTCAGCACGACTTCCCTGGGGTCAGAGATTGTATAGACTGCATGGCCCATCCCATAGATCAGTCCAGCGCCGTCAAACGCCTCTTTATCAAGCACCCGAATCAGATATGCCGTCACATCCTGCTCATTCGTAATGTCCGGACAGGATGCTTTCAGATCATCAAACATCTGCATGACTTTTAAATTCGCGCCGCCGTGGCGCGGCCCCTTAAGGGATGACATAGACGCTGCCACCGCCGAGTATGTATCTGTCCCCGAGCTTGTCACTACATGGTTCGTAAAGGTACTGTTATTACCGCCACCGTGGTCCGCATGGAGTACAAGTGCAATGTCTAAGACCTTTGCCTCAAGCTCCGTATATTTCCCGTCCTTGCGGAGCATATATAAGAGATTCTCCGCTGTAGAAAGCTCAGGCTTTGGCGGACGCACCATCAATGTCTTGTCAAAATGGAACATCCGGTACGCGTAATAGGCATATACACTCATCATTGGCATCTTCGCAATAAGCTGCAGAGATTGTCTGAGTACATTGGACACTGCGATATCATCAGGTCTTGCGTCGTAGGAATATAACAGCACAATGCACTTCTGTAACGCATTCATGATATTCGCCGGCGGCGCTTTCATCACCACGTCCCGGACAAACTGCCCGGATAGCTCTCTTAAACCTCCTAATATCTTGATAAAATTCTCGAATTCATCATTGACAGGCAGTCTTCCGAACAGCAAAAGATACGTCGCCTCTTCAAAGAGGAAACGGTCCCTGCCCTTTGCACTCACAATATCCCGCACATTGACACCCTGATAGTAAAGTTCGCCTTCTACCGGATAAGATCTTCCGTTCACCCGCTTCATCGCTACTACATCAGAAATCTCTGTAAGTCCCGTCAGCACACCCTTGCCGTTAGAATCACGAAGCCCCCGCTTCACATCATATTCCAGATAAAGATTCTGGTCGATGGCACCGGAACGCATACAGTTTTCCACCAGCTCATCAAACTTAATATCCAGCTCCTCGCCAAGCTCCATCATAGAATGTATATTCTCCATAATTAACCCCTCTCATATTTTTCTGAAATCCCAACCACTCCGAATGCACCCGGACCTCCGTGACAGGTGATCACACCTCCGGTCTGCACCCAGGTTACTTTTTTCACTCCGCAGTTTAAAGCCGCCTGTTCTGCTCTCCGGCGCACTTCATCCGACATCCGCGGCGAACAGATCAGCCACACCTCATCAAGGCTAAACTTCTGCTCCCGGATATAATTCTCCGTTAGCTGGCCTACAATCTTTTTCATGCTTCCTCTATGCTTTTTCGTCGCCTTCAGATACCCGTTAAGAATATCAATCTGGGGATGGATCTTGAGCAAAGCCCCGCAAAGAGCCGCCGCATTGCTCACCCTTCCTCCTGCACGCAAAAACTCCAGCTTATCCGGCACAAAACACATGCGGACGCGCTCCGACACTTCCTTTGCTTTCTCTGCCGCTTCCTGAACCGTCCACTCAGGATGCTTTTTAAGAAGTTCTGCCATCGTCACTACAACAGCATACTGCCCCACGGACACATGCTTCGTATCCAGGCTGGTGACGTAATCACGCCCTTCAGCGGCAATCTGCCCGCTCTGATAAGAACAAGTGGTCACTGAAGAATACGCCAAGTATAAGATCTCTCCATCCGGGTGCTCTTTATGAATCTGGTCATAAATCTTTTCAAATTCCTCCGGGACACTCCCGCTTGTCTTCGGAAGCTTTCCTGTCCGCTCATAAAACGCACATACCTCTTCTGCCGGAAATGTGGCGTCATCTTTTGTCTCCTCCCCGAAGGACACATGCATCGGCACAATATAAATCCCATACTTATCCGCTACTTCTTTTGTGATATCCGAACCTGTCTCAGCAAGCAATACTATCTCTCCCATGATCTTCTCCTTTTACGTACAACACATCAGATCATCACGTGGTTTTTATTACTACTTGTTATTGTATCTTACCAAATCCTATGATACAATTTACAGATAACTATGAAATGTAAACTTTTAGGAGAATACCAGATGAAACACGATGTTTCTTTGATGAAAAGCATACTTGGGAAAAATTTTACAAAAAGAAACCGATTCACCCGTCAGTGTATCGGAGAGTCGATTATTGCCCTGATGCAGAGCAAAATCTTTGAGGAGATCACTATCTCCGACATTGTCAAAAAAGCAGGCGTATCACGCATGACCTTTTATCACTATTTCCAGTCAAAAACCGATGCCCTCAACAGCTATCTCCACGAGATCATCGAACTTTATCTTGAGGAATGCAGCCGCTCGATCGGCATCGATACTTTCTATGACGCTGTCCATATCCGCCACGCCTTCCTGTTCTTTGACCAGTACGCGGAATTCTTCCTCACATTGGCAGGCGCGAACCTCCACTCCCTGATGATCCATGCGATAAACGAATATATCACCAAGCTCGTCGCCCCTGTATATCCCCACTCCGCCTATGAGTTATACTATTACGGCGGAGCGCTTCTGAATGTCTTCTTAAAATGGGAGGCAGACGGCAAAAAAGAATCCGTAGACGAGATTGTAAAAGTCGTCTGCCACTGCAGCAGTATCAGCTAACCGATTTCCTGCTGCATATTCCTCTTTTGCCGTCTTCTGCATCATCCTTTGTTCTGCATCTCTACCAGACGCTTGCCGCAGTAGATCTCGCGGAGCTTTGGCTTTTCAATCTTGCCTGTGGCATTGCGCGGAACCTCTGCAAAGATATATCTATGCGGGCGCTTGTAGCGGGGCAGCTTCTTACAGAACTTCTCTAAGTCCTCCTGGGTACAAGAAGCTCCCTCCTTTGTCTCAACGATGGCCGCTGCAATCTCTCCAAGGCGCTTGTCCGGCAGACCGATAATCGCCACATCCTTCACCGCCTCATGAGCGCGCATGAAATCCTCGATCTGAACCGGATACAGATTCTCGCCGCCGCTGATGATCACGTCTTTCTTACGGTCCACAAGGAAGATGAATCCGTCCTCATCCTCCATAGCCATATCGCCGGTATAGAGCCACCCGTCCTTAAGCACCTCGGCAGTCGCCTTCTCATCATTGTAATAACAGGTCATGACGCCCGGTCCAAAAAGAATCAGCTCACCTACATCTCCCTGCTTCACATCCTGGCCATTCTCATCCACGATCCGGGTCCTCCAGCCGTACCCGGCCTTTCCAATCGCTCCCACTTTATGGATATTGTTGATGCCCAGATGCACCGCACCAGGTCCGATGGACTCGCTCAGTCCGTAATTGGTATCATACTTATGGTTCGGGAAATATGCTTTCCACCGCTTGATCAGGCTTGGCGGAACCGGCTGCGCACCGATATGCATAAGCCGCCACTGGCTGAGTTCGTAATCCTCAAGGTGCACATCACCTCTGTCAAGAGCATCTAAGATATCCTGCGCCCACGGAACGAGGAGCCACACGATGGTACACCTCTCCTTGGATACCGCATCCAGGATCACCTCCGGCGATGTCCCTTTTAAAAGAATGCCTTTGCTGCCCGTCAGAAAGCTTCCGAACCAGTGCATCTTCGCCCCCGTATGGTAAAGCGGCGGGATACATAGGAAAATATCATCCTTCGTCTGCTGGTGATGGCTCTGCTCTACTTTGCAGGCATGCATCAGACTTTCATGGTTATGTAAGATTGCTTTCGGGAACCCAGTCGTTCCCGACGAAAAATAGATTGCCGCATCATCGATATCCCGCAGTACGATATCCGGTGACTGGCAGGAGCAGTTCACCGACTGCTGCACGTAACTCTCCGCAAAGGAAGGACATCCGTCCCCCACAAAAAATACCAGCCGGTTCTTTGAGATCGAATCTGCAATCTCCTCCACCCGTCCGATAAACTCCGGTCCGAAGACAAGCACATCCGACTCCGAAAGGTTCAGACAGTACTCAATCTCCTCCGAAGAGTACCGGAAATTAAGGGGAACCGCCAGCGCCCCGGTCTTTAGCACACCAAAATAAATGGGCAGCCACTCCAGGCAGTTCATCAAAAGTATCGCAACCTTATCCCCTTTTTTGACCCCGCGGCTGATCAGAAGATTCGCAAAACGGTTCGCCTTTTCATTGAATACATTCCACGTGATCTCCCTGCGGTAATATGTGGGAGAGGTCGGCTCCATCAGCTCATATTCCTTCCATGTGATCCGCCGGTCCTCCGGCATCTGCGGATTAATCTCCACCAGGCAGATATCTTCCCCGAATTTCCGGCAATTTTCCTCTAAAATCTCTGTAATCGGCATTACACTTTACCCCTTTAACGCTTTTATTTGATAAAGTTCATTCTAACATTTTACGACCGCTTCGTCAACCAAATTGAAAGTTGTATTCAGCTTGTATTTAGCTTGTATTCACGGTTCAAGAGATGCTCATGATTTTTTTTGCGGAAGCAGGAAGATAAACACCAGTGAACTGAGCAGCAAAAGTCCCGGATAGAAAAGATTCGGGATAATATCGAATGCCGTCACCTCAAAGCCAAGCTCGCCGGCCGCCGAAATTGCCACCAGCATCTGTGCACCATAAGGAATCGCCCCTTGGGAAATACATGAAAACGTATCCAAAAGAGATGCCGTCTTTCTCGGGCTGACACCATACTCCTGCGCCATCTCCTTCGCAATAGGATTCGCCATAACGATGGCGACTGTATTATTGGCCGTCGCAACATCCATGGCACATACCAAAAGCCCCATCCCGAGCTGGCCTCCCCTTTTTCCCTTAAACACACGCCGGATTGCAGAAAGCAGCGCCTCAAAGCCTCCGTATTCCCGGATAAGCGCGCACATCGCTGCCACAAGAACCGCTACCATACAGGTTTCAAACATCCCGGATACTCCTGAACCCATATTGGCAAGCAGGTCAGTTGGAACCGTCTGCCCGGTGGCAAGCATGATCAGCGAACCGGACACAATCCCGATAAGCAGCACCACAAATACATTGATCCCTACGATACCGCCGATCAGTACAAGCACGTAAGGGATGATCTGTATCAGATTATAATCCTTCGCCACTGCTCCGCTTAAATCCGTGCGCAGAGACAGCACAAGAATCAATACCAGTGTGACAACCGCCGCCGGGAAAGCAATCCCGAAGTTCTCCCGGAACTTATCTTTCATAGCACATCCCTGTCCGTTACACGCCGCAATCGTCGTATCCGAGATAAACGAAAGATTGTCCCCGAACATCGCTCCGCCCATAACAGAACCGATGCAAAGCGGAAGGCTGAACCCCGAAGCCTGTGCCACAGTCACCGCAATCGGTGTGATCAGCGTGATCGTCCCTACAGAAGTTCCCATCGCCGTAGAAACAAAGCACGCTACCACAAACAATACTGCTACCGCAAATTTCGCCGGAATCAGCGAAAGCATAAAGTAAGCGACACTCTCTGCACTGCTCCTTCCGACTACCCCGACAAATGATCCCGCCGCTAAAAAGATCAAAAGCATCGTGATAATGTTCTTATCCGCCAGCCCCTGGGCCATAATTCCCAGCTTGTCATCAAACTTTACTTCCCTATTCTGTAAGCACGCCACTAGGATAGCTGCCAGAAATGCTACCACGATCGGAATGTTGTAGAATCCCATCGGGATCTTCATCACATACTCAAATAATATACCAAGCCCCAAATATAGGACTAAAAACACACCGATTGGCAAAAGCGCTATCGGATTACTTTTCTTCATCATATTTTCCCCCTTGTATCATGTATTTTCAACTGAGTTGCTCTCATTTTTTGTCATGCTGCCGTTGGCTAGGCCTAGGAAGATGCAGAGTAGAGGGAGGTAAAAAATCGAATATTCGTTTGCCAGTCCCTGTATCATATATACGCATAACGTCAATGCCACTGCAACCTGCAATTCATTCTGTTTCCAACTTTTCAATGCTCTTATTAACGTAGATAATAATAATCCGAAATATCCGATTACCCCCAGGATGCCCATGTCTGAAAGCATCTGTAAAAATTCATTGTGAGGATCGTTAAACGTTAATTCCTCCAATGAAACCGTCCCGCCCGCAGCAATAAACTCCCTAAAACAATTCAATCCATTCCCAAATAATTTGCGCCAAAACGGCTCATTTATAAATGTATACACCGTCCTGTTCCATATAAATCCCCGCCTGTTGAAAGTAGTATCTTTAACTACGAGATAATTCCAAAAAGAATTTTCCTGGATACTGCTTTTATTAAGGTTCGCGTATATTACGCCCATCACAAAACATATTGCCAGCCCAATTCCTACACATAAAGCAATTTTTCTTATTATGAGCAAACCTTTTCTCAAACAATCTTTTTTCGCTTTATTAATTCCTATCATCAGAAGATAGATTCCCGCTTCTCCCAAAATCAAGTTACCATTTAACAAAAATTCCCCAAGATCAAAGAAAGGATACAAACTCTCCCCATACATATACAACAATGCCCATATCGTAATCTTTGCTCCCAGATACATTCCCATTATCTGCATATATCTTCCAAACCACACTTCTCTTTCAACAGCAAAATAAAGCAGCACCACAAATCCGGTCACCATTGCAATTAACACACTGTCTGTTTTAAGAAAGAAAATAAACAAAAATCCCAGGTAAATGTTGATTCCATGCAATATCTGTGAAAATTGCTCTTTACAAATCATATACATCACCATAATCAGCGGTAACATAAGGCAAACATAACAGGTATTTAAATCTGCATGTCCTAACGGTGTAAGATATATGGGCTTCTGCGAATCTTTAATTCCATCCTGTATATGAACAACATTAATGCCACAAGCACATAGAATCCCGATCAAATATATTAAAGAACTCCCTAAAAGCCATCCCCAAAGGATAATCCCATCAAATATTCCATATTGTCTTACTGCAAAAAAAACTATAATACATCCTAGAACACACAAGCCATTTATCATTCTGGCAGTCGAATAAAAAAATGATTTTCGACTATCTATTGCAAATATTGTAGACATAAAAAGCGCGAGCAATAATATTACACCAAATACAACATCAGCCCTTATACACTTAGTCCTCTCTTTTCTCAAATTATAAACCCATTTGATGAACACCGGAACCAATATGCAAACATATATGAATGTTACAAACAGAAATAAATCTTCTTTATCCTTACATAGATTAAATAAACCATTTGTATAAAACAACGGGAAAACCACCAGCATAATTAATATATAAAAATACGTTCCTTTTTCGCCCAACCATCCAATTATGCCCTCTTTTTTTTCTCCCATAAATCCCTCCCGATTACCATTCTTTTTCTATTCATATACACATAAAAACAAAGACCACACAGAGTTTCTACTCCGTAGTGGTCCCTGCCCTGGGTTTTGCAATCAGATTATTTCTTCTTTACTGTAATAGTGATTGTTGCTTTCTTTTTGCTTCCATCTTTAGCTGTTGCAGTAATCTTAACTTTTCCAGCTTTCTTTACTTTTACTTTGCCTTTAGAAGTTACTGTTGCAATCTTCTTATTAGAAGACTTCCATGTGACTTTCTGGTTAGCTGCTGTTACCGGTGTAACAGTTGCCTTAAGAGTCTGAGTCTTCTTCGTCTTAAGATTCATCTTCTTGCTGCCTGTTATTTTCACTTTCGTAACTTTTACAGCCTTTTTGCTGACTTTCAATTTAACTGCTGCTGACTTTCCGTTAGAAGCTTTTGCAGTAATCGTAACTGTTCCCGCTTTCTTCTTAGCAGTTACTTTACCCTTAGAATTAACGGTTGCAATCTTCTTATTAGAAGACTTCCATGTAATCTTTTCGCCATCAATCTTATTGCCCTTAACATCTGTTACAGTTGCCTTAAAAGTATAACTCTTCTTGTATGTAGCCTTTAAAGAAACTTTGTTCTTTAAGTTCTGTCCCTTTAAAGAAAGGACAACTTTGTTAGCTGCCTGCTTAACTGTAATAGTTGCTACTGCACTCTTTCCATCAGCCGTTGCTGTTACTTTAGCAGTACCATTCTTCTTCGCTGTTACTGTACCATTAGCATCCACTGTTGCTACTGCACTATTGTCAGAAGACCACTTAACACTCTTATTTGTTGCATTAGACGGTGTAACTGTTGCGTTTAATTTTGCCGTCTGTCCAAGATATGTAAGCGTAACTGCTGCCGGAGCCACTGTGACGTTCTCCACCTTTATTGTCGGTGGTGTCGGTGGTGTCGGTGGCGTTTCTGGTGTTTCTGGTGTCTCTGGTGTTTCTGGTGTCTCTGGTGTTGTCGCGTTAGCTGCTTTAACAATACCTGACCCTAACGACACTGATGGCACCAAAGGCGCTACCAGACATAATGCCATAGCTACTGCAAAGGCACGTTTGGCAAAGCCTTTTTTGAATTTGAGTTTTAATTCTGTCATGTCCTTATCCTCCTTATATGACTTACAATTATCCATACATAATAATACCTTTCCCCCATTATTTTGTCAACCCTTTGGACATGTATACACAAATTTCCTGTCAAAATTAATCTCTTATTTCTAAGTTTTGAAATGAATATTTTCAAAATTCCCGATACTTCTTATTGGTTATCTGAAAACATGGACATCCGAGACTTTATCAATGTTACAAATGCAATCATCTATAAATATCTATTATGAAAAACATTACCATTGAATAACATCATTTCCCCGGCATATATTTATAAAAAACCATCCGAGGCTTTTATGGCAATTTATACTGTACTCCCCGGGGACACCGTAGATGCCATCGCCGCCGCATACGGCATCCCCGCAGACGACCTCATCTATGACAACCAGATTGTATACCCTTACGCCCTTGCCGTCGGGCAGTCTCTCTTTATCCCCGACGGCACCGCCCCATCCGGCAAGCCGTCCATACAGGCAAACGGGTACGCCTACACCTATATCAGCAATTGGGTTCTCACCCAGACTCTGCCGTATCTCACGGAACTGTCCGTCTTTTCCTACGGATTCACGTTGCAGGGCGACCTTGTGTATCCCCCGAATGACGATAGCTGGATGATTGCTGCCGCCTGGCAGGCAGACGTAAGACCCATCCTCACCCTGACACCCCTTGACGCCTCCGGCCAGTTCAACAACAACCTCATCTCCTCCGTCGTCCGCAATGCATCTTATAAGGAAAACCTGATCGGGCAGCTTGCATCCATCTTACGGGCAAAAGGCTACGCCGGGGTAGATGTAGACTTTGAATATATCCTTGCCGATGACCGCGAGCTTTTCACCGCCTTTGTCCGTGACCTCGCCGACGCTCTCCATCCTTACGGCTTTACCGTGTCCGTCGCCCTCGCCCCCAAGACATCCGCAGGCCAGCCCGGACTTTTATATGAAGGCAAAGACTACGCCGCTTTGGGCGCAGCGGCAGACTACGTTCTTCTTATGACCTACGAATGGGGCTACAAATACGGGCCCAACATGGCAGTAGCTCCGCTCAATATGGTGCGCCGGGTAGTAGATTACGCTGTCACAGAGATTCCGCCCGAAAAAATCCATTTAGGCATTCCCAACTACGGCTACGACTGGCCGCTGCCTTTTGAGCGCGGGAAAACGATAGCCGTCACTATCGGAAATGTAGAGGCCGTGCAGATTGCCATTCAAAACGGCGCTGAAATTTATTTCGACGGAACCGCTCAGTCTCCTTACTTTAACTACACGAAAGACGGCATTTACCACGAAGTCTGGTTCGAGGACGTGCGGAGCATACAGGCAAAATTTGACCTGATAAAAGAGTACGGGCTTGGCGGCGCGGGATACTGGCAGATTATGCGGTGGTGGCGGGCAAACTGGCTGCTCCTCATGGAAAATTTCTAAAACATATTTTTTCCAAAAATGGTTATACTATCTTTCAAAACTTTTATGGAGGTACATTATGGAAAACAATGATACGATTAATTTACTGAAAGAATGTGATGCCGGAACAAAGATGGCGGTTGTCTCCATCGACGAAATCTTAGAAAAGACAAAAGATACAAAGCTTAAAAAAATACTTGAAGAAAGCAAGGAAGAGCACCGCACGCTGGGAAATGAGCTCCACACACTTTTAGTACGACACGGGAGCGAGTATAAAGAGCCGTCGCCTATGGCAAAGGGCATGTCCTGGCTTAAGACAAATATAAAAATGGGGCTGGATGAAAGCGATGCAACCGTTGCCGACCTGATTACCGACGGCTGCGACATGGGCATAAAATCCCTGAACAAATACCTGAACCAGTATGAAAAAGCCAGCAATACCGCAAAAGGCATCTGCAAAAAACTCATTTCTATAGAAGAAAAACTGTGTAAGGAACTGAGGGAGTATTTGTAAATTATTTACTCCTGCAAAAACAGCGAAATGGGTACTCCTTGAGTTATCGAAAACAGAGCAAACAGCTACTTCCTTGACGAATCACTGCGTTTCCGATAAAATGGTTCAAAACAATCAGCGAACGCTTTCTATAAGGAGACTCAGATGTACCACTACTATATGTTTTATAAGCCCTTCGGCTGCGTCACTGCCAGGCGGGATTCGCGCTATCCGACAGTGATGGATTATTTCAGAGAATGCGGCAATAAAAATCTATCCCCTGCAGGCCGCCTTGACCGCCAGACCGAAGGACTTCTCTTCATCACGGATGACGGAAGATGGAACCAGCTCATGACCCGCCCGGAACACCGCAAAGAAAAAATCTATGAATTTACCGCGCTGGGAACATTGGATGCCGAAAAAATCCATAACCTGGAAACCGGCGTACTGCTCAAAGGCTCCTCCACGCCCACTGCTCCCTGCCGGGTACAGGTCACTGATACCGCCGTCCTCTCGGAAGTCCTTCCGCTCCTGCACCCTGAGATTCAGGATGCCACAAAGCATAACCGCCCGGAACACCCAATCGTCATAGGACGCATCACAATTACCGAAGGGCGCAAACGGCAAATCCGGCGGATGCTCAAGACCGCCGGATGCTGCGTACTGAAATTAAAACGGATTTCCATAGACGGCATCCCCCTTGACGAAAGCCTGAAACCGGGCGAGTGGAAAGAATTTACGCCCTAACTTATTTATTTGCAGCACTACTCAATATAATGAACCCTTGCCGCATCATACCTGTCCTGCTGCTCCTGCTCCTTTTCCGGGTATCCGCAGGCGATGAGCGCAAACGCCTCCAGCTCATCCGGCAGCCCTATGATTTCCCTCACCGTCCGCATCCTTTCCTCAATAGGCGCAATTCCCATCCAAACCGCCCCAAGGCCAAGCTCGTCCGCCTCCAGCAAAAGATTCTCCACCGACGCGCTCATATCAATGTGGGCGTACATAGGGCGCAGGCATTCCCTGCGGTAACACGCTGCAAATACCAGCGGCGCACCCTTCGCGCAGCCCGTATAGGGCGTACTCTCAGACAATCTCCCGATAGTCTCCCGCCGCGTCACCACATAATACTCCCACGGCTGCTGGTTCATCGACGACGGCGCCGCCATAGCCGCCCGTAACATCAGCTCAACCTTCTCTTTCTCTACCGGCTGTTCTTTATACTGCCGGACACTTGTCCTGTGAAAAATGCTGTTCCTACGCTCACTCATACTCAAAACTCCTTTCCAATCTCTGTAATTCCGTACATCTCCTTAAACTCCTGCAAGTCCTTCTCGTTCCGGAGCAGGCAGATGTCCGTAAATTTCCCCGTATGTAAATCTTTAAAACCCGCCACCTGCTCCCCGGTGCAGATGCTGCAGCGGATTACCGGTTTCTGGTTCTCTTTGTCATATGTCAGACGTTTAGGCTCTTTTGCCTTGAATAGATGGAACATGGCGCGCCTCCTTCCTGCTGAATCTTGTAACATATCATTTTTTATTTCACCATTAGGCTTAAAGTTCTTCTACTTTACAAAAATGTTCTTTCGTCTTTTTATTATAACTGATTCCAACCGCAAGTATCCTTCCTGAATATTTAGGTTTTTCAGCAATTTTACCCTTAAAACGAAGAATATATTTTTTGTCTTTAATCTGCCGGATGGCGTCATCAGGAGTGCTGTCAACCTTCAGCTCCAGAATAATGGCATCTGCACTTTTACAGTCCGGATAAAAGATAAAATCCGCATACCCTTCACCCGCCTTATCTTCGCGTTCCACGCGGTAGCTGTCTCTGACCGCAAGATAGACCAGATTTACCACTGCGGACAGCTCCGCCTCATTACTATATGAAAAAATCGGAGACTCTGTATCATGTGCCAGTTTTAAAATCTCTGCCATTTTCCCCGTATCGCCTGAGAGCGTAGCAGAAAGCATCTTTTTTGAAATATTTGCAAGATTGTAAATATATCCTAAGGACTTTTCCTTTTTCATCATAGACGCAAAGCTATCCGCCAATTCCTTATTCGGAATCGATACCGCCCCTGCCTCATACGTCAGCAGCCCGTAGACGACCATAGCCGAATAAATCTCATCCTTCGTCTCCAGGCACATAGATGTCGCAGCGTATTCATATATATCCGCCGGTATCCGCTCTCCGGCAAATAAAAGCGCAAGGTCATCCCGGATATCAGCCACATTATCTTTTACATAGGCAAATACCGAATCATAAGTTCCGGAACTGGTCCAGTAATTTCTCAACTGATTATCCGTCAGCGCGCATACAATAGAGCGCGGATTATACACCTGTTCTCCAAGCGCCGTATGATATCCGTCATACCAGACCCGCAGATCGCCGCGGCTGATCTTAACTTCCTCCGCCGTCTCTCTGTAAATATGATAAAGCCTGTCAACTTCCGAATCTGAAAACCCAAAATATCCGCTGAACCGCTCGGAAGTCACCATATTGTATTCTAAAAACATATTAAGCTCCGAGCCGTCAGAGTATTTGGCAATCGGAAGAATTCCGGTCATATAGACCAGCTCCGCATAAATCTTATCTTTCAAAAGCGACTTCAAAAAAAGCAGATAATCCCTCTTATCAGACTCCGTGATAAAATCCATATGAAACACGGCATCCCACTCATCCATGACAAAGATAAAACGCTGGCCGCTCTTCCTGTAAACAGTTGTCAGCATATCCCATACCGAAACTTCCTCACCCGAAACTTCCTCAGCAAACCTTTCAGCTATGTCTTTCTTTAATCCCTGCAAGATACGGGTAATATATGCATTGTACGAAGTACAGTTTTCCGGCATCTCGCTGAAATCAATATATATAACATCATACTGGTTCAAATATTCCCGATAGTCTTTGCAGCGACTTCTCTCTAATTTTTTGAGAATCTCCGGCGACGCAATTTTCAGCCCGGCGAATACCTCCCCCATATCCTCTGTTTTACCAAAGAAAGCTCCGACCATATTCGCCATCACGCTTTTTCCAAACCGGCGCGGACGGGTAATGCAGAAAAACCGTTGATTTCTCCCGAGAGCCGGAATCAGCTCTGCAAGTAATTCCGTCTTATCCACAAAATATTTCTCCGATACAGTAGCCTTATATAAATCAAATGGAATCCTGCTGTTTAAAAACATTCCCATAAGCTTACTCCTTCCTGCCGTTTTCAAGCTCCCAATAAAATATGTACTGCTGCATGACACCTTCGTACCCTTTATACCGCCTCTTCGGAAATCCTCTTTTATAATGATTCCCCAGCGCCTGCCGGATATGCGTGTCAACCGGGAAAGCCTCCGTGCGGTGCAGCCCGAACAGGCAGATACAGTCCGCCACCTTCTCCCCCACTCCGAACAATTTCAAAAGCTCATCTCTTGCCTGTCTGTAAGGCATCCAGCGGATAGCCTCCAGGTCCGCCCTGCCGTCTGCAACATCCCTCGCCGTCCGCACTACATATTTGCTCCGGTAGCCCAGGTTGCACTCCTTAAGAGCATCCTCCGGCAAATGCGCCAGCGCCTCCGGCTGCGGAAACGCAAAATACTCTTCTCCCCGGAAATTCACCTTGCGCTCTCCGTAGCGTTCACAGATATTACTTATGCACCTTCGTATCCTGACAATATTGTTCTGCTGGGAAATGAGGAAAGACGCAATCATTTCCCACAAATCCTGCCGGAGAATCCGGATTCCCGACCCGAACTGCGCCGCATCTTTAAGATAGCTGTCTTTCGGGTTAATCCGGGATAGGTAAAAGGAATAATCGGTTTCCAGGTCAAAGTAAAGTTTCCAAAAAGTTTCAAACTCATCCTCATCACAGGAGAAGATGCATTCCTTTCCATTCTGCTCCACCTCCAGGTAACGGCCGGAGGCGATTACGCTGTATGTATTTCCGCATATATGCGCCATTCGGAAACATTGTCCGGAGCTGCAGATCTGTGAAATGTCAAAATTGTCTGTTGTCTTTTTTATCATTTTCTTTCCTGCCCTTTTGTCTCTCTGTGATTCCGGCCATAATTACAAAGCCATTGTACCTCGGCTCAATAACTTTCATTCTAACAGGACGCCCGCTCTATACGAACATTCAAGATAGCTTGGATTCTGATAGTAGACATCCGTCTGAAAGTCCGATATCTCATCACTGATAAACGACGTAAAAATCTTTATAAGCTCACTGACCTCTTCTCCCGGTTCCGCGCAGTCCTCAATCATGATACTGTACAGCCCGCCAATATCCTGAAATCCCGGAATCCGGTATTTGCAGCCTGTAATCATATCGAAATCGCCCTGTGTGATGTGGTACTGCTCTATCACTTCATCACTTACCTGTTCGAAAGAAAGACAGTGATTGACCTCCGCATCATAAAGCTGCTTTCGGATTCCCTGCTCCCCCAACGCCGTAACAACTGCTCCCCGCCTGTTATTTGTCCGGCGGGCGATATATTCAATCAGGGAGCATACATATAAAAAATCATTTCTCTCCTTTTCGGTCATAGATAATCTCGCTCCTTTCAAAAGTCAGGCAATCAAGCGCTGATAATGTGTGAAAACTAACCTGATGAGTAGGATATTTGAATTCCGCTAATGCCCAGAACTGCTTTCTTGTTATTCTTCCTGAGAGGAAATCATTTACATAATTCCAGACTGTATCATTTGCCATAGGCCCTTCCACGATGTCATACTGGTGCGTCTCGCCACTTCTGCATTTTGCAATAAAATCCAGCCATTCATCGGTCATACTGTCAAAATATAGAACAGATAAATTCTTGTTCAGATTATATGAATAAAAATTTACAACCGGCTCTCCGTTCCCGCGATTTGCCCATCGCACTGCCTGTTCCAAATTATTCGTACAGTAAAAGACCCATGAAAAATCTTTTGTATAACGAGTTTTCATGACTTCCGGAAACTCAACAACTTCCTTGCCCGCATGATAAAGAATCATAATTTTTCTACCCTTATCTATTTTTTGCTATTGCTCACTATTGTCTACTTACCTTATTAATTCTGTTATTATTATGAACATTGTACGTTTTTGTAAGCAAAATGTAAAGTATATGAAAAAAGATTCGGCATTTGTATATAGTGCCAAATATTTTTCGGTATGCTAATAATTGCACCAAAGAAAATCTATACTTCTTTTACATCATTCTCAAACGCGCTATCCACCAGTTCTTACACTCCACAAGCTTGAGTACCATACATTTTTACATCATTCTCAAACCAGAAGTTCAGTTTATTTTAAATCTTTACGGCTTGAGTACCATACATTTTTACATCATTCTCAAACTCGGAGCTGGGATTAACGGGAGGAAGAGGGGCTTGAGTAGATCGGAAGAGCGTCGTGTAGGGAAAGAGTGTAGAT
>CAJUMF010000004.1 GCA_910586965.1 uncultured Dorea sp. | reverse complement strand
CTATTTCTTATCAGGAAGATTTATTTTCCAAAGACACAAAAATTTTTACAGCCTCTTCTAATCAGAATCTGCATACTGAAACGAGTTACCGATTGATACCGATAACTCGTTTCATAGTCTTCATCTGTGCCCATCAGCCTATACCAACGAAAACTTACCATTGATATACTTTTTTATAATTGCTTTTTTTCTTTAATTTCTTATATTTCCCCTGCGTATCCAAGGTTGCACGGTTCCAGTCAGACGTTTTTGTCTGTTTCATCTTTATCTTGATATATCCTTTGTAAAGCTTTATTTTACCGCTCCCGGAATTTCCCCAAGTATCTTCCCACTTGAAAGATGCCGCTTTCTTCTTTACTTTGGCAGTGATGACCTTCGTTTCATAGAGCGGCGACGCATTTATGCCCACATATGTAACCTGGAATTTTATCTTGTTCTTTTTCACCTTATTGATAGTCACACTATAAGTGGGATAAACATCCGCCTTTACTTTCAGCTTCGTAGTCTTAGCATACGTCCCGGCATATTTTGTCGCTGCCTGAACCGGATATACCGGAAGAATCGTCAGGATCAATACCAGGATCAGAACATTCCTTACTGCTTTTTTCATCGTACTCTCTCCTTTTTCATCTTAATATATTTTATACACTTTTTCCATATCCTTATCATACTACATCTTCTGGAATCGGGCAAACTATTTGTGACCTCGTTACAGAAATAACAATAGGAGATGTATAGAATATTCTATACATCTCCTATATACATATCTTATATTACTTCATCAGTATCTATCTTAGTACTTGCTGTTATCCATCATCGGTGAATATGAAGATGGACTGCTGTAAGAACTCTCATGTGATACTGCCGGCTGCTCTGCCGGTCCGGAAACTGCAATACCCTTTACAGCACCATCAATCTGGAATTTACTTGTCAGATTCTTAAGCATCTGCGACTGACCTGCCAGCTCTTCACTTGCTGCTGCACTCTGTTCAGCCGTAGCAGAGTTGGTCTGTACAACACTGGAAATCTGGTCGATACCTAATGTTACTTGTTTTACAGCATCCGCCTGCTCTTCACTGGCATTAGAAATACTCTCAATCGTAACAGTAATATCATCAACACCCATAACAACATTGCTCAATGACTGTGCTGTCTCATTAGCAATTGACGTTCCTCTCTCAACTGCATGAAGCGTACTTTCGATCAAAGTAGCTGTATTCTGAGAAGCCTCTGCTGATTTCGCCGCCAGATTACGTACCTCATCAGCAACTACTGCGAATCCTTTACCTGCTGTACCTGCTCTTGCAGCCTCAACAGCCGCATTCAGTGCTAAGATATTTGTCTGGAATGCGATATCCTCAATCGTCTTAATAATCTTGCCAATCTCACCGGACTTATTGCTAATATCCTGCATAGCGGAAAGCATCTCCTGCATACGCATACTGCTCTCGCCTGCCTGCTCTTTTACATTCTCTGACTTCGTGCTTGCCGACTTCGCATTCTGTGCGTTGTCACCAACATGATTAGAAATCTCATTAATGGTAGCAGCAAGTTCTTCTACAGAAGATGCCTGCTCTGTCGCACCCTGTGAAAGAGCCTGAGCTCCGGAAGACACCTGGTCAGAACCAGAAGCAACCTGATCTGCCGTCTCATTAATCTGATTCAGTGTACTGTTCAAATTATCTTTTAACTTACGGATTGATGCCAGCATAGACGCATAATCACCAATGTAGCTCTCACGCATACTGCTGCGTACCGTAAAGTTTCCCTTGCTCAACTCAAGCATAAGGAAATTCATATCGCTGATAATTTCCTTCAGGCTCTTCAATGTGTGACGCATATCCTCTGCAAACTCGCCAAACTCATCTTTCGCCTCATACTCTACAGTAACATCCAGATGTCCCTCTCCGATATCTTTCATCGCACCCTGCATCTCTTTTACAGGAACGAGAATTGCTTTCATGAGCTTCAATGCCTGAATCAATGCAAGCAACACTGCCAGGATAGAAAGGGCAATGGCAATTACCATCTGCGTTTTCTGGCTCTTCATAGCGCCTTCATAATTTTGTGTGGAAATTTCCCGCTGCTTGTCTGTAAATGACTTAATACTCTCCTCTGCCTTGGTGCATATCGGAGTATAATCATCAGTCATAAGTGTTTCCGCTTCTTCATTCGCCGCATCACTGTTCTGTTCCAACAATTCCACAACTTTAGTCCGCGTATCATTCAAAGTTGTCAACTCCGTCTGGAAGTTCTGGATCAAGCTCAGATCACCCTCAAACTCCGATGCAAACCACTCAAGCTCGGAAGCGATCGTTGACATATTTTCATCAGACTGAGAAATATAAGAATCAATATCTGCCTGGTGATTCTCAACCATAGCAAGCAAGAGATTCTTTGTCGCACTCTGCAGATTTATACGGATATTTCTCGCACGCATCGTGCTTTCATACCGCATAGAATAAAACGTTGTATACTTGGAAGCCGTGTTTCTCATACCCAGGATTGTAAATACGAGGGCAATAATGAAGCAGAGAATTACAGCACCGAAAGCTACTATAATCTTTTTCTTCATGTTTAAATTTTTCATACTATTATCCTCTCTTTGTATGTATTAATGCCTGTTTTCTATGATATACATTCTATGCATACCGGCTGGGCGGCATCACTGATTATTTCCACAGCCTTTTTTTCAAGCTATCGCCACATCTATTTGCCTGTCTGGACAACACCTGCAAACAGCCTTATACTTCCCTCTATGGACCTGCCTGAAATAAATTCACACTCATACTCGTTCCTCAGCCTCCTGTCTTCTGAATTTATAAATCATCAGAATTCCCCTTATCAGAAACCCTCTTTTATACAATTATCGGCATAAATAACATATAAATAAGTCATTAACACCTCTTTTTTAAAAATTTTGACAAAATAAAGCTTTCTGGCATCTAATTGATAACAGAAATATCTTCCTCTTAGTAAAAAATGCCGCAATCCTGGCATAATCCAAGCCTGCAGCACCCAAATCAAAAGCTGGAAATCGGACTTGAACCGACGACCCCTTCATTACGAGTGAAGTGCTCTACCGACTGAGCTATTCCAGCACTATGTGTAAACTGCAAATGCACCGCATATGCAATCACAAATACTATTATAACGAAATTCGCAATATTTGCAAGGATTTTTTCTAAAAAAGTTATCACTTTTTTTCTCCTGCCACATGAACCGTCATCTGCGGATACGGTATTTCGATTCCATTCTCTTCTAATTCCAGCTTGACATTCTCTAAAATCCGCCACTTTGCCGGCCAAAATTCATCATTCTTTACCCATGCCCGCAGCCCAAGCACCACCGCAGAATCCGAAAGCTCCGCCACAAATACATTCATCTGTTCTTCTTTCAGCACTGCCGCATCTTCTCTGAGGAGCTTCTCTAAGATTCCTTTTGCCTTCCGTATATCCGCATGGTAAGAGATCCCGATCCTGAGGTCGAGCTGTCTTTCATTTTTCTCTGTTACATTTGTAAGGCTGTTGTTCGTCAGCATACCGTTTGGTATGACGATCGTCCTGTTGTCAATGGTAGTAAGCTTCGTATAAAATATCTGGATCTCTTTGACCGTGCCCTCGTTCTTATTCGTATCCTCGATAATATAATCCCCCACCTTAAAAGGCTTCAGAATGAGGATCAGCACACCGCCCGCAAAATTCGAAAGACTTCCTTGAAGCGCAAGACCAAGCGCCACGCCCGCTGATGCAATAACAGCCGCCACCGATGCTGCATCAACTCCGAACTTCGTCGCGATCGTAAAAATGAGTACAAAATAAAGAGAAAACTTCAACATAGAATCCACAAACTGTTCTACGCCTTTATCTACATTGGAGCGCTCCAATGATTTGCCCACAATTTTCCGTATCCACTTGATCAATACCCGCCCCATACAGAATATCAGTATTGCAAACAACACTTTTAGACCAAATGAGATAAACACCGGTATATTTTCCTGAATGTACGAAGTCAGCCTGCCCACTTCATCCACTGTATTTTGTGTTGTCTGTGCAACTTCTTCCACTGTATCCTGCGCCGTCTGGGCGACCTCATTCATCGTCTCTTCTTCCATTACTGCCTCCCTGCCATCATTTAAGTGCAAGAAATGCACTTAAGTTACCTCGCTTATTTCCTGTTGTCCTGTGAGAAAATAAAATCTCAGGATTGCAATGTGTGCATAAGTTTGTCACCGCTATATGCTCTTTTAATACTCCTGCATCCAGCAGTACCTCCTCATTCGCCCTCCAAAGGTTTAACTGGTACTTTCCCTTCCCTTTCTCATAGAATAGTTCCGGCAGCACTTCTTCTTCAAATTCCTTTCGAAATTCACCGATCACATCCTCGCTCACTTCATAACAATCCTGACAAATTGACGGTCCGATTGCCGCAATGATATCCGCCGGATCGCTTCCGTAAGTCTCCTGCATCTTCTCGACCGTTGCTTTTCCCATCCTGTGGACCGTGCCCCGCCATCCGGAATGGCTAAGTCCAATTGCCTTTTTCACAGGGTCCACAAAATATAAGGGAACACAATCTGCATAGAAAGTCACAAGACAGATTCCCGGAACATTCGTTACCATGCCGTCTGTCTCCATAAACCGCTTTCCCTGGTCTCCCTCTCTCACGACTGCAACGTTCACCGTATGCGTCTGGTGTGTATAGACCATACTCTCAGGCTCTACGCCGATCGCCTGTGCAATCCTGCGGGTATTCTCCTTGATCGCAGCCGGATCATCCCCTCTGGTTGTACTTATGTTCATAGACGCACAGTTTCCCTTGCTCACTCCTCCAAGTCTTGTGGAAAATCCGTGATTTACGATTCCTAAATTTTCTAATACCGGATAAGACAGATACGGTACACCGCCTACCTCTCTTTCTTCAAAGATTCTGTCCTGATTTTTATATTTTAATCCAAGCATCCACTATCTCCCCGCATATTCAAATGCATTTTTAATCAAAATAATCTCTTCATCCTCTATACCGACCACATCAAACCTGCACAAAGCTCCAGCAAGATGCCTCGTCGCCAGATACCATAGCGCGCATCTGGAAATCACCTGCTGCTTGCGGGGACCAACCGCTTCTAAGGGATGGCCCATAGCCCCTCCCCTGCGATACTTCACCTCACAGAACACCAGATATTCCCCGTCTCTTGCGATAATATCAATCTCACCCATACGGCAGCGAAAATTATACTCCAGTATCTCATAGCCGCATGACACCAGATATTCCCCCGCTGTCTTTTCATATTGAGCCCCTACCTGGCGTTTATTGTATTTTTGTTTTACCATATTTTTTAATTCCGGACTCCGCTCACACGAATTTTTTGATAAATGTCCTCCGGTGGATTGGGCATGGCCCCAGTCTCTTAATGCTTTCCGTATGCTCTTTTGTCCCGTACCCTTTATGCTTTGCAAAACCGTACCCAGGATAAGCATACTCATACTCCGCCATCATCCGGTCCCTTGTGACCTTTGCAATAATACTTGCCGCAGCAATAGAGACACTTTTTGCATCTCCCTTTACAATGGGCACTTGCCTGATCTCTATGTCCGGTATCGTAACTGCATCATTAAGAAGTATATCCGGCTCTGCTTTCAGGTTCCTGACTGCCTCACCCATCGCCTCATAAGTTGCCTGAAGGATATTGATCTCGTCAATTCTCTCCGGGCCCACAACTCCCACTCCCACTGAAACAGCCTTTTTTAGAATCTCTTCATACAACTCTTCCCTCTTTTTGGCCGAAAGCTTTTTGGAATCATTCAAGTACAGAATCTCTGTACCTTTCGCAAGAATCACTGCTCCTGCCACGACCGGACCTGCAAGAGGACCTCTGCCTGCCTCATCGATACCGCATATATGCTGATACATCCCATATTCTTCTTCATATACGCACATCTCTCTTAAGCGTGTTCTTTCCTTTTCAAGCTTTATTTTCTGCTTCAAAAGCCTTTCTTCTTCCCGTTTATTCATGTCTGATCACTCCCATATGGTCAAACGGAAAGATCCTTATCCATGCTCTTCCAAGCAAATCATCCCTTGTCAGGATTCCCACACTCGGATCCCGGCTGTCTGAACTGTGATTCCGATTATCACCAAGTACAAAATATTCCTCTTCTCCCAGCGTGATCGGGGTATCCGCTATACCTGCATTGTCCATAGGCTCTGCACCGTAGATATCAGATTCCAGAAGCTCCCCGTCAATATACGCGCATCCGTCTGCAACCTGGACGGTCTCCCCCGGCAGTCCGATGATCCGTTTGATATAATATGTATTTTCCTCATATTTATACGGAAAAACGATGATATCAAAACGCTTCGGATCCCGGAAACGATAGGACAGCTTATCAACGATCAGATTATCCCCATTGCTCAACGTCGTCTCCATAGAATGCCCGCTCACTCTTGTCCGCTGTCCTACATAAGTAAGTATCAGATAGGTGAGTCCCACTACGATCAGAAGGTATAGAACCCACCCAAAAAGCTCCTTAAAAATACTTTTTTCTACCTCTTTCTCTTCCGCTTCATGCTTTGCCATTTTCATGCCCCTTAAACTTTCTTATTTTAACACTTTTCCAATGTAATCCTGCCAAGCTTTCCATTCCTGAAATCATCCAAGAGCAGCGCCGCTGCTTTTCCGGTATCCAGCTCATTTCCTCTCACGAGACAATGCCGGTTCCTGGCTATATCCAATAATGTCCCATAACTGTCATCTAAAGCCTCCACATGGTACTTTTCTTTCAGCACCCCGTCATACTCCTGATCCATGTACTTTATGAACTCACACGCCAGCTCCTCTGTGTTTAAGATCTCATCTTTGATAGAGCCGATAAATGCAAGTCTAAGCCCCACTTTCTGGTCCTCGAACTTAGGCCAGAGAATCCCCGGCGTATCTAAAAGCTCCACTTGTTTATTTAATCGTATCCACTGCTTTCCTTTTGTCACACCGGGTTTATTGCCTGTCTTCGCACATGCCTTGCCCGCCAGCGCATTGATAAATGTAGACTTCCCCACATTCGGGATTCCAACCACCATAGCGCGCACCGGGCGGTTTAAGATCCCCCGCCTTCTGTCCCGTTCAATTTTCGCCTTGCATGCTTTCCCGATAACGGCTTGGATCTCCTTCATGCCGCTGCCTTTTTTAGAATTCACCTTTACTGCCAGAAACCCTCGTTCCTCAAAATATCTGATCCATGCTTCATTCCATCTCTCCTCCGCCAGATCTGCTTTATTCAGCAGGACAACTCTCGCCTTGTTCTTTCCCAATTCATCAATGTCCGGATTCCGGCTGCTGAGCGGGATCCTTGCGTCCACTAACTCGATCACCAGGTCAACCAGCTTCATATTCTCCTGCATCATACGTTTTGCCTTCGTCATATGACCGGGATACCATTGAAAATGCATAATCTACCTCTCTATCTGATAAATCCGGCGTGCTTTAAAGGAGATGATACGAACCACGCCTTGCCGTATATATCGATCCGCCGCACATTACCCACATCTGGACTGCGGCTGTCTTTACTGTTCTCTCTATCGTCGCCGAGTACAAAATATTCATTTTCGCCTAACTCGATTTTATCCCCGGCAACACCTACATCTGTAATATCAGTCGTATCATAATCCTCTTCCAGCTTCTCGCCATCAATAAAAATACTGTTCTCAATAATCTCGACAGACTCACCGGGGAGGCCGATAATACGTTTGATATAATAATGGGAATTTTTATTCCCTCCGGGTTTAAACACAACCACATCTCCGCGTCGCGGTGTCATTGCATTATAGACAATTCGATTAACCAGCACCATATCTCCGTTACTTAAAACAGGCTTCATGGAATCGCCTACCATGCTCACTTTCTGTCCAAAAAACCAGACATATACAAATGCAAACATACAGACAAGCCCAATCTTCAACACCCATCCGCCCACGTAGGGAAGAGCCTCAAAGATTACCTGCACCGCTTCTTTAATCGTGCCGTCCTCCTTCATCTCCTGCCGTCTGAGCTTTCGTTCTATCTTGCGGCGTTTTTTTTCGATCTCGTAATTCCTCCGATTCGCCGCACTCCGCCGCCTGCCGACAGTCCCCCTCGTTCTCCTCATATAAATCTCCACATATAATCACAAAAAGGACAATTACGATATGTAGTTGTCCTTTTATATGATTTCTTATTTTACTAATTCTTTTACTTTCGCTCTCTTGCCCACACGGTCTCTTAAGTAGAACAGTTTTGCCCTTCTTACTTTACCTCTTCTGACTACTTCAACCTTCTCTACATTCGGTGAGTGCAGCGGCCATGTCTTCTCAACACCAACGCCGTTAGAATTCTTTCTGACAGTAAACGTAGCTCTCGTGCTGCCGCCCTGCTTTTTGATAACCGTTCCTTCAAATACCTGGATTCTCTCACGGTTACCCTCTTTAATCTTACCGTATACTTTCACGGTATCTCCTACATTGAACGCTGACACTTCTTTTAACTGCTCAGCTTCAATATTCCTGATAATATCATTCATTATGTGTGACCTCCTTATTTTTCAGATGTTCTTAATATAAATCCATACCAGAGGACCATCTATTTCTTCACAACACGCTATAGTTTATCATACTTAACATATAATGGCAAGGTTTTTTCGACAAAAAATTTTTAGTTCTTTTTGCCATTCAGCCAATAGTCCATACGCTCCATCAACTGCGGAATATCAAGGGGCTTTGCTATATGCTCATTCATCCCTGATTCCCGGCTCATAGCAATATCCTCCGGGGCAACATTGGCAGACAGTGCAATGATCGGAATCCCCGACGCATCCGAACGCGGCAGCTTACGGATCGCACGTGTGGCTTCAAATCCATTCATGACAGGCATCTGAATGTCCATAAGGATCATATCATAATATCCTTCCGGCATCTCTGCAAACCGTTGAAGACCTTTACGGCCATCCGAAGCGCATTCGACTAAAGCTCCGATCTCCCCGATAAGCTCCATGGCAATTTCCTGATTCAGCTTATTATCCTCTACAAGAAGAATCCTGCATCCTCGGAAAGAGACATCCGAAAGCTCCTTGTGTCTTGATTCCGCCAGGCTGTCCGTATACTCTACCGGATTTTGAAGCCTTAAAATGAGCGTCACAATAAACTTTGTTCCCTGTCCCGGCTCACTTTCCACACTAATAGCTCCGCCCATCATACGCGCAATGTTTTGAGCGATCGACATTCCCAGACCGATCCCGTCAATCTGGCTGACCTTCGGATCTTCCGCACGGCTGAAGGGTTCAAAAATATGTTGGATAAACTCTTTCTCCATTCCGATACCATTATCGCTGAACACAAAGTCGTAAGAACGGCACCCCCGTTCTCTGGACTCCCGTTCAATAACCGATATTTCCAGCGTACCGCCGGCAGGCGTGTATTTTACAGAATTCCCTAATATATTCATGAACATCTGCTGGAGTCTCTGCCAGTCCCCGCAGACATCGCCATGCTCTACCTGCATCGGATAGACTTCAAGATGAAGTCCCTTTGCCCTGATACTGGGAAGGATTGAAGCGACGATATCCTGCATCAGCTCAGACAGATTGAAATCCTCTGTATCCAAATGAAATCCCCCGGATTTAATCTGACTGATATCTAAGACCTCATTCAATGTGGATAAAAGCTGCAGACTTGATAACGATGCTTTATCCAGACAATTCTTTACCTTCTCCTGATTATCCACATTGTCTGCCGCAATCTTGATCATGCCCATAATACCATTCATAGGCGTGCGTATATTATGGCTCATGCAGGAAAGGAATTCTTGTTTCGATGCATTCGCGTAATCTGCCGCTTCACATGCTGCCTGCAGAGCCAACTGCTCCCTCATCTCTTTTCGCTTACTCTCTGTCACATCCTGGGCGGCATAGACGATAGAGCGTGCGCTTCCGTCCGTATCCGATTGAGACATGATAGCAGTACTTCGTATCCATCCATACTCCTCCGGCCTCATCTCAGGACTATCCGGAAGCTTCCGGTAAGCAAATGTCACATAAGGCTGTTTTTTGCTCAGCGTCTTTTTGAGATTCGCGATACTTAGAACCCTCAGATACTCCTCCCGGTCATCCGGATGGACAAAATTCTCAGCATAAGTCTTAAGCCCCGTTGCGTAATCCACTTTTCCCTCCAGCACCTTTTCCACCTCTTGGAGCTGGGTCACACTGCGGAAAGAATCCTGGTCTAAGTCTGCATAGTAAGTCGCAAAAAACATACCTCCAAGTGTTCGGATAATATCCGCCTGCTCCTGCTCTTCCTTGAGCTTTAGCTCTTCTTCCAATTTCTTCCGTGTGATATCCCGCCCCAGGATATTCACTGACATCCTGCTGCCCTGGCGGGAATAGATGACATGCTGCTCTAACCACTTAAGAGAAGTCCCGGTCATACGGTACTGGCAAATTTCCTCAGAATAATCCCGCGTACCGGCAGCTTTCTGATACAAGTGTTCCGGACTCATAACTCTCTTAAATTCCTCGGCATCATCCGGATGGACGGTGTTCTCTAATGCCTGATGGAAGTATTGATTATAATTTCCTGAAAGAACGTTGTGCATCTGGCTGGCTTCATTGATCCAGATTCGGTCACACTGGCCGTTTTCCAGATAAACTGTAGTCATGACACTGTAACTGGACTTCAAAATTGCCGCAAGCTGCATATCCCGCAGGGAGAGGGTGTGCTCCTGACGCACACGCTTATCCACATTCTGGAGGGCCAGGATCGTATAATTTTTCATACTGTGTTTCTCACCGTAATATGCTATCACCGCCATATACCGGTACTCATGATCTTCTTCTCCCCGCCACTGACAGAGCATATCCGCCTTCTGCACATCTGCATTTTTCGTCCGCTGCAGTCCCTCCAGAGAAAATTGCTCGCAAAACTTATCTCTGTCCGCCGGATGAATCTGCTTCATCAAGCGAGAATTTACAATCTCATCCCATTGAAGCGTCCATGACTTCCAGCCCGTGTGGGTATGGCCGTTTTCCCTCACAAGATTAGCTTCTCCTGTATCAAGGTCAATGCCATACACTCCAAAATTCTGTTCTCCCAGTGTACGGATCACTTCCTGCACACGAAGGCTCGCATCATCCAGTTCCAAACTCTCCTGCAAAATATCATGGATATCTTTTATGTACAAAAATATATACGTACTATTCTCTTCGGAATCCGGCACCACCTCCATCAAATTCCAGCGGTAGTCATTTCCCGAACGCCTCCTGTAGCAGCAGCTCAGTGTCTTTCCTTCAGAATTCAAAGCACTTTTCAAATGATCCGGCCGGGTGAACAATATAAAATTGTTCATGTCATCCGGATGGATTCCCCCGTTGTAAATAAACTGCCCCAGCCAGCTTGCAAAGCTGTCCGTGCCATATCCAAAGATTCTGTCCTCCGGCTTCATCTTCACGACTTCATAGTGATCCCTAGCAAGGTCCACACGCATGATCTTATGGTAAGTGCTGCTGATGGCCTGCGCATAAGATGCCGATACTGCATCTGCCATTTCGTTGTGTTCTTTAATGTCCATCATATCACCTCCGGTCCTCTTCCTTCTTTTCCATCACACTTTCTGCCAATATCCGTTCTGCTTCCGTAAGCGCCGCCTTTTCAAGAAGGTCCGGTCGATTCCTTGCAGTGCGGATGACAGACTGCTCACGCCGCCATTTTTCCACATTGGCATGATGCCCGGAAAGAAGTATTCCCGGCACTTTCTTTTCATGCCACACCTCCGGTCTCGAATACTGCGGATACTCTAACAGATAATCCTGAAAACTTTCAAATTCCGCCGACACATCGTTGTGGAGCACTCCCGGCACCAGCCTTGCGATTGCATCCACCATCATCATCGCCGGAAGCTCCCCCCCTGTCAGCACAAAATCTCCGATAGATACATAGTCCGTAACGATCTCTTCAAGGACACGCTCATCAATCCCTTCATAATGTCCGCAAAGCAGGATCAGTTCCTCCTCTTTGGCGAATTCTTCCGCCATAGACTGACAAAACGTACGTCCTTGGGGTGACAGGTAGACAACCCGGGGCTTTCCGAAACGCATCTTCTCTTCCACGGCTTTATAACACTGATAAACCGGCTCTGCCTGCATCAGCATCCCCGCACCGCCTCCATAGGGATAATCATCCACACTATTATGCTTGTTGAATGCATAATCCCGAATATTTACCGCCTCTACGGACAAAAGTCCTTTACCGACAGCCCGCCCTATAATACTGGTGTTCAACCCGCCCATAACCATGTCCGGGAACAGGGTCATAATATAAAACTTCATGTACTCCACCGTCCAAAATAAATATTTATATTTTAAGATATAAGTCCTTCCATCAGATGAACCGTCATCCTGCCTGCGACGATGTCTACCGACCGTATACATTCTTTAATTGCCGGGACAAGCACCTCTCCGTGTTCCCCACTGTCAATCACATAAACATCATTCGCACCTGTCTCTATCACATCTTTCAGCGTTCCAAGCAATTCACCGTCCTCTGTCACTGCTGTAAGCCCGATCAAGTCAGCAATAAAATATTCATCCTCCTCAAGTGGGACCGCATCTTCCCGCTTCACAAGCAGCGGGCACTTTTTATACTTTTCAATATCATTTATATTATCAATCCCTTCAAATTTCAGAATGACAAACTGTTTGAAAAACTTTACACTCTGAACTGTCAGGGTCAAACTTTCCTTACCTGTATCAAGTATCAGATTCTGCGCCTTTTTAAAGCGTGCCGGATCGTCCGTTGTCGGAAACACCTTCACTTCCCCCCGCACACCGTGCGTAGAGGTAATCACCCCTACTTGCAGCATTTCTTCCATAATTATACTACTTCTCCTTATTCTCCGCTGATGAACGAGAGACAGGTCGTATTGATCTGACCTGTCTCCGATTATCATCAACCTATTAATCCATAATATCTACAACGACTTTTTTATCTTCCTTTGCAGCAGCAGCCTTCACAACTGAACGAATCGCTTTCGCAATACGCCCCTGCTTTCCAATCACTTTTCCCATATCAGAATCAGCTACACGGACTTCTAACACAGTAGTCTTCTTATCCTCCCGCTCCGTCACAACCACTTCCTCCGGGGAATCAACCAAAGCCTTTGTAATTACTTCTACCAGTTCTTTCATATTATATACCTCCGGGGCATAATATTACCTATTTTTCGATGCCTGCCGCCTTAAAGATCTTGCTGACTGTCTCTGTCGGCTGTGCACCTGTACCAAGCCACTTCTTTGCTGCCTCCTCATCTACGGAAATAGCACTCGGCTCACAGTTCGGGTCATAGGTTCCAATCTCATCGATAAACTTGCCATCTCTTGGTGATCTGGAATCTGCTACGATGATTCTATAGAAAGGAGCCTTTTTCTGTCCCATTCTTCTTAATCTGATTTTTACTGCCATTTTCTTTCACCTCCATGAATTTTACAAAAATATATTGTATATAACGCACTCTACATGCGGTATAACCATACTAGAAAGGCATCCGGAACTTCCCTTTCCTGCCGCCTTTTCCAACCACTTTCATAAGCTTCTTCATCTCATTGAACTGCTTTACCATGCGGTTCACCTCGCTGATGTCTACCCCTGCACCTTTCGCAATCCTGTGCTTTCTTGACGGGTTCAAAAGATCCGGATTCCTTCTCTCGTCAGGCGTCATTGAATAAATGATCGCTTCCATGCGCGCCATACGCTTTTCCGCCTGCTCTGTCTCATTCTCATCAAGCCCCTTCATCTTTCCCATACCGGGGATGCCTCCCATGCCCATGCCCGGAAGCATACTCATAAAGCTGCCAAGACCACCCATCTTCTTCATCTGTGAGATACTCTCTAAGTAATCTTCGAAGTCAAACTGGGCTTTCTTAAGCTTCCTGGACATCTCTTTCGCTTTCTCTTCATCAATCTCGGCCTCTGCCTTTTCAATCAATGTAAGCACATCTCCCATGCCCAGGATTCTGGATGCCATACGGTCCGGATGAAATTGCTCCAGATCAGAGAGCTTTTCCCCCATACCTGCATAAAGGATTGGCTTGCCGGTCACTGCCTTTACAGAAAGTGCCGCACCGCCTCTCGTATCACCGTCAAGCTTCGTGACGATCACACCATCGACTCCTACCTTCTCATTGAATTCCTTTGCCACATTCACTGCATCTTGCCCGGTCATGGCATCAATGACAAGAATCGTCTGATGGACTTTTACAGCCTCTTTGATCTCCTGAAGCTCTGCCATCATATCCTCATCAATGTGAAGACGTCCTGCGGTGTCTAAGATAACGATATTATTACCGTTCTTCTGCGCGTGCTCTAAAGATGCTTTCGCAATATTGGCGGGCTTATGGTTCTCACCCATCGCAAATACTTCCACGCCTTGCTTCTCACCATTCACCTGTAACTGCTTGATCGCTGCGGGACGATACACATCACATGCCACCAATAGCGGCTTCTTGCCTTTTAACTTATATTTCCCCGCAAGCTTCGCGGTGGTAGTCGTCTTACCGGCTCCCTGAAGACCCGCCATAAGAATCACTGTAATGGCACTTCCCGGCTGGAGCTTAATCTCTGTCGTCTCAGAGCCCATAAGCTTTATAAGCTCTTCATTCACGATCTTTATCACCATCTGACCAGGATTCAGGCCGTTCATCACATCCTGCCCGACAGCCCTCTCCTGTACATTCTTAATAAAGTCCTTCACGACTTTAAAGCTGACATCCGCCGCAAGCAGCGCCCTCTTGATCTCCTTTAAGGCTTCTTTTACATCCTCTTCTGTGAGACGTCCCTTGCTTCTTAAATTCTTAAATACATTTTGAAGTTTTTCGGTCAAGCTGTCAAATGCCATACTATAGCTCCTCTATAATCTCATCAGATATCCTGCGGATCTCCTCCACAAGCTCTGCCACACTTTTTTCTTCATATCTGTCCAACAGTCCGTTCATCTCTTTTACCTTATCTTTTACTGACATAAAACGCTCTACAAGATGAAGCTTCTCTTCATATCCCAGCAACGCCTGACTGCAGCGCCTGACAAGGTCATGCACTCCCTGCCGGCTGATCCCAGCCTCCTTTGCGATCTCACTCAAAGACAGATCCTCCTGAATGAACTGTTCATAGATTTCTTTTTGATGCTTGTTCAAAAGCTCTCCGTAAAAATCATACAGCAACGCCTGTTTTAATATCTCATTCATGTTACTCACCTGTGATATCTTATAACAAAAGCAAATCTATGTCAAGTATTTTTTCTTTACATCTCAAAAAAAAGAAAAAGGATTGATTTCTGCTGAAATATATCGTAAGATAAACTTGTTCGATATCCATATATTAATAAGGGGAGGATCATATGGAGGACCAGAATTATTACGAAGTATTAGGGGTCTCCTCCAAAGCTTCTTTGGAGGACATTACAGCAGCGAAAAATGCACTTGCAAAAAAGTACCATCCGGACGCCAACTTAAAGGACGGAATAGACACTACAGAACAGATGCAGGCAATTCTTGAAGCTTACAATATCTTGTCAGACCCTATGCGCCGTGCCGATTACGACCGGCAGATCGCCGGCAGGAAGGCCGTCATGCAGACATTTGACCTTTCTGAAGCTGCCACGGAACCAGATACCGGCGAACCTGTATTTGTTACATACTGGAAAGCTTCCAACGATCTGTATGATATCATTACAGAAAGCGACGAACTTTACCGTATCAAGAATCAGACAGCACGGCTGGGCCAGCTTGCCATGCAGGCGATCAAGCATATTCTTGTACTGAGAGAGTCCCAGATACCTGAGCGTTACTGGCATCCCGATATTATGAACTGGCTGTTATTTACATGGTTTAAGAACCGTAATTACACAGCCACATATTTAGTTACTTTGTATGATGAATATCAAAAACACGAATTCGGCCGGCTTGAAAAGCTCCGTATGCAGAACAAGGCGCTCCATTACCAACGTTCGGTCAAAAAACTTTTGAAATATTAGTTTTGTTTCTTTTCACACATCTGTACTCTGCGCATATTATGTACTGTAAATAACCTTTATGGAGGATTTCTAGTATGAGCGAATTAAATTGTGGATGCGGATGCGAGGATACTGCAAGATATGGTAATGGCGGATGCGGATGCGGCAATGGTTTCGGCAACAATAGCTGCCTGTGGATCATCCTGCTTCTCTGCTGCTGCGGCGGCGGATGCGGCAACGGCGGCAGCATGTTCGGCGGATGCGGCAACGATAGCTGTCTGTGGATTATCCTTCTGCTCTTCTGCTGCGGCGGATGCGGCAATGGATGCGGATGCTAATCCAATTTCCAAAATTAATTACTCTTTAAGATAAAAATGGGGACTCCCTTGGGTTACTGCCGGGGGATGTCCCCTTTTTTGCTGCATATTTCCTCCGGTAATCTCATATATATTTACAACGTTACCAAGCAGGAGACACTATGGAAAAATTCCCTCCAAGACCTATGACCCCATTCGATGAACTTGTCACACCGCCGTTCCTATATACGCTAAAGCTTCTTCTTCCATACATACCCGCTCCTGCTCAGCGGAGCCTTGCTATCTTCCTTAAGTTTTTTGAACTCAAAAATACGATGGAAATTTTCTACGGCTTTGACAGAGGCGGGACAAATGTCTCCCCGGATACAATACTGAGCGACTTAAAACCCTATATGAATCCGGAAGAACAAGAAATGATGGAACAAATGGAGGGTATGAAGAATATGATGGAAATGATGCAGCAGATGCAGCAGTCGCAAAACGTAGCGTCTGATGAAAACACCGGTTCCGGCTCCTCACCCCTGGATTTTCTGAAAGGAATCATGGATCCGGAACAGCAGAGCATGTTTGATATGTACAATGACATTTTCAGCAATGCAGCAGACGCGGCAAATACCGGCACACAGAAAGGAGAGACAGATTATGAATGAATGGTTGAACCACCCGGCTATGAAAAATATTGACCCTGTAAAGCTCGAACTGATCAAAGCGGCAGCTAAACAGACAGAAGGAAAGTCCGGGAAAGCTCTGGCGCCGATCATGATGGCGCTCATCACAAATGCCAACAAAAAAGGAATTCAGTTTTCATCCGATGAGGTATCCCTCATCATCAGCATCTTAAAGGAAGGAAAACCAAAGGAAGAGCAAGAACAGATGGAAAACATGGTAAAGATGGTAACCTCATATATGAAAAAAGGATAAAAACTTGAGAAAAACCCTCTTTTATTCTATTTTAAGATTTGATATACTTATTCAAACGCTAATTTGCTTAAAATAGATAAGGAGACATATATGAGAAACATAAAGCTTACAATAGAATATGACGGGAGCCGTTACCAGGGCTGGACTCGTCTGGGAAAGAACGAATCAAGCAATACGATCTCTAATAAGATCCGCGATGTTTTAAAAAAGATGACCGGCGAAGAGATAGAGGAATTCAATTGCGGATGCCGTACAGAAGTCGGCGTCCATGCCTACGCACAGATTGCGAACTTTAAGATGGATAACCCTGCCGATGTTCGTGACATCAAGCATTATCTGAATCGATATCTTCCCATGGATATTGCCATCACGGATGTTCGGGAGGTGCCGGAGCGCTTTCACGCTCAATTAAATGCCACATCCAAAACCTATGTCTACCGCATGACTGTCTCCGATGTCCCCAGTGTATTCGATCGCAAGCACACTTACCATTGCTTCCGTACCCCGGACATACGGCTCATGCAGGAGGCTTCTCTCTCATTCATCGGAGTACATGATTTCAAGAATTTTTCCACTGTGAAAAAAGCAAAATCTACGCTGCGGAAAATCTTTGAAATTGAGATATACGGTGACGGTGAAGAGATGCAGATCATGATCAGTGCTGATGACTTTCTCCATAATATGGCAAGGATCATCATTGGAACTCTTTTGGAAATCGGATTAGGGATGCGGCACATCGATGAAATTGACGAAATATTTGACGGGGAACTTCCTGCAAGCTCCCCCTGTGACCCTAAAGGATTGTATCTGCAGGAAATCACTTACTGATCCTCAACATATTTGTAAATTCTTTTACACAGACCGCAAAAGGCCGAATACAGCATTTCTCGTATCCGGCCTTCCTTCTTTAATCTCCCATTTAGAAAATCCCAAAGGACTGTATCAGTAACACAAACAAAAGGACTGGTGCAATATATCTGATCATGGCAATATAAAGTCCTTTCCTTCCGAACTTGTAACCTCCGATAGTCACCTCGTCGATCACTGTCTCCGGTTTTGCCACCCATCCGATCAGAATACACGTACACAGGGCAACTAACGGCATAAAGATATTATTGCTGAGATAATCCATAATATCAAGCACCTGTCCGACCGTTCCGTTCGGCAACTCAAACTCAAAGTAGATCTTGTTATAACCAAGACATACGATCAATCCGAAGATCAAAGAATAAATCGTTACAATCGTTGTACTCTTTCTTCTTGAATAATGGAACTTATCCATAATACTGGACACGATCGCCTCCATGACAGATACCGCAGAGGTAACTGCCGCAAAGATTACCATCAAAAAGAACAAGATCCCGATAAATCCGCCGACCTTACCCATCGCCTGGAATACCTTCGGCAGAGATACAAACATAAGCCCCGGACCTGCTGACATCCCCTCCAGCCCCATGAAAGTAAATACTGCCGGAATGATCATCATACCTGCAAGCAAAGCTACTAATGTGTCAAAGAACTCAATCTGGTTGATCGATTTCATCAGGTTCGTATCCTTTTTCGCATAAGAACCGTAGGCAACCATGATTCCCATCGCTACACTGATCGAGAAAAAGAGCTGTCCCATAGCATCCATGAGTATGACAAAAAATTTCTTCACCGTCACACCGGTAAAATCAGGAATCAAGTAGACCTTAAGCCCCTCAAGACCTGTCCTTGTGACACCGTCTGCATCTGTATGGCTAAGCGTCAATGAAAAGAATGCGATTCCGATGACAAGGACGAAAAGAATCGGCATCAGCACCTTACTGTAATTCTCAATCCCCTTATTTACACCGTTGTAGACAACAAAAGCAACTGCCGCAAGAAAGAGGATCATCCAGATGATCGGTCCCCACTGGCTTGTAATATATCCGGTAAAATATCCGTCTGCCGCCGCCTCAGTTCCATGGCCCAGCACAAACTCAGCAAAATACTTTAACACCCATCCGCCGATGGTACAATAATACGGCAAAATAATGATTGGCACCAGCCACGCAAAAAAGCCGATAAACCGCCACTTCGGGTGGATCTTTCCATAAGCGGTCAAAGGTCCCTGCGCCGTCTTTCTCCCAATCGCGATCTCCGTCGTCAGAAGCGCAAAGCCAAAAGTCAGCGCCAGGATAATATAAAGGCAGATAAATAAGCCTCCTCCTCCCTTCGCCGCAAGATATGGAAAACGCCAGATGTTTCCCAATCCAACCGCACTTCCTGCAGCCGCCAGTACGAATCCGATCGAACCCGTAAAATTACTTCTCTTTCCATGTGTCTCCAAAATAACTTACCTCCTGTACTTCCTCTCTAAACTCTCTAATGTTTCCTTATATATAATGGCGGTGCGCTTATTTCTCCAGATATGCGCACAACTCATCATATCTCTTCTCCATAGACTCATATCCATGCTCATAGAACTGCATCAATGTATCATACTTTCTCTCCAGCCTGGAAACAGGCGGGATCATGGGGCGCAGCACGAAGATCTCTTCCCGCTTTTCCAGTTCATTGATCTTATCCATCGCTTTGTTATACTCAAAATTCCGGCGGATCGCAGCCCGTGCAAGCTTTGGATAATTCTGATAAGCCGTCCGATAAAGATTCGCCGCCCCATGGCTTGTCATCTTCTTTCTATACCCCGGATTCCTGGTCAGTATGAGGACGATCTTTTCATTGCCAAGTTCAAGCGCTCTGCCGATCGGAATCGAATCCGCCAGTCCCCCGTCAAGATACGGTATCCCATCGATATTCACCATGGGCGCAACAAGCGGCATACTGCTTGATGCCCTGCAGATCCGCATCAACCGCTGTCTGTCCTGTCTCTCTGTCATATATTCTGCTTCACCGGTGACACAGTTGGTCACCACTATCTCACACTCCATCTCAGAGGCAAAATAAGTATCGTAATCAAAGGGAAACAGTTCATTCGGATACTTATCAAAGATCAGATCCATATCCAGCAGGCTTTTCTTACGGATAAGCTTTCTGATCCCGCTGTAATAATCATATTCTTTTTCTTTGTGGATCATACAGTCCCGTGTTCTCCCCGGCTGCTTTGATACATAATCCACACCATTGCACGAGCCTGCAGACACACCGATCACATGAGACAGATACATCTCATTCTCCATCAAAAAGTCCAGCGCTCCCGAAGTAAACACTCCCCTTGTGGCTCCGCCTTCCAACACGATTGTTCCTGCTGTCATAAATCCGCACTCTCCTCACTGTCAAAATATAAAAACATCTCTTGCCATTTGCATATATATTTGGTAAGATAAGCCTTACATGTAAAATATTTTTTAACATAATAATTTATATAATACCATAAGAATCTAAATTAGTCCAATCATTATTATTAAGGAGTAGAAAGAATGATCAGTACAAGTAACATTACACTGCGCGTAGGCAAGAAAGCTCTGTTTGAAGATGTGAACATCAAGTTCACAGAAGGCAATTGTTACGGCCTGATTGGAGCAAACGGCGCAGGCAAATCCACCTTTTTAAGAATTCTCTCCGGCCAGCTTGAGCCGTCGAAAGGCGAAGTCTTTATCACGCCGGGAGAACGTCTGTCCTTCCTGCAGCAGGATCATTTCAAGTATGATGAGTTTCCTGCCCTTGACACCGTCATGATGGGGAATCCGCGGCTGTACGAGATTATGCAGGAAAAGGAAGCAATCTATGCGAAAGAGGATTTTACCGACGAGGACGGCATTAAGGCAAGCGAACTGGAAGCTGAATTTGCCACCATGAACGGGTGGGAGGCGGAATCAGACGCCGCTTCTCTTTTAAATGGCCTCGGCATCGAGACAGAACTTCACTATGAGCTAATGAAGAATCTGGACGGTCCAAAAAAGGTAAAAGTCCTGCTGGCGCAGGCGCTTTTCGGCAATCCGGACATCCTGCTTCTCGATGAGCCGACAAACCACCTGGATCTGGACGCCATCGCATGGCTTGAGGAGTTCCTTATTAATTTTGACAACACAGTGATCGTCGTATCTCACGACCGTTATTTTCTCAACAAAGTCTGTACACAGATTGCAGATATCGACTATGGAAAGATCAAGCTCTATGCCGGGAACTACGATTTCTGGTATGAGTCCAGCCAGCTCCTCATCCGCCAGATGAAGGAAGCTAACAAAAAGAAAGAAGAAAAGATCAAAGAGCTGCAGGAATTTATCTCCCGGTTCAGCGCCAATGCCTCCAAATCCAAGCAGGCGACCTCAAGAAAACGTGCATTGGAGAAGATCCAGCTCGATGAAATCCAGCCTTCCAGCCGGAAATATCCCTACATTGATTTCCGTCCCAACCGGGAGATCGGCAACGATGTGTTATCCGTAGAAGGACTCAGCAAGACGATCGACGGGGAAAAGGTACTGGACAACATCACATTTACTCTGAACCATGATGATAAAGTGGCGTTTGTGGGAAGCAACGAGCTTGCCAAGACGACATTGTTCCAGATCCTCATGGGTGAGATGGAACCGGACGAAGGGGTATACAAGTGGGGAATCACTACCTCCCAGTCGTATTTCCCGCTGGATTTCGGCGATGAATTTGACAATGATTACACCATTGTCGAGTGGCTGACACAGTATTCTGAAGAAAAGGACGTCACTTATGTCCGGGGTTTCCTTGGGCGGATGCTCTTTGGCGGCGATGACGGCGTGAAAAGAGTAAGTGTCCTCTCCGGAGGCGAGAAAGTACGCTGTATGCTCTCCAAGATGATGATATCTGGTTCTAATATCTTAGTGCTCAACGAGCCTACGAACCACCTGGATATGGAGTCTATCACAGCCCTCAATAACGGAATGACCAAATTCCCCGGCGTGCTGCTTTTCAGTTCCAGGGATCATCAGATCGTGCAGACGACCGCCAACCGGATCATGGAGATCGTTCCGGGCGGTAAGCTGATCGATAAGATTACAACCTATGATGAATATCTGGAAAATGATGAGATGGCAAGAAAGAGACAGACATATACGATCCAGAAAGAGGAAGATGATTAAAATACCGTTGTAAAATATGCCGTTGAATTTTATATCAATCAAAGTATCTGTGGGCGCACCGGTCAACCGCTGGCTAATGCTGGCGGTTTTTTGTTGCTCAACAAAAAGAAAAACTCCTCCGCTTATCAGCGATTTCTGATAAGCGAAAGAGTCTTTATAAACATTTATAATTTATCTGTACTTTCTGAGCAGCGTCTGGTACACTGCGTCAAATTCTTTTGAGGCCCCGGTATTTTGCGCACAAGTCATGATCTCATGACGAATCCCCTGCCTGTCTGTCAGAAACAGGGACTTCTTTGTATGCCCCTTTAGCCCCACTTCTACTTTTTCCATATCAGGTATATAGTACATGGATATATCCCCTTTACCCGTAAGAACGTAATCTTTTGTCACCAGCACATGTCCCTCCGGCGCTGTCAGGACATCCGGCGCCCCAAGCTGGCAAAAGAACTCTTCTTTATCAGCTATATGGTCAAGCTTCTCTTTTAGCTGCTGCTGTGATCTTACATTGACAACAGCAAGTGCGGCTCCCGCAAGAGCCAATATAAGGGCAATCACGATATTGTTAAATAAGCTGATCAGGGCAAGGCTTAACAGACTGGCCCACACGATCATGCCGGTGCGCGCCTGTTTTACCCTGTCGCTGATAAAATCATAATATTTCTGTTCTCCTGCTGTCTGAATCTGATGCATTACCGTATCCTCTCCGGAAATCCAACCTTCTTCTGCACCTTGCGCAGCGTCTTCATAGCAAAATAATTGGCTTTCTCCGCATTGTTCTTGATGACGCTGTCAATGTACGCCTTATCTTTCTCAAGTCTTGCCACCTCGTCCTGCAGCGGCTTTAAGACAGATACTACCCCTTCACCTACGGCAGTCTTAAAGTCTCCGTAACCTTTACCATCGAATTCCTTTACCACATCCTCCGGCGTCTTCCCCGTACATGCGCTGTAGATATCAATCAGGTTCTTCACTCCCGGCTGCTCGTCGCGGTAAAGGATCTGCGCCTCAGAATCCGTAACCGCACGCTTGCATTTGCGCATGACCGTATCCGGATCATCCATCAGATAGATGCTGGCATTGGGATTCTCGTCAGACTTCGACATTTTCTTAGACGGATCTTGCAGGCTCATGATCTTCGCTCCAACTTTGCCGATATATGCCTCCGGCACGGTAAATACATCGCCGTGAATATTATTAAAACGTTCTGCGATATCTCTTGTAATCTCCAAATGCTGCATCTGATCCACACCCACCGGAACCACATCCGCCTGATAGAGGAGGATATCCGCCGCCATAAGGACCGGATAAGTAAAAAGCCCCGCATTGATGTTATCTGCGTGCTTAGCCGACTTATCCTTAAACTGGGTCATACGGTTTAACTCACCCATATAAGTGAAGCAGTTAAGTATCCAGGAAAGCTCTGCGTGCCCCGACACATGGGACTGGTAATAGATGCAGTTTTTCTCCGGGTCAATCCCTGCCGCAATATAAAGGGTAAGAAGTGCACGCGCACGTTTCCGCAAGGTTGCCGGATCTTGCCGCACGGTAATAGAGTGCAGATCTACCACGCTGTAAAAACATTCATATTCATCACTTAAAGTCACCCAATTTTTCAGCGCCCCCAGATAGTTTCCCAAAGTCAGATTTCCCGTCGCCTGCATTCCGCTGAATAATACTTTTTTTCCATTGATCATCTCTTCATCCTCCAAATCCACTGTTATTTTCTGTTTCATTCGATTCTATCCAAGCCTTACCGGTCAGGCGCACTTACCACGCCTTCACTTCATCCTTATAATAAGCATAATTCTCCGACAGTATCACCGGCACACCCCCTGTCACTTCCACTTCTGTAACCGCACAGTTCTTATGTACGCCCACGCCCCAATACTCGGATACCGGCTGATTCTTTATGACATTCAGCATCCCGCAGAGGGCTGCACCGTGGGTAGTGATCAAAATGTTCTTATCCTGCCATTCCTTTTTCTGATAAAGCTCTGTCAGGAAACCCTCCAGCCGGTCTCTCACCATATAAAAATCCTCGCCGCCCTCCGGCGCCACGTATTTTTCCGGTGCGTGAAAAAAGTAGCGAAACTCCTGCGGGAGATCCCACCCTTCCTCTGAACAGCATCCGCCCTCCCAGACACCGAATGCCATCTCGATGATCCGCCTATCAGTAAAGATTGGCACCGGCCTGCCTTCAAGGATCAGCTCTGCCGTCTCTACCGCTCTTTCAAGGGGACTGCTTATACAGGCTTCAAAAGGAATAGATGCCAGTCCTTTTCCCGTCTCTTCTGCCAGATGTCTCCCGAAAGCATTGAGCGGGATATCCACCTGTCCCTGGATCTTACGCGCCTTATTCCAGTCAGTCTCGCCATGCCGTACCATATATAATTTCATCTATCACGCCTCCTGCCTGATATCATACTGTGTATCCTCTTCATTCACACGCTTTATAAGTATATCACAACTCCCTGTATTTTTCATAGTCAATTCTGGATAAAAATGTTATACTACTAGCAGGCAATATTAGAAAAAGGAGAGAAACTTTATGGAAAAAATAGCAAGCTTTACTGTAGACCATCTGCGGCTCGTCCCAGGTGTCTATGTATCCCGGATTGACAACGTAGCCGGCAACCCAGTCACCACTTTTGACCTTCGCATGACTAGACCTAACTGCGAACCTGTGATGAATACCGCAGAGATACATACCATCGAGCACTTAGCCGCAACTTTTCTGAGGAATCACAAAGACTTTGCAGACAAGACCATCTACTTCGGGCCTATGGGCTGCCGCACCGGATTTTACCTGATCCTGTCCGGCGAATACCAGTCAAAGGATATCGTACCTCTTCTGACGGAAATGTATCAGTTTATGGCAGATTTCGAGGGGGAAGTGCCTGGAGCCGCTGCAAAAGACTGCGGGAATTACCTGGACATGAACCTTCCTATGGCAAAGTATCTTTCCAAGAAATATTTAGATGATGTACTGCTTAATATTACAGCAGAACAACTTATCTACCCCGAATAGTTCTCTAAGGGGTTGATTTGATCGCTTTTCTATCAACCCCTAATTTGAAAACAAACTGCCCCAAAAGGCAGTTTGTGTGCATATCTTTATCTATTCAATTACGCAAGCTTAGCTTTTGCAAGTTCTGCGACAGATGCAAATCCTTCTGCATCATTGACAGCCATCTCAGCCAGCATCTTTCTGTTGATATCAATGTTTGCCAGCTTAAGGCCATGCATCAGTCTGCTGTAAGATAAACCATTCATTCTTGCTGCTGCATTGATACGTGCAATCCAGAGCTGACGCATCTGACGCTTTCTCTGCTTTCTTCCTGCATATGCAGATGTAAGAGCTCTCATCACAGACTGTTTTGCAACTCTGTACTGTTTGGAACGTGCTCCTCTGTATCCCTTCGCTAACTTCAAAGTTCTGTTATGTCTTTTTTTAGCGTTTAATCCGCCTTTAATTCTTGCCATCTCTTATTATCCTCCTTCAAATCCTTACCCTTCTGAAAGCATAAGCTTACAGATACGGCAATACCTTCTTCATATTCTTTACGTTTGTTGCATCCGTAACGATTGGTTTCCTGAGATTTCTCTTTCTCTTTGTGGACTTCTTAGTTAAGATATGGCTCTTGTAAGCTTTATTTCTGACTAACTTCCCTGTACCTGTCTTTTTGAAGCGCTTTGCAGCCGCTCTATTTGTTTTGATTTTTGGCATGTTAATTTCCTCCTTAATTTGTATATATTTTTAACGTTTTTCAGTTAAAACCATACTCATATTCCTGCCTTCTAACTTTGGCTGTTTTTCAACGGTCGCAATATCTGCAAGCTTAAGCGCAAAATCATCTAAAATATGCTTGCTTTGCTGTACATGCGCCATCTCACGGCCTCTGAAACGCAGGGTAACCTTTACTTTGTTGCCTTTGCTGACGAATTTCCTGGCATTATTCACTTTTGTATTCAAATCATTGGTGTCGATGTTCGGTGAAAGACGCACTTCCTTAATTTCAACGGTCTTCTGCTTCTTTTTCGCCTCTTTTTCTTTTCTTGCAAGCTCATAACGGTATTTTCCGTAATCAATAATCTTGCATACCGGCGGCTGTGCCTTCGGGGCAACCTTTACCAAATCCAGCTCCGCCTCCTGCGCCAGCCTCATTGCCTCTTTTGAAGACATAATTCCGAGCTGTTCGCCGTTCTCGCCAATCAAACGTACTTCTCTGTCTCTAATCTGCCCGTTAATCATTAAATCGCTAATTGTAGTGCACCTCCATCAAATAAAATAAGTGAATAGCTACCGACTATCCACTTACATATCTGCATAAAATTCCCTACACGGAATCCTACATATACAATATCAAACCGATAGTCACCCGCTTGTGCTATGGTGAGAGTGGATACTCTGCTTTCTTTTTTCTTCACACGACTTGCAGTATAGCACAGGAAAAACATAATGTCAACAGTTTATTTTTCAATCCAGCACTCAATATCCTGCGCGCCCGCATATTTTTCCAGATATTCTTTCCCATACTTCAATGCCTCCTCCAAATCTTTATTATCAGAAAATGAATAGATCAGAGTCAGCACCTCCCGTGTATCTTCCGTGATCATAGCCCTTTTTGAATCACTGGTAGAACTTCCCACCGCTCCTCTGCCATCTGCCAACACCGGAAGATATGCAATATTAACCTCATCTTTTCCGATGCCTTCATAGGTCTCACCTTCTCTTCCTACACGAAACATAAGTACATCCTCTATCTGTCCGGCATCATAAGAACCGACAGAAAATCCCGACTCTATAGAGATCAAATTGTTGGTGTCCACAACCGTATTTACTTCATAAAGCCCCTTCCCCTGGCCAATGCGGCGAATCAACGCCTCGGAAGACACACGATAACGGCTCGGATCTTTTCCGAAAGCTTTATACGCCATCCTCGATTCTTTAATATTGGGAATATCATTAACACCATAATCAAAAATATCATTCTTCGTCTTTTTATAAATGTCTTTTTTCAAATACCTCCACATATCTTCATTCTTTTTTTCCACCTTCACTCTATATTGAAAACAGCCAATCCGCACTGCCGGCCAGAGTTCTTTCATCTCTTTGCCAATCTTTAATTGCTTTCTCATATTTATCTCCTTGCATCAATTTTTCCACAGTATATCATATTTTTTTCGCAAACAAAACTTGTTTTTCTGGATAATCCCATGTAATATATAAAAAATAAATAAAAAAGGAGGGACTATATGGATTTAAAGAAATGGCATGTATTTCTTGCCGTAGCAAAATTCGAGAACTTTACAAAAGCAGGCGAAGAGCTTGGCTACACACAATCCGGCATCACACAGATGATGAAGAACCTTGAACGGGAAGTAGGATTCCCCCTCTTCAAAAAGACGAACCACGGCATCTCCCTCTCTGATGAAAGCTTATCGCTGCTGCCGTCCATCCGCAATCTGATCGCTTCCAGCGAATCCCTGAAACAGGAAATCTCATTTTTAAAAGGTGCAGAGCGCGGAACTCTTAAAATCGGCACATATACTAGCTGCTCCATCCACTGGATTCCGAAAATCATACGGGAATTCCAAAAGAATAACCCCGGGATCCTGTTTGATATTATTGAAGGTCATGAAAATGAAATCGCAGACTGGGTACTGAATTATAAAGTAGATATCGGCTTCTGCAGTTACCAGAAAAATCAGACTGCCGATTTTATTCCTGTACACAATGATGAGATGCTGGCAATCCTGCCAAAAGGCCACCCCTACGCCGAATATAAGGAGATTCCTTTAGAATTATTCCAGGATGCTCCGTTTATCATCTGCGAATATACTTACAACACTGACATCCACCAGATTTTAAAAGAATATGATATTCATCCGGACATCAAATATACGATGAACAATGATTTTTCTATCCTCTCTATGGTAGAGCATAACCTGGGCATCAGCATCCTGCCGGAGCTGGTCATCCGCGGACGCACAGGCAATTTTGAGGTGCGCCCAATAACCCCTTATGTATATCGCGAACTCGGAATGGCCGTGCATCCGTCCCACAACTGGTCACCTGCCATGAAGATATTCATCCGATACGCAAAGGGATATCTCCTTGCTTGAATGTCCTGCCGCTTTCGGATTACATCGTCTTGAAAATTTTTTTCACGGTAATCAAAAACAATACCGATGTCGTAAACACCGACAAGACATCCGCAACAGGTTCCGCCCGGTAGATTCCCATAACCCCCATGAATTTGGGCAGGATGATGGCAAGAGGGATAAGCAGGATGACCTTGCGCAGCAGTGCGATAAACATGGACACCTTCGCCTGTCCCAAAGCGATAAACGTAGCCTGACATGCCGACTGTATCCCAAAGATTGTCATTCCCAGGAAATAGGTCGGCATAACCTGTACCGTAAGCTTTGTCAAAGCCTCATTGCTTGTAAATATACCCGCATACACACCCGGCGATACGACAGCTATTCCGCAAAACACGAACATTCCGGTAAATGTGATGGCAAGCATCCTAAGAAAAGCACTTTTTACCCTCTTCTTATTCCCTGCGCCAAAATTATAACTGATAATAGGCTGTACTCCCTGAGTGATGCCTTGAAGCGGTATAGTAATAAGCTGCATCACACTTGTCATGATCGCCATCGTCCCCACATACAGGTCCCCGCCGTACTTTTGAAGTCCGGAATTAAGTGTAATACTCACCAGGCTCTCTGTACTCTGCATAATAAAAGGCGAAATTCCAAGCGCAGCAATCAACTTCACCGTACTCGCCTCAAAACGCATATTGGAAACTTTAAGCTTGATCACGCTCTTCTTTGAGGTGAGAAACCTGGCAACCCACAATGCACTGACCGCCTGAGAGATCACGGTGGCAAGGGCAGCTCCCTTCACTCCCATCCCGAACAAAAAGATAAATACCGGATCCAGGCATATATTTATCATTGCTCCAATCAGCACGGAAAGCATCGCCGTCTTCGACGCTCCCTGCCCGCTGATAAAAGTATTAAGCCCCAAGGCAATCTGTACGAATATGGTTCCTATAAGGTAAACACCTATATAACTCTCTGCATATCCGATCGTCACCTCGCTGGCTCCAAAAGCATATAAGATCGGCGTCTTAAACACCGAGAAAAAAAACGTGAGCAGCACAGAAAACAGAACGATAAGACCGGCAGAGTTCCCCAGGATCTTCTCCGCCTTTTCATAATCTTTCTTGCCCAGCTCTATGGAAGCCAACGGCGCGCCTCCCATTCCTGAAAATGCACTGAACGCAGACACAAGCATGATGATCGGGAATGTTACCCCCACTCCTGTAAGTGCCACGTCCCCATGCCCGGGGATATGCCCGATATAAATCCGGTCAACAATATTATATAGCACATTGATAAGCTGGGCTGCCACCGCCGGAAGCGCCATTGACACTATCAGCTTTCCGAGCGGAGCACTTCCCAGCCGTTCATCCTGTCTTCCCTGTTTCTCCACAGCCGTATCCTGCATAAACTATATTCCTTCTTTCTATCCGAACTATGCCGCCTTCAAAATAATACCTTTCGGCTTACTCTAAAGACCATATAAAAGAGTATAGCACAATCCATGCCGTATTCACAGGAAGACGCCTATTAAATTTGCATTAAATTTCCCCGGCCATGCTTTAGTTTAATTTCACATTCAGATAACTTCTGCCGGAAAGTGTCTTGTTAAAACAGATGCTGCACAATATGATCACACATCCGATTGCAAATCCCCACCAATTGAATATAGCTGTCAAAATCAAAAGCTCCAGCCGCATAAATTTAAGCGCATATCCAAGCTCAAAGTTCGGCTGCGTGTAATTCGCCACTGCCACAAATGCCATGTAGAGCATAACTTCCGCGTTGAACCAACCCGACTTTACCGAAAATTCCCCCATAACCAGACCGGCAATGACACTTAAGGGTGTACTCAGCATACTGGGCGTATTGAGCGCTGCAAGCCGCAGCCCATCGATGGCTATCTCGAGAATCAAAAGCTGAAAAATCAATGGGATATTCACTGTATCCTTCACCGCCACAAATGCAAATATCTTAGGAAGCCAGTTTAAATTCTGCATAAACAACAAAAACACCGGTGTCAGAAATACAGTCATAACCGTAATCAGCCCACGGGCAATTTTTAAATATACATTCGTAAGAGTCGGAAAATAATAATCATTCGCCTCTTCAATCATATCAAAAATCGATGTAGGCAGTATCATAGCAGAAGGGGAGTTGTCCACGAGGATGACGACCTTTCCCTCCAAAAGACACGCCGCCGCCGTATCAGGCCGCTCTGTAAACTTAAACTTCGGGAACGGATTGTACCACTTCCGTTTAAACAGGCACTCTGCAAGACTCTGCTGATTCATGCGCAATGCATCCGTATGAATATTAGAAATACGCTTCCTCACCGTATCAAGAAGCTCTGCGTCCACCCGATCTTTTATAAAACAGATTGCCACATCCGTCCGGGAGCTGTCACCTACCTCTGTCATCTCCATAATAAGGTGCGGGTCGCGGATCCTTCTCCTCATTAGCGCCGTATTGAACACAATGGTCTCCACAAATCCGTCTCTGGAGCCCCGAAGAGACTTATCCTTGTCTGGCTCCTCCACACTTCTGGCCGGATATGTGCGGCAGTCAATAGCTATACACGCCTCATAACCCTCCACAAAAAGGCAGGTAACACCCGAGAGAATATTTTTCAGCACCATATCAAAGTCCCCGATAACATCCACTTCAACGTAAGGAACGCATATTCTCGAAAAAGCCGTTGCATCCACAGGCATATCATTCTCCGTAACTTTCATAATAGAATCCAGAATCTTAAGCATTGTCTCGTCCTTCGTAAATCCATCTATAAAATAGAAAGAAGCTGCACGTCCCCCGATATAAATATCTCTCTGGATAATATCAAAACTGTCCTTCACCGGAAGAACCTGATTCATATACGCTGTATTCTTTTCTCTTGAAGCTGTAACTTTCTTTATATCCGGCATAGATACCCCTCCACTCATTTTTTAGTTAGGTTATCCAGATTACCGGAAATTATGTACTGCTATTAGGTAGTGCTTCCAAACCCTCCGTTCCTGATCTCCATCGCGTCATCATCCAAGGTAATACCATATTCTAAAAATATCCCCTGCATAAATCCGCTTCCTGCCTCAACACGCACTGTCTTTCCTTCTTTTGTATCATTCGTAAGTTTCGCAAAAATATGCCCCTCATTATCGGAATCATAATAATCACTATCGATAATTCCCACTGTATTATTAAGCTGAAGACGGTATTTAAAGCCCAGTCCGCTCCTTGGATAACAAGAAAGGACCCAGTCCGGCTCCATCCATACCCGGATTCCTGTCGGTATCTTTACTGTCTCTCCCGGTTCAAGCACGATATCAATCGGTGCAAAAAAATCATATCCTGCCGAGCCGCCGGTCGCTCTTGTTGGAATCTTAAGATTCTCATACACCTCATTCACTTTTTCATCAGAACTTTCCCCAAAGCAATCTATAAATCCTTCTTTGAATTGTCCGAAGCTCACTTTATCAAACATTGCAACTCTTTTTGCCACACTACATTCCTCCTTTGTTTTCCCATTATCTTATCACTTTCATTTTTTCCCGTCAATGTGCCGAACAGAGCAAAAATCTGCACAGAAAAAGAACCTTACGGTTCTCTTCCTGCATACATTCTATGTATATTTCTCTATTCACTTTTCAAACTATGTTCCATCTACTCTTTAATAACCGATACCGGAGTATCGTCCTTTGCGTCAAGGTTGTTGATATATTTCTTCGTATCCGCAACCATGATGTTCGACAATAACAGCACCGCAATCAGGTTTGGTATGGCCATCAGCGCATTCAGCGTATCTGCAATAAGCCATACAAGGTCAAGAGCCACTACCGGCGCAATCGCCGCAACCGCAATATAGAGAATACGGTAAGGGATAAGACCCATCTTCCCTGCGAAATACTCTACGCACCGCTCGCCGTAATATGCCCATCCGAGGATTGTAGAATATGCGAACGAAATAATACCTAATGTAAGGATAACCGGCCCGATTACCGGAATCTGACCAAATGCAAGGGATGTAAGCACACCGCCGTTGTCAATCTGATCCGCATTGATATTCGGGTTCTTCATGATTGTGGATACAAGTACAAGACCTGTCATCGCACATACAACTACTGTATCCCAGAATGTTCCTGTAGAAGAAACAAGCGCCTGGCGAACCGGGTTCCTTGTCTGAGCTGCCGCCGCCGCGATCGGAGCGGAACCAAGACCGGACTCATTGGAGAACAGACCTCTTGCAACTCCGTAACGGATTGCCATCATGATACCGGTTCCTACAAGACCGCCTGCCGCTGCTCCCGGAGCGAACGCCAGCTTGCAGATTGTAACGATTGCCGGAATGATAAAGTCATGGTTCATACCAAGGATAATGATACATCCAAGTACATAGAACACTGCCATAAACGGAACAAGCTTCTCACACACGCTTGCGATAGACTTGATTCCGCCGAAAATAACAATTGCCGTAAGGACTGCAACGATAATACCTACGCTCCAAAGCGGAATGCCGAAGTTTTCTTTACATACAGTAGCAATCGCATTTACCTGTGTCGCACAGCCGATACCAAAGGATGCGAATCCTGCGAGTATTGCAAATGCCATGCCCAGCCACTTCATATTAAGCCCGCGCTCCAAAGCATACATCGCACCGCCCTGCATACGCCCGTCTTCCGTCTTAACCCTGTACTTTACAGCGATGTAAGACTCTGCATACTTCGTAGCGATTCCGAATACACCGGTAAGCCAGCACCACAGGACCGCTCCCGGTCCTCCGATGGCGATCGCCGTTCCTACTCCAATGATATTACCTGTACCGATCGTAGCCGCCAGAGCCGTTGTCAGCGCTCCGAAATTCGATACCTCGCCCTCTGCATCCGGATCTTTCGTAACAGAAAGCTTAATACCTTTCGCAATCGTATGCCTCTGGATAAATCCTGTCCTGATCGTCAAAAATACATGTGTTCCTAATAACAGTATAATCATGGGCCAGCCCCATACAACACCATTAATCGCACCAACGATATTGTTAATAGTTTCTAACATAATGTTCCCCTTTCTCTCATTGCTGAATTGTTGTGTACGTGCACTGTCTATTTTTCTCTTTTATATTGTATCGTAATTTTTTCTATATATCAAGAATTGTTATTAAATTGACACACTATTCGTCATAATCACCATACTATAAAGATTTTTCTTGCACTTGAATATTGTTAATCCTATAACTATCCTTATTTCATAGGCAATATTTTCGTCAAGATTTTAATTTTATTATTTTTTTCCTTTTTCCTAATTAGCAAATATATACAATTTGTACATATTTAATTTATCTATAATTGTCAAACTGTAAAAATTATATTCTTTATATTTATCTAAATTTTCTGACAATTGATTTTTTATTTTCCATATTTCTTGTCCCATTTTCTTCATTCTGATTGAATAACATCATTAAAAAAAGCAGCATGACCTGCCGCTTTATTTTTTCATTTGCATGTTCGGATACGCAAATATTTTTCCGTCCCTGGTATACAATATTCCATTTTGTGAATAAAATCTCGTGTTCTGAGGAGCAACCTCTATAAAAATCAGATTGTGTAAAGAATCAAAAATTTCCTTCTCGATATATGTAATATTAGCCGGAATATATATTTCAAAAACTCTCTCCTCCAACCCCTCAAGTGCGCCTGCTTTAATCCCGGTGCAGGCTTTATCTCTCGGCAATACCACAAATCCATCTTTCATAAATTCCAACGGGTTCGAATAACCCGTAATACGCCCGTCTCCGTCACATATAAATCCTGAAATCTCCTTCTGGATCACCGGTTCCGGAATCTTTTCCGGCGCCTCCACATTGTCCTTGTTGCCTATGCCCTCCATGATATTTGTAAACGGAAGCTCGGGATTGCTCTGTATTTTATTGCCGATACAGCCAGAATTCTCCACTGCCCGTTCCGATGCCCGTCCTCTCTTTTCCATCTCCATTTTTGTTTTCGGGCTTATCCTTGCCGGCTTTAAATTCTTCGCTTCTTTTTCCATGGAGGAACCGACATCCTGTCCAACGATATTTCCAATACTTTCCTCTGTTTCACAAGCCGCAGCTAACGCATCTATATCTGCATCTGTCTCCATCTCTTCTTTTGCTGCGCCGCCGAATTTATCCGCCGCTCCTTCCACCCCAACTCTCAGCGAAAGAGTAGTATAAGTTCCTACTAAGGCTGCTTTTTCACTCATAGCTTCTGACTTGTGCAAAGCAATTCCCGATACATAGTGGCACGTACAACCCAATATTACTGTCAGAAACACGACATATATGATTTGCTTCCATTCAACATAACATTTACGATTGTCATTAAGTAGTTGTAAAATCAGTTCCATATCCTTTGTACCTCGCATCCATATTTTTCCGGTAAATCAATTGTAACGTAGAAAAAGAAACGTAGAAAGGGGCATTTCGGAACACCCCTCTAACATCTCTTTCCTGTACGCCTGTCACAACAAGCGATATATTACAATTTTATGGATTTGCAAATTCAGATGGAAGGTATTTAGTTGTCTGTACTCTGGCTTAAAACGGCACCCCATCCAGATCATAAGGCGTCACCTGATACACATAGTAATTGAGCCAGTTCGTATACAGATTGTTGGCATGTGCCCTCCATGTAAGGAGCGGCTTACTCTCCGGGTCATTGCCCTCATAATAATTCTCCGGCATTTCAATCGGCAGCCCCTTCGACAGATCCCGCTTATATTCCCCGTCAAGCGTCACCCGGTCATACTCCGGATGCCCCATCACGAAGATCTGTCTGCCGTTCTGCGCCATGGCGAGGAAAAGCCCCGCCTCATCCGATTCCGCCAGTACCGTCAGCTGCTTTTCTGCCCGTATCTTGTCCATGGGAACTTCTGTATGCCGGGAATGCGGAGCCAGGAATACATCATCAAATCCTCTCACTAAAGGAATCTTCCGGTTCATCACGCGATGCTTGAATACCCCAAACACCTTCCTGTCAAGCTGCACCTTGTCGATTCCATAATGATAATAAATTCCTGCCTGTGCCCCCCAGCACAGATGGATTGTCGATGTCACATGGGTCTTCGTCCACTCCATGATCTCTTTAAGCTCTTCCCAGTAATCCACCTCCTCAAAAGGAATCTGCTCCACCGGCGCCCCGGTAATGATAAACCCGTCAAACTTGCTCTTCCTGATATCACAAAATTTCTCATAGAATTGATTCAGATGACTGGTAGGCGTATTTTTAGACTCATGACTCGACACAGTCACAAACTTCACATCTACTTGAATCGGTGTATTAGAAAGCGACCGTAAAATCTGCAGTTCTGTATCCTCTTTAAGAGGCATCAAATTCAAAAGCCCAATCTTGATCGGACGAATATCCTGATGCATGGCACGGTGCTCATCCATCACAAATATGTTCTCACTCTCTAATATTTCTTTTACCGGCAGATTATTCTGTACACGAATCGGCATAGTCCATCCTCCCTCTATTTTTCTTCCGAAGACTCTCCAGCTTCTTTCTCCAGATCCTCAACGACCTCTTCAACGATTTTTTCCATTTTTTCTTCTTCTTTCCCAGACATGTAGTTTCCTTCATCATCCACATAGCTTACCGGATCATACATTTTTGAGGAAGCCGGAAGATTCTTTCTCTCAAGCTTACTGTTCACGATCAGCTCTGCTACATAATATAACACCGCAAATGTGGGAACTCCCATAACCATTCCCACAAATCCAAACAATCCTCCTCCAAGTAAGATCGCTACGATTACCCAGAACGCCGACAGTCCCGTTGAATTACCGAGAATTTTCGGTCCAAGTATATTGCCGTCAAACTGCTGCAGCACAAGAATAAAAATAACAAAATACAACCCCTTCATAGGATCGCTCAGCATTATCAATATCGTGCTCGGCACCGCACCTATGTAAGGTCCAAAAAAGGGGATCACATTTGTTACACCCACGATCACGCTGATCAGCATCACATACGGCATATCCAGCACCGACAGTCCGCAAAAACACAGTACGCCTATAATAGCCGAATCAATGATCTTCCCAATAACAAACCCACCAAATATCTCATTGCTCTTCGTCGTAAAGTGAAGGATCATATTCGCACGGTGAGGCGTGAACAATGCGTAAATACTCTTTTTACACTGAGAGGTAAATGTCTCTTTGCTAAAGAGGATATAGATAGACACAATCAGTCCGATCACAAAATCAAACAATGTACTGATAACATTGATCACCCCTACTGTAAGGTTGGACATCAGTTCATTGGTCTTAGCCAGAAGATCTGTCCGAAGCCATGTCTCTAACATGTGGGTCCCTTCCTCCACAGCCGTCTTAAGAAAGGCGCTGGTAGTCGTATCACTGGTAGCCATCTCATTGAGTACTGCCACAAGATTATTGAGCTGCCCTGGCAGTGTAAATATCATATTGCGAATACTGTAATATAATTCCGGTATGAGCAGATTACATAATGTCACAATTAAAAAAATCAGAAAAAGCACTGCCGTAAGCACGCCAAGACTCCGGGAGACTTTTTGGGCACTCTCCTTCTTTTTCATATTTCGCTCTAAAACCGGAAGCAAATACTTGTCCACATTATTTACAATAGGATTCAGCAAATATGCAATCACGCAGCCATATATAACCGGCTGCAGAACTCCGATCACTTCCTTCAAAAGTGCCGAAAGATTGGTAAGACGCAAAAGCGCAAAGTAAAACATAATACTTGCCGCCACAACAAGGAATACTGTGATCCCTCTTCCAAATTGCTGTCTGAGCTTAGAAGGCCCCTTTGCACCAAACTGCGGCCTGGCGCTATAATATGCATTCTCCGCGCCATAATCCCTCTTCCGTCTTTTCTCTTTTTCATTTTCCAATATATCTTTTTCTTCGTCCATGACCAGTTCCTCTTCCTTAAAACAATCAATAGTAATTATACTATCGGAAACTTTCCTCGTCAACCAAAAAGGAACCCCTTTTTCAGGCGTTCCTTTTACACTTCTGCATGAAAATATTATTTTCGGCACCCGCAGGTAAATGTTGCACATTCTGTCTGTTCGCACTGACATGCCTGGCTTCCTTCCACACTGATCTTCCCCGCATGGCAAGAACAATTATCATTATACTGACAATCTGTCGCCTTACAATCAATGCTGCTTGTAGGAGACGCATTACCTGTCACATTACTGTAGCTATCTCCCTTTCTCTCCTCAAAGCTGTCACAGCAGGTCTCTTCCGAGCTTTTAGCCTGGTTCCCTCCTACACGGATTCCGTCAAGATCACAATAAAAATCTTTGTTATGCAGACAGGTCTGTACCGTACATCTTAATTCTGGCATAAATATACCTCCTCCTTATACTGATATCGAGGTTATTATGCCCTTTATTCTAAAATTTACCCACAAATTGTTAATCTTCCTTCGTCACTTCGCGGATAACTCTTGATGCAATCTCTTCTTTTACAGAATCAATAAATTCCCCGAGCTCCTTCTGCCCTTCGTCTCCCGCAAAACGGCTTCTTACTGCAACTTTCCTTTCTTCCTCCTCTTTTGCGCCTACAACAAGCATATAAGGAATCTTGTTCATCTGCGCCTCACGGATCTTATACCCAATCTTTTCTGCTCTTGTATCGATCTCTGCGCGGATTCCCTCTTCTTCTAAACCGCGAAATACTTGCTGCGCATAATCCATATATTTGTCGGAGATCGGAAGCACTTTCACCTGCACCGGAGCCAGCCATGTGGGGAAAGCACCCGCAAAATGCTCAATAAGTATTCCGATAAAGCGCTCAATAGAGCCAAAAGCTACACGGTGGATCATGATCGGGCGATGCTTCTCACCGTCTGCTCCCGTATATTCAAGATCAAAGCGCTGCGGCATCTGCATATCAAGCTGGATCGTTCCGCACTGCCATGTCCTTCCGATAGAATCCTCCAGATGGAAGTCAATCTTCGGACCATAGAACGCACCGTCGCCTTCATTTACCACATAGTCAAGTCCCAGGTCATCGAGAGCGCCCCGAAGTCCTTCTGTCGCCATCTCCCAATCCTCGTCGCTTCCCATACTGTCCTCCGGGCGTGTAGAAAGCTCCACATGATACTTGAACCCAAACAAGCTGTATACCTCATCAATCAGCCCTGCCACACCTTTAATCTCATCCCGGATCTGCTCCGGTGTCATAAAGATATGGGCATCGTCCTGCGTAAAGCAGCGCACACGCATAAGTCCATGAAGCTGTCCGGATTTCTCATGACGATGAACGAGTCCCAATTCGCCGGCACGGAGCGGAAGATCTTTATAGGAACGAGGCTCTGATTTGTATACGAGCATTCCGCCAGGGCAATTCATAGGCTTTACTGCATAATCTTCCTCGTCAATAACCGTTGTATACATATTGTCTTTATAGTGATCCCAGTGACCGGAATTCTCCCACAGATGCCTGCTTAAGATAATCGGCGTAGCAATCTCCACATATCCTTTTTTCTTATGCAGGTCTCTCCAGTAATCAAGCAGCGTATTTTTGAGTACCATTCCTTTGGGGAGGAAGAATGGAAAGCCCGGCCCTTCCTCGCACATCATGAACAGTCCCAGTTCTCTGCCAAGCTTTCTGTGGTCACGCTTTCTTGCCTCCTCCATCATATGAAGGTACTCATCGAGCTCTGCCTTTTTCGGATATGCCACACCATAGATCCTTGTCAGCATCTTGTTCTTTTCATTGCCTCTCCAGTATGCACCGGCAAGGCTTGTCAGCTTGAATGCCTTGACCGCTTTCGTAGACATAAGATGCGGCCCCGCACACAGATCTGTGAATTCCCCCTGACTGTAGAAGCTGATCTCCTCGCCCTCCGGCAAATCCTCAATCAATTCCACCTTGTATGGCTCATCTTTTTCTTTAAAATAACAGATCGCCTCTTCCCTTGACTTCGTAAACCTTTCAAGAGGCAGATTTTCCTTTACAATCTTTTTCATCTCTGCCTCAATCTTCTCAAGATCCTCCGTCGCAAACGGAGTCTCCCGGTCCAGATCATAATAGAATCCATTGGCAATGGAAGGACCGATGGCAAGCTTTGTCTCCGGATACAGGCGCTTCACCGCCTGCGCCATAATGTGGGATGCAGTATGGTTGAAAGCACCTTTTCCATCCTCGGAATCAAATGTCAGGATTTCCAACTCACAATCCCCGTCAATCTCCGTACGCAGGTCGACCGTCTCTCCGTTCACCTTTGCGGATGTTGCCGCTCTTGCCAATCCCTCACTGATATCCTTTGCAATATCAATTACGGATATTCTTCCTTCATAATCTTTTACTGTTCCGCCTTTCAATGTAATCTTCATAGTTCGTCTCCTTTTCTTTTATCTTTTTTCAATTTTTTTCTTTCTGCTTCGCTTTTTTATGAGCCTCCAACGCCTTCATAAATAACCCGTGAAATTCCGGGCAGGACTGTTTCAGCGCCAGAGGCCGTCCGGTTCGGTCCAGGAAACAATGTCTGGAAACACCTCTGCAATGCACCTTCCCCGTCCGGTCGCTTACAATCTCATATCCAACCGTAAGCTTGATGCCGTTGTATTCCTTCACCCACGACTCAATTTCCACCGAATCTCCAAAATGGAGCATCCGCAGATAACTGGCTTCCACAGAAAGCACCGGACTTATAATTCCCTGCTCTTCCATCTTGTCATAACCCAGTCCCAACTGCTCCATATAATCAATCCTCGCCTCTTCAAACCACCGGATATAATTCGAATGATGGACAATCCCCATCTGGTCTGTCTCATAGTAAAACACTTTACGCCTGTACATCTTCATCACCTCCAATGCTTTATCCTTCAAAAACAAAAGAATCCCTTACAGCATCAGTCAACTGTAAGGGACGAGTCATCTTATCTCGCGGTTCCACCCTGCTTGAACCGGCCATATGCCGGAACCACTCATTCTGACGATAACGGAGTCACCGTGCTGTTTTGCAGCCGCTCGGAGGTGGTCTTCAAAAGGTTCCGAAATAAAAGGCTCTCAGCACTCACGGCCTTTCTCTCTGCGATTTCTTTCCCAGTCTACTCTTCTCTTCAACGCTTTTCACTTCTTTACCATTATAACACCGAATCTCACTTTGTCAACAAAGAGATTTTATCCTTGTTTACTTCCCGCAGCATTTTTTATATTTTTTCCCGGAGCCGCACGGACACGGATCATTGCGCCCGACCTTCTTCTCCTTGCGGATTGTCGTGGATTCCTTCTGCTCCTTATACAACCGCTTAAGCTCCTCCTCAGAATATATCTTTTTCCACTGGGGAAGCTCATACAGCCAATCTGCTTTTGCAGCTACCATATTCTTATAAAGCTTCTCCGTGTCATACACCAGACTCACCTGTGTATCTTCATCCATTGTCTCAATTGGATTTTCTTCCTTCAGGCTCTCATTGATACCATCGAGAAAACCAACCATGGTCATCACTTCTTGCCCATACTTTTCAGCAAGTTCTTTTACGGTCCCTTTTACTTCCTCCTCCGGATTCTCAAGAAGCTGCTCATAGATCTCCTTCTCAATCTGGAAATAACTGCCCCAGAATTTCTGCAGCCTTCCCCTGTCAGCATTCTCATCATATGCGATATCTCTCCACTGTTCTAATAATGTACGGCTCATATTCCTATACTCCTTTGTAATATATTTGCTTTTTTATTATTTTTCCTATATAATGTACCCCAATAGTATACTAAAATCCAACTTAGATGTAAAGGATGATTCTTATGAAAAAAACAAAACGGATTCTTGCACTCACAGGTGCCCTTCTTCTCTTCGCAATGTACGCCGCTACCCTTGTATTTGCGCTGATTGGTTCTGATCATGCACGAATGTTTCTCAAAGCATCCATCGCCTGCACAGTGATCGTCCCCGTCTTTCTATATGCATATATGCTGGTATACCGGATTCTGAAAAGAGAGGACTCTGACTTTAATGAAGATGACCTGTAAAAGAGCAGGCTCACATTATAAGAGCCTGCCCTTAAAATATTCATTTCTTATGTATCCGAATCACATATACAATTCCGCAAAAATCCACTTTCTGCTTTCAGGTAACGTAAGTCCTTGCCTGTCTCTGTTCTTGCAATCCTCGCTGATATTTTTTCTCCTTACAAGGTATTCTTCTATTGAAAGATTCTCCTGATTTTCATTCTCACTTTTCTGCCACATAAATCTACCTCCATTCATTCTCTATACTCCGCTTTTATCAGTATATGAATCAAAACTGAAAACTATGACTCTTTTCTGATATGCTGATAGTATAATTTACAATTATGGATATAGTGTGTCGCAATTCTGAAAACCAGCTAAAGAATTTCTTAAATAACACTTACCTTTCCCTGTAAATAATATCCTCTCTTCCCGGTCCGTTAGAAACCATAGTAATCGGATAACCAATATGCTCCTCTACAAACTCAATGTACCTGCGGCAGTTCTCCGGAAGCTTCTCATACTCTTTGATACCGCTGATGTCGCTCTTCCATCCCGGTAGCTTTTCAAGCACCGGCCTTGCCTTCTCAAGCAAATGTGTGGGCGGAAACTCTGTAGTCACCTTCCCGTCAATCTCATATCCGGTACAGACCGGAATCTCATCCAGATACCCCAGTACATCCAACACTGTAAACGCCACATCGGTAGTTCCCTGCATCCTGCATCCATACTTGGACGCCACACAATCAAACCACCCCATACGTCTCGGACGCCCGGTCGTCGCACCAAACTCACCGCCGTCTCCTCCGCGGCGTCTCAGCTCGTCCGCTTCCTCACCGAATATCTCACTTACAAATGCGCCGGCTCCCACTGCACTCGAATACGCCTTGCATACCGTAATAATCTTCTGAATCTCATAAGGAGGTATCCCGGCTCCAATGGCGCCATAGCCGGCCAGCGTGGAAGATGATGTGACCATCGGATAAATCCCGTGATCCGGATCCTTAAGAGAGCCTAACTGTCCCTCCAACAGAATATTCTTTCCATTCTTTATAGCTTCAAAAAGGAACAGAGATGTATCACACACAAACGGCTCGATCATCTTTTTATATTCCTGAAGCTCATTATATAGATCATCCGGATGAATCAATGGCTTATGATAAAGGTGCTCTAAAAGAACATTCTTCTGCTCCGCTACCCGAACTACCTTCTCTTTCAGCAGATCATCGTCAAACAACTCACTGACCTGGAATCCGACTTTCGCGTATTTGTCTGAATAGAACGGAGCAATCCCCGACTTGGTGGAGCCAAAAGATTTCCCGCCCAGCCGTTCCTCCTCATATGCATCAAAGTTCTTGTGGTAGGACATGACCATCTGTGCCCGGTCAGATACAAGAATCTTTGGCATCGGCACATCTCTGTCCACAATGGACTGTACTTCTTTAAACAATACCGGGATATCCAGCGCAACGCCATTTCCGATAATGCTGGTTGTATGATCGTAAAACACTCCTGACGGCAAGGTATGCAACGCAAATTTACCATAATTATTGATAATTGTATGCCCCGCGTTCGCGCCGCCCTGGAAACGCACGATAATATCAGCCTCTCTCGCAAGCATATCCGTAATCTTGCCCTTGCCCTCATCGCCCCAGTTCGCACCGACTACTGCTTTTACCATATGAATTCCTCCTATGTTGTCAACCTAATTGACCTTCAATTTAGCAGTTTTTTATAAAACCACCCTATGCATTATACTATATTTTCCTATATCTGTAAACTGTTTTACATCAATGGCGCCACAAGACGCAATACCTGTCCGACCAGCTTCGTGAGCATCGTCCGTTTCTTTACCTCCATAAGCGTCACCTTGTGACAATGCTTCAACGTCTGTTGAAAATCCCGTTCTATCCGATCTATCTCCGAATTATTGTAGATAAACGCTCCGCACTCAAAATGCAGATAAAGACTGCGGTAATCCAGGTTAACGGTGCCCACCGTCGCCGTATCGTCATCACTGACAAATACCTTTGCATGTACAAAGCCCGGCGTGTATTCATAAATCTGCACACCGCTCTCAATCAACTCCTGGTAGTAAGTCTGGGCCACTACAAACGCATACCATTTATCCGGAATATGAGGCATAATGATCACCACATCAATCCCGCTCTTAGCAACTCTTGTAAGAGTTGTGATCATCTCATTGTCCAGGATCAAGTAAGGCGTCATAATATGCACATATTTTTTCGCATGATTTAATATATGGAAATATACTTCCTCCCCCACATTTTCATTGTCAAAGGGACTGTCCGCGTAGGGAATCACATATCCATACTCCCTCTTAAGCTCCTTCCTCTTCGGCGTCAGATAGCGCTTATAATTCTCCTGCTTTCTCTCCGTAACATTCCACATCTCAAGAAACATCATGGTAAAGCTCTGCACCGCATCCCCTTTGAGCATAACCGCCGTATCCTTCCAGTGCCCAAAGCGGACTTTTTTATTGATATATTCATCCGCCAGGTTCACTCCTCCGGTAAATGCTGTCTTTCCGTCTATGACACAGATCTTTCGGTGGTCTCTGTTATTCTGAGTGGTAGAAAGAAAGGGCTTTACTGCATTTGCCATCTTACACTTGATACCATATTTTTTAAGCTGCTCCGGATATCCATAAGGAAGAAGGCTGATGGCGCACATGCCGTCATACATAAACCTTACTTCCACCCCTTCTTCAGCCTTCTGCATTAAGATTTCCAGAAGCTTATCCCACATATATCCTTCATCTACAATAAAATATTCCATAAAAATGAACTTTTTTGCTCTTTTAAGTTCGTGTATCATATATTTAAACTTGTATTCTCCCAGCGGAAAATACTTCACCGACGTATTCCTGTATGTAGGAAACCCCAATCGTTTGGACAAAAAATAAGAAAGATGCGCATTGGCCGATTTACTCGCCCATATAGCATCCACCACATCCTGCTCCTGCTGCATAAATGGCACAGTTTCCAGCTTTAACTCCGTGAGACGCTGCTGCAAAAACGAAGTTCCAACCTGCATCTCCACATAGACATAAAACATCGTCCCTACAATGGGAAAAGCAAGAACACACAAGATCCAGGTAATTTTAAACGCCGGATTCCCCTTCCGGTTGATAATATAAATAATAACCGCCACCCGCAGAATCGTGAATACTCCATATATGTAAAATGTATACTCCCGCAAATGGAAAGTAGTAGCAACAAATACGCCAAATTGTATCAATACCAATATGAGAAATATCCCTGCACGGCTGAATATAATGCGGAACAATCCCCGTTTCGCACCTCCCGGCGCTTCTCTTCTGCTCATCCGATCCCCCCCTTATTTAACTTGAATATATAGGAATAGCACTATTAGTTTAACATAAATTTTTAAAAATATCACCTTCCCCTTTATTTTTTCCGAAAAAAGTATTACAATAACACTATTAAGCTGTAAACGAGCGAAAGGAGATTTATAATATGAAAAAAATAATCACAAAATTATTGGGGCTGGCTTCTATCGCCGGTGTTGTTGCAGGTGCAGTGTATTTCATCAAGAAAAAAAGTGATGTAGATGACGAAGATTTTGATGATGATTTCGACGATGAAGACTTCGATCTGGACAATGACTTAAAGTCTGTTTCCGATCGTGAATATGTGTCCCTCAACACTGGAGCGCAGGCTGCCGAAACTGCAAAGGAAGCGGCTGAAGAAGTTGCAGAGAAAGTGGAAGAAGCTGCCGAGACTGCGGCTGATAAAGTAGAAAAAGCCGCCGACACAGTCGAAGATAAGGCAGAGGACATTGCCAGCGCTGCAGCTGATAAAACAAAAGATATAACTAACGCTGTAGAAGAAAAGACAAAAAAGACTCTGCAAGCGCTGAAAGGCAAAGCTGAGAGCGCTGCCGAGACGGTAAAAGAAACGATCAAAAAAAATAAAGAAGATTAATTAAAAAAGAATTATGGATATGGAGGGCTGTCATTATTCGACAGCCCTCTGTTATCATATCCAAATTTGCGTTAGAATACTCACCGCATCCTTAATCTGCCCCTCTGAAAGATTTGCATATCCCAATAGCACCGTCGGCCGGTCAGCCGCACTTTTGCAGAGCCGATAGTCAGAAAGCCCGTACACCCGGACTCCCCTCTCCTTTGCCCTGCGTATCAGCTCTTCCTCCCGCACATCTCCCTCGAAAGCCAAAAGCAGATGCACTCCTGCATGTTCTCCTGAAATCCGGCATATGCCGTGAAATGGCCGCAACGCCTCGATAAGCACATCATGCCTGCTTTTATAGAGCGCGCGCATCCTGTTCAGATGCCTTTCATAAAACCCCTCTTCCAGAAACCGCTGTACAATAAGCTGATCCACCTTCGACACCGTAGAATTTACAAAACTGTGCCTTTCATGGTAAATGTCGAGAAGAGGCTCCGGGAGAACCATATAGCTCAGCCGGATTGCGGGCGCAATAGATTTGGAAAACGTTCCCAGATAGATTACTTTCCCCTCCGCATCGTAACCCTGGAGGGCAGGTATCGGTTTCCCCTTGTAGCGGAATTCGCTGTCATAATCGTCTTCAACGATATAGCGCCCCTCCTTTTCACCCGCCCATTTAAGCAGCTCCATCCTCCGCCGGATTGGCATGACGATTCCTGTCGGATACTGGTGTGACGGCGTTACATAGGCGATGTCCGCATCCGTCTGAGAAAGCTTGTCCACCTGCATCCCGTTTTTGTCCATGGGAATGGGAATGCGCTCGTAGGAAAGACTTCCTGCCAGACGGTAAGCCTGCTTGTAGGTTGGGTCTTCAAAAGCTATCTTACGGCTCGTTCCAAGAATCATTGAAAGGAGCATGAACAGATAATCGCTTCCCGCTCCTATGATAACCTGTCCCGGGGTACAGTTCACTCCTCTCGCCTGGTATAGATAATTGCACACGGCGTTCCGGAATCCGTATTCCCCCTGAGGGTTCCCGGAGCAGAAAAGCTCCGTCCTGTCATCGATGAGAATATCTTTTGACAGTTTCCGCCACGCATTGTAGGGAAAGCTCTTTAAATCCACACCGTTGGGCGTAAAGTCATATCTGTATTTTTCACAGTCGTCTTTCTTTTCTTCCCTCGCCTGCATGGGCTTGAAATGATAAAGCTCTTCAATCTGCGCCGCAAAAAAGCCCCTGCAGGGTTCCGATTCGATAAAGCCTTCCGACAGAAGCTGCTCATAGGCAAGCTCTACCGTGCTCCTGCTCACCTCCAGATGTTTTGCCAGCGCCCGTGTGGAGGGAAGTTTTTCCCCGCACATAATCTTTCCGCTCTGTATATCCTCTTTTATAAAAGCATATATCTGCTCATAGAGCGGAATCTTAGATTCCGCCCTTAATTCAATCGTAAGTTCATTCATTGTTTTCCCTTATTTCGGCAGCTTAAAGGAGCTCTTCAAAGACACGATCCGGTTAAACACCAGGTTCTCCGGCGTCGAATCTTTAGAATCAATGCAAAAATACCCATTCCGCACAAACTGGAAACTGTCATGCCCCTTAGCATCGGAAAAGCTGTCCTCCACATAGCAGTTTTTACGGATTTCAAGAGAATTGGGATTCAGGTTCAGAGAGCCGTCCTCTTTATTGTAGACGCCCTTCTCCTCGTCCACCAGATTCTCATAGAGCCTTACCTCCGCCTTCTTTGCGTAAGGAGCAGCTACCCAGTGGATGGTGCCTTTTACTTTCCGTCCTGTAAATCCCGTGCCGCACTTCGTCTCCGGGTCATAGGTACAGTGAACGGCAGTCACATTGCCGTTTTCATCTGTCTCATAGCTTTCACATTTTACAAAATATGCGTTCATAAGCCGCACTTCATTGCCCGGGAACAGCCGGAAATACTTCTTCGGAGGCTCTATCATAAAGTCCTCCCGCTCAATGTAAAGCTCCCGGCAAAATGGCAGCTTACGCTTTCCAAGCTCCGGATTCTCAAGGTTGTTGTCCGCCTCCAGATACTCTGTCTCGCCTTCCGGGTAATTGTCTATAATGAGTTTCACCGGGTCAAGCACCGCCATCATGCGCGGCTTTTTCAGTTTTAAATCTTCGCGGATGCAGTACTCAAGCATAGCATAGTCCACAGAACTCTGGCTCTTTGACACTCCGCACAGCTCCACGAACATCCGCAGCGACTCCGGCGTAAAGCCTCTTCTCCTGAGGGCGGCGATGGACACAAGGCGCGGGTCGTCCCACCCGTCCACAATGCCGTCCTGCACCAGTTTTTTGATGTATCTCTTGCCTGTCACTACATTGGTGAGGTAAAGCTTTGCAAACTCAATCTGGCGGGGAGCCGGGTCAAATCCGCACTCCTTTACCACCCAGTCATAGAGCGGCCTGTGGTCCTCAAACTCAAGCGTACAGATAGAATGCGTAATCTTCTCTACCGCATCCTCAATCGGATGTGCAAAGTCATACATCGGATAGATGCACCACTTATCCCCTGTATTGTGGTGAGACATCCGCGCCACCCTGTAGATGACCGGGTCGCGCATATTGATATTCGGGGATGCCATGTCAATCTTTGCCCGCAGCACTTTCTCCCCGTCCTTATACTCCCCGTTCTTCATCGCCTCGAAAAGCGCAAGATTCTCCTCTGCGGAACGGTTCCTGTAAGGGCTGTCCTTCCCCGGCTCCGTGAGCGTTCCCCGGTACTCCCTGATCTCGCCGGCAGTCAGGTCGCACACATAAGCCTTTCCTTTCTTAATCAGTTTTACGGCGCACTCGTACATCATGTCAAAATAATCTGACGCATAGTACAGATGGTCTTTAAAGTCAGCGCCCAGCCATTCCACATCCTCCTTGATGGACTCCACATACTCCATGTCCTCTTTCGTCGGGTTCGTATCGTCAAACCGCAGATGGAATGTTCCGTTATATTTCTTCGCAAGTCCGGAATTCAAGATAATAGACTTGGCATGTCCGATGTGCAGATACCCGTTCGGCTCGGGCGGAAACCTGGTGCATACCCCGCTGTAAACCCCTTCTTTCAGATCCTCATCTATCTCCTGCTCAATAAAATTTTTGGAAACTGTCTCTTCTCCCATATTTCTCCTCCTTCATCTTACCATGCGTCCATCTTATCATAATTTATATATGCAGACAAGGCAAAATCCAACGAACTGATCAGTCTCTCTTTCCGCCCGTATACCGCGTGGCAATCTCTATGACCAGAAAGCCGAACGCGATTGCAAGGCACGTCTGCACAAGCGCTATCGTCTGCCGGAATGCCAGCCCGTAATCTGCCTGCACGAACCCATGCATCATGTAAAACAGCGTAGCCCCAGGTATCACCGGCATGATGGACGTCGTAAGGAAAATCGTCGCCGGCGCCCTGTGTACCCTGGACATGATATACGCATAAGCCGCCACAAAGGTCGCCGCCGCCATGACCGCCGCAAAATCATTTCCTGAAAGTTCCTGCACAAGAAGGTAACAGGCACAGTTGACTGTTCCGCCGATTCCTGCGGAAACAGACTGCCTGACCGCTGCCTGGAACATAAGGGCAAACCCCATGCTGGCTATGCCGCAGGAAATGAACTGCACCGCGATGCTGGGTGCAATGTACATCCCATACATTTTCCCCTCAAAAAGCATCATGGCTAGCCCTGTCCCGCAGGCGATGGCGACAGCCCCTAAAAACGAATTGACGACATTCAGAAGACCGGATAAAAACGCCTTATTCAGCACATCCCGGATGCCGTTTGCAACGCCAAGCCCGCTGATAAGCACCATATTAAGCCCCAGCACAATCCTGTCCGGATGGTTTCCAATCCCTGCCCCTCCGGCTATATATACGGCGGCAGACGACAGAAACGCAAGGACAAGATTATAGACCACAAGGCTGTAGCCCTTTCTGTCAAGGACGTTTCCCATATATACGATAAACACCGCACAGATGCATGTTCCCACAACAGAATCCACCGCGTCGCATCCAAAATAAACGCCGAAACCGATGCCCCCCCATAATGGCGGACATATACTTTAAATACAGCGGCTGCGGTTTCCGGTCCATCACCTCCGCATATTTTTCCCTGATTTCTTCCAGAGACGGTTTGTTTTTACAGATGTACCGCGAAAGATTATTAAGGTAATCTAACCGGTCATAATTAAGCCCTATCTTATGCACCCTCCGGATCTGAGTTATGAAAGAGCCGTTCTTTGGCTTGATGGTCGCCTGTATGTCGCTCTGGATGGCAAAAATGCTGCACTGCTCCAGGTCATAGCTCTCTAGCATCCGGTACATGCTGTCTTCGGCACGGTCTGTCTCCGCACCGCTCTTAATCATCTCTTTCCCGATATTCAACACTTCATTCAGCAGCAATTCATAGTCCATACCGCACCTCTACCGTCCATACTTTATCCGAAATACCCATGCGGCGTCTCCGCCTCCTGCACCGCGGCATTACCGCAAAAGCCCCTGCAGGAGAATGGCCGCGATCAGCACCGGCAGGACAAACTGAAAATAAGGTTTCAGCATCTTCGGGAACTTAATGCCCTCTCCCTGGTTGCATTCCTCATAATACTTATCAAATCCCCATCCGAAACGGGTGACACAGAAAAGAAGATAGATCAGGGAGCCTATCGGCAGCAGCAGGTTGCTGACGATAAAATCCTCGCTGTCAAGGACATCCCGCCCTCCGATAAGATGCAGGCTGCTCCATACGTTGTAACCCAGCACACACGGAAGGCTTGCGATAAGTACGAGCACTCCGTTGATAAGCACTGCCCTCTTCCGGCTTGTTCCGAACATATCTACCGCGAAAGAGATGATATTTTCAAATACAGCCATAACCGTCGAAAAACTTGCAAAGGTCATAAACAGGAAGAAGAGTGCGCCCCACACGCGTCCTCCCGCCATGTTCACGAATACATTGGGCAGCGTCACAAAGATAAGCGACGGGCCTGCGTCCGGCTGCACCCCATAGGAAAAGCATGCCGGGAAGATAATCAGGCCTGACATGATTGCCACAAAGGTATCGAGCCCGCAGATTCTAAGCGCCTCCCCGGGCAGCGTGTGATCCTTTGTCATATAGCTTCCGAAGATCTCCATAGCCGCGATTCCAAGACTCAAGGTGAAAAACGACTGGTTCATAGCCTCTGTGATGACATTCGTAATCCCGACGCTCTTTACTTTCTCGATACTCGGCACAAGATAGAAAGAAACGCCTTCTGCTGCCCCGGAAAGAAGCAGACTGTGGGCTGCCAGTACAAGGATCAGCAAAAGGAGCGCCGCCATCATAAATTTGCTGATCTTCTCAAGCCCATTCTGCAAGCCTCTGGAACAGACAAAAAATCCCAAAATAACCGTAAGCCCCATCCAGACACCCATCTCCGACGGTGAGGACAAAAGTTCTGAAAACACTGCTCCCACTTCCTCCGCGCCCATGGCCGGCTTAAATGTCCCCGCTGCAAATTTAAAAAAGTAGCTGACCATCCACCCGGAGACAGTCGTGTAATACATCATCAGCATATAACACCCAAAGATACAGAACCACCCGTGGATATGCCACTTGCTCCCCGGTTTTTCAAGCGCCTGATAACCAAGCACCGCACTTTTTCTGCTGGCACGTCCCACCGCCAGCTCCATGGTGAGCACCGGCATCCCCATAGCAATCAAGAACAACAAATACAAAAGTACAAAGATACCTCCGCCGTTTTCTCCTACTACGTATGGGAACCTCCATACATTTCCAATACCAACTGCACATCCCGCACTGACAAGCAAAAAGCCAAGGCGGGACTTAAATCCCTCTCTCTTCATAAATATTTAACTCTCTTTCCTTCATAGTATGTATCATTTGCATGAAACTGTTTTAAAGATATACCTTTCAAGGCAGGATTGCAACACTTTTTTCTCCTGAAGCTTTACTTCTACACACAAAAAAACTCTTGAATGCTCAAGAGTCTTCCTGCACAAGAAATGCATATGAAAGCTGCCTAGCGGATTTGAACCGCCGACCTCATCCTTACCAAGGATGCGCGCTACCTGCTGCGCCAAGGCAGCTTAGAAGCAAACCGTGTCGCTTATGTGATTTGCAACATTAATAATATACAATATAAAGGGGCAGTTTGTCAATATACTTCATGATTCTTTTTCCAATATCTTTTCCGTCTTATTTTTTATTCTCTGAAGGGCATTGTCTACTGTCTTTGGGCTTTTATCTAAAAGCCTCGCAATCGTCTTGTAATCTGTCCCCATCAGGTGAAGGTAAAGCACCCGGTTTTCTAAGTCGCTTAAGCTCTCCTCAAGACGGCTCTGCAAGATCCTTACATACTCCTGGCTGACAAACAGCTCTTCCGGATTGCTCTCCCCACTCGCCGCCATCGTATCCTCAAGAGTACTCTCGTCTTCCCCCTGTTCATAAAAGGAAACATAACTATTGAGCGGCCCGTGTTTTTTTCGTCTGGATGCCTCGATGGCTGAATACATCTGCCTTGTAATACACAATTTGGCAAAGCTGAAAAAGGAAGCACCCTGTTTCAGATCATAATCCTGCACTGCCTTAAACAAGCCGATCATCCCTTCCTGGATCAGATCGTCATTCTCCCCTCCTAAAAGGTACATGGCATTGGCCTCTTTGCGAACCGTATTTTTATATTTATCCATCAAGTAATCGATAATCCCCGAATCTCCTTCTCTGAGCTTTTTGATCAACTGCTCATCCGTCATCTGTTTATAATAATTCATCGGCACAGCCTCTGTCTTACGATCTCATAGGCCAGCACTCCCGCTGCCACAGATGCATTGAGAGAATCAATCTCTCCTTTCATGGGAATACCCGCGGCAAAATCACAGGTTTCCTTTACCAGCCGGCTTACACCTTCTCCCTCGCTGCCGATCACAAGCCCAATGGGACCTGTCAGGTTAAGCTTATACATCTGTTCCCCATCCATATCGGCGCAGACAAACCACAAGCCCTTCTCCTTCAGCTCCTCCATCGTCTTTTTAAGATTGGTCACCTTGGCAACCGGTGTGTAGTTGAGGGCACCTGCCGATGTCTTTGCCACCGTCGCCGTAAGTCCTGCTGCCCTCCGTTTCGGAATGATGACTCCGTGAGCTCCGGCCAGGTTGGCTGTACGGATGATCGCTCCTAAATTATGCGGATCCTCAATATTATCCAAAAGAATCAAGAAAGGATCTTCCCCTCTCTCCTTCGCCAGAGCGAGCATATCCTCCACGGAACTGTATTCATACGCAGCGGCAAAAGCTATCACTCCCTGATGTTTTCCCGTCTCCGAGAGCTTTGTAAGCCGTTCCTTCGACACAAACTGTAAGATCACATCATGCTTCTTTGCCTCCCGCAGGATCGTACGGACAGGGTCATCCGTGCACCCGTCTAGCACAAACAGCTTGTCGATGGGCTTTCCCGCGCGAAATGCCTCCAGCACTGCATTGCGCCCTTCGATCATATTTTCATTAACCTTCTTCTCTTCTTTCATACCTCTCCTTCGGCTTCCTCTAAGCTTTTCAAGCCTTCCTTTATCAGCTCAAGCATCCGCTTCCATTCCTTCTTAAGATAAAGATATCCTATGAGTGCCTCAAAGCCCGTCGCCCTCCGGTAGTCTGTGACCGACTGGTTCTTGGCCGGGGAGACGCTTTTCGCATTCCTTCCCCGCTTATAGACTCCGTGCTCCTCCTCGGTCAGCTCCTCCTGCAGGACGCGCATCATCCGGGACTGGGCAGAAGCCTGCACAAAACGGCTGGCCTGCCGGTGAAGTTCCTTAACCGGACGGTTTCCCTCATTTACTACAAAAGATTTGATGATCAGATCATAGATGCTGTCACCGATATATGCCAGAGTGAGAGGTGAATATTCCTTCACATCCACCTCTTTCATCCCCAGCATCTCCTTCATACACAGATCAAACTGCCAGATTACGCTCTCTTCCATTGCACCCCTTCTCTGGTATCCTTCAAAATAATACCTTTCTCCAGTAGTTCATCACGGATTGCATCTGCCCTTGCAAAATCTCTTGCCTTGCGGGCAGCCTGACGCTCTTCGATCAGATTTTCAATCTCCGCATCCAGAATATCCTCTTCCTTATCAACAAGCAGTCCAAGAACATCCGTAAGCTTCACGAGACGGTCAAGCATCATCTGTAAATACGCTTTAGAACTCTCCTCATTCGTATTGGTATTGGCATATTTCACCAGATCAAACACTGCTGCCACAGCATCTGCGGTATTAAAGTCATCCTCCATAGCCCGCTCAAAGCTCTGTACGAATTCCTCTGTCTTCGCAAAAAGCTCTTTTTCCGCGAGGCTCATAGCGTCACTTTTCGCATTCCCTATAAGGAATTTTAAGCTGTCCGCCGCATTCACCATACGGGCAAGACCGTTCTTTGACGCCTCCATCAGATCGGCGCTGAAGTTAAGCGGACTTCTGTAATGGGCGCTGAGCATAAAGAACCGGAGTACCTGAAGGTCATACTGTTCGGAAATCTCCCGCACTGTCCGGAAATTGCCAAGCGACTTACTCATCTTGTGATTGTCAATATTTAAAAATGCATTGTGCATCCAGTACCGGGCGAACTCCTTTCCATTCGCCGCCTCACTCTGAGCGATCTCATTCTCATGATGGGGAAACACCAGATCCTCACCGCCGGCATGGATATCGATCTGCTCACCTAAATACTTTTTCGACATCACGGAACACTCAATATGCCAGCCCGGCCGCCCCTCACTCCAGGGCGATACCCAGAAAGGCTCCCCCTCCTTCTTCGGCTTCCAGAGCACAAAATCAAGGGCATCTTCTTTCTCATCCTCCCCGGTCACCAGCAGGGAACGCTCACCGGAGCGCAAGTCGTCGAGATTCTTGTGGGAGAGCTTGCCGTACTCCTCAAATTTCCTTGTGCGGTAATAGACCGTACCGTTTTTCTCATAGGCAAATCCTTTATCGATCAAGGTCTTTATCATCTCCACCATACCGTCAATCTCCTCTGTCGCCAGCGGATGTTTCGTGGCAGGCTTGATATTCATGCCTTCCATATCCTTTTTACACTCTGCGATAAAACGCTTAGACACCTCGTCGGAAGTCACACCCTCCTCGATGGCTTTTTTAATGATCTTATCATCCACATCGGTAAAATTAGATACAAAGTTCACGTCATAACCTTTGTACTCAAAATACCTTCTGACTGTATCAAATACGATCATCGGTCTTGCATTCCCGATATGGATAAAATTATATACGGTAGGGCCGCATACATACATCTTGACCTTGTTCTCCTCCAAAGGGACAAACTCCTGTTTTGATCTTGACAGTGTATTAAATATCTTCATTGCCGTCTCTCCTTTTATCTTCTTTATTCTTCTTGCTTATTTTCCTTCATTATCCTCTGTCTTTCTGCGCTTCTCCATCTCTCTGAGACGCCTGTGGAGGCGCATATTGTCCGCCTGCAGTTCACGGATATCACTGGTAATGGGGTCAGGCAGATGAACCTGATCCATGTCTGAGCGGGGAATCTTTACATCATCACGCTTCACGATGCGCCCCGGCACACCGACCACCGTACAGTTGGGTGGAACTTCCTTGAGCACCACAGAACCCGCGCCGATCTTTGAATTCTCTCCGATGGTAAAGGAGCCTAAAACCTTCGCCCCCGCACTCACCATCACATTATCCCGGAGAGTCGGATGGCGCTTTCCCTGCTCCTTTCCCGTACCGCCGAGAGTCACTCCCTGATACAGCGTCACATTATCCCCAAGCTCCGCCGTCTCACCGATGATGACTCCGCTTCCGTGGTCGATAAACAGCCCCTTCCCGATCTTCGCTCCCGGATGGATCTCTATCCCGGTCTTTCTCACTGCCCTCTGGGATACCCACCGGGCAAGGAAATAGTGCTTTTTCACATACAGCTTATGAGCTACACGGTAGGCGATAATAGCCTTAAAGCTGGGGTACAAAAATACTTCCATGTTGGATTTAATCGCCGGGTCACGTTCTCTTATGACCTGGATCTCTTGTTTAATGTAGGATATCATACCCATAATCATTCTCCTTAATCATATCAGTCTGTCTTAATTTCTTTAAATATGACAAAAAACTTCGTCTCCTGCTCCTATGACAAGAGACGAAGTCCATACTCCGCGGTTCCACTCTTATAGAGAAGCTCTGATACTCTCAGGCGCTCCTCCGCTCCATGCATGTAACGTATGCCAAACGTATCCGGCTACTTAAGATGGCTTAACATCTGTTCACCTGATCAACTCCCGGATGCACTTCACAGGACTTCCCCTTAAAAGCTGCTTTCAGCCGATGGCAACCTCTCTCTGTAAGACCTTGGTTCTGCTACTCTTTCCGTTCTTTGTCTTTTCCTGTTTTGCTGCCTTGAAATAACCTGCTTTGAAAACCTGATATTATCATATGTGAATTTCCGAAATTTGTCAACAATTTGTTACATGAGGAATATTTCACCATCTACCAATCTGGCATTGCAGGAATTGTACGTGCGGTCCAAAATAACCGTCTCATCTTCGATCGTTATGGACACTCTCGGATGAGCTGTACCGCATCTTAGACGACAGCTTTTCTTCTCCTCTTTCTCTTTTTCCTCCTCCATCCGTTCCTTGTCCCGGTCAAATTTGTTGAGCTTCATACCGCTCACTGACAGCTCCAACCTAAGCTTACTCATGCGCTTCGAACGGAACGGACTGTCCGGCTGGCGCTCCAGCCGCTCCATCTCTTCCTTCATCTCTTTTATGTTCTGCGACAAGATCTGTTTTTCAAAACTCGTATAAGGCTGTCCGCCAAGAACAATCGACGTAGGACTTTCATATACAGATCCGACGATTTTCGCTTCAATCCCCTGTGCTGCCCGAATCTGTCCTCCAACAATAAGCCCCCGCCCTGAACAAACTTCCACCTCGCCGTCGCTATATACATTGCTGTAACGGATTGAATCCGTGTGCACATTTTGCCTGGCGTGAACGATACTGTTTACCAGATATTTTGAATAGATATTATGCTGAGATCTCACGATCGTCTCCATATTTCCTACAATCCCCTTAACGACGATCAAATCCCCTCCCGCTTCTATCTCACAGGACTCTACTACTCCGCAGACCTTGATATCACCCATGGCACGTACGGAAAATCCGCTGCACACATCTCCCTTAATAAGTACATCCCCGATAAAATTAATATTCCCTGTAGAATAATCTACATTACCGGGAATCTCAAGAAGAGGTTTTACAGAAAAATACCGCCCGCTAAACTCCACGCGCCCATCTATAGAGGCGATAAGCTTATTGCCGTCCTCGCTGAGCTCTGTATTCTTTCCTTTCGGAATCGATACACTTTTTCCGTTTTTGCAGCGCAGCTCCTGATTTAGCACTGTCCGTCCTGCTATCCCTTCTGTCGGCGGTATTGCCTCGCAGATCAGATCGCCCTGCTTTACATTCTGCTCGGCACCCAAGGACATATAATTCACATTGCCGAATTCATCCATCTCCGGAAGCCGCTCCACATGCCTTAAGAAATAATCTACGAGATAGCCATTGTCTCCGTTGGCTGCTTTACTTCCCTTCGCGATAAGAAATAAGTGAAAATAACGGTTATAATCCTCCGGCAGATTTTCGAATACCTCTTGATCCAGACCGTAAGTGACTTTTTTCTTCTCCAGTGCCTCAAAGAGCAGGTCTTTCGTAAGCTCCTTGCCCCAGCCCGTCGGCGGAAAGACCATCACCCAGGCATACATGTTGTCCGAGGAAACATACACAAAGGGCAATGCATCCATCGAAGGCTCCAAATGGGAAGTCTCACTTTCTTCCCCGTTCTCCTCCTCATTCTCTTCTGTAGCGAGCTTCGGCAACACATCTTTCAGCCGCGAATCCGCCGCCTTCGTCATCTCAATACGAAACCTCATGAGCTCTTTTCTTATCTGGTCCTCCGTGAGCTCGTCGCCTCCCTTCATTACCAGTTCAGGAGGAGGCGTATTCCTTGACTTGTCTGTCCTTATGTCATACAGACGATAAAGCGGATGCTCATGAGACAGCTCTAGGCTGACCGAGGATGCTGTTGACGTAGTAGCAAAATCCTGCTGTGTTTCCTGAGGCGACAGTGGCTCCAAAGGTTCTTCCTCTTTACTCTCTCCCTTTTTAGTCCTGACGAATTTTTCTTTTAAAACTTTTAAAATCTTCAAACCTATCGCCTCCCCTTTGCGTATTCTCTATACCAATATTATATTCCTATTGTATCCTATCGCGTGCATATTTACAAGAAAAAAACGAAGGCAAAAAATTGGCAAAATGACACCAGGAACAAAACCTATTTTGTCCCTGGCATCATCAAACCTATTTCTATAATCTTTCTATTTTTCCACAGGGAATGCAACTTCCGCTTTAAAAAGATCACCTTCCGTTTCTATCTTGAACCGGCCTTTCTGAAGTTCTGTGAAGCTTTTTGCAATAGCCAGCCCAAGCCCCGAGCCTTCCGTATTTCTCGCCGCATCACCCCGCACGAATCGCTCAGTAATCTCATCCGGATTAAAATCAAGCTCCGTCGCCGAAATATTCATGATATGAAGTACGATCTCATCGGCGCGCTTCTCTATCTTTACATACACCCTGGTCTTCGGCATGGCATATTTCACTACATTGATCAAAAGATTTTCAAAGATACGGTAAGTCTTCTGGCTGTCAAGAGCTGCCACTGCCTTCTCCTCCGGATAAGTGCATCGAAAATCAAGTTCTGCAGCCTCAAACTTTTCACTAAGTTCAAGCCGCACCTGTTTAAAAAGATTGACCACGTCCACATCCACGAAATGAAGAATCACATTCTTGCTGCTGGCCTTGCTGATCTCGAACAGATCCTCAATCAGCACCTTAAGCCTTAGAGACTTTCTCTCCAATACCTCAATATAGTCCCGGCGCTTTTCTTCATCCTTCTCCTCCTTGAGCAGATTCACATAAGTAATGATTGCAGTCAGCGGTGTCTTTAAATCGTGAGATACGTTGGTGATAAGCTCTGTCTTCATGCGCTGACTTTTCACCTCTTTTTCCACCGCCTTCTGATATCCGTCCTGAATCTTTGCAATCTCTGTTTTGAAGGGGTTAAATACCCCCAGATCTTCCGTAATCTCCACATCAAGCTTCCCCTGCGCCATCTGGTTGGTTGCTTTCAAAAGATGCGCGTATTTCCCTTTCAGATCGTTGAAATATTTTCTCAGCACAAGATATAGGATTACAGAATAGATTACCAACGCAAAGATTCCCGCAAACCACATACAGCTTATCACCGCAAGAAGCGCAAAATTCATAAAGACAAGCCTCAGTATCGTCTTATTGTTCTCATCTCTGAAATCCAGCTCGTCAAAAGAGCGGTATATTCTGTCAAACCAGTTCCGGCAGCCTGCCAGCGCGCATCTCCACCCTTTTTGTATATATTTTTTTGCCGGCACCATGAGTGTGCACTCTTTAAAATACTTCCTTGGCCCCATGGTAAATATATGCCTCATACATGCCGCGCTCCAGTAGACCATCCCAAACACCACAATCCATATCAGAAAATCAAACAGGTCATAGCTCGAGGAAAAAGCACCGATTCTGTCCGCCGCAATGTCTGTCGCGGCTGCAACGGACAAGAGCAGCACGACAGCCGAAATCTCAAAAGGAACCCGGAAAATCTTTTCTTCCCCTGTCCGCAGCGTCTTGAATCTCGGGAGCAGGAATGCAGCCCCGGCAACTGCCGCCATCAGAAGAAGGATCATATTGGTAAACCACTCCGGGCCGTAGCTGTGTACCCCATAACCCGCAAAAGTATTATCCAGATATTCCTCCATATTCTCCTGGCGCATGGCAAGATAAAATGTTCGGTTCACGGGAGTTTTCAAAAGTTCCTGCCGCTCCGCGTCCCTGACAATACGACCAAGCTCTGTCTCTTCAAAAAAGCTGCCAAGCTGCCTTATCAGGATCTTGCTCTGGTCGTCTTTATACTCCCCCGAGCTTATCACTGCCGACGGCACTCCGTTCCCGTCAAAAGAAATGCGCATCCCAATGGAATACGAGGTCAAATTTCCCTCTCCCGGGTAACTATTGCTGCTCGCCGCCATTGTCTTCGCGACTACTGAGCCTTTCTCGTCCACTACCCGGTAGTCAAGGAAGGTCTCAAAATAGTCATTGTCCTCAAACAGCATGTTGTTCTCATCTGCAAAAGTCCAAAAATCGTACTCTTTTTCCTCGTCTGATACATCCTGTTCAGAAAGCTCCCTGTTATAAAATATATAACATGCCTCCACAAACTTTCCGACAAAATCATCCGAGACCTGAGCCTCTGTCATGCTCTCCTCTTTTTGCTGTTCGACCTCGTAAAAAGCTTCCCCATACTTTTCAAGCACCGCCATCGCTGGTATTATGATAATGAGCAAAATCAGAAATACTGCTAATTTATGCCTGTTTTTCAATTTTGTATCCAACACCCCACACCACCTTCAAATATTTTGGCTCCTTCGGATTAATCTCTATCTTCTCCCGAATATTTCTTACATGTACCATGATCGTATCTGTATTTACCGCCCGCTCATTCCATACCCGCTCATAGATTTCTTCGGCAGAAAACACTCTTCCCGGATTCTTCATGAACAGCAGAAGTATCTTAAATTCTATGGGAGTCATCTTCACTGGCTCTCCGTCCACCGTCACTTCAACCGTCTCCTCATTAAGCTCCAAACCGCCGATGGTGTGCACCGCCGACGATTCTTTCGTCGTTCCAAGGCGCTCTAAGAACCTTTTATAGCGCCTCAATTGAGAGTTGACTCTCGCAAGAAGTTCCATCGGAGTAAAGGGCTTTGTCACATAATCATCCGCTCCCATATTAAGTCCCATGATCTTGTCTACCTCCTCCGATTTGGCCGATAAAAAGATTACCGGAAAATCATGCTTTTCCCTGAGCTTAATAGTCATGGAGATTCCATCCATCCTCGGCATCATCACATCCACGACAGCCAAGTGGATTTCTTCTCTTTCAATAACCTCAAGCCCTTCCATACCGTCTGCCGCCTCGAATACTTCATACCCCTGGGACTTTAAGTAAATCTTTACACCCTCGCGTATCTCCTTATCATCCTCCACAACCAATACATGATTTATCTCCATTGCTCGAACTCTCCTCTCTGACTTTTCTCATTGCTATATCGCCGGCTCTCTGCCAATGCCAGTATATCATATCACATTCCGCTGTTTTTAGATACGTACCTTTCTCCATCTGCTCCCCTCCTTAAGTTTTAACAGAAGTATATCCGGCAAAGCTTAAGATGGGTGACAGGAAAAACGAAAGAAATTCTAAAGAAATCCTAATAATACAACAGACAAAAAGACACAAGAAAAGACAGCAGCCCTCAAGCCGCTGCCTCTCAAACTGCCCGTCTTTCGGCAGCTCTTCTTTTTTGCTCATTTCTACTCAAAAGGGAACACAAACTGCGTAAGACCCAACTCATCCCTCATCTTGATAAATTCCTTCTGGACGGCCTCTCCCACCGGAATCCCCTTATCTTTTCTAAACTGCCAGATCTCGTATTCTTTTTCACCTGCAGTAAAGATACGCTCCTGTCCCGGCGCCTTTTTTGATGCCCGAAGCTGCCTTAAGATCTCCCCGGCAGTTTTCTTAAAACTTTCCGCTCCCATAAACGCTTCTGTATCAATGGCAATAAAGAAATGTCCCAGCGGATAAGGAATCTTATTGCCTTCCTCGTCCTTACCGGAAAGCTTCTTTAAAAAGCTTCCTGCCTGGAGTGCCGCCGAAAGGATCTCTACCACCGTCGCATAGCCGTAGCCCTTATACCCTGCCAGCTCCTCCCCGATCCCGCCAAGGGGCGCAAGCGCTGCCCGCCCGCAGTTCAGATCATTTAAGATCCGTTCGCTGTCTGTCACCGCTTTTCCATCATTTCCAATCACCATACCCGACGGTGTATCCATCCCGTTTCTCGCATAGAATTCTATCTTCCCTCTCTGGGAGATGGAAGTAGCGCAGTCAAGTACAAACGGAAACGGCTCATCTGTAGGCAGTCCAAAGGTGATGGGATTTGTTCCAAGCATATTTTCAACACCAAAAGTTGGGGCTATGGATGGCCTGGCATTCGTTCCGGTGATGCCAACCATATTATTCTCCGTACACATAGTCACATAATATCCTGCGATTCCATAATGGGTAGAATTGCGCACTGCCACCATGCCCATACCATACCGCTTTGCCTTGTCAATGGCCATCTGCATCGCCTTCCTGCCTATGACCATACCCATCCCGTTATGTCCGTCCACAACGGCTGTAGTGGGCGTCTGCCTTATCACTTCAAACTCTGTCTTTGGATTCAGGATACCGTCCCTGATCCGATCGATATAGATTGGCTTGAACCGATTACACCCATGACTCTCAATCCCCCTGCGGTCACTCTCAAGAAGCACATCCGCGCACACCGCGGCATCTTCTCCAGGCACTCCACACTTTTCAAATACAGCGATCATAAAATCTTCTGCCAGCTTCCAGTCAATAAATGGTCTTGTCTCTTTCATATTGTCCTCCTCCATGATACCCCTGCTATCATTTACACGGTCTCATTCAGATATATCCTCGAGAGCGGCACGATCTTCTCCATCTCACTCTTCATGCGCTCCGACATCCAGACTCCCTCTTCCATACAAATCTCCTCTGCACTTTTTGCGCCGAAAAGAAAGCTTGCAACAGTAGCAATCGTAACTGTACCTTCACTGTTCTCCGGCTTGCTGTCCATCAGCATCACCCCGGAAAATTCTGTTCCCGTAAGAACTACGCAGCGATTATTCTCCGGAATGACCGGGTCTGTAATCTGAAAGCAGACTCCGATCAGGCTCCGCACTCTGACAGACATGAGCATCCTGCGCACATCCACGATCCGCACCATGATCTTCGGTCTTTCCTTCTCTACTCCGTCCGGCCAAAAGATACGGCAGTCCACGATCTCCCCATCCTTCTTTCCGATCATAAGGCTTCCCCCGTCGGTTGCGTACTCCTTAAGAAGCCTTTGGTAGTAAGGCTCATCCCGTTTTGCATATACCTGGTAATTGGCATTCAGATACTGCTCTGCCGCATCCGCCAGCCCGGCGCAGTCTTCTTCAGAAGCTGCAGTCATAGAATACGGATATTGCTTTTCTTCGTAATATCTTTTTTCCTGCACGTATACCGTTCGAAAATCATGGGGAAAATAAATTTCCTCCGCCGCCGGCATCAGGAAAGTAAAGGACTGCCCGTCTGCATACATATCTTTAAGGCTGTGCCTTAAGATCGATGCCATGACCCCCTGCCTGCGGTATTCCTTCTTCGTCGCCACGGCAACGATATAATTTATCTTCTTCTCCGCTCCTTCAACAGACAAAACATAGGGATTCAAGTGAAGCATTCCCACAACCTCTCCATCCCTCTCGGCCGTATATATGGTATTATCCTTCGTCTTCTCTGTATAATAATAATCCACAAACTCCAGGCTGTCCTCTGAAAACACTTCCTCATACAACGCTCTTGTGCGCGCCTTTTCCTTCTGGGTGAGTTTTTTTATCTCCATCCTGTGTCTCCTTTTTATCCGTATCATTCCATACCGGACGCATGTCCGCAACCGCCGCACCCTGGACAGCCCTTCCCCTCATCCGTTGCCACCGTATAGCTGTAATTCATGACAGTCTCCAGGCAAGCCACCGCCTGGGCGGAGATCCCCTCTCCGCTTCCGGTAAAGCCCAGCCCTTCCTCTGTAGTCGCCTTGATATTCACCTGATCTGTATCTATATTAAGCGCCCCAGCTACATTCTTTCTCATCTCATCGATATAAGGCGCCATCTTGGGGCGCTGGGCAATGATCGTCGCATCGATATTTCCAATCACATAGAGCTTCTCGTCAATAAGCTTCCCCACAAGTTCCAAAAGGCGCAGGCTTGAAGCTCCCTTATACGCAGGATCCGTATCCGGAAAATGCCTCCCAATATCCCCGAGAGCCGCTGCTCCCAAAAGGGCATCCATCACTGCATGTAAAAGAACATCCGCATCGGAATGTCCCAAAAGTCCTTTCTCGTATGGCAGCTTTACCCCTCCTAAAATCAAATCCCGATCTTCCACTAACCGATGTACATCATATCCCATTCCTATCCTCATCGTCTGCTCCCCCTTCCTGTTCACTCTCGTTAATACTCTCTTGCTGATCTGGTTCCGGGCCGCTCTCTGCAAAATTTACATAATCGCCCTTCAAAAGTTTTCTGGCATTATAAACTGCTAAAAAACCACCCACTGCAACAAACAGTACCCCGATAAACAGATAAATCATATAATTGTCCGGCCGCTGCGCCAAAGCATTTTGAGACAGTCCCAAACCTGTATAAGCTACATATCCTCCCGCAATAATATAAAGAAATAACCTTGACTTCGTCATTTTTCATCCTCCTTGTAACTGCTGATATTATCATAATATAAAAAAAGAAGACAGTCAACAACCGTCTCCTCTGTAAATAAGTAGCGGGAACTGGATTTGAACCAGCGACACCACGGGTATGAACCGTGTGCTCTAGCCAACTGAGCTATTCCGCCATATATACTTTTGAGAAAATCCTGGGGCCTATAGGGCTCGAACCTATGACCCTCTGCTTGTAAGGCAGATGCTCTCCCAGCTGAGCTATGATCCCATATCTTAGCGAGTTCTTATCTCGAACCCGCTTTGCTATTATACTATCCTTTGTCAGTATTTGTCAACACCTTTTTGCTGGTTTTTTAATTATTTTGTACTATACGATTCCCTGTGCAGTCATCGCGTCTACAACCTTCTCAAAACCTGCAATATTGGCACCCATTACATAATTACCTTCCGCACCGTAACGTTTCGCCGCATCAACCATATTGTGACAGATATTCACCATGATACCCTTAAGCTTTGCATCCACTTCCTCAAAGCTCCAGCTCAGACGTTCACTGTTCTGAGACATTTCCAGGGCAGATGTCGCTACGCCGCCTGCATTGGCTGCCTTTCCAGGAGCAAAGAGTACACCGTTGTCCTGCAGATACTCTGTTGCATCCATAGTCGTCGGCATATTAGCTCCTTCTGCAACAAGTATACATCCATTGGCAACAAGCTGTTTTGCGTCTTCAAGATGCAGCTCATTCTGTGTTGCACATGGAAGGGCGACATCAACTTTCACGGTCCATACCCCCCGTCCCTCATGATACTCTGAATTCGGGCGATAATTCTTATACTCTGTCAATCTTGCACGTTTTACTTCCTTGATCTCTTTCAAGGCGGCAACATCAATCCCCTCCGGATCGTACACCCATCCGTTAGAATCGCTGACAGTCACCACTTTAGCGCCCAACTGCTGTGCCTTCTCTGTGGCATAGATAGCAACATTTCCGGAACCTGACACTGCAACAGTCTTTCCCTTTAATTCCTTGCCATTGATCTTAAGAAGCTCTTCTGTCAGATATAAAAGACCATATCCGGTAGCCTCTGTTCTTGCCAGTGAACCGCCGTAGCTCAATCCCTTACCGGTAAGGACACCCTCGTAAAGGCCGCGGATTCTCTTATATTGTCCGAACATGTAGCCAATCTCTCTGGCACCTGTACCGATATCTCCGGCCGGAACGTCTGTGTCAGCGCCAATATATTTACAAAGTTCTGTCATGAAGCTCTGGCAGAATGCCATAACTTCTCTGTCTGATTTGCCCTTCGGGTCAAAGTCGGAACCACCCTTTCCTCCGCCGATCGGAAGTCCGGTCAAAGAATTCTTAAAAATCTGCTCAAATCCCAGGAACTTGATAATTCCAAGATTTACAGACGGGTGGAGACGAAGCCCTCCCTTATATGGTCCGATCGCACTGCTGAACTGCACGCGATACCCGGTATTCACCTGAACCTGTCCTTTATCATCTACCCACGGAACACGGAACTTAATCTGTCTCTCCGGCTCTACCAATCTTTCAAGCAACGCATCCTTTCTGAACTTCTCCTCATTCGCCTCTACTACTACCCTGAGTGATTCCAATACTTCTTTCACGGCCTGATGGAACTCTGGTTCAGCCGGATTCTTTTCTACCACTCGCTGTAAGACTTCATCAACATATGACATATCCATTTACCTCCTAGAACTGTTTCCTTAATTTCCTCAAAGCTTTAAAAAGCGGACAGACAACGTCTATCCGCTTTTTCAGCGCTTTTGTCCTTTAACATTGTAAAGGATTTCCATGTAGAACACAAGATTTTTTTTGCAAAATTTATTATTTTTTGCAATTCTCACATCTTTTTCCTGCATTCACAACTATTCATGGGACATTTTTTCTCATTTTTATTCATCGTTATGCAACGAAAGAGTTTGATTCATTCATTTACTCTATCTAAAATACTCTACACCGGACTCGAAGATCTTCATATCCTGCTCGCCGTAGATATTCATTGCCACAGACCGGCCGCGTCTCTCGGAGTGCGCCATCTTGCCAAACACCCGTCCGTCCGGGCTTGTGATTCCCTCGATTGACATGTAGGAACCGTTCACATTCCACTCTTCGTCCATCGTGATATTCCCGTCGATATCACAGTACTGGGTCGCAACCTGGCCATTGGCAAAAAGCCGGTCAAGCCACTCCTTATCCGCCACAAAACGACCTTCTCCATGAGATGCCGGGTTCGTGTACACACCACCGAGTTCGGCACCTTTGAGCCATGGAGACTTGTCCGTAACGACCTTCACGTAGATCATCTTGGAAATATGGCGTCCAATCGTATTGTAGGTCAGTGTCGGAGATTTTTCATCCTGCCCGGTAATCCGGCCATTTGGCACAAGCCCCAGCTTCACAAGGGCCTGGAAGCCGTTACAGATCCCGAGCGCAAGACCGTCCCTCTCATTTAACAGACGCTCCACCGCCTCCTTGATCTTGGCATTCTGGAAAGCTGTCGCAAAGAACTTCGCCGACCCATCCGGTTCGTCACCTGCGGAAAATCCGCCCGGGAACATAATGATCTGTGCCCCGTCAATGGCTTTCTCAAAGATATTCACCGAATCGATAATATCTGCCGCGTCAAGATTTTTAAACACTTTAGTTACGACCCTGGCACCTGCCCGTTCGAAAGCTTTCGTGCTGTCGTACTCACAGTTTGTCCCTGGGAATACAGGGATGAATACTGTCGGCTGCGCAATCTTATGGGTGCAGATATGGATATCCGAGGCATGGTAAAGCCCTGTTTCTATCTTCTCCTCCTGGCCCGGCGCGCCGGAATTCGTCTTAAATACCTTTTCCAAAGTTGCCTTCCACGCTTCTTCTGCCTCTGCTTCCGGAATCTCTACACTGCCGTAGGAGAACATTCCTTCTCCTGTCACCTCACCGATCACCGTATACGAAATCGCAAGCTCTCCCACTTTTCCGTCGGGAACTTCTGCGATGATATCGCCGAAAGCCGGTGCAAACAGATCTCTCGCATCCATATTGTGCTCAATCTTCACACCCATACGGTTTCCAAAAGCCATGCGGCTCACCGCAGCGATCACACCATGACGGTCCGCCGCGTACGCCGATACGATCCTGCCCGCACGGATATCCTCGGTAAATTTTCCATACTGCTCCATCACCTTGTCATAGACCGGAACATCATACTCATCCGTCGGAATACGGAGCCATACTAATTTATTCCCCGCCGCCTTAAGCTCCGGCGTGATTATATCCTTTTCTTTTGCGATATCTACCGCAAAAGAAACCAGTGTAGGCGGAACGTCAATATCCTCAAAAGTACCGGACATACTGTCCTTTCCTCCGATGGAAGGAAGGCCGAAGCCAAGCTGCGCATTATATGCCCCGAGAAGCGCCGCAAATGGCTGGCTCCATCTGCCCGGTTCCTCAGTCATCCGGCGGAAATACTCCTGGAAAGTAAAGCGGATCTTCCGGTGATCGCCGCCGTTTGCCACAATCTTCGCCACCGACTCCGTCACTGCATAGATAGCTCCGTGATACGGACTCCAGGTAGACAGGTACGGGTCGAAGCCGTAGCTCATCATCGTCACTGTATCACAGTCCCCTTTAAGCACCGGGAGTCTGGCAACCATAGCCTGGGTCTCGGTAGCCTGATACTTGCCACCGTGAGGCATGAATACAGAAGCCGCCCCGATGGAACCGTCGAACATCTCCACAAGACCTTTCTGGGAGCAGACATTAAGATCCGAAAGTACAGAAAGCCATTTTCTTCGTATATCTCCCACTTCCTCCCGCACAAGGATACTGTTCTTCCGGTCAGGAATATCCACCGCAACGGCAGTCTCCTGATGCGCGCCGTTCGTATCTAAAAATGCCCGGGAAAGATTGACGATCTCCTTTCCCCTCCAGGACAGGACAAGCCTTGGCTCCTCAGTGACAACTGCCACCTCCACAGCTTCTAAGTTCTCCTCTTTCGCGTAACCCATGAACTCTTCCACATTCTTTGGGTCTACCACAACCGCCATACGCTCCTGGGACTCGGAGATTGCAATCTCTGTACCATCAAGCCCTGCGTATTTTTTCGGCACCTTGTCGAGATCAACTTTAAGCCCGTCCGCCAGCTCACCGATGGCAACAGATACGCCGCCTGCACCAAAATCATTACACTTTTTAATCAATCTGCTTACTTCTTCCCTGCGGAACATACGCTGGATCTTGCGCTCTGTCGGTGCATTTCCCTTCTGCACCTCCGCACCGCAGGTCTCAATAGACTCTGTGGTGTGCACCTTGGAAGACCCGGTAGCGCCGCCGCAGCCGTCCCTTCCGGTGCGCCCGCCAAGAAGGATGATGATATCTCCCGGATCCGAAGTCTCCCGGATCACTGCACGCCTTGGAGCCGCCCCAAGAACAGCACCGATCTCCATACGTTTCGCCACGTAATTCGGATGGTAGATCTCCTTTACTGCACCTGTGGAAAGTCCGATCTGGTTACCGTAAGAACTGTATCCATGAGCGGCCTCGCGCACAAGCTTCTTCTGCGGAAGCTTACCCTTAAGGGTATCTTTAACGGAGACGGTAGGATCAGCCGCCCCCGTTACACGCATCGCCTGATACACGTAGGTACGCCCGGAAAGCGGATCCCGGATAGCTCCGCCGAGACAGGTGGCCGCACCGCCGAAAGGTTCGATCTCTGTGGGGTGATTATGTGTCTCATTTTTAAAGTTCACCAGCCACTCTTCCTCCACGCCGTCTACCGTAACCGGGACAACGATGCTGCAGGCATTGATCTCCTCGGATTCCTCCTGGTCTTTAAGCTTCCCTTCCTTCTTAAGCTTGCGCATAGCCATCAACGCCAGATCCATCAAACAGACAAACTTGTCCTCTCTGCCCTTAAAAATCTCACTGTGATCCGCAAGATACTGCCGGTATGTCTCCTCGATAGGGGTCCGGTAGTCACCCTCACCAAAAGAAACGTCCGTAAGTTCTGTCGAAAAAGTCGTATGACGGCAATGATCCGACCAATAAGTATCCAGAACCCGGATCTCCGTCATCGACGGATCTCTCGTCTCCTTATTCCGAAAATAATTCTGGATATGCAGGAAATCCTTAAAGGTCATGGCAAGCCCCAGAGAACCGTAAAGCTCTTTAAGCTTTCCTTCTTCCATATCCTTAAATCCCTCAAAGATAATGACATCCTCCGGCTCATCAAATACCGTCACAAGGGTCATTGGCTTTTCCATCCCGGTTTCCCTTGAATCTACAGGATTAATACAGTGTGCCTTCACCGCCAGAAGTTCCGCATCAGAAATCTCTCTTCCCTCTCCCTCGATCACATAGACGATTGCTGTCTTGATCACTGGTTTTTCATCTTCTTTTATAAACTGGATACACTGCACTGCGGAATCTGCCCTCTGGTCAAACTGCCCCGGAAGATATTCCACGGAAAATACTTTGCTGTTATCCCCCACCGGGAATTCCTCCCGGTACAAAACATCTACCGGCGGCTCTGCGAAAATGCCGTTGCACGCTTTCTCAAAGGTCTCATCCGACACATTCTCTACGTCATAGCGGATCAGTACCCGCACAGACGCAATATCACTGATTCCCAGATATCCCTTGATCTCATGCTCTAAATCCTTCGCCTGCACAGCAAAATCCGGCTTTTTTTCTACAAATACTCGCTTTACACTACTCATTCATTCTCCTCCTTCATGTACCGACACTAACACTCTTTTCGCCGTATACCCTATCATATCACATTTTCTTTGCCTGCGGTATGCCTATCATAAATTTTATATATGATCCCAATCACAACTCCGAGCAAGGCAAGGCTTCCGACAAACACTTTAACAATCCGAACGACCATATCAGAGAAAAAGCCCTCCGGCAGCATACGGATCATATAATCTGTACTTTCATCAAACATCCACAGATCATTCGTAAAAAACATCTCGTGAAATATCGTAAAGCATCTTGTAAAATCGATGGCAAAAGCAATCCCCAAAAAGAGCATCACCGCCGCCAACACTGCCATGGCAATCCCATATGCCCTTGGCAATATCTTTCCTATATCTGCCTTCTTAAACACCAAAGCACCTATTAAAAGGACTGACAGCAAAAAAAACAGTGTCCGAAGCTTAAGCCCTCCAAGAAAGAGATTTTTCACATCCGCCATATGGAGCCTGTCCTGCTCATTGAAAAAATCCTGCCTTTTTCCATCAACTTCTGTCTCAATAGAAAGTTCTTCCTCGCGCCCGATCAGGTAATCCATCATATGATCTGTCACCGCCATTACATCGGAAAGTTCCATGCCAAGTGATTCTGTCACCTTATATTTTACATACTCTTTCTCATAAAATTGATACTTGGGATCTCCATAAATGGCAATCTGGAAACTGGTAAGCAGCAAGGAAACTATCAAAAGGAACATCGCAAGAACCCCCAAAAAAAGATAGTCTTTCCCTTGTCTCTTCATATTTTGTTTACTAACCATACTCTGTCTGTTCTCCCTTCTTTCTCAATTCACTTTATCCAGGTCTCCTTAAGTTTTTTCCTGCACCTTTTATAGTCCGGAAAAAACCTGCCCACCTCCGCCCAGAATTCAGCCGAATGATCCATATGCTTTCTGTGCGCCAGCTCATGCACGACCACATAGTCTAAAAGCTCTTCCGGCAGGAAATAGAGCAGATAATTAAAGTTAAGGTTACCTTTTGCGCTGCAGCTCCCCCACCGGGTCTTCTGATTCCGCACCGTTATCCTCCCAAAGGTAACGCCCATTAAGCTGCTGTAGTGCCGCGTCCGCTCAAGGAATCTTTTCTTCATCCCCTCCGTTTCCGCCGCCGTCATCTCCTCCATCAAAGGCGCGTCAACTGTCGTCCTGTTTTCTTTCCTCTCCCCGGAAAGACGCACCTTATCGAAAATCCATCCCTTGTGTCCTTCTAAAAACTTCTTAAGCTCCCGGTCTGAAAGCCTCCCCGGTATCCTTGCAAGCACCTCTCCGTCCGCCCTTACTTCCAGGCCAATGCTCTTCCTTGCAGAACGTATGACCCGGATGCAGACCTCCGTGCTTTCCCCTGACATTTTATATTCTGTAATCATCCTATGCCCTATTGCGCCCGGGACGGCATTCCGAATCTTGCCGCGCCAAAACCGCCCTCTCTCCTGTATCATATTCTTAGGTAAAGTCCAGTCAGTACATGACCCATGAAAAGTTTCAGGATATGTAACTGTTCACAGTAACCAGAATATCTACATTGTAACATATCATGATTATATATCCTTACCACAATTCCCGATAAACCTCCGCCATCTGCTCTGCCGACGGCCTTACATAGCTCTGGCCCAAAAGCCTCCCCTGGCTTTTCTCTACGCTGGCGGCAAATTCCAGTATCTCACACTCTACCATACCGTATTCCCTAAGCCTTTTCCTGGAGATAATCCGGTCAAACAAGCTTTCCAACTCACTGTAAACATCCCTCTCCCCGCATCCAAGGCACCTTGCAAGGAACCGGTTAAGCTCCCCGATCTTCCCCTCCGGGCATTCCCTCTCGTAAAAGCCGAACACCGCCGTCAAAAACTGATAGTTCGCCTCCCCGTGGGCCACATGGTATTTCCCGCTCAAAGGATAGGACATGGCATGTACCATCCCCGTTCCCGCATTGCCAAACGCGATTCCCGCGAGATTGCTGGCTGTCAGGAAATCATCCAAAAGGCTTTGCCTTGCCTCCGCGCCCTCCGAAAGAATCCGTCCAAATCCCGCCAGAATCATTTCCATCGCCTTTTGGCTGAACATCTCCGTATAAAGATTCGCCCTGGGCGACACAAAAGACTCAATCGCATGGATAAACGCATCAATCGCGCTGGTCGCAAAATAAAAGTATGGAAGTTCGGTCAAAAGCTCCGGAATCAGCACCGCCGCGTCCGCGTAAATCTCATCCGCCGCCAACCCGAGCTTGCTCTCCATAGAAGAAATCTCCGCAATCGACACATTCGACACCTCCGAGCCCGCGCCGCAAGTCGTCGGCACGGCAATCAGGCGGCGCACCTTCTTTAAAGGCACCTCCCTGCGGAAATACTGCTCCGCTCCGGCACACCCGTCAAGCACCAGAATCTTTGCCATGTCAATGACCGCGCCGCCCCCGATGGCAATGACCCGCTCGCACCCGGTCTTCCGAAAATCCGAAAGGAGCGCGTCAATCATCCCGTCCGTCGGCTCACCCTTGCCGTATTTCCCCTTATACTCCACATGCGCCTCAAGAGCCAGCGGCGCAAAATATTTCTCGTACACCCCTCGGCTTGCAAGGATAAAATCCCCTTTTCCAATCCCGTACTCCGCGGCAAAATCCTCCGCCCGGCCGTATTTTTCCACAATCGGTCTTTCCTGGAATAATCTCATCTTCCCATTCCTCCCATAAAAGCTATCTCTTTCACCGTCTCCGCGATATAATCCGCTCCGGCTCCCTCAAGTTCCTCCCGGCTGCCAAAACCATACAAAACCCCCAGGCAGTCCACCCCCGCATCCCTTGCGCCAAGCACGTCATGCTCCCGGTCTCCCACCATAAGGACCCCCGACTTATCCGTAATCCCGCAGGCAGAAAGGGCATAGCGGATCACCTCCGCCTTCGTTCCCCGCCCGCCGTCAAGCTCCATTCCCGCCACATAGTCAAAATAAGGCGTCAGCCCAAAATAATCGACAATCTGCCTTGCATAAGGCTCCGGCTTGGAAGTCGCCACCACAAGCCTCTTCCCCGCCGCCTTAAGCACCTTTAACATCTCCTCAAACCCGTCATACACCCGGTTCTCAAAAATCCCCTTATCCTGATAATACTCCCGGTAGTACGCCACCGCCTCAAGAGCCTTCTCCTCGGAAAACCCATAATACTCCCGGAACGACACCGTAAGCGGCGGCCCGATAAACTTATATAACTTCGTCCGGTCACTCTCCTTAATCCCAAACCTCTCAAGCGCATACATCACCGAATTCGTAATCCCCAAAGAAGAATCCGTAATCGTTCCGTCCAGATCAAAAAAATAAGTATGGTAATCTCTCATAAACTAACGCCTCCCGTTATCTGTAAATTATATGATTCGCCAGCCAACTTACACCAACCCCTTCGCCTGAGACGCACTGTGCGTTATGCGGTATCCGGCAGAGTCTTCCAAAAGAAATCCCGTAAAAAACGCCGGCACTTGGCGAGGTTCTATCGAGCCTAGTACCGCTGCGTTTTTTCCCGAGCGAAAGCGTGGTTTCGTTGGAAGACTCTGCCGGATGCCGCATAACACTCACGCCACACACTACACCTCCACATCCATCGCATCCCGGATATTCTTCCTCGTATAGAGCAACAGCACATCCCCGCTGCGGAGTATGGTAGACCCGTTGGGTATCAGCATCTTATCCCCCCGCCGGATCATGACGATCATCGTCTTCCTTGAGATGTCAAGCTCACTGACGCGCAGCCCCACCCACGCGCTCTGATTCTTTAACACCAATTCTTTTAAGCGGATGCCGATATCCTGCTTATATCCTTCTGCCCCAAGGACAAGAAAATCCCCCTGGCAGATTTCCGTATTTCCCCGGGGAACAACCACACTCCCCCGCCTCTGGACCGCCGCAATCAAAAGCCCGGGCGGCAGCGGGAGCTCCCTCACCTTCATGCCCGTCCAAGGGTGATTTTCCCCTACCCTGAGCTGCACAAAACGGATATCGCTCTCCTCCGATGCCTCCTTCATCGTCTTCATCCTTGTATAATGCTCCACAAACCCGGCAGACAAGATACCCGTAGGAATCGCCACCATACCCACTCCAAGGAACGTAATGATGATGCCAAAGACGCGCCCCGCAATCGTCACCGGGTAGATATCCCCGTACCCAACCGTAAGCAGCGTTGACACCGCCCACCAGAATCCGGAAAAAGCATTCTCAAACACCTCCGGCTGCACCGGATGCTCAAGGTTGTACATCACAAGCGACGATGCGACCATCAAAACCATAATGATAAACACCGAAGAAAGAATCTGGTCTTTCTTCCCCGTAATGACATCCCCAATCACATTCAGCGCATCATAGTACGCATTGATCTGGAAAAGCCGCAACAGCCTCACCACCCGGAACATCCGAAACGCCACCGCTCCCGCCGGGAAAAAGACAGGCAGGAAATAAGGCAGGAATGCCAAAAGCTCGATAACCCCATTAAAGGACAGCACATATTTACGCACTGCCCTCTTCCTCTCCAGTTCCGGATACAGGTATTCCGCCGTCCAAAGCCTAAGCACATACTCCACCGCAAACGCAACTACCGTCACAAACTCCACCGTGTTCAAAAGCTCCCGGTACGGCGCGGAGCCGTCAAACGTCTGGAAGATGGCGATGAAAAGATTCATCAGGATCATCGCGATTACCATAATATCAAACGCCTTGCTCTGCCAGTCCCCGTAATATCCAATCTGTATAATATCAAAAACTCTCTTTTTGCTTATCTTGCCGGACATTGTAAACTTTCCTCTCATTTCCCCATTCATACAAAACTATCGGAACTTTTCAGCCTCCCTCATAAGTTCATCATATAATTCCTTCTTTATATGCCTGCCAGCATCTTTAAGCTGGTCTATCGACCAGGCAATTTCCTGATAGTTCATCTTTCCTTTTTCCAGAGCAATCATTAAAATGCCAATCGTACCCATAATCCTTATCCCCATTTGCCTGGCAATGTTTCTTCCTTTTACTTCATCCATCAATAATAAGTCTGCCTGTTGTTCATCCGTCAGAACAATTGCTGCGCTCTCCCCCGAATCAAGACCTGTCGCCTTGCGTAAAAGAGTAACTGCTCTTTCATCAATAGCACTTACTACATGAATAAATTCACATTCATTTATTTCTCGTGTCTCTTTTTCAAATAATGGATTTACGACCAACTCCTGATGTACAGCCTCCGGAATAAGCACTTTTCCAAATAATATTTCCAGCAATTCCAATCTCCCTATCTTCATCAGGGAAATCAACGGCGTTGTATCTGCAATAACTATCATAACATGCCAGCCTCCAAATCATAGAAATCTTTGATTTCTTTTTCCACTTCCGAGAAATCCATACTATAATAGGGCAGCCCTAAATCTTCATATATACGAATCAAATCATATTTGTTCATTCCAAGCATCTCAGCCGCTCTCCCATGAGAAATTGTCTGATTATGAATATACGGATATAAGAGCAGTGCATTTCTCTGCATTTCTATTCTCTTGTCTGATTTTTCCAAAAAAATTAATAACTCTCCAGGTACCTTCAGTTTATATTCTACCAGATTCATGTCCACACCTCATTTCATCCAAATACTATTTTTCTTATTATACTATTGTCACCTGAAATTATCTACATTTTTTGCCAGTTCATATTTCTTTTTCTCCATGTCTCCCCTTCCTGCGCTCTGCACTCCGCCTATATCCCATTTTCAGTGTTGCGCTTAAACTCCACATAAGTCGTCACAAAATACAGCGCATAAACCCCGCAGAACAAAAGGAACGACATCCCAAAATACTGAAAAACTTCCGTCTCCACCCCCGTATAAAAGATAAACTTCCTGCTGATAAAAAGCGCAATGATCCCCGCGACCGCCGCCGCGAAAGCCGCCGGGCAAAGGTAATAAGCGACAAGCTGTCTCCTTATCACCCCGGCGACCTCCCGCCTGGAAAGCCCCATCTTGCCAAGCACCCCGTAGCGGAACTTATACTTGGCAGAATCACTGAGCTGCTGCACCGACAGCACCGTGAGAGCCACGCACACAAACACAAGCCCGATATAAAAGCAAGGGAACACAATCGAAGAAAGCATATACTTCACCTCCGGGATCAAATTATCCCGCACAAGGTTCACTGCCGCATATGTGATGATCGTATCCGAGCCGCAGCAGGAATTTTTCGGGCCGGACGCCTCTTCCTCACTGTCGCTCCAATCCAGATAGCTGTATACATCCTTCTTATCCAGCTCATCCAGCCGTTCGCCAAGCCCCGCCGGAGCCTCCCCCTCGATATCCACCGCAAGCTCCGAATAGTAAGGCGTAAGCGCACACGCCCCGTCCGGCACCACGATGACATAATCGCCGCCGTTATGCCCGTCCTGGGAGAAAGCCTCCATATAATACCCCGAAAAGATAAGCTCCCCTCTCTTCCCCTTCACCCGAAGATGCTCAGAGAAATCCCCTGTCTCCCCCAGCACACGCTTTTTTATGTGGATGGCATACTCATTTTCCCCGAGGGAAATCCTCTCATACCCAAGCATTTCCCGCAGACGGTTGTAATCCGAAAGCTGCATATATGTGTCAAACTCACAGTAACACCCGTCATCCCGCCCGGCAAGTTTCTTCACATCCGGCTCTCCCTCCGGCGTAGTATACATATTGCCGAACTCCCTAAGATGAGTATAAAGCCACTCATTCACCTGGGCAGTCCCGTCCGTGTAAATGTGATACGGATAAACCTCCTTCATCTCGCACATTTCCCCGATAACCCCGAGCTCCATGGAAAAATCATCCTCCACATCCCCGCTGTACACCTGCACATCAAAAGGAAACTTCTCCCCCAGTATCTTATTCTGGTAGTCGGCAAACATCATCGCCACCGTGCTCCCCAAAAAAGCAAGCATAAACAGCGCCGTAATCGTTCCCATGGTAAACCGCATCGTTTTAATCTTCGAAGAAAGCTGCCGGAGCAAAAACAGATTCTGCCCCCGGTAAATCCCTTTCCCCTCTCCCCGGATATAGCAGACAATGGAGGACGCAAGGCCAATATAAAACAGGTAGATGGTAAGCACCAGCCCCACGATGAACCCGATGATAGTTCCCCCGTTCCACCCGTCAACCCTCCCGCCGACGAACAGCCACAGCCCGAACAGCATAAGAAATACCACCGACAGCGGCAAAAACCACCGTTTTGCCCGCTCATGGGATTCATGAATCTCCTCATTCTTACTCCCCGCATTCATCAGGTCGCAGATATTCATCCGCTTAAACCTGCCCTTGCACCGAAAAAGCGCCAGAAGATAACATCCCCCATAGCAACAGACCGTCGTAAAGATGCACCAGCCGTTAAACTCCAGATGCAGTTCGTAATCCGTCTGCAGCATGGCATAAAGCACCGCCATCAGAATCTGCTGCAAAAGCACCCCGAGGAGCAGGCCCAGCACAAACGCTCCCGCGCCCATCAGCAGATTTTCCCGCAGATAAAGCCTTGAGATTTCCTTCTTCTTAAGCCCCAAAAGCAGATACGTCCCAAACTCCCGGCTCCGCTTTTCCAGCATGAACCGCACCATATAATTAATGAGCCACGCCACAATGATAACAATGAAAAATGTAGCAAGCCCCACAAGCGCCGCCATAATCCCCACCATGTCAACCCGCTCTCTGATATCCGGCGAAAAAATGATGCTGTTAAACGCGAACATCAGCGCCGTCACAAACGTCATGGTAATCACATACACCAGATAATCCCTGGCCGAACGTCTCACATTCCTGACCGCAAGCTTACCTAACATCCGAAAGCTCACCTCCCGTCAAAGACAATACGTCCAGAATCTCATTTAAAAACACCCGCCTGTTCCTCCCGGCGCGAATCAGCTCATGGAAAATCTTCCCGTCTTTCAAAAATAAAATCCTGCTGCAATAGCTGGCTGAAAACGCATCGTGAGTCACCATAAAAATCGTAGCCCCAAGCTTTTCGTTCATCCGGGTAAACGTCTCAAGGAGCGTCTGGGCTGAGCGCGAGTCAAGCGCCCCCGTCGGCTCATCCGCAAGAAGAAGTTTCGGCTCATTTATCAAAGCCCTGGCGCAGGCGCACCGCTGTTTCTGCCCGCCCGACACCTGATAGGGAAACTTCCCGGCAATCTCCCGGATGCCAAGCATCCCCATCATCGCATTTACTCTCTCCTTAATCTCCGCCTTCCCCTTCCTGTGAATCGTCATGGCAAGGACAATATTCTCCTCAATCGTCAGCGTATCCAAAAGATTGTAGTCCTGGAACACAAACCCGAGATTCCGCTTGCGAAACTCCGAAAGCCCATCCTCCGAAAGCTCCGTAATGTCCGTATCCCCGTAAAAAATATGCCCCGCCGTCACCCGGTCGATGGTGGAGAGCATATTAAGGAGCGTCGTCTTCCCGGAGCCGGACGCCCCCATCACCCCCACGAACTCACCTTGCTCCACATGAAAACTCACCCGGTCAACCGCCTTCGTCACATTAGAACCGTTCCCGTAATATTTCTCCACATCGCATATGCGGATATATCCATCCATACTGTAATCCCTCCTGTCACTCCATTGTATATCATAACAAAAATTACCCTTGCCGGCAGAAAAATCTTCCTGCCGGTTAAGGGTAATTGTAACAGCTTTGTCTATGCTTTTGTATCGTGTAAGATTACGGTAGTCTTACAGTTTTGAAAGATTACACATTTTTCAGTTTAAACCTTCCCACAAGCTCCTTCATCAGCCTGGACTGGCTGGACAGCTCTTCACTGGCAGCCGCGCTTTCCTCGGCAGTCGCTGAGTTAGTCTGCACCACGCTGGAAATCTGGTCAATGCCCATCGTAACCTGAGAGACAGCCGCAGCCTGGTTACTGCTTGCCTCTGAAATATGTCCGACGATACCGGTCACCTCACTGACTCCATCCACCGCTTCTTTCAGAGCTTTCGCAGTCTCATCCGCAATCATCGTACCGTTCTTTACTGCTGTCAGCGTATTCTCGATCAATACCGCCGTATTCTGGGAAGCCTCTGCACTCTTGCTTGCCAGATTGCGCACCTCATCAGCCACAACTGCAAAGCCTTTTCCGGCAGTTCCCGCCCGGGCCGCCTCTACAGCGGCATTAAGTGCGAGAATATTTGTCTGGAATGCAATGTCCTCAATCGTTTTGATCACCTTTCCGATTTCATCCGAACATCTGCTGATCTCATTCATCGCCCGGATCATGCCCTGCATCTTCTGGTTGCTTGCCTCCATCTCATTACCTACATTGTTCGCCATATCACTGGCCTGCTGTGCGCTTTCCGCATTCTCTTTAACCTTTTCGGAAATCTCAGAGATTGTGGCAGCAAGCTCCTGTACGGAACTGGCCTGCTCGGTCGCTCCCTGTGACAACGCCTGTGCACCGCTTGATACCTGCTCAGAACCATTGGCAACCTGAGCGGAGCTTTCGCTGATCTGGAGCATCGTATCATTAAGCTTTTCTGCAATTGTACGGAAGGACACCAACAGCGGGTGGAAACCGCCCACATACTCATGCTCACATACGGAATCCACATCAAAATCACCTGCAGCCATCTTCGCCAAAAATGCATTTTCATCATCAATAATTGCCCGAAGCTTTCGGATCAGCTCACGCATCTGATTAGAAAGCACGCCAAGCTCATCTTTTGATATATAAGAAATCTCTACATCGAGATTGCCCTGCGCCATCTTGACTGCAGCATTTTCAATCTCAAAAATCGGGAATTTGATTCCCCTTATAATGACGAATGAGAAAATCACACCGATGATAATGATCACGATCATAATCACAGCCATAGCGATCAGAGATACATTATAAAATTTCCTGCTCTCTGCCGATACTGCATCGGAGCCTTCCGAATTATATGTAATGATGTCACCGACCGCACTCTGGATCGCACTGTAAAGCTCAATGCACTCACCGTCTAAAATAGCCCGCGCTTCCTGTATCTTTCCCTCTCCTACCAGCTTTTCAATCTCGTCATCGTCTTCGCTGTACTGTGTCCAGAGGTTCTTTAAATTATTATAAAACTCCTTCTCTTCTTCATCAATGAGATTTCCATATTCTTCAAGAAGTGCATCCATATCGCCTTTTTCCTTCTGGACGTAAGTAAGGCTCATCTCGGCCATGTCATCAGAGCCAGCCGTAAGATACGCCAGTTCATTCAGCCGGATATTGGATATGGTCGTGTCCATCTCTCTCGCCACATCCACGCTCGGAAGCCAGCTTGTCGTAATATCATTTGTCTTGTCGTTCATCCTGTTCATCAGAAAGAAAGACATCCCTCCGATGATGAGCATTCCAACCAATGCAACACCCACAAGGATATAAAGCTTTATACTGATTTTAAAATTCCGGATGCTGTTTATCATATCCTTTTTCTCCTTTCATCTCTGCGCCCCCGAAACCATTCTGTATTTCATGCTTTCGGGCACAACATAACGGCTCTAAAAACAAGCCAATATACTAATAAATATATCGTCATATTTGGGTCATTAATAAGTGGAAACTATAAACATTCCTCATCCCTTGCATGATAATTCCCCATCGGAAATTTCAGAATGATCTTTGTTCCTTTTCCCTCCTCAGAAAGAGCAGCAATCTCTATCCCGAGCTTTTCACAAAGATTTTTACACAGATAAAGCCCCATCCCTGTTGCCCGTCTCGTCTGTCTGCCGTTGCTTCCGGTAAATCCCTTTTCGAAAATACGCGGCAGCTCTTCTTTTTTTATCCCCAGTCCGTCATCCTCAACCATAAGACACACACTTCTCTCCTGCTCCTTCGTGTGGATGAACAATCGTTCCCTGTCTCCCCGCTTATATTTCACACTGTTTAAGATCAACTGGTTCAGCATAAAAGAAATCCACTTCTCATCGGTATATACAAACTGCCTGCAGTCAACCTCTGCCTGTACACCATTCTCAATCAGCTCGTATTTATTTTCCGCAAGAACTGATGAGACAAGCTGTGAAAGATCTGTCTTCCGGACCATATAGTCTTTGTAAACCTCTCCGGCTCTGGCATAATAAAGCACCAGGTCCACCAGATGTTCTGTCTTCCGATTCTCCATCCGGATCCGCTTTGTCAGCTCATTCTTATTGTTTTCACAGATTAAAGACACGCCGGTAATCGGCGCTTTCACCTCATGCACCCAACTCTCGATAAATTCCCGGTAATCCTCTTTTTCCCGTTCAATGGCGCGTATCATCTCGATGACGGATTTGTTGGAGAGTCTTATCATCTCCCGGTAAAGCCTGTCCTCCAGCCTCGGGGATGCGGGCATAAGCTCTCCAAGAAGATAACGCTGGTCCATCTCCTTTAAAAGCTTTGACAGCTCAGAAAAATATTTTCTCCGCCGGTAATATTCCGCCAGAAAAACTGCAGACGCTACGAAAAGATAACAGACAAAAAGCAGCTTCCTCAGTTCTTTCGGATATCCGGTAATCCCAAGAAAGGCAAATACAGCCGACAGACAGAATATATGCCGGATCATCGTAAAAAACTTATCTTTTATATACGCCATCAAGGTCATATCCGATACCCCATCCCCCGTTTTGTCTCGATAAATTTGTGGACACCGATACTGTCAAGCTTGCTTCTTAAACGAGTTACATTGACACTTAAGCTGTTGTCGTCAATGTACACTTGATTATCCCAAAGATACTCGATCATCTCTGCCCTCGGCACGATCTCTCCCTGCCGCATGAACAGACAGTGCAGAATCTTGATTTCATTTTTGGTAAGTTCTGTGCTTTTCCCTTCGAAGACCGCACAGCCTTTTGCCAGGTACAGCTTCACGCCCTTATAGGAAAGCTGTGACTGCTCTCCATCCGGCTCCCTTTTCACCCGCTTTAATACCGCCGCAATCCGTGCCAGAAGAACCGGAGGATAAAAGGGCTTCGTGATATAATCGTCGCCGCCGTTTATCATCCCGTTAAGCTCGTCTGCCGAATCGGTCCGGCTGGTCAGAAATATTACCGGTACCTCTGACTTTGCACGGATTTCCGTGCAGATATCAAACCCTGACACTCCCGGAAGATTGAGGTCTAAAAGCACAAGATCCGGCCGGATTTCAAAGACAGCCTCCGCCGTCCAGTCAAAATGTTCTAACACAGTCACTTCATACAATGCATTTTTAAGGAGAACCGAAAGCTCCTGCCGGATGACAGACTCATCCTCGACAATCAAAATATTCATAGATCTCCCCCTGTCTCAAAATTCAGATAAAATAATGTCACATCGTTTTCATTATACTCTCTGTCCCGCTATTTGTAAAATATTTTTCCGGATACAACCTGCATAAAAAACCGCAGCTTCCCATGGGGCTGCGGTTTTTCTTATCTTATCTGCTCATTCGATCTACTTCATCAAGAGCGATTTCCCGGTCATCTCCGCCGGCTTGTCAAGCCCCATCAGCTCAATCAGCGTCGGCGCGATATCCGCCAGGCATCCGCCCTCCCTAAGCTTATACGCCGGGTCGGCATTCACCAGGATGAACGGCACCGGATTGGTCGTATGGGCGGTAAATGGCTCGCCTGTCTCGTCGTCGATAAGCTGCTCCGCATTGCCGTGATCCGCGCAGATAAACATCTGTCCGCCCGTTTCTTTCACCGCGTCCACTGCCTTTCCTACGCACTCATCCACCGCCTCGATGGCCTTGATGGCAGCCGCCTCCACACCGGTATGCCCGACCATATCCGGGTTGGCAAAGTTAATGATGATCACGTCATATTCCCCGGACTTAATCGCCCCGGTCAACTTGTCGCACACCTCATAGGCGCTCATCTCCGGTTTCAGGTCATAAGTGGCAACCTTCGGGGAATTTACAAGAATCCTGTCCTCACCCTCATTCGGCTCCTCCACGCCGCCGTTGAAGAAGAACGTCACATGTGCATATTTTTCCGTCTCTGCGATACGCGCCTGTCTAAGACCGCTCTTTGCCAGGAATTCTCCGAATGTATTGGTAATCTCTTCCTTTACAAATGCAACCTGCTTGTTGGGGATGGTCACATCATACTCCGTAAAGCACACATAAGTTGTCTTTACCCTGCCGCCCCGGTCAAATCCGGTAAATCCGTCGTCGCAGAAAGTCCTCGTAATCTCCCTTGCGCGGTCCGGGCGGAAGTTAAAGAAGATAATGGAATCATTGTCCTTAATTGTGGCAACCGGAGCGCCGTCCTTCATCACAACGGTAGGCAGCACAAACTCGTCCGTCGTATCCTTATCGTAAGAGTTCTGGATGCCTTCCGGTCCGCTCGCTGCCTCCTCGCCCTCGCCGTAAACCATGGCGCGGTAAGCTTTCTCCACACGGTCCCAGCGGTTATCCCTGTCCATGGCGTAGTAACGCCCCATCACAGTAGCAACCTCACCGACACCAATCTCTTCCATCTTTACCGCCAGCTCTTCCACATATTCTTTCCCGGAGGCCGGAGGCGTGTCGCGCCCATCTAAGAAACAGTGTACATAGACTTTCTTAAGCCCCTGCCTCTTCGCCAGCTCCAAAAGACCGTAGATATGCGTGTTGTGGCTGTGTACGCCGCCGTCGGACACAAGGCCGTACATGTGGAGGGCGCTGTCATTCCTTTTCACATTTTCACATGCGGCAAGGAGCGCTTTATTTTCAAAAAAGTCGCCGTCCTGGATAGATTTCGTAATCTTCGTCAGATCCTGGTACACGATGCGTCCTGCACCCATATTCAGATGACCCACCTCAGAGTTTCCCATCTGCCCGTCCGGCAGCCCTACCGCCAGTCCGCTTGCGTTGCCCTTAACGAACGGACACTCTGCCATCAGCTTATCCATGACCGGGGTCTTGCCCTCCGCCACCGCATTTCCGGCAGTATTCTCATTCAGCCCATAACCGTCTAATATCATTAAAACCGTTGGTTTCTTACTCATTTTCCTAATCTCCTTTAAATTACAATATCGTTCCAAGCCACGCGTCGGCCAGCGTAATCCACTGTGCACACGGCTCATTAATCCCGCTTCCGTCCGCGCGCTCTACTGTCCGGCACGCAAGGCTGAGCCCGTGCTCTCCCTCCGGGAATACATGGAGCTCCGCCGGTACACCGGCGCGCTTAAGGGCAGATACCATTAAAAATGCATTCTCCACCGGAACCGTATCGTCATCAAGGGTATGCCAGATAAAACAGGGCGGCGTATCCTCTGTCACCTGTTTTTCTATCGAAAGCTCCCCGGAAAGCTCGGAAAAACGCTCTCCCAAAAGATTTTCAAAGCTTCCTCTGTGGGAAATTCCCTCTTCTGACGTAATGACCGGATAGCTTAAGAGCATTCCCGCCGGCCTAAGCGTCTCTGACGCCTCTTTCTCCACACCCAGAGCCTTCAAAAGCCGCTCCCGATTCCAGAACACTCCAAGAGACGCCGCCAGATGCGCGCCCGCCGAGAATCCCGCAAGGATGATCTTTCTTTCATCCACCTGCCATTTTGCCGCATTTTCGCAGATTATCTTCATAGCAGTGCCAAGTTCCAGGAGCGGAGCCGGATGCCTTGCCGGAGCGACCGAATAGCGGAGCACACATGCATGATATCCCTGGTTTAAAAAATGAATAGCGACAGGTTCGCCCTCCCGGTAACTTAATTTCTCATAACCGCCGCCAGGACAGATAAGCACCATCGGGCGTTTTTTTATCTTGATCTTGTCCGCCGGAGTGTCCAGAAGATAAGTCTCAAGCCGCACATAATCCCGGGAGCCTTCTGCCTGAATCGGAATTTCCATATAACGCATAGCTGTTTACCTCACAAACATTATCCATCGCAGGCTGTTCTTAAAGAAAGACCGCCGGTAAAACTGGCGACCTTCCCTCTATGCCTTAATGTAGCAATTATTTGTAATTTACAATCTTGCCAAAATCAGCCTTCAAAGACGCGCCGCCTACAAGACCGCCGTCAATATCAGCCTGTGCAAACAGTTCTGCCGCATTCCCGGCATTTACAGAACCGCCGTACTGGATGCGGATAGCTGCCGCTGTAGCATCGTCGTAAATCTCTGCGATACATGCGCGGATACCCGCACATACTTCCTCTGCCTGCTCCGTCGTAGCAGTCTTTCCTGTCCCGATTGCCCAGATTGGCTCGTAAGCGATAACCGCTTCCTTCGCCTGGTCTGCCGTAACATTTAAGAAACCAACCTTAACCTGCTGGCGGATAAAGTCCATAGTCACGCCCTGCTCTCTCTGCTCCAATGTCTCGCCGCAGCACATGATTGGTGTGATGCCGTGCTCAAATGCCTTTAACATCTTCTTATTTACGGTCTCGCTTGTCTCAGCAAAATACTCTCTTCTCTCAGAATGTCCCAAAACTACATATTTTACGCCCGCGTCCACAAGCATTGCCGGAGCGATTTCGCCGGTGTAAGCGCCGCTCTCCTCAAAATACATATTCTCAGCGCCAACCTGGATGTTGGAGCCTTTGCATGCCTCTACAACCGGGATAATATCAATCGCCGGAACACAGAATACTACGTCAACATCCTCGCTTGCCACCAACGGTTTTAATTCCTCCACTAAAGCAACTGCCTCGCTCGGTGTCTTGTTCATCTTCCAGTTGCCTGCAACAATCTTTCTTCTTGCCATTTTTATTTTCCTCCAAAATATTTATGTTAATCATTTCATCCGATAGGATGCGGATATGGTTAAATTGCAAGGCAGGCACAACGCAGGCGTACAAGAGGTACGTCAAGTTGTGTCTAACGCCGCAATTTCAGCATATACGCATTCTAGCGGTCATTAGCCGCCGCTACGCCCGGCAGCTCCTTGCCTTCTAAGAACTCGAGGGATGCGCCGCCGCCTGTGGAGATGTGGGTCATCTTATCGCCGTATCCCAACTGGTTCACTGCCGCTGCGGAGTCGCCGCCGCCGATGATAGTCACTGCCTCGGTATCCGCAAGTGCTTTTGCTACTGCCTCTGTACCTGTGGCAAACTTCGGCATCTCAAAGCAGCCCATCGGCCCGTTCCATACAACGGTCTTCGCGTCTTTCACTGCCTCGCAGAAAATCTCTGTCGTCTTCGGCCCGATGTCAAGTCCCTGCCAGCCGTCCGGAATCTCGCCGGATGCCACGACCTTAGAGTTCGCATCGTTGGAAAAGTCGTCTGCAATCACGGTGTCAACAGGAAGAAGTAACTTCACGCCCTTCTCCTCCGCTTTCTTTAACATGTTAAGGGCATACTCGCAGTAGTCAGCCTCAAGAAGGGAGCCGCCTACGCTGCCACCCTGCGCCTTGCTGAACGTATAGGACATGCCGCCGCCAATGATCAGCGTGTCCACCTTGTCAAGCAAGTTCTCGATTACGGAAATCTTGCTGGAAACCTTCGCCCCGCCGAGGATTGCCACAAACGGCCTCTCCGGGTTGTTTACTGCATTTCCGAGGAAATCAATCTCTTTCTGCATGAGATACCCCACTGCCGCCGTGTCAACGAACTGTGTCACGCCCACGTTTGAGCAGTGCGCGCGGTGTGCGGTCCCGAATGCATCATTTACAAATACATCGCAGAGAGACGCAAGGTCTTTGCTGAACGCCTCGCCGTTCTTTGTCTCCTCTGCGCGGTAACGTGTATTTTCAAGAAGGATAACGTCTCCGTCATTCATAGCCGCAACTGCAGCCTTCGCGTTCTCGCCCACAACATTTGCATCAGCGGCAAACTTTACTTCCTGACCGAGAAGCTCAGAAAGGCGCGCTGCCACCGGCGCAAGAGAAAGCTCCGGTTTCGGCTCTCCCTTCGGTTTTCCAAGGTGGGAGCAGAGGATTACTTTTCCGCCGTCTGCAACCAGTTTCTTGATGGTCGGAAGTGCAGCTACAAGACGGTTCTCATCTGTAATCTTTCCGTCGATGAGCGGAACGTTAAAATCACATCTGCAAAGAACCTTCAAGCCTTTTACATTGATATCGTCAACTGATTTTTTATTAAGCATATATATAGCCTCCTGTAAAATATAAGGTTTCATTGTGGATTGAAAAAGGGTCCGGTCCAAAAGACCGGACCCTTTGTTGAGTCTTTTCTAAGGTAGTTCTTCGAGACTAAGCTCGTGAGAAACCTCGCTAAGTTCCAAAGAACTGCGTTCGCACTAGGCTCGAAAAAACCTCACCAAATGCTCTACGCAAGTTCAGAGAAATACTTGATTGTCCTTACCATCTGGCTTGTGTAGGAATTCTCGTTGTCATACCAGGATACTACCTGAACCTCTGTTGTGCCGTTGTCTAACGGACATACCATTGTCTGTGTAGCATCGAACAGTGAACCATATCTCATGCCGATGATATCGCTGGATACGATCTCGTCTGTGTTGTATCCGAAGGACTCTGTTGCTGCTGCTTTCATTGCTGCGTTGATCTCGTCAACCGTTACATTACCTTCAACTACTGCTGTAAGGATTGTTGTAGAACCTGTCGGTGTCGGGATACGCTGTGCCGCGCCGATAAGCTTGCCGTTAAGCTCAGGGATAACAAGGCCGATAGCCTTAGCTGCGCCTGTGCTGTTCGGAACGATATTGACCGCTGCTGCACGGGATCTTCTTAAATCGCCTTTTCTCTGCGGTCCGTCAAGTGTCATCTGATCGCCTGTGTAAGCGTGGATTGTACACATGATACCGGATTTGATCTTTGCAAGGTCGTTAAGAGCCTTAGCCATAGGCGCCAGACAGTTTGTTGTACAGGAAGCTGCAGAAATAACGGTATCCTCTGCTTTCAGTGTGTCATGGTTAACATTGTAAACGATAGTCGGAAGGTCATTTCCAGCCGGCGCGGAAATAACTACCTTTCTTGCGCCTGCCTTAACGTGAGCAGATGCTTTCTCCTTGGATGTATAGAAACCTGTACACTCAAGAACTACGTCAACGCCGATCTCGCCCCATGGAAGCTCCTCAGCGTTAGCTTTTGCATAAATCTTAATCTCTTTTCCGTCTACGATGATAGAATCCTCAGTAGACTCTACCTTGTCAGCCAAAGCGTATTTGCCCTGAGAAGAATCATACTTAAGTAAGTGTGCAAGCATCTTCGGGGATGTCAAATCGTTGATCGCAACTACCTCGTATCCTTCTGCTCCGAACATCTGTCTGAATGCAAGACGTCCAATACGTCCAAATCCATTAATCGCTACTTTTACTGCCATGATTAAATTCCTCCTAAAAGTTTTATTAACTGGTTACACAGCCTTTTTATAATGAATTCCTTAATCATTGTTAAAGAATCATCAACTATTTGCTATTGTACTAAATCTGATACAAAAATTCAAGTGCCTTTTCTATATTTTTACTGTAGTTCATCCCTGAACTGATATTTTCAGCAGCTTGCACATAGGATTCCCCAAAATCTGTACATACTTTCTCTTGACAGGAAATCCTGTCATAGACTATTTTTTAATTTTCACAGTAGAAGCCTGACCTTTCTTTTTGAACAGTTTCTTAGGTTTTTTCAAGGAAGTTGATTTAATCCGGATGGTTTTCAATGACGAACATCCCTGAAAAGCCTTGGTTCCAATGCTGGTGACATTTTTACCGATGGTAACTTTAAGAGTATACCCGTTTATAGTTACAGTGGCAGATATCACAACAGACGTTTTTTTCTTATCATACTTTGTTAACGCGACCGTCCCGTTTTTTGCATCTGATTTTGTCACTTTATATGTTATTTTCTGATTCGTGTAGGTGCTGCTTTTCCTGGGAAATATAGCAAGATCTGTCTGTATCTCACCCATATACGTTTCTTAAATATACTTCTACCAAATCCGCATATACTGCTTGCCGGGCGTTCATTCCTTATGACTGCAAACATTTGTAAAAGTGCGGCTTCCTCTCCTTAAATTCCGCATAATACTTAAATCCGCACTCCGCAAGGATATCTCTGACCTTATCATAATCATAGGCGATATGTTCAGGTCTGTGCCCGTCGGCGCCGACAGTAATAAGCTCACCCCCAAGCTCCCGGTATCTTTTCAGTACATCCGTGTGAGGATGGGCAAAAGGAAGCCCGTACTTTAACCCTGACATATTCAGTTCGATTCCGCACCCTTTATCTATCAGGATGCGAAGGAGGGTATCAATCTCATCTGCAAACCTCTGATAGGAATACTCTTTCTCACGCTCCCTGCCATATCTGGCCACATAATCCACATGGCCGAACACATCAAAATCGTGATATGCCTTCACATCCTCGATCATCTCCTGAAAAATGACTCGGTAAGCTTCTGCATCCGTTCTCCCCGCAAATACTTTCTTCTGAGCAATATCTGTCCTTTCTGCTGAGTGGACGGAACCAATGACAAAGTCAAAAGGATATTTTTTCACAAACGCTTCATAAAAACTGCCCAGATGCGGCTGCAGTCCCAACTCCACCCCAATCCGGATCTGGAGCCTGTCTCGGTACTTCTCCTGAACCTGCACCATTTTTTCAAAATACTTCTCCGGGTCAAAGACATCCTCTGCACCCCAGTCCATGTTATCCTTATCAAAATGATCCGTAAAACAAATAACCTCAAGCCCTTTCCTTATAGCCCCCTCTGCCATCTCCTCCGGGGTACTGTCAGAGTCATGAGAAAAATCCGTATGCATATGTACATCTGCTTTTATCATACTGTCCGTCTGCCTCCTATATTCTTATCCCTGTCTTCTATAAACTTTTACCTGTCTCAAATTATAATTCCGCCTCCAAGGACATACTCGCCATCGTAGAGCACAACTGCCTGCCCCGGCGCCGCTGCTCTCTGAGGCTCCTCAAATTCACAGAGGATCTCATCCTCCCCTGTCTTTTTCACCGTGCACCATGCCCCTTTATGATTATAACGAATCTTAGCCCACACACGCTTCTCCCCCTCAAGCTCCGGAACAGACATAAAGTTAAGCCGGTCCGCCCGCACATAAGGAGACAGAGATTCCTCATTGCTTCCAAGCACCACCTCATTTGTCTCCGGACGGATCTCCAGTACAAATGCCGGATATCCCAGGGCAATGCCAAGACCTTTGCGCTGCCCTACTGTATAATGGATAATCCCTTTATGCTGCCCGAGTACCGTCCCGTCAGGAGCGACAAAATTCCCCGGCACAGCACTTTCCCCTGTAGTTCTCTCTATAAAAGAGACATAATCGCCATCCGGCACAAAGCAGATATCCTGACTGTCCGGTTTTCCTGCGATGCGAAGTCCCGCAAGCTCAGCCATGGCACGTATCTCATCTTTGTGAAATCCCCCCACCGGCATTAAAGTCCGCGAAAGCTGCTCCTGAGTCAGGTTGTAAAGGGCATAGGTCTGATCTTTGGAACTTGTAGCAGAAGTGCGCAGCGTAAGCCGCCCATTCGAAAGCCGCTTGATCCGCGCATAATGCCCGGTAGCGATATAATCTGCACCGATCTCCAAGCTCCGTTTTAACAGCGATTCCCATTTCACATAACGATTACAGGCTATACATGGATTTGGCGTTCTTCCATGTATATACTCATCCACAAAATAATCAATGACTTTTTCTTTAAATTCCCGTTTAAAATTCATGACATAATAAGGAATCTCAAGCTTTGCAGCAACCCGGCGAGCATCCTCCACGGCACTGAGTCCGCAACATCCCCCGTTTTCTTCCAAAGAAATATTGTCCTCTTCCTGCCAAATCTGCATCGTTACACCGATGACATCATAGCCCTGCTCCTTCAATAACCATGCCGCCACAGAAGAATCCACTCCCCCCGACATGCCTACGACCACTCTCTTTTTCTCCATATTTTCTTTCCCCTGCTTAATTTTCCTGGATAAATCTTAATACTCCTCTTCTTCCTCTTCCTCACCCTCATGGATGTCGGACTTCGGCTTTTCAAGTCCTTCAATCTTTATCTGGTGCTTCTCGGCGTAATCCCAGAGAGCCGCATGAATCGCTTCCTCCGCGAGAAGGGAACAATGTACCTTCACCGGCGGAAGGCCGTCAAGCGCCTCCATCACCGCCCGATTTGTCACCTTCATGGCCTCTTCGATAGACTTTCCCTTCACAAGCTCCGTCGCCATACTGCTGGTAGCAACTGCCGCACCGCATCCAAAAGTCTTGAACTTTACATCTCTTATGATCTTGTTCTCGTCGATATCAAGATAAATCCTCATGATATCCCCGCATTTTGCATTGCCGACGGTTCCTACCCCGCTGGCGTTTTCTATCTCTCCGACATTTCTCGGATTCTGGAAATGCTCCATTACTTTCTCTGAATACATCACTTATTCCTCCTTTTTCAAAAAATCTTCATAAAGAGGCGACATACCTCGCAGATTCTTTACGATCTCTTTCAGACAATCTACCGTATAGTCAATGTCCTCTTTCGATGTTTCCTCACTGAGCGTCAGCCTTAAAGAACCGTGTGCAATCTCATGCGGCAGCCCAATGGCCAGTAATACATGGGACGGATCCAGAGACCCGGACGTACATGCGGAACCGCTGGACGCACAGATTCCCTTCATATCAAGCATGATCAGCAAAGACTCTCCCTCCACGAAACGGAAACTGAAATTCGCATTGTTTGGAAGCCTCTTTACCGGATGTCCATTGAGCTTCGTATAAGGAATCTCTTCCAAAATACGTCCAATCATATAATCTCTTAATTCTGTCTCTTTTTTTGCACGCTCTTCCATGGTTTTTGCTGCCCGCGAAGCCGCTGTCCCAAGCCCTATGATGCCCGGTACATTCTCTGTACCTGCCCGGCGCTTTCTCTCCTGGGCGCCACCGTGAATGAAAGAACGAATCTTCACACCTGTACGGATATATAAAAATCCAATGCCCTTCGGCCCATTCAGCTTATGGCCGCTGGCACTCAGCATATCGATATGGCATTCGTCCGCAGAAATGGGAATCTGACCAAATGCCTGCACCGCATCCGTGTGGAACAGTATGCCATGTTCCTTTGCAATCTCCCCAATCTCCTTGATCGGCTGTATCGTCCCGATTTCATTGTTGGCAAACATTACAGAAATGAGTATAGTCGTCGGACGGATCGCTGCTTTTAGCTCCTCAAGCTTTACCACGCCATCTGCATCCACGTCAAGATATGTCACCTCAAATCCTCTTTTTTCCAGATACTCTGCAGTATGGAGAATCGCGTGATGTTCTATCTTTGTTGTAATGATATGATTTCCTTTTGAAGCGTAACTTTCTGCCGCTGCTTTAAGCGCCCAGTTATCCGCCTCAGAGCCCCCTGCCGTAAAGTAGATTTCTTTCGCCTCCACGCCAAGCATCTCTGCGATGGCTTCCCGCTGCTTCGACACCTCTTCTTTATTCTTCGCGGCAAATCCGTATACACTGGAAGGATTCCCGTAATTTTCTGTAAAGTATGGAAGCATTGCCTCCACAACCTCCGGTGCTGTCTTCGTTGTAGCCGCATTGTCAAGATATATCAGTCTATCCATTTTTGTACCTCCAATTTTTCTCTAAACTTTATGAACTGCACATAGGCTTTGTATAATCACCTTCCGGATTGATCCGCTCACTTTCCTGCACCAGCTCTTCCAAACCCATCTCATCTACTGTGCGGGTAATACTTTCATTAATTCTCTGCCACACATATTTCGACACACATCCGCCGGATGCCTCGCAGCCATCCTCAGAATCAAAAGCTGCACATTTTACCGGCTCAAGGCTTCCCTCCAACGCGCGCAGGATATCTCCCACTGATATTTCCTTCATCTCACGCGCCAGCACATAACCGCCGGATGCCCCCCGGATACTTTTCACCAATCCATTCTTTTTCAGCAGAGCTACGATCTGCTCGAGATATCGCTCCGAAATATTTTGTCTTGCAGCGATACTGCCAATTGTAACTGGTTCTTTTCCGCTGTATCTGGCAAGATCGATCATTGCCCGCAATCCGTATCTTCCTTTTGTCGAAAGCTTCAACTTCTCACCTTCTTTTAATCCCTAGTAATTTACTCGGATTTATTTCCACATGTAGAATACCACCCGTGAAAGAATCTGTCAAGTATTTGTATGCGAATAGTTACGCCCCCTTCGGAATATGCTTTAATAATAAGCTCAAGGAGCAACTAAATGTCAGTAAAACGCACAATTTTAAAAGGGACTCTTATCCTGACCATCACCGGATTCGCCACTCGGTTCATGGGATTCTTTTACCGTATTTTTTTAAGTCACACCTTTGGAGAGGAAGGCGTAGGCTTGTACCAGCTCATCTTCCCTGTTTATGCACTTTGCTTTTCACTTACCTCTGCCGGAATCGAAACAGCTCTTGCAAGATGTGTGGCAAAACGTGTCTCCGTAGGCAAAAAAAAAGAAGCAAGAAAGCTTCTTTTTACCGCCATGGCACTCTCTGTCAGCTTGTCCGTCATCGTCATGCTGCTGCTGCAAAGTTACGCCGGACTTATCGCCGAACAGTTTTTACAGGAGACGCGCTGTGACAGTCTGTTGATCATATTGTCCTATGCTTTCCCTTTTGCTTCTGTTCATAGTTGTATCGTCGGATATTATCTGGGGCTCAAAGAAACCGGCATCCCTGCCTTTTCCCAGTTAATTGAGCAACTGATAAGAATCTTGTCCGTCTATCTTTTCTATCTCATCGGAATAAGAAACGGAACAGAATTTGGTATCTCTATCGCCGTAGGAGGCCTGATCGCCGGAGAGATTGCTTCCTCCATGTTCTGTTTGAAAATGATCACTAAAAAAGCGCTCGATTACCAGCGCCTTACAAAAAAGATTGCCAAACTTCCGGAATATCTTGGTTTAGCCGGAGAACTCTTCCTTCTCTCCGCCCCGCTGACCGCAAGCCGGGTACTTTTAAACCTTCTCCAGAGTATTGAAGCAGTATCCATTCCCTTAAGGCTTCAATCCCATGGAATGTCCGTTTCCCAATCGCTGAGTATCTACGGGGTATTGACCGGCATGGCACTCCCTTGTGTTCTGTTTCCTTCTGCCATCACTAATTCTGTTTCCACCATGCTGCTTCCTACTGTGGCAGAAGCACAGACTCTAAACCGCGAGCAGCAAATGAGGAACATCATACAAAAAAGTGTCTGCTGCTGTGTACTGCTGGGAAGTGCCTGCTGTATTTTTCTCCTTCTTAGCGGCCAATGGATCGGATCATATATTTTTAACAGCCGCTCTGCCGGAGATTACATTGTTACACTGGCATGGATGTGCCCGTTTTTATACGCAAACACAACACTTATCAGCATCATTAATGGAATAGGAAAGACAACGCTCTCTTTCCTTATCAATACATTTAGCCTTATTTTAAGAATCTTAAGTGTTTTTTACTGCATTCCTATATTCGGAATTGAAGGATATCTTTTAGGATTATTGGCCAGCCAACTTGCTGCATTTCTGCTGTGTATCCTCTATCTGAGCCACTACCTGCACTCTCCAAAACATGCTTGATGTTCCGTTCAAATCAGAGCGTTCCTATAAACATCTGCATGATAACAGGATTCACATAACACTCCAGCAAAATTCCAACTGCCAGCAAAAAGAGAAAGATTACTGTCTTTGTCAGATTCCATCGGAACTGCGGATAAGTATAAAGATACCAAAGCAAAGCAAGATACCCTGCGATATAGAAAAAAAACTGCGGCACCAATGCGATCAGACATAATACAATCCCCTTAACCCCCATCTTTATAACTGCTGAAGTGAATAGAAGGCCGCAGGAAAAGCCTGTCCACAATATGAATACCGCCACGACTCCCTTTCGAAGCCGGGTGCATCCAAGCGCCCCTAAAAGCAGCACAGGAGCCAGCCGGATTCTCGCCACATACCAGATGTATTCCGCCATCTCAATATCATCAGCGCTGTACTGATTCAGAAAATATTCACTGAGAATCCCCATACTGATAATATAATCTTTTGCAAAAAGATTTGCATACAAAATCCCCGCGCAAAACCCTAACATATAATACAGAATAAAATGTCTTCCGTTTTCCTGTATCCTCACAGCCGTACCTCCTAATCAAGATACTTCATTATATGTTAAGTTATATTTGATATATTCGAAAATCTTACAGACAAATTACTATTGACGCAAATACTTTGCCTCATATGCCAAAAGTGCTGCCACTGTCTTAGAATCCTGGATAACTCCGGAATAAATCTTCTCTTTCAATTGCTCCAGTGTATATGCCTTAACATCTACAAACTCGTCTTCATCAAGATTCTGTCTTGACGGTTCTAGGTTCTCTGCAACATAGATTTCAATCTTCTCATCGCAAAACGCAACTGTTGTACGCAAAGTAATCAGCCATTCCAATTGCTCAGACCTGTATCCGGTTTCTTCCTCCAGCTCCCGGCTTGCACAGGCACATCCCGGCTCGTCGGAGGCATCCAGTTTCCCGGCGGGAATCTCCAAAGTCTCACGGTCCAACGCATTTCGAAACTGCCTGACCATCAGAATCCTGCCATCCGGAAGAACCGGCACCACTGCGGCCGCCCCGTCATGATGAATAAAATCCCAGTCGGCATGATGCCCGTTGGAAAATTCCATGTGGTCTGTATACACATCAATGATGGCTCCTTTGTGGATCAATTCTCTTCCTACTCTCTTTATCTCGTCTCCCATAATTTTTTTCCTTTCCCAATCAAAAAACAAAAAAATAAGGAAAGTCCTGTATACTTGTTTTATCAAGACTTTCCTTGGTTTCAATGCTCATACTTTTATTATATTACATTATTTGGCAAAGTCCGTCACCCGCGACTCACGGATTACATTGACCTTGATCTGTCCTGGATATTCTAGCTCATACTCAATTTGTTTCGCAATATCCCTGGCCATCAAGACCATATCTGCATCGGATACTTGCTCTGGAACTACCATAACACGAATCTCTCTACCTGCCTGAATTGCAAAAGATTTATCAACTCCCTTAAATTGGTTGGTGATGTCTTCTAATTGTTTCAATCTGTTTGTATATGTTTCTAATGTTTCCCGTCTCGCGCCCGGCCTTGCAGCAGAAATCGTATCTGCAGCCTGCACCACACACGCGATCAAGGTTTCCGGTTCTACATCGCCATGATGCGCTTCCACCGCATTAATGACTGTTGCAGATTCTTTATATTTTCTACAAAGGTCTACACCAATCTGGATATGGGAACCTTCCACATCGTGATCGATGGATTTCCCAATATCGTGCAAAAGCCCGGCTCTCTTTGCCACTCTGATGTCAAGCCCGATCTCGCCGGCAAGAAGTCCGGCAAGCTGTGATACTTCCATGGAATGCTTAAGTGCATTCTGTCCGTAGCTTGTACGGAACTTCATACGTCCGAGAAGCTTGATAAGCTCCGGATGTATTCCATGTACGCCAGCTTCCAATGCCGCTGCTTCGCCTTCCTCGCGGATCATCGCATCAACTTCTCTTTGTGCTTTCTCCACCATTTCCTCAATTCTTGCCGGATGAATACGTCCGTCAACAATGAGTTTTTCAAGAGCAATTCTTGCCACTTCACGTCTTATCGGGTCAAAGCCAGAGAGCACTACTGCCTCCGGGGTATCGTCAATAATCAGTTCCACACCAGTCATTGTTTCCAGTGTACGAATATTACGCCCCTCTCTTCCGATAATCCTGCCCTTCATCTCGTCGCTGGGAAGCTGCACAACCGAAATCGTAGTCTCAGCCACATGATCAGCCGCACACCTCTGGATTGCAGTCACCACGCACTCCTTGGCACGCTTCTCTGCTTCTTCCTTAGCCTGGGCCTCCAGTTCCTTCACTAGCTTAGCGGTATCATGCTTTACATCGTCTTCAACAGTTTTCAACAAATATTCTTTTGCCTGTTCGGAGGTAAGTCCTGAGATTCTTTCTAGTTCCTGTACTCTTTGCCTGCTCATCTCTTCCACCTTTGCTTCACGGTGTTTGAGCTGTTCTTCTTTTGCTGCAAATCCTGCCTCTCGCTTCTCAATGGCGTCGGACTTTTTGTCTAAAGCCTCTTCTTTGGAAAGGACACGCTTCTCATAGCGTTGTAATTCCGCTCTGCGTTCCTTGGTCTCTTTTTCAAGCTCATTCTTATTCTTGATAGATTCCTCTTTAATTTCCAAAAGAGACTCCTTCTTTTTCGCCTCAGCCGTCTTGACCGCATCATCTATAATCTCACGGGCCTTTGTCTCTGCATTCCCAATCTTTGATTCTGCATTGTTCTTCAGACTGGATACAGTAGCAAAATGGCTGATAACTGCCGCTGCTATGATAAGCACTATTGCAATTGCAATAATGAATCCATTACTTAGCACAGGAGCACCTCCTTATTTAGTTTTCATTGTACAAATACAACAGTTAAATTTTATACTGTTTTGTCATAGATGTCAAGCATTTCAGAAACGCTAAATATATCTTCGTATCCAAATCCTTTCCTCGTCAGATATCCCAATATCCTCTGCGTCTCTTTTTTATCGGCTTTTTCAGGGTCATAATGCTTCTTTTTTAATATCTGCACAATCGCATTACGGGCATCTTCCTCCCCATAACACTCTTCAAACGCTCGCTCTATAACTTCTTTATCTATCCCTTTTTGTAAGAGATTTGCAAAAATCTCTTTTCTGCTTTTTTTATTCTTCCTGCCGTCAATAAAAATCCTGGCATAATTCCCGTCGTTGACATAGCCGAAAGACTTCACATAAGAAACCGCCTCTTCGACCACATCCTCCGCATAACCATCCCGCTCCAGTTTCCTGCGGAGCTGTTCTTCCGTCCGCCCCATATCGTTCAGCAAATGCAAGGCGCGCAGCCTCGCCCGCTTACCTATGATCTCCGTGCGTATCTTCCGGTAGATATCCTCCCCAAGCTCCTGCCCGGCAGCAATATGATAGCGGGATAGCTCTTTCTTATACAGGATAAACGCGTATTCCCCGTCTATGTACACCTTATACTTCGCGTTTGACGCCGCCTCAATATTCGTGACAACCATTCATCTTCTCCAATGCCCTACTCTTCTTTCGCCGCCCTTTTCCTCGCCGTCTTCGCCGGTTCCTTCACATCCTCTGCCGGTTCCGGCGATTTCGCCTTTTCTCCTTCTTTCTTTGCGTCGGATGCCTCATCTTTCGCGGCTCCTGCAAACTGGTAGTGCTCCCGGATCTTCTTGTCAAGCTCTCCCATAACATCCGGATGCTCTGCAAGGTAACTCTTGGCATTCTCTCTTCCCTGCCCGATCTTATCGCCGTTATAGGCAAACCATGCGCCGCTCTTATTCACAAGGTTAAGCCCCACCGCCAGGTCGAGGATATCTCCTTCCTTCGAGATGCCCTTCCCGAACATAATGTCAAATTCCGCCTCCTTGAACGGCGGCGCAATCTTATTCTTCACAATCTTGATTCTCGTGCGGTTTCCCGTCATCTCCCCGCCCTGCTTTAACGTCTCTATCCTTCTTACATCCATGCGGACAGACGCATAGAACTTAAGCGCGCGCCCGCCTGTCGTCGTCTCCGGGTTCCCGAACATCACGCCCACCTTTTCACGGAGCTGGTTGATAAAGATCACGATGCAATTGGACTTGCTGATTACGGGGGTCAGTTTCCTCAAAGCCTGGGACATAAGCCGCGCCTGCAGGCCCACATGGGAATCTCCCATATCACCCTCTATCTCCTGTCTGGGAACGAGCGCCGCCACCGAGTCTATGACCACGATATCCATAGCCCCCGAGCGCACCATCGTCTCCGCTATCTCAAGCGCCTGGTCTCCGCTGTCCGGCTGGGAGATATAGAGCTCGTTGATATCCACGCCGATATTTCCCGCATATACCGGGTCAAGGGCATGTTCCGCATCAATAAACCCGGCAATCCCGCCCCTTTTCTGAACTTCCGAGATCATGTGGAGAGCCACCGTCGTCTTACCGCTGGACTCCGGTCCGTATACCTCCACGACCCTTCCCTTGGGAACCCCGCCCATGCCCAGCGCAATGTCCAGGCTCAAACACCCTGTAGGAACCGTCTCGACAACTACCTGAGCCGCCGGGTCTCCCAGTTTCATCACTGTTCCTTTTCCGAAATCCTTCTCTAACTTCGCGATTGCCGCGTCTAATGCTTTTTGCTTATTCTCATTGCCTGCCATAATCAATTCTCCTTCTGTTTCCGAACGAATGTTCGCTGTATGGTTTATATAGTAGTATACTTTTTTTCAAATGTCAATAGAAAATTACATGAAAAATATGCAAATAATTTCTGCACCCATACGCACCCCTCCTTTTTTACTTTTCAAAAGTCTTTGGATTCTGCTTTGAAAAAAGCTCCGGAAACCAGAAAGCCTTTCGGCCCGTGAAACATTTCAGTTTGTTTCCGCCGGCAAGAACGCCGGCAGAATTGATAAATTTAAAATAACATAATCTTTTTCTCAGCGCAAGGATTTTTTAAAACTTGGCAAAAATTCACCTTTTACAGCCTGTCTGCCCAATACTGCACCGCCTTCTGCAAAAGCAGCGCACACCCTTCCGTCTCTCTGTCATAATATGCCTTAAAACGCTCATCCTTGATATAACCGTTTGCCACTGCCTTATGCGCCTCTTTCTTGTATTCCTTCCATGTCATGCCAAGCCATTCTTTGTGAAGTGCCACAATCCGTCCGGCTTTTTCACTGTCCGGCTGGATGCTTTCCTTCACGCCATCCTCAAGCCTCTCAAGGATTTCCCGTCCCAATGTCTGGAAACGCTCATAATCCTCCTGCGACATCCCCATCAGCCTGCGGTTCGACTCATCTATTTCATCATCCCCATACTTTCGGCGGATTTCCTCCCCGTAACGCTCCTCGTTTTCCCGGACAAGTTTCTCCTTAAATGCCTCAAACTTTTCTGCATCGCTCATCATACATTCTCCTTTCATCTGCCGCATCGTCCGCCTCACCATCCGAATCAGCGATTCCGTATGCTGCTTTTGTCTTTCCAGCTCCCGGAGATGTTCTGAAAGCGCCTCCAAAAGATCAAATTCACCATCATAGATAATCTGGCGGATTTTCTTTAAAGAAAATCCCCGTTCCCTGTAGAAAAGAATCTGCTGCAGCAAAGATACTTCCCTCTCTCCATAAAAACGGTAACCCGCCTCACTGACATATAAGGGCTTTAAAAGGCCGATGCTGTCATAGTAGCGCAGTGTGCGTGCACTCACCCCTGCCATCTGCGACAGCTCCTTAATACTGTATTCCATCTTCCCACCTCCGGATGCCCTTATGATAGCCGTTGACGCAGCGTCAAAGTCAAGGAGCATTTACCGAAAACTTTTCACTGCCAGCCAGACAGTATCCGCCCCAAGCGCCGCCGCCAGGACTCCGGAGAGCGCATTGAAGACCCTCGGCGGCATCTTTTCTGTCATATTCACAAACAAAGGCTGCAGCACATACAGGAAAAACATACCGCCGATTCCGAAACGCACACTTGGATTCAAAGCAACGCGCCCCTGGAAGTTAAAGGCAAACCTCCTGTAATCCCACGCCCATCCACCCGACGTGAACTCCATGACATAGCTCCCGATAAGCTCCACCCCGGTAGTGACAGCCATAATCCCAAGAAAGACCAGCAAAGGCGTCACCGGCACTTTCCCGATGCAAATCCGTTTTTTCATAAGCCACCCTAGGGAAAAAAGAAGAATCAGCGCACCCGTTCCGTAAATCACGCAATACGGCCCAAACAGCACGCCCCGGTTGGAAAATCCCCACCGATACACCACAACCTCCAGAAAAACCTCATAGATCCATCCAATTATAGAATAAAACATAAAATAAACAAAATATTCCTGCACCTTCCTCATCATACATTCCGTATCCTTCCTTTTGTCTCTTTGTATGCCCCATCTTACCATGGATTCGGAAATATGTCACGATAATTGCAAAAAACCCCCACCTCTTATCCCCTTTACATGTTTCGAAATATCAGAATGAAATACCCTCTTTTGCTGTCAGACCTACTAAAATCAAATCACAGCCAAAAGAGGGCATTGCAAATATCTAATCCATTTGATTATTCTACTTCTTCTACCGCGCACCACCTATAGTATGACTCATCATAATTCCGGGAATTTTCAAAACCGCACATCTCCAGTACGAGCTGCATATATCCCGAACGGATTCCCGCAGTACAATACGTTACAATCTGATCGTCCTTTGAAAGTCCTGCCCCCTCAAACAGGCTGACAAGCTCTTCATTGCCTTTCAGCTTTCCGTCATCCTGGAACAAATCCGTAAAGCGTATATGAATTGCTCCCGGAAGATGCCCTCCCTTTGCCTCTCCGTACAAAGTATCGCCGTCATATTCTTCATCGGCGCGGACATCGACAACTTTATAATCGTCATAGTTTTGTTTTAATTCTGCCGTATTGATAGTATGGGCCGTATCAACGGAATCTATCACAACCTCCGCCTTCTCCGGCTCACTCCCTCCCTTTGCTGTTTCAAGCCCGGCGGATTTAAGAGCTGCAAAACCGCCGTCAACCATTTTGACATTTTCGTAACCTGCCGCAATCAGTTCCCATGCAATCCGTCCGTCGTCTCCCCAGCCTTCCTGAGAGGCGGCAAACAGTATGATTTCTTTATCTTTCGCAAGCCCTTTTTCACCCAATCTCTCACTCAGGCGTTTCGTATCCAGGATGCATCCCCAGTTTTCATCTCCGGCCGCTCCATCTTCACAGGTCGCGAGATACTGCCACATTATCGGAACCGCACCTTTAATTGTCTCTTTCGCCGCTGCCTCGTCACCTCTTGCATCTACAAGTACTAGATTATCAAGATTGTCTTTCACATAACCGGCCTCCACAATATACTTTCCACTGAAAGTTTCTGCTTTGGATTCCTCAACCTCGCCTTTTTCCTCTCTCTCAGCTTTCTCCTGCGGCGCGCCGCACCCGACAAGCCCAATCGTTAAGATCAAAGCTAAAAATAATGCTGTCTTTTTCATTTCCTTTCCTCCTGCATAACATATTTATAAATTTAGATATATGAATATGTTACTATAAACAGGAAAAACAGTCCAATCATTATTATTTATAAATCCCGTTCATTTATAGATGCGCTCAATTTCTCACATGATATCTTCCAGCATATTGACAACATCAGCAACTAACTGCGGACAAAAAACAGTCATCATCTGTTCCTCACGGATTTTTTGAGCCCCGTCCGGTGTGGAAAAATCTGCTCCCAGCAAATCCTTGCACATGGTCGACGGATATGTTTCCGTAAACATCTGCCGGAATTGGACGCTTTTTATTATGGATTCCACTCTTTGCCGTTCCCCTTCACGTCCGGTTTTACAGCATCCGTATTTCAGCCCTAACGCCATGTAAGCCCCGACAACGGCGCCGCAAGTCTCTCCCTGCAGCATCCCGGCTCCAAAACATGAAGAGACTTTATACGCAATTTCCTCATCCATCCCAAGTTTTTGAGCCCAATACTGAAAAACAACCTGACAGCAATCATATCCCTCATCAAATTCTTCCAACACGTCTTCTTTTGTCATACCTCTTTATTCCCCCTCGTTCTGTAACCTTCAATTTTCGTAAGCGCGCTGAGGATTTCCTTTATCTGGTTGCTGCCCTCTTCGCTGATAGAATAATATACATATTTTCCGCTTTTTCTCATGTCTACAACTCCGGAGTCGCATAAAATATGCATATGATGTGACAAAGTAGATTGTCCTATCTGCAACTCCTCAATCAAATCCGACGCACATCTTTCTCCCTCCTGCAGCTTATGAATGATTGCCAGTCGGCGTTCATCACAGAATGCCTTGAAAATCCTCGCTGTTTCTAAGTTGTTCATATTTTCACTCTCTTTATTCTTATTTTATACACAGTACCTTTTATTGCTTTCTTCCGTTTTATTTTATCATACTATTTAACACATATCTATGGCAAAATACAGCCATGGAATATCAAAAATAATACCGCCCGTTTCTCCTTGTCTCACATACAGATTCATGGTAAGATAACAAAAAGAACTTTCGGAAAGGAGGCTAAAAGATGGCTAGATGCTTTAATATAACAGGGCTTTGCGTGCCGTCCAGGCATTACATGGCAGACCCTTCCGAGCGGGTGCGGCAGATTCAGAAGATGGTTGACGCAGGCGATTATTTCACCGTAAACCGCGCCAGACAGTACGGAAAGACCACAACCCTGGCAGCGCTGGCAAAGGTGCTGGAAAAAGACTATTTTGTCGTCAGCCTTGATTTCCAGGCGCTTGGAAGTTCCTCATTCAGAGATGAGAACGCATTTTCGCTGGCATTTCTTCTGCTTTTCCTGAGAGAAATCAAACGTAACCAGGGAGAAAGCTTTGCGCCCGCCGGCGAATTAATCGGCAAGATGCAGAAAACCCTCTCACAAAAAGAGGAACATTTTGACCTGCTGGCATTATTCGAATACCTTCTCACATTTTGCTATCATTCCCAAAAGCCGGTGGTACTCATGATCGATGAGACTGACAGTGCCTCAAACAATCAGGTATTTTTAGATTTTCTTGCACAATTGCGCGGTTATTATCTGGAAAGAGATATAAAGGGAACGCGCACTTTCCACTCCGTAATCCTTGCCGGAGTATACGATATTAAGAACTTAAAGAGGAAACTCCGTTCTGATGAAGAGCACAAATGGAACAGCCCCTGGAACATCGCAGCAGATTTTGATGTAGACATGAGCCTGTCCGAAGACGGCATCAAAGGTATGCTGCTGGAATATGAAAAGGAACATCACACCGACATGGATACGGCAGAAATCGCGGGATTGCTCTATGACTATACCTCGGGATACCCTTACCTGGTCTCAAAGCTCTGCAAGCTTATGGATGAAAAGGTCTGCGGACAAAAAGACCGCCCGGATTTCCCAAAAAACACATGGACAAAAGAAAGATTTTTAATCGCCGTCCGCATGTTTCTCTCAGAAAGCAACACGCTATTTGAATCCCTCATCGGAAAGCTTTCTGACTACCCGGAATTAAAACTCCTGCTGGAAGAGCTGCTCTTTTCAGGCAAAGCCATCACTTACAGCCCCACAAATCAGTCGATAGGCCTTGCGCTTATGTTTGGATTTGTAAAAATCGAAGAAGGAAAAGTCATCCCGGCAAACCGGATTTTTGATACGCTTTTATACAACCATTTTCTCTCCTTAGATGAAACACGGACGCCCGACATATACAAAGCCTCTCTCCAGGACAAAAGCCAGTTCATTACAAACGGACGCCTGGATATGCGTAGGATACTGGAAAAATTCGCAGAACATTTCCAGGAGCTTTACGGCAATTGCCAGGAACGCTTTTTAGAAGAGGAGGGCCGGAGATTCTTCCTGCTCTACCTGCGCCCAATCATTAACGGAACCGGCAACTATTACATCGAATCGAGAACCCGGAGCCTTAAGAGGACGGACATCATTGTCGATTATCACGGCGAACAATTTATAATCGAGACAAAAATATGGCGCGGCAATGAGTATCATTCCCGGGGCGAGAAACAATTAGCCGCCTATCTCGACGATTATCATCTGGACAGAGGATATCTGCTCAGTTTCAGCTTTAACAAGAAAAAACAGACAGGAGTCCGTGAATTTACGCTGGACGGCAAGACATTGATCGAGGCCGTCATATAGCCAGACACCTCGTGGCAGTCGCCAAATGTGCAGGCAGGCATGCCTGCATGGCGATACATGACTTTGGAACCCGCATTGGAGTCAAAACAGCTTTTGACTTCCGTCTCTATAACTCTTCCTATGCACTTCTATCAGCTTTCAGTTGTTTCCTCTTTCCTTTCCCTCCTCCCAAAATTCACCCCCATAAACAGCACCATCCCAAGAACCGACACGATTTTCCCAGCTGTCATCCCCGGCGCATGAAAAACAATCTCAACCTCATGTCTACCCTCCTCAATCCTGCACCCCAAAAACGCCGTATTAACCCTCTCCGTCTTTACATTCTCCCCGTCCACAGAGATTTCAAAATTTCCATCAAAGGGAATCGTCGTGATAAAATACCCGTTATGTTTCACATCTATATCACCCGCAAGCACATTTCCCTTCGTTCTCTCCTTATCCGGCAGAAGTTCTGACTGATAAAGGCTCTCAGCCTCCTCTTTTGCCGGCAGCGCCCCCAGAAAGCACTGCACATCCGAAATCTTATAATGCCCTTTCCCAAAGACCATCTCAATACTCCTCTGACCTTTTTGCAAAGGAATCCCATAAGTAAACGCCGTATTGCCGTTATAGTAAAAATGTTTTTTGGAAGTCAGCTTATTGCGCTGCCCCTCCGCCCACACCGCCACATCCCGGGATGGCTTAAGGTTCTCAACCTGAAACCGAAGAAACAAAACCCTATCCGCTCTGCCGTCCTCTTCAGTGTTTTCCGCCGCGTTGGCTTTTCCGCCCGGCTGTCTGTCCAAATTCTCTGCCAACTGCCGGATATCCGCCCTGACTGCCTCCGCTTTCCGGGAATCTATCTCCCCCGGCAAAGAAACCTCTGCCGGAACAAGTTCCCCGCCTCTGCTGGTTTTCCGGGCATTTCCATCCATCTCTTCCACCACCGCCGCCTTAAGCAGCGCCAATTGATTTTCCGGAAACGTAAGCGCCCCATACTCTTCCTCCCCCATCAGCTTATCCGTCGCATAAGCCACAGGAGACACCAGGCAGTCTTCATACAGCCCCCACTCCCCTTCCTCATCTTTCAGGGCATACCCGCAGGACGCACCATCCATGCTCCCGCCAGACGAATGCTCTTTGTCCGCCGAGGCATAACCCGCCAGAGAACCCCGGGAATCTCTGTCCGCTATCAGGTATTTCACGCCCATAAACCTGCGGTACACCGGATTTTCCGACCCAGGCTGCATCAGGAAGTTCCGGTAAGGCTCCCCCGTCCCGAAAGTTTCCCGGAACCTCTGATACTCCCCGTTATACAGGGAAGAATAGATGGATGACACATACTGCCCCATATCCCGGATTCGGTTTAGATTTGCCGCATTCTCCTCCTCCGTGCCGGACTGCTCCGTCCGGTAAAATCCTTCCTCCGATTCCGCTGCTCTTTCCGCCAGCCTCTCTGCGGACACGTCCGTCACTTTCCCGTAAAATTCCCTGTCCAGGTAATTTGCCGCCTCCCCGTGATACTCATTTCCAAATATCCCAAGCAGCAGCACAGACAACAGCATCAACACCAAAACATTCTTCCGCACACAGTAGATTCCGTAAGAAATCAGCAGCAGCACACTGTCCGCCAGCACAAATCTGCCGTACTTTTCCACACCGCACCGGGCAAAATAAAACCATAAGAACCCCAATGCAGCCGCATAAGGAATCACGCCCCGCAAAATATCGGTTCTCCGTCTCCCCTTTTTCTCCGCATCCGCCGTTTCGGCTCTCCTCCTGTCCGCACACATCCCGTCCACACACATCCTGCCTGCACGCATCCCGTCCAGATAAAGAGCCGTCACATAGCACATAAGGGGCAGGAACGGAATCATCACCTTATCCCTCACATAGAGCCCTCCGTTCAGCAGCCATGCAAACACCGGAAGAAAAAGAACTCCGATACATCCCCACGCCAGCACCCTCTCCGCCCATCCGTGGCAGAAAGCCATCGCCGCAAGCGAGACAAAGGCAAGCACCGTAAGCCCCATCCCATAGGGCGTATAGAAGAATCTGCCCGGGGAAAACTCCGGCAGGAAAAGCTCCCATATAGCAATCCCCTTACTGCCGCCCTCCCTTCCCGCCATCGACATCGCCGTCGGAATCAGCAATACGCCGCTCATCAGCACAGCCGTAAAAAAAGGCACACAAAAAAGAATCAATGACGTAAAAACTCCCTCACGCTCTATCACATACCGATGCAGTCCATAGAGCACAAGCGCAAGCATCCCCCCGATGCTAAAATAAAAGCTGGTCATGATCATCAGAAATACGCTGACGGCAAGCAGTCCGCCCCGCCTCCTTCTTATCCCCTTCACAATCCCTTCTTTCCCGGCTGCCTCCGCATCCTTGCGACCCCCTGCAAAGTACCTGCCCGCACCCTTGCGTTCCCCTGCAAAATACCTGTCCACCCCGAGAAACCCCATGCACAAAAAAGGCATATAATCCACAAACATAATCTGATTATAAGAGTGGTAGATCATCGGCCCGGACAAAAGGAATATGACGCTCACGCCAAAGCATATTTTTTTCTCAAATCCCCGCCCGGAAAGCCATCGGAAAAGGAGCATCACAGAAACCGCCAGGCATACAAACTGCACTGCCATCATGTAATCGGACATCTTCACGAAAGGCAACAGGTACGACGGCAAGATGACCGGGCTTAAAAGCCCATAGTAAGAAAAATTATAGATGTTCTGCCCGCCGCCGATATTCGCCGCAAACTCCGGGAACAGATTGCCAGTCTCGTAGAACTGCCTGCGGAAATAATCCGGCAGCACGCTGTGCTGGCTCACCCAGTCCACCTTTGCCCCAAACAGTCCGCGGCGCAGGCAGAACAGCCACACAAAAAATACGGTAAGCAAAAAAAGCGCGCCATATGCCCCGTTTCCGGCAAAGCTCTTATCTCTTTTCATGCCTTTCTCCTCCGCTCTCTTCGCTGGAATCTTTTAAGATAAAAATCGGGCGGTGTTTCGTCTCAAGATAAGTCTTCGACAGATATTCTCCCACGATTCCGGTGCAGAAAAGCTGGATTCCGCTGACCAAGAAAATGATACACACCAACGAAGGCCATCCTGACACTGGATCTCCCCACACAAGAGTCCGTACAATGATGACAAATATCATGATAAAGGAAAGCATACAAAACAACACTCCAATCACCGAAGCCAGCGACAGCGGCGCAACCGAAAATCCGGTAATCCCTTCTATAGAATAAGAAAACAGCTTTTTAACCGACCATTTCGTCTCTCCGGCGCAGCGCCCCACATTGCAAAATTCCAGCCACTTCGTCCGAAATCCCACCCACTCAAAGATGCCTTTTGAAAAACGGTTGTACTCGCTCATCTCAAGCACTGCATCCACCATGTTCCGCCGCATCAGACGGTAATCTCTGGCTCCGCTTACTATCTTCGTCTTTGAGATACTGTTGATAACCTTGTAGAACTTTTCCGAGAGGAAGGAACGCAGCCTCGGCTCCCCTGTCCTGTCTGAACGCCTCGTAGCGACACTGTCGTAACTCTCTTCTTTCAGAATACGATACATCTCAGGCAACAGTCCCGGAGGATCCTGCAAATCTACATCCATAGTAGCAACATAATCCCCCGCGGCACTCTTAAGCCCTGCATAGAGCGCCGCCTCTTTCCCAAAGTTTCTGGAAAAAGACAGAAACTTGCATCTTTCATCTTTGTCATTCATATCTTTTAATATTCCAAGCGTACCGTCCGCTGAGCCATCATCCACATAAATGATCTCAAATTCCAGCTCAGACATCTCTTTCATTACCCGGCACATTTCTTTATAGTAGACCGGCAGCGCTGCTTCTTCGTTATAGCATGGAACAACAATACTCATCTTACTCATCTTCACGTACCTCCTTTAGTATGACTTTTCCCGTCATATTCACATTCTAATCCCTGGTTCTTAAGAATCACCGAAATTAATTCTTAAAATTTCTTAAGAACACTCACCTGTTTTTCAAATGTCTGTTAAAATATTTTCGAAAGAGGTGAGCTTAAAATCATGGAAAAATCACACATTTTAATCGTAGATGACAACGCAGAGGTACGAGAGATCATACATGTGCTCCTGGAAGGAGAAGGCTTTGAGATCATGGAAGCTTCCGACGGAGAGACAGCCCTTTCTCTCGCGGAACGTACAGATTTTGACCTGATCATCTTAGACATTATGATGCCTGGAAAGAACGGCTACCAGACCTGCCTTGAAATCCGAAAAAACAGCAATGCGCCCATCCTGTTCTTAAGCGCCCGCACAAAAGACAGCGATAAGACACTGGGCTTTTCCAGCGGCGGTGATGATTATCTGGCAAAGCCTTTCTCATACAATGAACTTATCAGCCGAAGCAAAGCACTGATACGCAGATACCAAGTCTATAAAGGGAAAGATGATTCTAACGCCCCCCTTGAAGACCCGACGGTAACTGCCGGTATATCCTCGAAAACTATCCATTTCCATCATTTAGAAATCAATGAAGAAAAAGAGCAAGTCTTCTCCGGCGGTAACCCTCTTACCCTTACCGGCACGGAATACGCCATGCTTCTTCTGCTCATCAAAAACAAAAAGCAAGTATTTTCCGCCCAGCGTCTCTACGAAGCCGTCTGGGATGAGCCCTACTATTATGGCGCCAACAACACTGTCATGGTGCATATCCGCAACCTGCGTTGTAAGATTGAAAAGGATCCGAAAAATCCGGTTCTCATAAAAACCGTATGGGGAAGGGGGTACCGATGTGATTAAAAAGATATGGCACAAACTCTCCGCCTTAAAAATCCGCACCCAGTTCGCACTATTGATTCTGTGCGCCCTCTTTACTGCATTCGCACTGTTTGAAGTGCTTTGGACTAACAAATTTTCTATCTTCAATCTGCTGGGACTTGGAGACTACTATAATACTTATGGTGATTACATCTATCTGTCGGACAGGCTTTATGAACAGGCGCCAAACTACGAGCTCCCGGAATCAGAGACGGATGAAGAACGAATTCAGGCTCTTGCCCCGCTGCTCGACTTGGCGGATAAATATACCTCTATCTCCATATATGGGTTAGATGACGGATACCACCGCACAACGCGAATGGCAGAAATCTTCACGGACAAAAACAATGTTTTCCAAGTCTTCATCGGTCTCGGCGACCAGCTTACCGCCGGAGACTTCGAGGACTTCCGATACGTTCCTCTCAAATTCAGCAATGGCTCCGGAAGCGCTCTGATCATGAGCTATAAGCGTTCCGTAGTGCTGTACCCTTACACGCTTATCAGTCTGTCTCTCTCCATCCTGCTGTTTTTCCTCATTATCCTCTTCTTTATCCGGCGTAAGATGAAGTCGGTACTCAAGCTGGAACAGGAGATTCTTGTCATGTCCTCCGGCGACTTAAGCCACCCTGTGCCGTATCTGGGCGGCGACGAGATTGGGATTCTCGCCGAAGAGCTTGACAACATGAGAACTGCCCTAAATGACAATATTGAAAAAGAGCAGGAAAGCCGCCAGGCCAACCAGGATCTTATCACTGCTTTATCTCATGATCTCCGCACGCCCCTCACCATCTTAAACGGGTATCTTGAGGTGATAAAACTTAAGAAAAGTCCCGGACATGAGGAGGAATATCTTGACCGGTGCCTGGTAAAAACAAAGGACATTAAAGAACTGACGGATCGGATGTTTGAGTATGCCCTCGTCTCGGAGGAACAGGAAAGTGCCGAACTTACGTGGACCTCCACAGACTTCATCCGCCAGTGTCTTATGGAAAATGCCGACTTTATCCGGCTGGCTGGTTTTACACCTAACCTTCACCTAGATGAACCCTCCATTGTCCTTAAAAGCGACAAAACGATGCTCAAACGCATATTGGACAACTTGTTTTCAAACATTTTTAAATACGGGGACAAAAAAGAAACGGTGCTCATCTCCTTCACCCTGCAGGAGGAAACTTTCACCGTTACGATCAAAAATGCGATTAAAACAGAACACTCCCTGAAGGACAATAACAATATCGGTCTGAAAAGTGTACGGAAAATGGTACGTCTCCTTAATGGAGAACTCTCTGTATCCCGAACATCTGAAATATTTACAGTGACATTAACATTAAAAAAAGGGGTATAAATCATACCCCTACGCTTCCTCAAACTCCAATGTGTCCAGCCACTCATCAAATTTATCAACTACCTGGTCATACTCGTCCTCATCTTCGATGAAGATAAGATCATGTTCATCGCCGCCGGATGAGTCTCTCTCAAACTGATAGAACCAGACTTCCTCCGTCAGTTCATCCTCCTCACTCAGCGGGGACACTGCGATATATTCTTTACCATTCATCTCAAGCACTGTGATAATCCCACAGTCAATCTCGCCGTCATCAGTCATCAGCGTGACAATATCAACATCCAGTTCTAATTCCACATCTACTTCTTTTTCCATCTCTTCTATCCTTTCTTCTTTTGACATACTTATGGAACCAGCCAACAAGGCTGATTCCATCATAACATATCCCGAATCAAATTCCTATAGCAATCTTAGGGTTTCCGGAGCATCATTCAAACGTTCCTTGCTGCTTCATCTTCTCTACGGTCTCAGAATCTGTATACACTACATAGCTCTCTTCCCCGCTCTCTGTTTTTACCGTAGCAGTGATATCAACACTTGTATCTACTGCCTGCTCCACTCCATAAAGCCATAAACTATCTCCGTAGCAAAGTCTTTCTTTAATAGAGTCAATAAATTCTTCATCATAGATATCCAGGCTTTCCCAATCTTCGGAATTTTCCTTATATCTGGAAACATTCAGACTCGTAATGGAAATATCCTTCATAGACGTCTTTACGTCCACTTTAAGTTCTTCCCGCAGATATTTGATCGTCTTCTTAAAGGATGGATAGAGATAATATGCATCTGAAGTTTCTGCCTCCGCCATGCCGCTGTAATAATTATTATCTGATGGACCGACTTTATGTGAAATCATAAGTTGGCCAAAGGGCAGTGTATTTTTTACAGTCTTATAATCTAAGCTTGAATGTTCTTCCAAATAAATGCGGAATAACTCTGAGCGTTGCTCTTTCGTCATATCCAACATCTCCGTACAGGTCGGAAAGCTGATCTCCACATCCGTCACTAACGACCAATCCGCCGTGTAGAGGGCATAGGTATCCTTCTTATACTCCATTGTGTCAAATACCTGTTCCATGATTTCATCCTGCAGCTTCGGTGAGAGTATATATTCTCGCTTTTCCACCCTTCCGTTTTGCAGCCTGTAGTTAAATCTATAGGAACTATATCCTCTGGCCTCTTCCGACGTACCGCTGTCCAGAATGTCTTTATTGTTATCATTTTCTCCGATAATTTTATCTAATATTTTAAGAGTTCCCTTCATCGTGTCACCGGTTATCCCATTCCTCTGCTTCCCCCAGAAGTGACCATCTATCGTATAAGGACCATCCACCACAACAGAGGAAAGCTCTTCCTCCCTTGGCAGATACTTATCAAAACCGCTCAAATCCATCCAGAAGAATGCCACGATCAGGAAAGAAATCGCTACAGAAGCCAACATCTGCCGTTTATTGGACCACAGTCCTCTGACATCAAAACGATAGATACACTCGATCACACCGTGAATAAAGAATCCGCCGATAATCACGCCGGCAATGATCCAGGGCTTAAAGGATGTAAATGAGACCGCATAAAGTCCCAGTCCCACATAGACTGCCCCCGGAATCACCAACAGGAAACGGATGACAGGATTCCATCTCGGAAATGCCATCGCTTTTCCCGCCATCTCCGATGCCCGTCTCTCAAACAGCAAATAGTTAATGATCAGCAGGAATACGATCCATACGCCGATTGCTGCAAAATGTACGATATGCTCCTCCCATTTCCATACATTATTTCGGAACACTATAAACCGAACTTTCATCATGTCTATACAGTTCCGTCCTTTCACATTAAGTTGAATTTCTTCTACTTTACCAGTTCAATATATACCATAAAATCCAGATTGCGTCAAGGGGTTAGGGGTGATGGTAGGGGTTCAAAGCCTGTTTGGGAAACCTTGTTAATTACAGGCGGCGAACCCCTATAATAATTATCTATTCTCTATTAGAGTTAAGCGTACTAAAACAAAAAGGATATAGAAAAAAGGGAACGGAGGGAATGTAAACATGGAAAACATGGAACATACGCCTGTTGTAAAGGAAGTAACACGGCGTCATATGGGAAAAGTACATGGAAACGTAAAACGGAATGACGAAATGGTTATGAACTATCTGAAACTGCTTGCAAACGGCATTGTAAAGAAACGCCTGTCGCCTTATGAAGCCCATATAATAAGGGAACGAAAGAACCGTCTGGAAAATTGTAACCGATTCTGGTCTATGGAAACCTATGAAGCCAGTCATGTAAGAGTATTATTGAGAACCTTTTTATGTAAGGACAAATTTTGCAGTAATTGTAATCAGGTTAAGAAAATGTTACTGCAAAAGCGTTTTTTGCCCTATATGGAACAATATAAGGATTCTCTGTATCATATGGTGCTGACCGTTCCAGACTGTAGCGGTGAAGAACTGAGGGAAACCATACAGCATATGGCTTATTGCTTTAAAACTCTGGTAACATATCTAAACGGCAACAAAAAAGTGAAAGGAATAGACCTTATACAATATGGCTTTCAAGGCTGTATCCGTTCCTTAGAAATCACATACAGAGAAGATGTCTACCACCCTCACTTTCATGTAGCCGCTGTTTTGGGGAACGGCGGCATTGAGGAAAAATATATTGTCAACCAGTTTTCGGGTACTGGAAACCGCCTGTTTTCTGACTTTGAATCCATTATCCAGAGAATATGGTGGCTCTTAGTCAACGGAAAGCGGCTTACCTCTGATAATATCTTAGGTGAAAACAATTCTTCTGGACGATATAGCTGTATCGTGGATAAATTTCAACCAGAGGACTATCAGAAGCTATTCGGATATATGACAAAAATGTACTCCGAGGATAACAGCCTTATGAGGTATGAGAACTTCAAAACTCTATATTATGCCCTCTCCCATATCCGCCAGATACAGGGCTATGGCGTATTCTATAATGTAAAGGAACTAAATACAGAAGCCTATACCGAACAGGAGTACCAGACATTGGAAAGCTACCTTGTCTGTAAGGAAAAGCCTTTCCGCTCCTATGAGCCGTTAAGCCGCCTAACTGGCGATGAAAAGTATATCGTGCTGAAAACAAAGCACCGAAAATAAAATTTATTTTAAACTTGAGGTTTTATTTTAAATGAAGTTTATGGGCGAAAATGGTTTTAAACTTATTTTAAAGTAGACTGGAAACACTGTTTTCGTTCAAACAGATAGATAACGATTGAGTTTAAAATAATTTTACAGACAAGGGGGCTGTGTAATGGAACGATATATTACAGATACGATTTACGCTCACACAGTTACGGAAAAGACGGCAGAAGTTGAGTTAAGGGAAAAACAGCTTTATACAAGGCTCTCTACTCTTATATCTGGCGAGGAATATCTACAGATTGAGGAAGAATTGAACCTTTGCTATAGTGAGCTGGAAAAAGAGTTGTTTTGTAAGGGATTCAGTGAGGGAATACGGTTTATGCTGAAATGCCTGTAACTTTAACAGCAAAGAGATTAAGGCGGTTAGGCGGTTTGTAAGCGGAATACGGAATAAAACGATATATGAACCGTTGTAAGGAATCTGCCTTGTAAGCGATTGGGAAGTGACATTTTTACCGTATGGATTCTCTATCAGCCTTTGCAGGACGGAAATAAGATTTTTACAGGGCTTGTAAGCGGCTAAAGTTGCTTCTTATGGATAGGAAAGCCCTAAAATTGCGTTCTAAGGCTCATTCACCGGCAAATGGAGTTATTCTCAGTCAAGCGGTTAAAATGCGTTAGCGGTGATTTCTGGTCATTTAAAATGGGGAAGAATCTCATCAAGAGGTATCTTCCCCATCACTGTATCATCTAAGATTTTTCGTCCAGATAACCAAACATAAGTTTTACCATATTGATTGCCAGGGCTTTTTGTTCCTCTGTCCTGCCGTCCATCAGTTGGCACCATAGCCGATACTGACCGTCACTGTCTGAAACGATTGAATCAGACAGCAGATAATCTATCGTAACGCCTAAACGGTTGGCAACTGCTGCCAGATTCTCTAATGTTAAGCTGCGTTCCCCACGCTCAATCTGCCCGATATAGGCGGTTGAAAGGTTTACTTCTTCTGCCAGTTGTTCCTGTGTCAGATTCAGCTTTAGCCGTTCCTCACGAATACGCTTGCCCAATGCCTGTTGCTCCATGCGGTTTTCCTCCAATGCAAATAGTATATGTAAATGATACTAACTGCATATTCCGCAGGTAATCCGCACGTTGCGTTATTTATCTATGCTGTCAGTTGCTTTTCGCTATGCTCCATGCTAAAATGGTGCTATACGTTAGGAGGTATGGCGCTATGAAAGTGATTTTGAGCAGAAAAGGCATGGACAGTAAATCGGGAGGTATGGCAAGCCCTATATTGCCAGACGGTACGCTGTTATCGCTCCCGATTCCAGATAGAACGGTAGGAACGGCATATAAGGATTTGTATTACAGAGGACAGAGTTTTGAGGAAGTCATCAATCAACTATGCCCCAAATTTGATTTTGACAAAAACCCGACCTGTCACCTTGACCCCGATATATACAAGGATATAGAAGACAGAACGGCAAACGCCGAATGGAAACCCGCATTTGGGCAACATGGCGTATCTGCCGTACATCTGGATAAATGGGGCGTAGGAGTGGGCGATATATTTTTATTTTACGGAATGTTTCAAAAGACAATGTATCAGCCCGATAAAACGCTGTGTTTTGTCCGTAACGCTCCTATTGTCCACATCATATACGGATATATGAAAGTTGGGGAAGTATTGAGGGAGAAACAGGAAATTGAGCGTTATTCATGGCACCCACACGGTGAAAACTCTGACCGCCCGAACAACCGCCTATATTTGCCCGATACCTACGGCACATTCCAGTATGATGATTCACTGGTGCTTACAAAGAGAGGTCAGGACAATCGGCGGCTATGGGCTTTGCCTGTGTTCTTTGGTGAGGACGGTATTTCCATTTCATGGCAAGGCGATAACCGCCCTATGCTAAAGGACAGATACGCAGAATTAAATTCCGCTTGCAGAGGGCAGGAATTTATTGTAACCGCTTCTACTCCGAAACAGGAACAAAATTTATGTGACTGGGTGGACAGATTGATACAAAATCGGTAAGCATGGACGCTATATTCTGATTTATCCTAAGCGGCATTTATTGACAAAGAAATGAGGGATAACAACATGGAGAGATTCATTGAACAGAAAGAGAATTTTCCCCTCACCCAGAAATCGGTTGAGGAATTAGCCCTTGAAATGAATAAGGCTCTGGAAAATATATCGGAAGTGACAGAGGAAGAATTGATTGAAGATGATGCCGAGGGCGGATATTTTGATGATTTGGAGTATTATGAAGAAGATGATTAAATCGGGGGAGCAGCTATGGAAATAACGATTGAGCAAGTCAAAGAATTTGCGTGGCAGCAGTTGGACGCTATGTGGCATGATAATTCTGGAACGGCTACGGTTAATATGGTGAAGTTTACATATAAAGGTTATTGTGTCGTCAATCCGTGGATGGACGAAAAAACAGAAAAAGCTGTAGACCCTTACCAGTATTATGGGAAACAGCGAACGGAGCAGTTCATCAAAGAAGCTATCAAAACCATTCAGCATAACAGGGAAATTGTAAGAGAACACAGGAGATAAGAGAATGAAACATAGATTTATTGTTGTAGCCTTATTGGTAATAACACTTCTTTCAGGTTGTGGGAATACTCAGGCAACTGATGTAATATCAACTGAGGAAGTGCAAGTAACAGAAACACCTATACCAGAAAACAAAGAGATAACCATACCTGATAACTGGTGGAAAAATAAGCTGTATAGAGAGCAAACAGCGGGAACAGGAATGTACTTTTGGCTAGAGGAAATAGAAAACCGTCTTTTTATGGTGGTAAGCGGCATACCCAACGGTGATTTGTCTATGGAGTTATGTATTGGAATAATACCAAATACGATTGATAATTACACCGCCTATGATGATAACCACGTTCAGTTTCAAGTAGAATCAGATACGAACACAATACTATTATATAACCCAGATGTTGACCAGTGTGTTATTTACACTGATTCTAAATACGGTGGTTCTCCTATCGTTTCGGGAGTGTATGACCAAGTTTTACAGCATGAAACAGAAAAGGAAATAGGGCAGAACACAGAACAATCAGAGGGTACACAGGAAGAACAGCCTGATGACTTCTATACGGACGGTAATTATACCACCTATGGAAGATACCAGTGCTTTGAAACAGACACTTTTGTAAGTGTGGAAACACAGAACGGCTCATTGATATTGTCTTTTGAGCCAGAAGCAGAAACCTTTGTCCTTGACAGAAACGGAGCAGATACAGGTTGGGAGTTTATCAACTGGGAATTTGAGGACAGAGTATACACATCTGCCATTATTCAAGATAATGAACTAATCATCACTTCTACAGAATCTTGGAGATATGACGGCACTTACATTCAACTGCCCGATATAGGTACTGACGGAGAGGGGGAATAAAAATGTCTGTTAATCTGGAAAATGTGAATCATTTTAACTATGCAACAAAAAGCGGAAAAGTTTTCTGTAAACGCCAAAACAGAGTACGGAAAATAGCCCCAGAATATAAGGATTGCGACAAATGCCCTTATTTATTCGGCTCTCTGCAAGGGCAAGGCGTTGAGTGTATGTGGAAGGATATAAAGCCAGATTCCCCATTCGGTCATTATGTCTATGACCCACAGGAGGAATGTTTGAGAGTATCGGAATTGATTGATGAGGGAATTTTGAAAAAGGGTTAAATAACAGCCCCAGAGACTATATAAGTTTCTGGGGCGTATAGCTTTACTTACAGAGTATTTGAAATACAAGAAATATCAAGATTGATAAGAGCATTTGAAATACGAATATACACTTTTCCAGCTTCTTCCATTCTACAGAACGGTTCTTGGGAGTTTTTTTCATAAGGCTTCAATACTCCCAACTGGAATAACTCCGAATAATATGCAAGTTCATTTGGTATGAAGAAAATAAGGTTCATACCAGAGTCTGATTCAATAGGAAGTCCAAAAATCAGTTTGTAAATATATTCACAGTCCAGTAAATAATCCATATCCTCCACGTAACCAATTTTATCGTCATTTCTTCGGATTTCACATGACAACTTTATATTCTGTTCCCTCTGCTCTGGGCTTGGAAACAAATATTGATAAGTGCAATCCTTGAGTATAGACCGAACTTCATCAAGAAATTGTTGCACTTTCTGCCCCTGAATTGTTCGTTCTTTTAAGACATCTGATACACATATAGCTTCCACTAATTCTCTCCCTTCTTCACGAAATCCTTGAAAAACTACCATATTACCTGTGTTCCTATCCATACATGAGCCACCAAACGCAGCCCTAAAACTTTCTTTATAATTCTTTGTTTCAGCCTTTTCTTGATACATAAATAGCCCTCCTTTTGATTTTCCTGTTATCCTGGTTCAACCATTCACAAAATTTGTCCTTTGACACTACCATACGCTTATTCAGATGAATTGTAGGAAAATCTGCGGAGTTCATAAGCTCGTATGTCTTTCCTTTGGAAATCCCCAAAATTGTCTGAACATCTTTCGCTTGCAGTATCAGAGGAAGTGTTTCCCATGAACTATACACATTGATGTCCATAGCTAAATCCTCCTGTTCATTATATTTTTATAGCCGTTTCCTTGTATTTGGAAAATCCAAAGTATTTTATATGGGGTCTGCATTTTAACGCAGGATATTCAATGTAATTGTATTATCTGCTGTTCACCTCCTGCACTAAAATCTGCTCATTGCCTGTTATGTCCATTATATTACACCATTCAGCATTGATTGTCAAGACTTTTTAACTAAAATTTTATATAGCAGTTTTTATAAAAATCTCTTTACTTTTTCTCTGGTTCGGTTTATAATAAGGTTCAAGGAGGTTTTGGCATTATGGAAGAATATAAATTTACAGAATTTGGAAGCCGTCTAAAGGCTCTTAGGGAACAAAACAATATCAAGCAAGGACAATTTGCGGATAAGATAGGAATTGTAAGACAGTCCATGAGCAATTACGAAAGCGGAAAACACTGCCCTGATGTTGAGGTTCTAAAAAGAATGGCTAATTGTCTTGATTGCAGTGTAGATTACTTGTTAGGACTGACAGAACATAGGAATTATGAATCCAATGCAGAATTTGACAAAAGCCTTTCCATATTGACTAAAGCATTGTATCCCATTCCAGAACCAATTAGAAATGTGTGGCTTGATACATTTGTCGGCACAGCCCAATGGTTAGGCAAAGACTTTAACACCAATGCACACCTACATTTTTCTGCGGTTACTTTCTTTAATACCCTTATCGAATTGGCTGGTTATTGCCTTGAAGCACAAGAAAAGCAAACAGAGGGAAACTATTCAGAAGAACTTGCCGCAGAATATAGAAAAAAGCGTTTTTCTATGATGCTCTCTTTGAGAAATGAATTAAACGAATTGGATTTGTCCAGTAATGAAATGATTGAACAATGTAAAGGGGATGAATAATCTATGGCAAAACGAGGACAAAATGAAGGCTCTATCCGCAAGCGGAAAGATGGCACATGGGAAGCCCGTGTAACAATCGGCATATCAGCAGACGGAAAACAACAGCGTAAATCCCTGTACGGAAAGACTCGACAGGAAGTGCATAATAAAATGACCGATTTGCTGAATAATCTGCAAAAAGGCATTATCACCAATCCTACAGAAATGACCCTTGCCGAATGGCTTGACTATTATATGCTTGAATACAAAAAGCGGTATGTAAAGCCTACTACCTATATCAATTATACGGTAAAGGTAAAAAATCACATTAAGCCAGCTATCGGTCACTATAAGTTGAAGGCATTACGACAGGACATCATTCAGAAATTTGTCAACAGCTTATCTGATAAAGGATTAGCACCCTCTACAGTGATAGATGTTTTTAAGCTGTTAAGCAACGCCTTAGAAACGGCGGTAGACGATGGCTTGATTGTCCGAAATGTCGCTAACAGGGTAAAACTCCCAAAGACAACAAAGCCGCAAATCACCGTCTTAACACAGGAACAGCAGAACGCCTTTGTAGAACAGGCGAAAGTGACTTATATGGGAGTTGTCTATATTTTCGACCTCTGCACAGGTATGCGGCTTGGAGAGTTGTTAGGGCTGAAATGGCAGGACATAGACTTTGAGCAGAACCAGTTGCACATTAAAAGAATACTCCGCAAGGTAAAAGACCCAGACAATCCAGAGGAACATTGGCACTTGGAGTTTGGTACACCGAAAACGCCGACCAGTGAGCGGATAATCCCCCTCAACGAAACGGCTATCAAGGTGCTTGCTGACGTCTGGGAGCAACAGGAGAAAAACAAGGAAAAAGCCAGTACCGCCTACGAGGATAACGACCTTGTTTTCTGTACCCAGTTAGGCAGACCGCTTGACCCGACCAATATGCGGCGCACCTGTTATTCTATCTGTGCGAAAATCGGCGTCAGCAACTTCCACCCTCATTGTCTCCGTCATACATTCACTACCAGAGGGGCAGAAAATAACGTAGATGTACGGGTCATGCAGAAATTCTTAGGTCATGCGACCATAAAGGAAACAGCCGACACCTATACGCACGTATTGGACGACTTGAAACAGAATGAAATTTTAAAACTGGATAGCGCAGTAAATTATTGAGTAAAAATATCGGGTAGGGGTAAGGTAGGGGTTAAACGCCAAAAGGAGTTACCGCCCGCAAGCGATAACTCCCATAAATTACAGCGTTTTCCCAACAGGAAATTGTATCAGACGTTAAATCCGGACAATAAAAGGTTCGCCAAAGAGACCGGGGAAAAATAACTGTAAATCTCCAAGTTTGTCCCCGTATCGCAATAGGTAATAAAAAATGTAGATGCCAGAGCAGGATACAAAAGACAGAGTACCACCGGGGAATATCCCGCAAATACACAAAAGCCCAAAAGTCCAATAAAGGTATTTCCCGTCATCAACATCGCCAGGGACATCGTAAGATAAGTAACTGCGAATATGGCTGTATAGCAAAGTACTGACCAAAAACTGCCCGCAAGGAAGCCCCTGCTTAAATATCCCACCGTCGCCGTGACCGCACATCGAAATACAGTGATAATGGCAAGCGGCATCACAAAAAGTACGATATCATTCGTCAGCATGATATACAAAATCTCCCGCCTTTTTATAGGCAGCGAATGGTAAAGGTCCACCTCCGTCTTGGAATGAAGATACCGAAAGCTACTGATCGCAAGCAGCACCGCCGCTCCCATGGATAATAGCCCCATCCCCATCTCTGGCCGCGAAAGGGCTGTAATCCCTTTTATGATCTCTTCCGTCTTAATATCTCTGCCGCATATATTCTGTACAGACATCAGAAATGCCAGCATAGACAGAAAGAAAAAGAAGAAGGTAATAAAAATCATCCCGATCCGATGCTTGATATTTTCCCGCCTTAAGTTAATAAATGAGCGTTTTGATGTCATATCCGACCACCTCCGTTTCGCTGATAAAGATTTCTTCCAGAGACAGCGGTAAGATTTCATAATAAACCGGATTTAAGTCTTCCATCTTACTTGAAATCTCTTCCTCACTTTCCCTGACCGTCATAGACAAAAGTCGCCCTTTCTGCTTTAACTGCAGGATATGGAACATTTTATAAAGCGGAACCTGCACATCCTCCGGAAACACACACTGTACTTTATGCATATTGCACTTCAGATCTGCCAGCTCTTTTGACAAAAGCACGCCTCCCTTGTGAAGAAGGCCGATATGGTCACAGATATCCTCCAGCTCCCGGAGATTATGGGATGCAATGATCGGCGTCAATTCCCTCTCGTCAATCTCTTTTGCAAAAATACTTTTAATACCCTGACGCATCACCGGATCCAAGCCGTCAAAAGTCTCATCGCAAAACAGATATGACACATTCGCGCAAAGTCCGATCAGAATAGAGAGCTGTTTTTTCATACCTTTCGAATAAGTCTGTATCTTTCTGGTATCATCCAGGCCAAATTTATGCAAAAGTTCTTCAAACCTCGAATAATCAAACTTCAAATAATATCTCCCATAAAAAGTCGCCATATCTTTTGCTGTTGCATTGGGGAAGAAAAACTGCTCGTCCGAGATGTAAAAGCAACATTTTTTTACCTCCGGATTATCCCATACACTCTGGCCGTCAATGAGAATCTCTCCCTGTCCAGGCTTAAGAATCCCCGCCATCATCCGAAGCAGCGTACTCTTCCCTGCGCCATTCGTCCCGAGCATCCCAAATATATATTGGGAGCGGATTTTAAGATCAATATCCTTAACGGCCTCAATCTTTTCAAATGACTTACTGACTTGCTTTATCTCTATCATGCCATAACCTCCCCTGTCACTTTCTCAATGCAGTTAAGAATCTCCTGCTTTTTAACACCCTGCTGAACACAGGCGAACGCCTGCTCCTCAAGCCCCTTAAGCAGCTTCTCTTTCTGCCTGCCCATCAGTTCTTCATCCCTTTTCACAAAATTCCCCTTTCCTTTCACCGTATAGATAAATCCATCCTTCTCAAGCTCCATATAAGCCCTCTGTATCGTATTTGGATTGATCGATAACTCGACGGCCAGGGTCCGAACCGAAGGCAGTTTCTCATCTGCTTCCATTACACCACTTACAATGAGTGCCTCAAAGCGCGCTGCAATCTGTTCATAAATCGGACGTTTATCACTGTAATCAATAAGAATCATAGCGTCCCTTCTTTCACAATGTAATTATAGAATAAGTGTACTAACATTACTAGTACACTTATTCTATGCCATATTCCATTTTCCGTCAACTGTTTTAATATAATCTTAATAATCTTACTCTACAGAAGAAGCAACTGCAATGCTTTGTCAAAGCACCACCCTGCATCTCTCTTTTTTACGGAATCAAGCGCGACGATATCATAGCTTTTTAATTCCTTCCCAAAAAGTATGTAAGTCACCTTTCCCGCTATGTCACCTTTTTTTACAGGTGCTTTTAAAGTCTTCTTCTGCTCCTTCTTTACAGATACCTCTTCATCTTTTCTAAGAAGCACTTTAAGACTTTCCTGTGCATCCCCGGCAGAAATCCCTATCGGCACCTCACTGTCCATATGAAAGTCATCCTTCTTGTCAACACCGCCTCTCACTGCAATCTCTGTCTCAGGCAATTTTTGCCAGACATCCCGGTATTCATAATTATCAAGAGCATACTCCATAAGTTTTCTCGTATCCTTCCACTTATAACTCTTATTATTGGGCCAGCCACATGCCAAAAGTGCCACAATAAATGTCCTCTCATCCCTTTTCAATGCACCTACATAGCAATATCCCGCTTTTGCCGTAAATCCGGTCTTACCAGAGAGTGCCCCCTCCATCATCGTCAAAAACGCATTGTGATTATTACAGCTAAATTTTCGCTTTCCATCTATAGAAGTAAAATCATAGCTCTTTGCTCTTGTGACTTTAAGAAACTCTTCCTTTTTGGGCGACTCCGTAATACAGTATTTCATAATGCGGGCTAAGTCTGCCGCCGTTGTTCCATGTGCCCCGCCGTCATCCTCTCCGTCAAGACCGTTAGGCGTAACAAAATGAGTATCTGAACATCCCAGCTCCTTTGCTTTTTTATTCATCATAGCCGCAAATCCTTCCACGGAACCCCCAATCTCTTCTGCCAGGAGTACTGCACTGTCATTATGAGATTCGAGCATCAGGGAATGTAAAATGTCTTTCATATAATATTCCTCGCCGCTTTTAACGCCAAGCCGGACCTTGGGCTGCCTGGCAGCATTGTCAGAAACTTTCGCCTTCTGATTCTCGGTCATATTTTCTAAAGTAAGAATACAAGTCATAATCTTCGTGGTACTGGCCATTGGGCGTACCTTCTTCTCTTCTTTCCCAAATAAAATACGCCCGCTGTCAGCATCCATAAGTACCGCCGAACGGGCATAAAGTTCTCTCGGCTCGCTTATGATATCCTGCGATGCTTCTTTTACCGGTTCATCCTGCTTCCCGTCTTTTCGTCCGGAGATCCCATAACCATCAAACAACATCACAAATATCTGTGCTATCATAAGAACTGCCAAAACCATATATAACTGTATCTGTCTATTTCTTTTCATGCACTGCACCGCAAACTTTACATTACTGAAATATATGCATGAATCTTTTGCGCTATGAATCTTTCCAGTGTGCTGCATGATATACTAGATATCCAGCCTTAACTGCACTTCTTCTTCCGCCTCTGTCTTTAAAGATTCTACTTGTTCCGGATTCATCATCGGGAGTTCATCCACGGACTGAATACTGAACCGCCTTAAAAATTCCTCTGTCGTACCAAATAAAAGGGGTCTCCCCGGTGCATCCATCCGTCCGACTTCGCAGACCAGATTATATTCTACCAATTTATTTACCGCATGGTCCGACTTTACTCCACGGATTTTTTCCACTTCAAGCTTTGTGACCGGCTGCTTGTAGGCAATAATCGAAAGGGTCTCCAGTAATACATCTGTAAGGACATATTTTTTTGGCTGCTTGGCAACTCGTATAAGATACTCGTACATCTCTTTTTTCGTACACAACTGAAATGAATCTTCCAGTTCCAGAATCCGGATTCCCCGATCCTCAGAAACATACTTATCCATCATCTGGTGGATAATCTTCCTTGTAGTATCCTCATCGTGTTCAATAGCCGCCGCAATCTTACTTAATTCCACGGAATCTCCCACAGCAAACAAAATCGCCTCTATCACACCTTCTAATTTCTTAATCTCCACTGCTTCCATACCTCTTTCTCTCATAACCTCCGCCCGGCACTTTCGTCAGATAACAGCGGTTCTCACACCCGAACCAATCATAATATCATCAAACGGCTGTTCTTGCTCTATAAATATAGTTCCTTCTTTCATAAGCTGCAGCACTGCCAGAAATGTCACTACAATCTGCGTCCGGGAACTCTGCCTCGTAAGAAGCTCCCGAAAACTGAATCTGTGATGCTCCCTCGCATATTCCGCAACATATTCAAGCTTGTCCGGAAGTGTCACTTCCTCTTTCTCAAGCTTTCCGAACTTACTCCTCACCGGGTCAATCTTGTCCACTTGCCGCTTCATCACATCCCGAAACACATGATTCAGCTTTGCGAGGGTCAAATCCCCCAAAAGCATGTCTAAATCTACCGGCTCTACATAACTTAACACTTCTTCCGGAATCGTCGGATTCTTGCAGAACGTCTGCTCTCCGTCAATCTGCCGGTCCTTAAGCTCATAGGACATGATCTTATACATCTTATATTCTAAAAGCTGCTCTACAAGCTCCTGTCTCGGATCTTCCTCCTCGCCCTCACTGTTCACTTCCTTCGGCAGAAGCATCCTGCACTTGATGTCCAGAAGAGTTGCAGCCATGACAAGGAATTCGCTCATGATGTTCAAGTCTTCTTTCTCCATGGCCTCAATATACTCCATATACTGGTTTGTAATCTCAACAATCGGTATATCGTAAATGTCTATCTTATTTTTATCTATCAGATGTAAAAGAAGGTCAAGAGGACCTTCAAATACAGGTAATTTCACAGGAATTCCCATTTGTTTCCCTCACAGTCAGATTGTCTGCCAAAGTGGCAGCTTACCCATTATACAGGATTTCAGGAAATATCTCAATAGGAAATAATCCTCCGGAATCGCTCCACATATTCCGAATCCAGGTCACAGGCCTCCCATCCCTCATCACTGGCCTGTTTTGGGATGCCTAAAAGTACAAGCCTACGGTCAAAGTCTTCAAGTTCCAGATATGTCTCATCCATATAACGCTCAATATCCCCATTGACGCTCGGAATGCTGAATGTTTTCTTCTTTCCTCCCAGCTCAATCTGATAATAAAAATTGCCCTTCTCCTGATATTCTAAAAGCGCGAACCGTTTCTGCCCGAATCCTGCATGAATCTGCGTTACATCACTATAGCTGTACGACGTTCCTGACGGATGGAGTGGCGAATGGCAGATTATCTTCTCTTCCGTAACTACAGTGGCAGAAGCAAAGCAGGAGTACAGGCAAAAAAGCCACAGGACAACCAATATAAGCCTTCCTTTGTAAAACAGCCTCCATACAAAGAAGAGCTCATACATCTCTTTCAGCGACTCATCCCCCCTCCCGCGAAACCTCCCATACATAACGCCAAAACAAGTCACGATTGGAACCACCAACAGATAGATCATCGCATTCTCCGCGATTGGATGAAGCTGATAAAAATAATAATCCCGCGGCAGCAGAGCTTTTTCTGAAAACGCGATAACTCCGAAAAACACCGCGAGGATTACCACTATCAAAAATAAAAACAACACTGCTTTGAATATAAACTTTAAAAGCCTCCCAAGTATTTTGATCACTCCTCCCCGCCAAGTTCTAGCACCACAAGCTCCGCCGGGTTAAACAGCCGGACGCATACCGTATGCACCCCCAGCCCTTTACTGACCACAATATCCCGCTCCCCTTCCCGGTAATGGCCGCCGGAATATTTCGGGAACAGGCTGAAAGCAGGCGACAGCGCACCTCCCACTCCCGGCAGACGCACGATTCCCCCGTGGAGATGCCCGGACAGCACAAGATCTGCCCCCCATTCAAGATACTCTTCCATATAAGTCGGATTGTGCGCCAGTAAAATCTCATAATCAGCCGCCTTCGCCTCCCCAATCCGCTCCTCGATAGCGCCCTCAGGCATTCGGACTTTCCTAAAATGGCTGTAGCACTCCGCCGGAATCTCAAGCCCGGTAAGCCGGAACTTACATCCGCCGCAAAAAAGCTCCTGAGAGCTGTTTTCTAAGAAATGCACTCCTGCGGCCTCAAGCTCTTCTTTGTACTGAGCGTAAACATCCCCGTACCATTCCGGCATTTCCTTCAGCCGCTGCTCATGGTTTCCGTTGGCATAGTAAACCGGAAACTGCCCCGCAAGCTCTCTCACAAAATCGAGGGCAGACCCATAGGATTTCCCTTTCTTTCCTACCAGCATATCCCCTCCGATAAGCACCAGGGCAGGGTCTGTCTCCTTAATCTTCTTAAGCAGCCGCTTGTTCCCCTTTCCGTATGTCTGATTGTGGAGGTCGCTCAAAAACACGAACCTTACATTATTCCCTATTCCCTCAAGCTTTTTTGACTTGAGCCTGTAAGTCACCACGCGGAAATGATGCAGCTCCCGCCAGATTTCCCCGCACAGGCAGGCTGCCGCCGCAGCCGCCGCTGTCAATATCCCTTTAAAATACATGATTACTCTCCCCTGCTTTTTCGAAAATCATCGTAAAGCTCCCGTATATTTTCAAATGTATAATCCGGCTGAAACTCTGTATCCCTTAAATCGGATGCCTTCGCCTCCCCGGTATACACTAAAGCCGTCTGTACTCCCGCATTGATACCGCATGCGATATCCGTGTACAGGCGGTCACCCACCACCAGCACCTCCTTAGGGCAAGCCTTAACCTGCTCCGTACAGAGAGTCACAATCTCCGCACTGGGCTTTCCCACGAAATGCGGCTCGCGCCCCACCGCCGCGCCAATCATCCGGCAGATTCCGCCGCAGTCCGGCACGAACCCGAAAGCCGTCGGGCACCGAAGATCCGGATTCGTTCCGACATAGTCCACCTCCGGGCAGAAAAGCAGCTCGCACGCCGCCTCCACTTTCTCATAGGAAAGTGTCCGGTCAAACCCAACTACCACGCACCTTATATCCTTCCCGGTCCGCTCCGTCACCAAAAGCCCATACTCCTTAAGCTCCTCCGCAAAAGACGGCGTTCCCAGCACAAACAGCTTTTCGCCAGCGTAATGTTCTTTCAGATACCGGCAGGCAGCGTAGGAGGCCGTCATAAACTGGCTCTCCGTTGTCTCGATTCCCCACCTGGCAAACTTCGCCACATAATCCTTACGGCTCTTCACCGAATTATTCGTAATGTAAAACGCCCGTCCGCCGATTGCGCCGATATAGTCAATCAGCTCCCTGCTGCCGTCATAAAGCGTATCGTCCACCGACAGCGTACCGTCTATGTCAAATAAGAAATACTTTTTCTCCGCAAGCATGATTCCTCTCCTTTATCAACATCATTCCTTCGCTGCGCCGGACTTTCATCTTCCATCCCTGTCTGAATCCAACAGTTCTTTTTCCGTTTCAAGCAATATCTGAGCTAATACCTTATAATCCAAATACTGTATCCCATTTTTTCCAAGATAAATTTTATCCGCCAATTTGCTGCTGTAGTATAAATCCATTGCCTTTTCGTAGGTAAAATCACATATCTCTGCCAAATACGCAATCAGCCGTTCTTCATGATTTTCCTGATATATCTTTTCTAATACTTCTTCATTCATGTCTCTATTACCTCATAAAATGATTTGTAATTTAAAAGCTGATTGATTGCCCTCTGGCTTATAAAGGCAATCTGATCATAATCCGGATACACTTTTATTTCTTTCAAAGCCCTCTCCTTATCCCAGATACCGGCATGATACATATCCACAACCCGAAAAACCTTATCATTCGCCACTTTTCCCTCAATTAGATCATACTGCTGATAATCCGTTTCCCCATCACGGCATCTGCACACAAAATCAATCCAATCCGTCAAATCATCTCTAAAACGTTTACAATTCAGCCCGCTTAATTCTTCTGCCATATCATAAACAGTAACAATTGCGTTATCCGCGTCAAAAATATCAGCCTTTCTCCTTGCCCATCTATCAGCCTGCTCCTTTACTGTTGTCACATAAAATCCCTTTCCAAAATCCAGTGACCGAAAAGAATGTTCTACATCCGGATGATTTACAATCACATTTGAGCCATGATAAACAATCATACAGATATCCCCCTGACATCAAAGTATTCTTTGATATTATCGATAATATACTCTGTGCTCTGCGTGTGGAGGATTTTATAATTAGGTGCCAAAAATCCCATAATACAATTTGTTTTTTTCATATTTCTATATACTTCCGAAGGATTTTGTTTCCAATCATTTGCACATGCATGAATCATATATATAATAAATGAAAACGTATCTTTATCCATATTTCCATGCCCCTTTCATCCACAAATCAACTTCATAAATAATTCCTCTCCTTAGATTAACATCATATGCACCATAAATGTAGCATAATGAACCGTTTTTCACAACCGGGATTCTAAGGATTCTTCAAATAATCGTATAAAATTTATGCCGAAATTTCAATTTCTTTCAACAATATTCTGTACAGATATCCCAAAATGTTAAATATTTCTCAAATTCTTCTTTACAAATCCCTCCCCCCGTGTATAATGGAAACCATCAAAAACAAAGGCGTTTTCCTTTCGGGGAAGGCGCCTTATTTTTGTTTCCAAATATAAGGAGGAGATAATATGAAAAAACTGGAAATCATCATCCAGCCGGAAAAGCTTGAAGACTTAAAAACAGTTCTCGACGAGAGCAGTGCAAGCGGGCTGATGATTAGCAACGTGATGGGTTACGGGAATCAGAAAGGACATAAAAAGATATACCGGGGCGCCGAATACAGCGTCAACCTCCTGCCGAAAGTAAAGGTAGAGACGGTCATCGAGCCGGAGCTTTCCGAACAGCTCATTGAAAAAATCGTGTCGGAAATCCGCACCGGAAAGTACGGAGATGGAAAAATCTTCGTCTACGAAGTAGAAGATGCCGTCCGCATCCGTACCGGTGAGCGGGGAACGGACGCACTGTGATGTGTCCGAATGGGGATTTAACTTACAGCAACATCTGATCTTAGGAGGAATTGATTATGGATTTAACAGGTTTAATTACAGCCGGCATGGATGTATCTTCTGCTGCCGGTCTTCTGATGAATATTATGTGGACAATGCTCGGGGCATTTCTCGTGTACTTTATGCAGGCAGGATTCGCCATGTGTGAGGCAGGATTTACAAGAGCGAAGAACACAGGGAACATCCTCATGAAAAATATGATGGACTTCGTCCTGGGCAGCTTATTTTTCTTCATCTTTGGGTTTGCCGTCATGCACGGAACCGACTGGAACGGGATCATCGGCATAAAAGGATTCTTCTCGCCGTCTTCCCTGGCGGATGCAGACGGGATGTTCAACGGTCTTCCCATCGGGGTCTTTATGATCTTCCACACCGTGTTCTGCGCCACTGCAGCAACTATCGTATCCGGCTCCATGGCTGAGCGGACAAAGTTCTCCGCGTATCTTGCCTACAGTGCAGCCATCAGCATCTTCATCTATCCGGTATCCGGACACTGGATCTGGGGCGGCGGATTCCTGTCACAGCTTGGTTTCCACGACTTTGCAGGCTCTACCGCCGTACATATGGTCGGCGGCATCTGCGCCCTTGTAGGTGCGAAGATCTTAGGGGCGCGCATCGGAAAATACGGCAAGGACGGCCGTGCAAAGGCCATCCCGGGGCACAACCTCCCCATCGCAGCCTTGGGCGTATTTATCCTCTGGTTCTGCTGGTTCGGCTTTAACTGTGGCTCCACTACCGCGGCTGCAACAAGCCTCGGGCATATCGCCATGACAACAAACCTTGCAGCGGCGGCAGCCACACTTCTCGCCATGACTGTCACCTGGCTGCGCTACGGGAAACCGGACGTGTCTATGACCTTCAACGGTTCCCTGGCCGGACTGGTAGCAATCACTGCCGGCTGTGACGTGGTAAACGAATGGGAGGCAATCATCATCGGCGCCGCCGCCGGAATCCTGGTCGTATTCTCCGTAGAATTCTTTGACCAGAAAGTAAAGATTGACGACCCGGTAGGCGCAATCAGCGTCCACGGCGTCTGCGGTGCCATGGGTACTGTCCTCACCGGAGTCTTTGGCGACGGATGCAGCTTTACGACACAGCTTTTGGGCGTGGCAGCAACAGCCGCCTATGTGCTCGTGATGGCCGTCCTTGTATTCACCGCGATCAATAAGACCATCGGCCTGCGTGTCTCCAGGGAGGAAGAAATTGACGGGCTTGATGTGCATGAGCATGGGGCATCTGCCTATGCAGACTTTAACTTCCGGATCTGAGCATCAGGAAATATGCTTTATCGGGCAAGTCCGCCCGTTCCGCCAGGACTTATATCAGGAGATGCCACAAAAGTTTATACCGGCAAACGCAAGAATATAATAACACACCGCAGCTCGGCTTTTTATCTGCCGTACTGCGGTATATTCGCTCCATCAAAACACAATATACGCCATCTTCCCACAATACTCAAAAACTGATTCCCATAGCCTGCCGCGGCAACAGCCTGATCCGCGTACCACCTGAAAACAAAAGTGTCTGCAAAGCCAAAAAGCATCTGGCTATACAAGCAAAAACACCCCCGAAACAAGCACCGCTCCGAAAATCAAAAATACTGCTCCGCCAATCTGCTCTGCAGCTTTTCCCTCCTCAGAAAGCTCTGCATCGCGGTATCTCCATCGGTTTAAAAAGAAATGCGAACCTTCCGGGTTCTTAAGCGCGAAAATCCCAAACCCATAGAGAACCGTTCCAAGCAACATGAACCAGACAGAACCTCTTATTTCTGCAGCATCCCGGCTGACCCTGCACAGTGCGTCGCTTAAAACTTCCTTTCCCACCTCTTTCGCCTTATCTCCGGTGACGGCTATAACAGCCTCCCCGCTGTACATGACCGGCATCCCTTCCTTATCGAGAAGGCAGTCATTTCCCCAGGTGCCTTCGGTCACCGTGCCGTCCCCGTAAGTTATCTTTACCTCATTGCCCCTCCAGGAAAGCTCCGCCTCCTGCGCTTTCCCATTAAGAACTATGGAGGCGTGCTCAGACTGCCCCTGGGAAGACAGCCTGATCTGATTATCCTTATCCGCCGCGTAATGTCCGCTGCCCTTCTTATAGAAAAAATCATCGCCAAGATCAATGCCCCTTCGCAGACCAATCCTTATACCCGACACAAGGCAGTTAATGTATATACTGAGTATTGCCAGAAAAAATATTCTGCTTTTTTTGTTCCTCATGTTCTGTCCTTTCTGGCGGTTCTCCACCATCCGTAACCTGATACCCAGTATACTACAATACCGCGGTTCTGGCAACAATCCCCGCAACAGACCCTTCCGCTACTTAACAGCCTCAAATGCCGCCTCCAGCGCGGCAATCAGGTCTTCCGCCTTTTCGATTCCTACAGAAAGACGTATCGTATTCGGCTTGATGCCCTGCTCTGACAGTTCTTCCTCCGTACTCTGGCTGTGAGTGGTGGTCGCCGGATGAATCACCAGCGATTTCACATCCGCCACATTTGCAAGCAGTGAGAAAATAGCAAGATTATCAATGAACGTCTGCGCTGTCTTCGCGTCGCCCTTAATCTCGAAAGTAAAGATAGAGCCGCCTCCCTTGGGAAGGTATTTCTGATACAATCCATGGCTTGGCTCGCTCTCAAGAGACGGGTGATGCACTGCCTCCACCTGCGGATGGCGTGCAAGATATTCTACGATTTTCAGCGCGTTGCTCACATGCCGCTCCACCCGGAGGGATAACGTCTCCAATCCCTGCAGGAAGAGGAAGGCGTGGAACGGGGAAAGCGTTGCGCCCGTGTCGCGCAGGAGCACCGCACGGATATAGGTCACGAATGCCGCGGCTCCCGCTGCATCCGCAAAGGACACCCCATGATAGCTTGGGTTTGCCTCGGAAATCCACGGATACCTTCCCGATGCCTTCCAGTCAAAGCTGCCGCTGTCAATGATCACGCCGCCAATGGCCGTTCCGTGTCCTCCAATAAATTTCGTCGCAGAGTGGACGACGATATCCGCGCCGTACTCAATCGGACGGATCAGGTAAGGCGTTGCAAACGTGGAATCCACCACCAGCGGTATGCCGTGCCTGTGTGCAACCTTCGCCAGCTCTTCAAGGTCAACCAAATTGGAGTTGGGATTTCCTAATGTCTCCACGAAAATCGCTTTTGTATTGTCCCGGATGGCGGTCTCAAAAGCGCCCTCTTCCTCCGGATCCACAAAGGTTGCCGTAATACCGTTCGTCAGCGGCAATGTATGCGCCAGCAGATTGTAGGTTCCGCCGTAAATCGTCTTTGCCGACACAATGTGCTCCCCCGACTTTGCCAATGCCTGGAACGTATAACTGATCGCCGCCGCGCCGGATGCCACCGCAAGAGCCGCAACGCCGCCTTCCAAAGATGCGATGCGCTGCTCAAAGATATCTTCCGTCGGATTCGTCAGCCTTCCGTAGATGTTGCCTGCATCCCGAAGTCCAAAACGGTCTGCCGCATGTTGTGAATCGTGGAATACATAAGAAGTCGTCGCATAGATTGGCACTGCCCTTGCATCCGTAACCGGATCCGCCTGCTCCTGTCCGATATGTAACTGCCTTGTCTCAAAACCCCAGTTCTTTGAATCCTTTATATTTGCCATCTCTTAATTCCTCCTTCATTGATTTCTATAAACATACTAACACAGTAGGTTTTGTTTGTCTAATATACAAAAGAAATGCCTGGTTATAGTTTCAATCTATAGCAAACAGGTACTTGACAGCGGTGATACAATAGGAATGTAACAAAAAACAAAGCTTAACAAAACCTACTTGCATGACAAAGTTGAAGGCTGCTAAGTGAGATTCAGTATTTGGAGGAAAAGATAAATGAATACTTTAAAAGCTGAAAAAAGAGACTTGTCAATCAAAGCAAAAAAACTCAGACGTGAAGGATTCGTAACAGGCAATCTGTTTGGCCATGAACTGGAAACATCCATTCCGCTGCAGATGGAGAAACGCACCGTTGACCAGCTGCTCAAGCAGGAGGGAAAAGGCGGACGGATCATGCTGGATGTGGACGGAACGACCTATCATGCTTTAATTAAAGAAGTGGATTACAATGCTATGAAAAGATGTGTCAATGAGATTGATTTTCAGGCATTGGTAAGCAATGAGATGGTACACTCTACCGCGGAAATACATCTGATCAACCTGGACAAACTGTCCGCAGGCGTTCCGCAGCAGATGTTGCATGAGATTTCATTTAAGGCACTTCCCGCTGCTTTAGTAGACAAAGTAGAGGTAGACGCAAGCCTTTTGAAGGTTGGAGATACCGTCAAAGTCAAAGACCTGCCGATTGCACAGAATGAGGACATCAACCTGGCAACAGACCCTGAGACAACCGTAGTTATCATCACAGAGGTTCATGCATCAGCAGATGCTGCCGCCGATACAGAGCAGGCAGAACAGACTGAAGACAAGGCTGAAGAATAAATACTATAAAAGTACCTAAAAAGACCAGAGGGCAATGCTTTCCCGCTGGTCTTTAAGTTTTTCTACCTGTAAAATCAAACCTTTCCAATTCCCGGTTTCTAAAACCTTACAATTATTATATCAGAGCCTTATCCTTAAATTTCAGGATTTCTTCCAGATATTTCTGTCCCAGCGGGCTGATATTCATTCCCTTGCGGATTAGATAACCTACCGTCATAATCTCATCCGAGTCCAGTTTCACGGCGCAGTATTCCGGGCCGTTCAAATCCTCGCATAAGATTCCGGAGCAAAGCGTGTATCCATTCAGCCCAACCATCAGGTTCAGCAAAGTAGCTCTGTCATTGGCACGGATTAACTGTTTGTACTCATATGTAGACAGCACTTCCTCCGCAAAATAAAATGAATTATTACTTCCCTGGTCAAAGGCAAGGCACGGATAATCATTGAGCTGCTCTAAGCTGACCATCTTTTCATCCGCAAGAGGATGATTTTTCCACATATAGGCGTAAATCCCGCAGTTTAGCAGAGAATGAAATTCCAGATGATTTTCCGAAAAAATCTTAGACAGTACATTTCTGTTAAAATCATTCAGATACAGAATCCCGATTTCGCTTTTAAAATTCCTGACATCCTCAATAACGTCATAAGTCCTTGTTTCATATATGGCAAATTCATATTCATCCATTCCAAACTGCTTTACCATCTCCGCAAAAGCATTGACCGCAAAGGCATAATGCTGGGTGGAAACGCTGAACTTCTTTTTCAGCTCCTTTTTGCTGACATACTTTGCCTCCATCAGTTCATACTGCTGCACCGTCTGCATGGCATACCCGATAAACTCCTTCCCGTCCGGAGTTATGGTAATCCCGCGGTTTGTCCTCCGAAACAGCTCAATCCCCGTCTCACTCTCCAGTTCTTTAATGGATGCAGACAGACTTGGCTGTGAGATAAATAATTTTCCTGCCGCCTCATTCATCGAATTAGATTCTGCAACTGTAATTACATATTTTAATTGCGTAATTGTCATACCGTTCCCCTTTTCCACTGATAAAGTAATTGCTCATCCTATATGTAATAAAACCATATTGCACACTGTTCCGAGCACAATAGACAGCAATGTATTATGTTTCCATCTATAGCTTGCCGCCACGGCAAATACAGAAACTATCTCTGATATTCCGCGGTTTTCCCAGTCTGTTACAACATTTTTCAAACAATACACAACCAATACCGTCATAGTTCCGGCCATCCAGTAACATCTGGAAAAAAGGCGATGAGAATCATCATATCTTCCTTCTCTTTTCCTTTCTCTTCCAATGTCAGATTAACTGCGTAGGTCTCGTCTGTCATGGTATGGATCATATAGGGCATCCTCCGTCCCATATTACGGAATTCCCGGACAAAGGTCAGACTATAAAATGCCTGGCGGCTGTTCATAAAAAACGCCGCCAGGATAATGGTAATGAGAGATTCACCGTCTAAAACCCGCCTCTCCTTCTCGTCTCTGTCTACTCCGTAAACAGAGGTGTCGAGTAATATCTGTCTCCGGTATCCGGCAGTAAAGCCACGATCACCTTGCCCTCATTTTCCGGACGCTTTGCCAGTTCAATCGCCCCATGGAGCGCCGCCCCGGAAGAGATACCGACTAATATACCTTCTTTTTTCGCCAGAAGTTTTGCCGCGCGAAAAGCATCCTCGCTTTCCGCCTTAAATATCTCATCATAGACGTCCGTATTCAGCACCTCCGGTACAAACCCCGCACCGATTCCCTGAATCTTGTGGGCTCCTGCCCTTCCCTCCGACAATACCGGAGAATCCGCAGGCTCCAATGCCACGACCCGGATATCCGGATTCTGGCTCTTTAAATATTCGCCGATTCCGGTCACCGTGCCCCCGGTTCCCACACCCGCTATAAAGATATCTACCTTTCCGTCTGTATCCTTCCAGATCTCCGGTCCGGTCTCTGCTTTATGGACCGCCGGATTTGCCGGATTTACAAATTGCCCCGGGATAAAGCTGTCAGGAATCTCCTTTGCCAGTTCGTCCGCTTTCTCTATCGCTCCCTTCATCCCTTTCGCGCCTTCTGTCAGCACCAGCTCGGCTCCGTATGCTTTCAAGATATTTCTCCGCTCCACGCTCATCGTCTCCGGCATGGTGAGGATGATCCGGTAACCCTTCGCCGCCGCAATGGCCGCCAGCCCGATCCCGGTATTTCCTGACGTAGGCTCGATGATCACAGACCCCGCTTTCAGCAGCCCCTTGCTTTCAGCATCCTCCAGCATCGCCTTCGCGATCCTGTCCTTTACACTCCCAGCGGGATTGAAATATTCCAGTTTCACAAGGACAGTCGCCTTAAGCCCAAGCTCCTTCTCGATATTCACCACCTCAACCAGCGGCGTATTGCCAATCAATCCTAAAGTTCCCTTATAATAATTTGCCATTTTCTTTCTCCTTTCCATCCTCCAAAAATCTTTAGATGCATATTACTACTATTTACCTATTAAGTCAATAGGTTTATATGTTTTTATTGATTTTATTTTTATTCAAGGGTATAATCAAGAAAATATCAGGAGGAATGTTTTATGATCTCAACAAAAGCACGCTATGCACTTAGAGCACTAATTGACCTTGCACAGAATCAGGAAAGCGGTTTTGTTCCGTTAAAAGAAATTTCAAAGCGTCAGGATATTTCCGAAAAATATCTGGAGATTATCCTGAAAGCCCTTGTAAAAGGCAATATTTTAAAAGGACTTCGAGGGAAAGGAGGGGGCTACCGCCTTACCCGTGCTCCGGAAGAATATACGGTAGGGGAGATCATCGAACTGACAGAAGGACCGCTCGTACCAGTCGCCTGCCTGCTGCCGGACGCTGAGAACTGCCGCAGACAGGCGGACTGCCTGACTCTTCCGCTATGGAAAAAATACGATTCACTGATTCACGACTTTTTCTATAGCATAACCCTGGATGATTTAATCAATAAGCGCCTGTAAGATAACAGAAGAAGGGTGCAGAAAATTCTGCGTTACCTTATCGCATCCTTCATGGACTTCACATATTCTCCGATATACTTCGGCGCCTCTCTGCCGTATCTTTCAAGAAATTTGATGATTGCAGACCCGACGATCACGCCGTCGCAGATACCGGCCATCTTCTCCGCCTGCCCGGGCGTGGATATCCCAAAGCCAACGGCGCAGGGAACATCCGTACTCTCCCGTACCATCTTGACAATCGAGTCAAGGTCTGTCTTAATCTCGCTCCTCGTCCCGGTCACGCCAAGGCTCGAGACGATATAGAGAAACCCTTCTGCCTCTCCGGAAATCATTTTGATACGGTTTTCAGATGTCGGCGCGATGAGCGAGATCAGGTCAACACCGTATTTGCGGCAAAGCGGCAGGAATTCTTCTTTCTCTTCATACGGCAGGTCAGGCAGTATCAGTCCGTCAATCTGGATATCCCTGCAGGCAGAGATGAATTTTTCCGCCCCGTAAGAAAACACCACATTTGCGTATGTCATAAAGACCATCGGAACTTTCACATCCAGACGGAGCTCGCGGACAAGCCCGAAAATCCCGTCTGTAGTCACGCCCCCTTTTAGCGCCCGGAGATTCGCCCCCTGGATCACCGGGCCTTCCGCGGTAGGATCGGAGAACGGAATGCCAAGCTCGATCAGATCAGCGCCGTTTTCCACAGCCGAACGGACCGCCGCGGCGGTAGTTTCCAGGTCGGGGTCGCCGCAGGTTATAAATGGAATAAATGCCTTCCCGTTTTCAAATGCTTTCCTTATATTACTCATGGATATCCTCCCCTCTGTAGCGTGCAATAGCGGCACAGTCCTTGTCGCCTCTGCCCGATATTGTGATTACGATAATTTTCTCTTTATCCATAGCCGGTGCAAGTTTCATGGCATAGGCCACGGCATGGGCCGATTCAATCGCCGGAATGATTCCTTCCGTCTTTGCAAGATACTCAAACGCATCGACCGCCTCATCATCGGTCACAGGAACATACTCTGCCCTGCCTGTATCGTGCAGATGTGCGTGTTCCGGCCCGATGCCGGGATAGTCAAGTCCCGCGGAGATGGAATAGACAGGAGCAATCTGACCGTATTCATCCTGGCAGAAATAGGATTTCATCCCATGGAAGATGCCGAGCCTTCCGGCTGCAATGGTCGCCGCCGTCTCAAAGGTGTCCGCGCCTTTCCCTGCCGCCTCGCAGCCGATGAGCCTGACATCTCTATCTTCAATAAAGTGGTAAAAACTGCCGATGGCATTAGAGCCGCCGCCTACACAAGCAATCACAGCATCGGGAAGTCTCCCTTCCTTCTCCTTTATCTGCTCCCTGATCTCCCTGGAAATCACTGCCTGGAAATCGCGTACGATAGTCGGGAACGGATGCGGGCCCATCACCGACCCGAGACAATAATGTGTGTCGCTGATGCGGGAAGTCCATTCACGCATAGCCTCGGACACCGCGTCCTTGAGGGTGGCCGTACCCGTCCTGACAGGAATGACGCTGGCGCCGAGGAGACGCATGCGGTATACATTCAACGCCTGCCGGATGGTATCCTCCTCTCCCATGAATACCACGCACTCCATCCCCATCAGGGCGGCGGCGGTCGCAGTTGCCACCCCGTGCTGTCCGGCGCCTGTTTCAGCAATCAGGCGGGTCTTCCCCATCTTTTTTGCGAGAAGGGCCTGGCCGAGCACATTGTTGATCTTATGCGCTCCCGTGTGGTTGAGGTCTTCCCGCTTGAGATAGATTTTCGCGCCTCCTAAGTCTTTTGTCATCTTCCCAGCATAGTAAAGGCGCGAAGGCCTTCCGGCATATTCGTTAAATAATTCCGTCAGCTCCCTGTTAAATTCCGAATCCTTTTTATAAAAATGATACGCCTCTTCCAGTTCAATCACGGCATTCATCAGGGTTTCGGGAATATACTGCCCGCCGTGAATGCCAAAGCGTCCGTTTGGATTTGTCATAATCTTCCTTCCTTTCTTACCGCGGCAGCAAACGCCGCCATTTTTGTCCTGTCCTTCCTTCCATCTGTCTCAATGCCGGAGCTTACATCTACCGCATATGGATTCAAGGTTCTTACCGCATCCCCTGCATTGTCAGGGGAAAGCCCTCCCGCAAGAAAATACGGCCTTCTAATATCCTGTATCAACCTCCAGTCAAATACCGCTCCCGTGCCCGCCCCGGAGTCAAGCAGGACGTAGTCTGCCGTGCTTTTTTTCGCATCTGCAATGTCATATGCCGTTTTCACCCGAAAGGCTCTGATGACCGGTTTACCGGTAAGCATCCGCAGTTTCTTTATATAATCTTCATCTTCCGGGCCATGGAGCTGGGCGATGTCGATAACCCCGTCATTCAAAAGAGCGGCAACCGTCTCTGGCTCCTCGCCCGCAAAGACCCCAACGGCTCTGATTCCCGGCTTTAACAGGCGTTTCAGCTCAGCCGCCCGGGCAGGCGGCACATAACGCCTGCTGTCCGGCGCCAGCACAAATCCGATATATTCAGGATGTATCTCATTTGCCGCTCTGATATCGCAGGGCCGGGAAAGCCCGCACAATTTAATCTTTGTCATAATACCCCCTTAAGCTCCAGGAGCCTTTTTTTCTTATCAGACGCTCTCATTAAAGCCTCGCCCACAAGCACCGCATCGGCTCCCATCTCCCGGAGTTCCCTCACATCATCCCCGCTGCTGACACCGCTCTCAGAGACAAAAAGCACATCGCGGGGAATCAGCTCCCGAAGTCTCCTGCTGTTGTCCGTATCCACGGAAAAATCCTTCAGGTTGCGGTTATTTACCCCGATTATCCGCGCCCCGGCCTTAAGCGCCGTCCTCACTTCCGCCTCATCATGAGATTCCACAAGCGCGGACAGGCCAAGGCTGTCACAGATGCCAATGTACTCCGCAATCTGCCGCTCATCCAGTATGGAGCAGATGAGCAGCACGGCCGACGCGCCGAGCACCCTCGCCTCGTATATCATATACTCATCCACGGTAAAATCTTTGCGGAGGCACGGAATCTTCACTGCATCTGCGATTTCACGGAGATGCCTTCCGTCTCCCAGAAACCATTTCGGCTCAGTAAGGACTGAGATACAGTCTGCACCGGCCTCCTCATATTCTTCTGCAATCTTCACATACGGGAAATCGGGGGCAATCAGCCCCTTAGAGGGAGATGCCTTTTTGCACTCGCAGATAAAGGAAAGCCCCGGCCTTTTCAGCGCATCCTCAAAAGCAAAATTCTTATTTTCCAGCGACAGGGCACGCTGCCGGATTTCCTCAAGAGGCATCTGTCTTTTGGCCTCCGTTGCCCGCTCCCTGGCATGTTCGGAAAGCCGGTCTAAAATCGTCATAGCTCCGCCTCCGGACGATTGCTGATCTCGATGAGCTTTTGAAGGGTATCAAGAGCCTTTCCGGAGTCGATAAGCTCAGCCGCAAGCGCCGCGCCGCTTTTCATACTGTCCGCCTTGCCGCCGATATAGAGCGCCGCGCCGGCATTCATCAGCACGGCATTTCTCTTATGCCCCCTCTCGCCGTTTAAGATTGCAAGCGTAATTTTTGCATTTTCTCCCGGGGCGCCTCCCCGCAGCTCCTCTTTTGTACAGCGGGCAAATCCAAACTCCTCAGGTGTTATGACCGAAGTCCTGAACCATCCGTCACGAATCTCACATACTGTCGTCGGGGCGCTCATCGAGATCTCATCCAGCTTATCCTGGCCGTACACTACCATGCCGCGCTTTACCCCGAGACTAACGAGCACCTGTGCAAGAGGCTCCACAAGGTACTCGTCATACACGCCGAGCAGCTGCATGGACGGAGTGCCGGGATTGGTCAAAGGCCCGAGAATATTGAACACCGTGCGGAACCCAAGCTCTTTGCGGATGGCTCCCACATACTTCATCGATGTGTGGTATTGCTGTGCAAAAAAGAAACACATTCCCGCCTCCTTCAAAAGCTCCTTACATCGGGCAGGGCTCTGGCAGATATTCACCCCGAGGGCCTCAAGGCAGTCCGCCGTTCCGCACTGCGACGACGCGGCCCGGTTGCCGTGCTTGGCAACCTTCATGCCGCCTGCCGCCGCCACAAGGGCAGATGTAGTGGAAATATTGAAACTGTGTGCGTTGTCGCCTCCGGTTCCGACGATTTCAAACAGCTCCATATCCGTCTCTACCCTGGTGGCATGCGCCCGCATAGCTGCGGCGCAGCCTGCAATCTCATCCGTCGTTTCGGCTCTGGCGCTCTTGGTGGAAAGCGCCGCAAGAAATGCCGCGTTCTGCGTAGGCGTCGTCTCGCCGCCCATGATCTCGTTCATGACGGTGTACGCCTCATCGTAAGTCAGGTCTTCTTTGTTGACAATCTTTACAATCGCTTTCTTAATCATATTTCCATCTCCTTTATAAAATTTCTAAGCATTGTTTTTCCGTCCGGCGTCATAATCGATTCCGGGTGGAACTGTACGCCGTAAACCGGATATTCCCTGTGCTGCACTGCCATAACCTCGCCCTCCCCAGTGACGGCAGTTATTTTCAGTTCTGCGGGCATCGTATCAGGGTCAGCCGCAAGGGAGTGATACCTGGCAACAGGAACTTTTTCCGGGCATCCCTTAAACAGGAGGGTGTCCGTATCAAGTTTTGCCACAGACTGTTTCCGTGCATCAGCTCCTTCGCGTACGTGACCGTTGCCCCAAAGGCAGTACAGATTGCCTGATGGCCGAGGCAGACGCCTAGGATGGGGATGCTCTTGCCAAGCATTTTTACAGTCTCAACAATCACCCCGGCATTCTCCGGCCTTCCCGGGCCAGGGGAAAGGATAATACGGTCAAACTGCTCCTTTCTAATCTCCTCCACCGTCATCTCATCGTTGCGGATAACCTTTATATCCGGTTCAATCTCTCCGACAAGCTGATAGAGATTGTAAGAAAAGCTGTCGTAGCTGTCAATCAATAAAATCATAACTCATCCTCCTGTGCAAGCTCCAGTGCCTTGAGAGAAGACTTTGCTTTGTTCAGGCATTCCTCAAATTCCTTCTCCGGAACAGAGTCCGCCACAATTCCGGCCCCGCTCCTTACAAACACCCTGCCGTTTTTCTTATAAGCAATGCGGATAGCAATGCACGTATCCATATTGCCGGTAAAGTCAATATAACCGATGGCCCCTCCGTAAATGCCGCGCTTGTTATCCTCCAGTTCTCCGATAAGCTGACAGGCCCGGATCTTCGGAGCGCCGGAAAGGGTTCCCGCAGGCAGCACCGCCTCGATGGCATCCAGGGCATCATATTTATCACTGATTTCCCCCCGGACAGTGGAGCCGATGTGCATAACATGGGAAAACCGCTCTATAGAATGCAGGTTTTCCACCTGTACCGTCCCAAACTTACTGATTTTTCCAAGGTCGTTCCGGCCAAGGTCCACAAGCATATTGTGTTCGGCAAGCTCTTTTTCGTCTGCAAGGAGCTCTGTCTCCAACGCACTGTCCTCTTCCTCTGTTTTTCCCCTTGGCCTGGTGCCGGCAAGGGGAAATGTATGAAGTATGCCGTTTTCCAGTTTTACAAGCGTTTCGGGCGACGCTCCCGCGACCTCCACATCAGTTCCTGAAAAATAAAACATATACGGGGAAGGATTGATGGTGCGGAGCATGCGGTACGTCTGAAAGAGGCTGCCTTCAAAGGGCGCCGACAAACGGTTGGAAAGCACGATCTGGAAAATATCGCCCTCGCGGATATGGTGCTTTGCCTTTTCAACCATAGCGCAGAACTTTTTCTTGCTGAACAGCGGCTTTACCTCCCCTGTAAGCCTCCCTCCCGGCTCCTCTTTCTTTGCTCCTTTTTTAAGCAGTTCCGATAGCTGTCTTAATTCCATCACTGCTTTATTGTAACTGGTTTCCACATCAGAGAGAGACATATTGACGATCAGGATAATCTTCTGCCTGACATTGTCAAAGGCAATCACCTTGTCAAACAGCATCAGGTCAACGTCCTTGAAATCCTCGCTGTCCCGGACACGGCACCTAACAGCAGGCTCCCTGTAGCCGAGATAATCGTAGGAAAAATAACCTACAAGCCCTCCCGTAAAGGACGGAAGATACTCCAGGCGGGGGCTCTTATACTCAGCAAGTATCTGACGGAGGTAATCGGACGGATGTTCTGTCTTTACCTTGAGGCTGCCCGCCTTCATCTCCCCGTCGACACAGGTGATCTCCATCTCAGGGTCAAACCCCAGGAACGTATACCGCCCCCATTTATCATTCGCCTGCGCTGACTCAAGCATATAACAATGCGAAGAAATATTTTTCAGAATCTTCATTGTCTCAATCGGTGTGGTAAAATCAGATAAAATCTCGCAGCTAACAGGAACCACTTTATATCTTCCTGTTTCTGCAAACTCCCTGACCTCATCTAAGTGCGGTAAAATTTTCATATGCCAGCCTCCTAAAAAATAAAATGCTTTTGACCTGCCTTCCGCCAAAAGCATTTTAAACAAGAAAAAACGCCCTTGACAGAATCATGCAATCTGTCAAGGACGAATCGTACATTTTTTAAAAACATAACACATCCGCGGTGCCACCTTGATTCACGGCATGAGCCGTGCGCTTAGCAGGATACCTGCATATCCCCGGCAAATGACGTCTGCCTGCAACGTCGCAGAATACTCTGGGGAAATCCCCATTTGACTGCGCCCTCAGCGGTCCATTTGACAACTTGTTTCTCACCCGGCTCTCAGCATCCCAGGCTCTCTGTAAAGGCATCATTGCCGTTATCTCCGCCTCAACGGTTTGTTTTATTTACTTTTTGGATTATAGCACAGTTGTTTTTTTAAGTCAAGGGGTCAATTGTTTTATCTATTTTGTATGCCAGACGGTGACATTTCCACCAAAATATGTTAAACTTGTAAATACAGTAAACATAGTAAACACAGGGAGGTTACACACATGAATGTACCAGAAAGAATCTCTGCCCTCCGTGCTCTGATGGAGGAGCGGGGATACGACGCCTACATGGTGCCGACCGACGACAATCACCAGAGCGAATATGTAGGGGAGCATTTTAAGGCAAGGGCATTTATCACCGGATTCACCGGCTCTGCGGGAACCGCAGTCATCACGAAAGACGCAGCCGGGCTCTGGACAGACGGAAGGTATTTCATCCAGGCGGAGCAGCAGCTGTCCGGCAGCGGCGTTAAGCTCTTTAAGATGGGCGAGCCTGACGTTCCGACCGTTGAGGACTTTATCGCAGACGTTCTTCCGGAAGGCGGAACCCTGGGCTTTGACGGGCGCGTCGTAGCCATGGGCGAAGGACAGGCATTAGAGGCAGCCGCGGCGAAGAAGAACGCAAAGATTGACTACTCCACAGACCTGATTGACAAGATCTGGGAGGACAGGCCGGCGCTCTCCGAGGAACCGGCATTTGCGCTGGACATTGAATACACCGGCGAGAGCACTGAGAGCAAACTTAAGAGAATCCGCAAATCTATGGCTGAGGAAGGCGCAGACATCCACATCATCGCCGCTCTGGACGACGTATGCTGGACAACCAACCTTCGGGGAAACGATATCGAATTCTTCCCGCTCCTCCTCTCCTACGCAGTCATCACAAAAGAGGACATGAAACTTTACATCGACGAGCGCAAGCTGACCGACGAGATGAAGGAAAATCTCGCCAAAGACAACATTTCCCTCCGTCCGTACAATGCCATCTACGAGGACGTAAAGGAGCTTAGCGCAGACAGCGCCATCTTAGTAGACCCGTCACGGCTCAACTACGCGCTCTACAACAATCTTCCCGAAGGGGCGAAGGTCATCGAGAAAGTGAACCCGACCGTCCTTATGAAAGCCATGAAAAACGACACTGAGATAAAGAACATCAAAAACGCCCATGTAAAAGACGGCGTTGCTGTCACAAAGTTCATGCACTGGCTGAAGAAAAATGTAGGGAAGACCGAGATTACCGAGATCAGCGCGGCAGAAAAACTGGAAGAGTTTCGGAAAGAGCAGGAAGGATACCTGTGGCAGAGCTTTGAGCCAATCTGCGGCTCCGGCGAACACGCTGCAATCGTTCACTATGCCGCTACTCCGGAGACAAATATCCCGGTCGTGACCGACGGCCTATTCCTTACGGACACCGGCGGCGGATACATGGAAGGCTCCACCGACATCACAAGGACATTTGCCTTCGGAAAGCTTACCGACCGGATGATTACAGATTTCACCACCGTACTTCTGTGCAACTTAAGGCTCGCAAGGGCAGTATTCATGCACGGAACCTGCGGCTACAACTTAGACATCCTGGCGAGGATGCCCGCATGGGAGCGAGGCATCAACTATAACCACGGAACCGGCCACGGCGTGGGCTACCTGATGAACATCCACGAGGCGCCAAGCGGATTCCGCATCGCCATCCGCGAGAGGGAAAAAGCAGTCATCGAGCCGGGCATGGTCATCACCGACGAACCGGGCATCTACATCGAAGGCTCCCACGGCATCCGTACCGAGAATGAGCTTTTAGTCTGCGAAAAGGAAACGACGGAGTACGGCCAATTCTTATGTTTCGAGCCAATCACTTATGTACCGATTGACCTTGACGCAGTGAATCCGGACATGTTGACGAAAGAAGACAAAGAACAGCTCAACGCATACCATGCAAAGGTATATGAGCTTGTAAGCCCGCACCTTGACGAAGAAGAAAAAGAGTGGCTTAAAGAGTACACACGGGCAATCTAATCTGCCAGAAAAATGCAGGAAAAAGCGGCTATCGGGAAATAGATAGTCCGAAAGAGGGGCGGATATGGCTCACATGAGTCATATCCGCCCCTTATCTTATTGCTCCCAGAGCTGTTTCAGATTCTCATCCGCCCAGACAACCTGATTCCTGCCGTGCTTTTTCGCGTCATACAGCATCGTATCCGCCGTTTTCAGATAAAAATCATACGAGTATTTCGCCTTCGGGACCACAGTCACGCCTCCGACGCTGACCGTCACCCACTCCGATACAGACGGCTCGTGGGGGATGCAAAGACCCTCAATCTGTTTCCTTATCTTTTTCATATATTCAAACGCCTTGACCGAAGTATCCCCCAAAAGACATGCCACAAATTCCTCTCCCCCGTAGCGTGCCACAAAATCCGTGCTACGCTGCAGCGAATCGGACACCGTTCCGGCAATCGCCGCGATAACCTTATCCCCGGCGGGATGCCCGAACGTGTCATTGTATGCTTTAAAATGGTCGATATCAAACATGCAGATGGAAAACGGCATCTTAAGACGCACAGCCTCGCTCCACCTCACACTGCTGTAATACTCGTACTGCCGCCGGTTCGCAATGCCGGTAAGCTGGTCAGTCCTGGACTGATGCTCCACCTGTTTCCGGTAATTGTAAAGCTTTATATGCGTATTGACCCTTGCCTTTACAATCAGTGAGTTAAACGGCTTTGCTATGTAGTCGACCGCCCCTAATACAAGGCCCTGGTACTCATTCTGCACATCGGAAAGACTGGTAATCAGGATGACCGGGATGCTCTTAGTGATAATCTCCTCCTGTAGTTTTTTCAGCAGCGTAAAGCCATCCATCCCCGGCATGACCACATCCAGCAAGATCAGGGAATATTTTTCGGTGCTTGCATGGTAAAGACCGTCCTCCGCCGTCTGCGCGATGGTGATATCATACTCGTCCTCCAAAATATCTTTTAACCGGGTTGCCTGCAAAAGGCTGTCGTCAACGATTAAGATTTTCTCCATAATTATTACCATTCCTTTTATCAATACTTTCATATTTCCATGGGAAACTCTGGAAAATATTAACTTCCTATTATAATTATCTCGAAAATCACATTTCTGTCAACCACTTTTTCCCAATCTGTCAAAATACTACTTTTAAAATCTGAACCTCCTTTGCTTTCACCGTGCCTCCCGCTTTCTCACCCCACACATTTACGCTCAGACCCTCGGACAAGTCTTCTGCCCCTGCTTTCTCATCCTCGTATCTCTCCCCTCCGTCATAAATCGTCCGAAGAGAAAATACCGTATCCTCATCAAAGACAACAGAAAACTTATCAAACTCCGAATCATCCCCCGAGCCGGGCCCTACCGAGACTTCCCCGTCCCCCTCCTTCCATGATTTATTCTCTGTCACCACAAAACCGTTCTCCTTAAGCTCCTTAACACTCCCTTCTAAGACCGGCTCTCCCTCCGGCGCCTCTCCTCCGTCTTCCTGCCCGGCTGTGCCCTGCTCCTCCGGCTTTCCGGCTGTGTCCGGTTCCTCAGTTCCCCCGGCTGTGTCCGGTTCCTTAGACTTTCCGGCTGTGTCCGGCTCCCCAGTTCCCCCGGCTGTGTCCGGTTCCTCAGTTCCCCCGGCTGTGTCCGGCTCCCCGGGATTCTCCGTCTGCCCGGGAGTTTCTGCCCCGCCGCCTTTTTCATCCCCGCACCCGCATGTCAGGAGGCATACAAGGCATAATAAACCTGCAAACGTCATCCATTTTTTCATCTCTTATCACTCTCCTCTTACGTTTTTTCACATTTCTCTGTGTGATAAAAGAGATTTTAGCAGGAAAATCTTTAAAATACCTTTAAGCAGACGGCGCAATTTCTATATCCATGTTTTATATGCCATACTCTGTTGCTGAAAACAAAATATAAAAAGATTCTTGAATCGTCTTTGCAGATATGCTATATTATAAACAGAGGGAAAGCCATACAAGCGGCTCTACCCCTCTGATGACGTTTTTGAACCCTTTGAAAAGAGCTGGCCGTCACTATTGGCAGTAGTGGCGGCTGTTATTTTTTTCCCTAAAGATTGTATAACATAATCCGATAAGGGCGCAAACGAAGATACAAAACTGAAAAAGGTCAGCATATGTAACATACATTTTATCACCCACCCTTCTTTCGTACCCAAAGGGCATGATATCCGGAGGGCTACTTAAAACCCTCCAAACTGGACTGGAGGGGTAAAGCCGCCTGGCTTAATGGTCTTTCCCTGTTGACAATATAGCACAATATCCCCTGTATGGCAACTTTCTCGGAATCAACACCCGCACTATGGAAAGGCATATCCGCGCCCTGAAACAGGACGGGCTTATCAGTACGATGAAAAGGAAGGTCTGCATCTCTCCTTCTCAGTACCAGGAGCTGTTGCACTATGTAACTTCAAATCTGTAAAGATTATATCGAAAGGCTCAAAAAATAAACACGACATTTGGCGGGAATTGTTTTTTTCATCTCCAAAAATGCGCCCCGTTTTTGTGTGTTTTGCACAAAAACAGGGAGAAGAAAACGCATCTTCATTGACTGGCAGGGGATATCGGGAGCCGGAAATACATCAGCTCCCGGCTTGTAAAATCAGAAAGTTTATGGTAGTATAGGGTTACGAAAACGAAAGGCAGGTGGCTATATTGACAGCAGTCAAACAGCACCAGAAAGATTTACAGCGCCTGCGTGACCTGCGGCCTATCGACGACGATTTCATGCGCTGCCTGTTCAAAGATAACATTCCGCTGGCGGAATTTGTGTTACGCATCATCACGGGTAAGCAGGATTTGGTTATCACCGACTGTGAAACACAGAAAGATATGAAAAGACTGGTCGGAGCGCGCTCTGTCTGCCTGGACGCATACGGAACAGATTCAACCGGAAAACGTTATGATCTGGAAATTCAAAGACAGGACAAAGGCGCAGACCCGCACAGAGCAAGATACCATTCCAGCGTGATGGATGTAGAGAACCTCCATTCCGGGCAAGATTTCAAAGAATTACCGGACACTTATACAATCTTTATTATCGAGAAAGATTTCTACGGCAAAGGCGAATCCGTCTATCCGATTGAGAGAATCAACCTTGCCACGGGTAAATCTTTTGAAGATGGGGAACATATCCTGTATGTGAATGGGGAATACCGGAGCGAATCTAATCTTGGAAAGCTTATGCATGATTTTAACTGTACACAGGCATCCGATATGAACTTTAAACTGATGGCAGACCGGACAAAGTATCTGAAAGAAAATCCGAAGGGAGTGAGTGAGATGTGCCGTATCTTGGAAGAGATGAGAAATGAATCCCTGAAAGAGGGAATACAGGAAGAAAAAAAGATGACAGTTCTCCGAATGTTGGAGGCGGGGAAATATTTGCTTGAGGAAATTGCGAATATTTCAGGACTTTCCCTCGAGGAAATAAACCAACTGAAAGCAGAGAAAAACGCATAAAACACTGCCATAGAACCGGGAACCCCAAAAGATTCCCGGCTCTAAATTTTTGCCCCTTCCCTACTTCTTCTTCACCGGAATCCAGATTTCCGCATAGTAATTCTCATCCTCCACGCCCTTCGGGTATTTGTCCGGCACATCGTACATCTCCACGCAGTATCCCGCCGCGAACTCATAATCCTTAAGGGCGGGCATCCACTCGGAAAATATCTTCACATTCACATCCCGCAGAGATTCCGCCAGCTTACCCCTGCACGGAAATACCGCCCATGTAAACGCCGGAATCGTCCGCACCGCAAACCCTTCCGGAATCTCCGTCGCCGGATGGTAGACATCCGCAATCAGATACTCGAACCTCTGGTGTTAGTATATAAATGTGGACAGGAAAAGTTGAACAACCTATACTATCA